>NZ_JALNUX010000004.1:0-475050 GCF_026544185.1 Pseudomonas sp. GM_Psu_1
ATCCCGAGCTGCCCCAGGCCGCCGCCCTGGTGCGCATCGGCGCCGGCAGTCACCAGGCGCCGCGGGCCTTTCCGGGGCTGGCGCACTTTCTCGAACACCTGTTCTTTCTCGGCAGCCGGCGCTATCCGGCGGCGGACGGCCTGATGCCGCTGGTGCAGCGCCTCGGCGGCGAACTCAACGCCAGCACCCGCGAGACCACCACCGACTTCTTTTTCGCCCTGGCTCCCGAGCACCTGGCCGCCGGACTCGCCCGGCTGCTGGACATGCTCGCCGCGCCCCTGCTGGCAGCCGACGCCCAGCGCCGCGAGCGCGAGGTGCTGCACGCCGAATTCATCGCCTGGTCGCGCAGCGCCGACACCCGCCGCGACCTGGCCCTGGCCGCCGGCCTGCCCGCCGACCATCCGGCCGCCGGCTTCCATGCCGGCAACCGTTACAGCCTGCCGCTGCAGAGCCCGGCCTTCCAGGCGGCCCTGCGCGACTTCCAGCGCCAGCACTACCGGGCCGACAATGCACTGCTGGTGCTGGCCGGGCCGCAACCGCTGGCCGAACTGGTCGACCTGGCCCGGGAACAGGGCGCCCTGCTGCCCCCTGGCCCGGCGCCCAGCGCCGTAGCGCCGCAAGCACTTCCGGCTGCAGGCGAACGCTGGCAGACCACCGCCACAACGCCCCCGACGCTGGCCGTGCAATTCGCCCTCGACGATCTGCCACCCGGCAGCTGGGAAGCGGCGGAGTTGCTGGAAACCCTGCTGCTCGGCGACCATCCCGGCGGCCTGCCCGCCCTCCTGCGCCAAGCGGGCCAGGCCGAACGACTGAGCCTCGCCTGGCCCTATCGCCAGGCCCGCCAGGGCCTGCTCCGGCTGGATCTCGTGCCCGGCCCCCAGGCCAGCCCGAGCCACCTGACCGGCATCCTGTGCCCCTGGCTGGACGCCCTGCGCCAGACGCCCCTCGCCGCACTGCAGCAGGGGCACGCCGAACGTATCCAGCGCCTCTGGGCGACCCTGCCCGCCCTGGGGCTGGCAAGGCGCCTGGGTGAGCGCCTCTGGCTGGATCGGCCAGGAGACGCCTGGCCACAACCGGCGCTCTCCCCGGCCGCCCAGGCCGCCTGGCCCCGGCTGCTCGCGCAACTGGTCCCCGAGCGCCTCAGCGGTTTCGCCGCCGGCCTGGCCGACTCCCCGTGCACAACAGCTCCCGCCGCCGTCCCCTTCGCCCTGCCTCCGATCAATCCTTTGCTCGCCGACCCCGTCACGCCGAGCGCCCCGACGAGGCAGTCCTGGCCGATCAGCCAGGCCCTTGCCCCCCAGCAGCGCGAAGGCCTGCTGTTTTTGCGCTGGCAATGGCCGGGACCGGCACCGGTCGCGCCCGATGTTCGGGTGCTGGGCGCGTTACCCCGGCTGGCCGCCGAGGCGGGCGTCAGCCTGCGCTGGAGTCCGCCCGGGGCACCCTGGGACTTGCGGCTGCAGGGCTGGGCCATGGCGCTGCCGGCGGTGCTGGAGCAGGCGCTCGGCCGCCTGACGAACGCGCTGGACCTTTCCCAGCCGCTCCCCGCAGCCTCGATCGAGCCCATGCTGATCCGCCAGTTGCTCAAGGTCCTGCCCGAGCGACTAAATGCGGTCATGCCGCTGACTAGCAATGAAGCAGACCCGCGCTGGCAGGCCCTGGCCTGTGGCCTGCCCGAGGCGGCGCAGGCGTCCCTGGCCGCCCTCACGCCGCCGCCTCGGCCCCAGGCCGGGCCGCTGGGCGAACCCCCGGGCTGCACCGGTCGCCACTGGCACCACGAACCCAGCGCCGATGCCCAGCAGGCGCTGCTGCTGTTCTGTCCGCAACCCGATGCGCGCCCCGCCACCGAAGCCGCCTGGCGGCTGCTGGCGGCGCGCCTGCAAGGACCGCTGTTCCAGCGCCTGCGCAGCGAGCGGCAACTGGGCTATGCGGTGTTTTCCGCCTATCGCCTGCTGGGCGATCACGGTGGCCTGCTGATCGGCGTGCAGTCGCCCCAGGCCCGGGCGGCGGAGATCCTCGCGGAAATCGAAGGCTGCCTGGCCGACAGCCGCAACGCGGTGCAGGCCGAGGCCACTACGCTGGCAGAAGACATCGGTCAGCTGGGGCGCGACTTCAGCCCCACCACCCCTCAGCGCGCCGCCCTGGCCGAGCGACTCTGGTGGGGCTTCCAGCGCAGCGGGGCGCTGGATCTCGCCCCCCTGCAGCAGGCCCTGGCCGCCCTGGACGCCGAAGCTCTGCAGCAGGCCTGGCAACAACTCACCGCCAGCGACGCGCCGCGCTTCGCCCTGGCCAATGCCCACGCGCCATCCGGCTGGATGTCATAGCTTTCAACACTTTCCCGGGAGCGTCGGCCGGCCTTGGCGGTCAATCTGTTGCAGGATCGGTAAGACAGTAATGTCCGCCGGACCGCCAGCGATTCGTCGCGGCAAAAACCCTTAGCTAGGTAACATTTGTTAGACTTGACGACCGGATCCTTCCGGCTTTCGCAGTCAAAAGAGGAGACCTCCCATGTGGACCAAGCCTGCTTACACTGACCTGCGCATCGGCTTCGAAGTCACCATGTACTTCGCCAACCGTTGATGCGCCCCACGCCCCGGTTCGCCGGGGCGTACTTTTTCCAGGTTTAGCCTTTCCCATGCATATCCAGATTCTCGGCTCCGCCGCCGGCGGTGGCTTTCCCCAGTGGAACTGCAATTGCGTCAATTGCGACGGCTTCCGCAAGGGCACCCTCAGGGCCCAGGCCCGTACCCAGTCTTCCATCGCCCTGTCCGACGACGGGGTGAACTGGATCCTGTGCAACGCCTCGCCCGACATCCGCGCCCAGCTGGCCGGCTTCGCCCCGCTGCAACCGGCGCGGGCCCTGCGTGACACCGGCATCCGCGCCATCGTCCTGCTGGACAGCCAGATCGACCACACCACCGGCCTGCTCAGCCTGCGCGAAGGCTGCCCCCACGAGGTCTGGTGCACCGAGATGGTCCACCAGGACCTCACCACCGGCTTTCCGCTGTTCAACATGCTCGAACACTGGAACGGCGGGCTCAGCTGGCAGCCCATCGCCCTGAGCGGCAGCTTCACCATCCCGGCCTGTCCGAATCTGGAATTCACGCCCTTCCCGCTGCGCAGCGCCGCGCCGCCCTATTCGCCCCATCGCCACGATCCGCACCCGGGCGACAACCTGGGGCTGCTGGTCCACGACCGACGCACCGGCGGCAAGCTGTTCTATGCCCCGGGACTGGGCCAGCCGGACGCCGCCCTGCTGGAGCTGATGGGCCAGGCCGATTGCCTGCTGGTGGACGGCACGCTCTGGACCGACGACGAGATGCAGCGTCGCGGCGTGGGCACCCGGACCGGCACCGAGATGGGCCACCTGCCGCAGAGCGGCCCCGGCGGCATGCTGGAGGTGCTGGCCGGCTTCGAGCGCCAGCGCAAGGTGCTGATCCACATCAACAACACCAATCCGATCCTGGACGAAGACTCCCCCGAGCGCGCCATCGTCGCGCGCCAGGGCGTGGAAGTCGCCTGGGACGGCATGTCCATCGAGTTGTGAACGCCATGCCCGACGCCCTTACGCCCGCCGAATTCGAAGCCGCCCTGCGCGCCAAGGGCGACCTCTACCACATCCACCACCCCTATCACGTGGCCATGTACCAGGGCCGCGCCAGCCGCGAGCAGATCCAGGGCTGGGTGGCCAACCGCTTCTACTACCAGGTCAACATCCCGCTCAAGGACGCCGCCATCCTGGCCAACTGCCCGGATCGCGAGATCCGTCGCGAATGGGTGCAGCGCATCCTCGATCACGACGGCGAGCCCGGCAGCGAAGGTGGCATCGAGGCCTGGCTGCGCCTGGCCGAGGCCACCGGCCTGGACCGCGAGCAGGTGCTCTCCCAGGAACTGGTGCTGCCCGGGGTGCGCTTCGCGGTGGACGCCTACGTCAACTTCGCCCGTCGCGCCTCCTGGCAGGAAGCCGCCAGCAGCTCCCTGACCGAACTGTTCGCGCCGCAGATCCACCAGTCGCGCCTGGACGCCTGGCCGACCCACTATCCCTGGATCGATCCGGCCGGCTACGAATACTTCCGCACCCGCCTGGGCCAGGCCCGGCGCGACGTCGAGCACGGCCTGCAGATCACCCTGCAGCACTACACCACCTGGGAATCCCAGCAGCGCATGCTGGAGATCCTGCAGTTCAAGCTGGACATCCTCTGGACCATGCTCGACGCCATGAGCATGGCCTACGAACTGCACCGCCCGCCCTATCACAGCGTCACCGCCGAGCGCCGCTGGCACCGAGGAATCGACCTATGAGCTTCGACCGCACCCAGGTGCCGCGCTGGCGCCCCGGCTATCGCTTCCAGTTCGAGCCGGCGCAGGACGCCCATGTGCTGCTCTATCCCGAGGGCATGATCAAGCTCAACGACAGCGCCGCCGCCATCGGCGAGCTGATCGACGGCCAGCGTGACGTGGCCGCCATCATCGCCGTCCTCGACGAACGCTTCCCCGGCGTGCCCGAGCTGGGCGCCGACGTCGAACAATTCATGGAGGTCGCTCGTGCAGAGCACTGGCTCCTGCTCGGCTAAGCCTTATTCGAGAAGTCGCCGAGCGAAGGTTAGGCAAGGCAGAAACCCGCGAGGAAGCGGAGTTTACAAATGGTAAATGAGCATTCCGAGCGGGTTTCTAACGCTGCATCACCGAGCGCAGGCACTTCTCAATTGCCTGGAGTGCCCATGCAACTCCCGCAGCCACCGGCGATAGGCAAGCACAACGTCGGCCTGCCGCTGTGGCTGCTGGCCGAGGTCACCTATCGCTGTCCGCTGCAGTGCCCCTATTGCTCCAATCCCCTGGACTTCGCCGCCCAGGGTCGTGAGCTGACCACCGAACAGTGGTTCAAGGTGATGGCCGAGGCGCGGGAGATGGGCGCCGCCCAGATCGGCTTTTCCGGCGGCGAACCCCTGGTGCGCCAGGACCTCGCCGAACTGATCCGCGAGGCGCGCCGGCTGGGCTACTACACCAACCTCATCACCTCCGGCATCGGCCTCACCGAGGCGCGCATCGCCGAATTCAAGGAAGCCGGCCTGGACCATATCCAGATCAGCTTCCAGGCCAGCGACGAACAGGTGAACAACCTGCTGGCCGGCTCTAGGAAGGCCTTCGCCCAGAAGCTGGCCATGGCCAAGGCGGTCAAGGCCCATGGCTATCCGATGGTGCTCAACTTCGTCACCCACAGGCACAACATCGATCGCATCGACCAGATCATCGACCTCTGCCTGGCCCTGGAAGCCGACTTCGTCGAACTCGCCACCTGCCAGTTCTACGGCTGGGCCGAGCGCAATCGCGCCGGTCTCCTGCCGACCAGGGCCCAACTGGAGCGCGCCGAAGGCATCACCAATGACTACCGCGCGCGCCTCAAGGCCGAGAACCACCCCTGCAAGCTGATCTTCGTCACCCCGGACTACTACGAAGAGCGCCCCAAGGCCTGCATGGACGGCTGGGGCAAGCTGTTCCTCACCATCACGCCGGACGGTACCGCCCTGCCCTGCCACGGCGCCCGGCAGATGCCCATCGCCTTCCCCAACGTGAAGGAGCAGGACCTCAGGCACATCTGGTACGACTCCTTCGGCTTCAACGTCTACCGCGGCTACGACTGGATGCCCGAGCCCTGCCGCTCCTGCGACGAGAAGGAAAAGGACTACGGCGGCTGCCGCTGCCAGGCCTTCATGCTCACCGGCGATGCCCGCAACGCCGACCCGGTCTGCGCCAAGTCCCCGCACCACGACCTCATCCTCGCCGCCCGCCAGGAAGCCGAGACCGCGACCCAGCGGATCGAAGATCTGCACTTCAGGAACGAGCGTAATTCGCGGCTGATCGCCAAGGCCTAGGGCCGGCGGCGGCGCCAGGCACGCCAAGGTCGCCGCTGGAATCCAGGTCCCCGCGCCAAGGCGCAGGCTAGCGACGGGACTCACCACCCACGGCTCCGAGGCGTTTGCCTCCCGGCCGGGCAGTGACCATACTGCCCGGCCGGACCTTTTCCCCCGCCTCGTCATGCCTTCGATACGCCCGCTGCGCCCCGCCGACCTCCCGGCCGTCCTCGCCATCCAGGCGGCCAACTACCCCGCCGACCTGCTCGAAGACCACGCCTTCTACGCCAATCGCCTGGAGCTCGCCCCGGAACACTGCTGGGCGGCCCTGGACGCCGAGGCGCGGCTGCAGGGCTATCTGATCGCCTATCCCTGGGACGACGGCCTGCCACCGGTGCTGGGCGCCCGCCTGGAGCAGCTGCCGGGCGCGGCCTCGACCTGGTTCCTGCACGACTGCGCCGTGCACCCCGCCGCCCAGGGCCAGGGCGTGGCCGGGCGGCTCTATCGCCACGCGAAGGGCCAGGCCCGACGCGCCCGCCTGCGCCAGGGGCGACTGGTGTCGCTGTCCAACGCCATCGGCTACTGGCAGCGCCATCACTATCACCCGGTTCCGGCCGACGCCGCGCTCGAGGCCAAGCTGGCCGGCTATGGCGCCGGCGCCTGCCTGATGCAGCGCACCCTCGATACCCCGGACAGCGACCTCGCGTAAAACCTGCAAATCTAAATGCAAGTATTTCGCTTTCGCCTTAACATGGCCTAGCCCAGGAGGGCCTCCGCTGCCCGGCGCTCTGGCGCGGGTATCTTGATCGCCGCTACAAGGAATCCCTGATGAACATCGCTCCAGCGTCTTCGGCCAAGGGCCGGCGCGTCTTTTCCGTCACCCTGCTGGCCGCCCTGCTGGCGCTGGGTGGGCAAGCCGCCCAGGCGCGCTCCAGCTTCGAAGCCCCCGATCCGGACTACCACGGCGAGATCAAGGCCAGTCCCGTCAGCGGCACCGCCATCCTGGCCGGCAGCGAGGTCGCGCTGGACGGCCGCGGCTTCACCCCCGGTCAGCAGATCACCCTGTCGCGCGGTGGCGTGGCGCTCAACCCCGACGCCGCCTACGTGGCCGACGCCCAGGGCAACTTCAAGGCGACCATCCGCATCCCCGAAGACGCCGCCCCCGGCCAGCATCCCATCGTCATCAGCACCGCCCAGCCCTCGGGCGCCGCGGTCTTTCCGCTCAAGGTCTCGCCGGTGGTGCCGCTGTCCGGCGCCGAGGCCTACAGCCTCACCGCGGTCAAACTGGTCCCCGGCCTCTACCAGGTGGACAGCAGCGCCAAGACCGGCGCCCTCTTCGTCACCTCGGCCGTGGGCCGCCCGCCGGTCAAGGTCTCGCAGCTGCTCAAGCTCGATCCCAAGGACCTGTCCATCCAGCGCCAGATCACCCCGGCCGCCGCCCAGGGCGAGGACGCCGGTGTCTACGCCGTCTACGGCGTGGGCGTGGACGATCGCAACGGCACCGTCTGGACCACCAATACCCGGCAGAACACCGTGGCGGTCTATCGCCAGAGCGACCTGGGCCTGGTCAAGCAATTCGAACCCGGCCTCGTGCCCCATGCCCACACCGTGGTGGTCGACGAGAAACTCGACCGCGCCTTCGCCTCGGCGGCCATGACCCCGGACATCGTCAGCTTCGACGCCAAGACCCCGGCCGTGCGCAAGCACATCGCCATCGAATCGGGCGTGCGCGGCGAGCGGTTCGCCGTGGTCGGCATGCACCTGGACCTGGCGGTGCACAAGCTCTACGCCGTCAGCCTCAAGACCAACGAAGCCGCGGTGATCGACGCCAAGACCGAGCAGGTCGAGAAGGTCTTCCCGATCCAGGGCGCCAAGACCCCCATGGGCGTGGCCCACGATCCCCAGACCGATCGCCTGTTCATCACCGCGCAGGGCAGCGACAACCTGCTGATCGTCGACGCCAAGACCGGCAAGACCCTGCACAACGTCACCACCGGTGCCGGGGCGCTGAACGTGGCCTTCGACCCGGTCAAGCGCCTGGCCTACGTGACCAACCGCGGCGCCGGCACCCTGACCGTGGTCGACCCGGACGGCACCATCAAGGCCAACCTGGAACTGGGCACCTACCCCAACCACGCGGTGGTGGATGGCAAAGGCGTGGTCTACGCGGTCAACAAGGCCAAGGGGCAGGATGATGCCGAGGGGGATCGGATCACGCGGGTGATGGCGAAGTAACAAGCTCCGGGCTGATGGCCGCTTGCGTAGGAGCGGTCCACGACCGCGATAAGGCGTAAATCCACGCTTGCATTGGCCGTTAGCGAAGCCTGACAAGACAGAGCTGATAGGGGTGCCGGTTTCGTTGGTTGGGCTGAGCGAAGCGAAGCCCAACACAGCTGAGTTTGGCCGGGATGCCTTGGCTTACCGGTGCCCTAGCTGCTTATCAAGCTTTGCTGATACCTCTTGTTTCGCCCACCCGGGCGACTCACTTTTTTCAAGCGCGAAAAAAGTAAGCAAAAACGCTGTCCCCACGTTTCGGCCCTTCGGGTCCCCTCGCTCCGGCGCCGCTCCAGGGGTACGGCACGAAGGGGCCTCCTGCCCCTCGCGCCTTGCTCGGCGTCCTGCCTCGCATCCCCCTCCGCGACACCTGCACTCGGCCTCACTGACGGGGACGGGGCGCTAGCCTGGGAGTTCGTGTTTTCAGGGAGAACCCATAGCGATTCGTAGCGTGGAAAACCGCGCAGCGTTTTCCACTTAGGGAGTAACGCTTAACACGTGGACAAGGCTGCGCCGTTGTCCACCCTACCGGTTTGCACCCAAGGCATCAGGCGCGTGAATCGCCCCGTTCAGCAGGGCGAACGCCAGCGTCGTGGAGTGGGTCGAGCCGCAGGGATGCGGCGAGAGGTCCAGTGGGCCAGGGACGGCCCATCTGGACCGACCCCGGAACGGCGCTGGCGTGAGCGGACCTGGAGCGAAGCGGAAGGCCGTATGGTCGGGGCAAGCGTTTTTGCTTACTTTTTTGGCGACTGAAAAAAGTGAGTCGCCCGGGTGGGCGAAACCAAAACCATCAAAGCACTCGATAACAAGCCAAGGCACCCAATGCCCCACACCGTTGGGCTTCGCTAACCTACGTCCGCCCCAAACAACGACGCCCGCCAAATCCAACCCGGCGGGCATCATCCAAACAGGGGCCAAAGGGGGGAAACTCACCCCTCCAGCGACTCCACCCCCAACTCATCCCACACCGTCTCCGCCAGATGGAAGGTGGCATTGGCCGCCGGGATGCCGCAGTAGATGGCGCTCTGCATGATCAGCTCCTTGATCTCCTCCCGCGTCACCCCGTTGCTGCGGGCGGCGCGCAGGTGCAGGCGCAATTCGCCTTCGCGATTCATGCCGATCAGCATGGCGATGGTGATCAGGCTGCGGGTGTGCCGCGGCAGACCCGGGCGGGTCCAGATATCGCCCCAGGCGTGGCGGGTAATCATCTCCTGGAATTCTTCGTTGAAGGGGGTCAGCTTTTCCAGGCTGCGATCGACGTGGGCGTCGCCCAGCACCGCGCGGCGGACCTGCATGCCGGCTTCGTAACGTTCTCTTTCGTCCAAGATCGACTCCTTCAGGCGCTGAGAAAGGCCAGCACGCGCTGGGTAAAGGCAGCGCCCATCTGCACGTTGGACAGGTGGGCCGCGGGAAACTCGACGTACTCGGCGCCGGGGATGCGTTCCTGCAGGAAGCGCCCGTCGGCCGGGGTGGTCACGGCGTCGTGGGTGCCGGCGACGATCAGCGTCGGGGCGCGGACGGCGTCCAGCACCTCGCGGAAGTCGGCGTCGCGCACCGCCGCGCAGTTGGCCGCGTAGCCCTGGGGCGAGGTGCCGGCGAGCATGGCGACGATGCGGTCGACCTTATCCGGCTCGGCGCTGGCGAAATCGGGGGTGAACCAGCGGCCGATGGAGGCGTCGCGCAGGTCGCGCATGGCCTGCTCACCACCAGCTTCCACGGTCTGGATGCGGGTATTCCACACTTCGGGGGTGCCGATCTTGGCGCCGGTGTTGCACAGCACCAGACGGGTGACCCGCTCGGGGGCGTTGATGCCCAGCCACTGGCCGATGGAGCCACCCATGGACAGGCCACAGAAGGCGAAGCGGTCGATACCCAGGGCGTCGGCCAGGGCCAGGACGTCACGGCCGTTCTGATCCATGCGATAGGGGCCGGGCGTCACCAGGGAGGCGCCGTGACCACGGGTGTCGTAGCGCAGCAGGCGAAAGCGCTCGCTGAAGGCGGCGGCCTGGTCGTCCCACATGGCCAGGTTGGTGCCCAGGGAATTGGACAGGATCAGCACGGGGGCGCCCTCGGGGCCCTCCAGCCGGTAGTTCAGGTCGCCATCGGCGAGACGTACGCTGGGCATCAGGCAGTCCTCTGGTTTAGGAATGGGTAGGCAGGGTGCGATGTTCGGCCAGGGCGCGGGCCACCCAGGCCCGGGCCTGGCCCTGGTAATGGGCGGGGTCCAGCAGGCGATCCAGCTCGGCGCTGGAGAGTTCGGCGGTGACCTCGGGGGTATCGCCGAGCACCAGCCGCAGATGGCGACCCTCCTGGACGGCGCGCTTGCAGCTCTGCTCCACCAGGTGGTGAGCGGCCTCGCGCCCCAGGCGTCCGGCCAGGGCGATGCTCACCGCCTCGGCCAGCACCAGGCCGTGGGTCAATTCCAGATTGGCCTGCATCCGCGCCGCATCGACCTCCAGCCCGGCGACGATGGACTGCGCCTGCTGCAGGGCACCGGAGACCAGGCAGAACAGCTCCGGCAGGGTTTCCCACTCGGCGTGCCAGAGTCCCAGGCTGCGCTCGTGCTCCTGGGGCATGGCGGAAAACAGGGTGCTGACCAGACCCGGCGCGCGGGTGGCGGCGGCGATCAGCACCGCCGCGCCCACCGGATTGCGTTTGTGCGGCATGGTGGACGATCCCCCCTTGCCCGGCGCCGAGGGTTCGAAGACCTCGGCGGCCTCGGTCTGCATCAGCAGCGACAGATCGCGCCCCAGCTTGCCCAGGCTGCCCGCCACCAGGCCCAGCCAGGCGCCGACCTCGACCAGGCGATCGCGCTGGGTGTGCCAGGGCTGCTCCGGCAGGCTCAGCCCCAGCTCGCGGGCCAGGGCCTCGGCCACCGGCAGGGCGTCAGCGCCCAGGGCGGCCAGGCTGCCCGAGGCGCCGCCGAATTGCAGCACCAGCACCCTTGGCCGCAGTTCGGCCAGGCGCTGGCGGTGACGGCTGATGGCGCCCAGCACCCCGGCCAGTTTCATGCCCAGGGTCACGGGCGTTGCGTGTTGCAGCCAGGTGCGGCCGGCCAGCACGGTACCGGCATGGCGCTCGGCCTGGCTGGCCAGGGCCTCGGCCAGTTGCGCCAGGTCGGCATCCAGCAGGTCCAGCGCCTGGCGGATCTGCAGGACCAGGCCACTGTCCATGGCGTCCTGGCTGGTGGCGCCGCGGTGCACATGGCGCTCGGCCTCGGGGGCCTGGGCGGCGATCTGCCGGCCCAGGGCCTTGACCAGGGGAATGGCCGAGTTACCGGCGCTGACCACGGCGCGGGCCAGCTCGGCGGCATCGTACCGCTCGGCACGGCAGGCGGCGGCGATGGGCGCCACCGCCGTCTCCGGGATCACCCCCACCGCGGCCTCGGCGCGCGCCAGGGCCGCTTCGAAGTCCAGCATGCCCTGCAGTCGGCCGTGGTCACAGAACACCGCGCGCATGGCGGCGCTGGTGAAGTAGGCGTCGAACAGCAGATTGGACATGGGGACTCCTCGGGCTCAATGATCGTGATGCAGGTAGGCGGCCTGCCGCGGCAGCCGCAGGCTGACCAGGAAGGCCACCACCAGCATCACCGAGACGTAGATGTAGAACACCTCTTCATGCCCCTGGGTCTTGAAGCTCAGGGCGACGAATTCCGCCGAGCCGCCAAAGACCGCGTTGGCCACCGCATAGGACAGGCCCACGCCCAGGGCGCGCACTTCCGGCGGGAACATCTCCGCCTTCACCAGGCCGCTGATGGAGGTGTAGAGGCTGATGATGGCCATGGCCAGACAGATCAGCAGGAAGGCCACGAAGGGACTCTGGACGCTGGCCAGCGCCGTGAGGATCGGCCAGGTGCAGACCGCGCCCAGGCCGCCGAACAGCAGCATGGAGGCGCGCCGGCCGATGCGGTCGGAGAGCATGCCGAACAGCGGCTGCATGAGCATGAACACCAGCAGGGCGCAGGTCATCACGGCGCTGGCGGTCTTGGCGTCCATGCCGCTGGTGTTGACCAGGTACTTCTGCATGTAGGTGGTGAAGGTATAGAAGATCAGCGAGCCGCCGGCGGTGTAGCCGAGCACGGTGAAGAACGCCGCCTTGTGGTGCTTGAACAGGCCGCTCAAGGTACCGGCTTCCTTGTTGGCGCGGGTCTCGGCGGTGGTGGTCTCTTCCAGCGAACGACGCAGGAACAGCGAGATGACCGCGGCGGCGGCGCCGACCAGGAAGGGAATCCGCCAGCCCCAGGCGCGCAGCTCTTCGTCGCTGAGCACCTGCTGCAGGATCACCACCACCAGCACCGCGAGCAACTGGCCGCCGATCAGGGTGACGTACTGGAAGGAAGCGAAGAAGCCGCGCTGGCCGCGCAGCGCCACCTCGCTCATGTAGGTGGCGGTGGTGCCGTATTCACCGCCCACCGAGATGCCCTGCAGCAGTCGCGCGAGCAGCAGCAGGGCCGGCGCCGCGACGCCGATGCTGGCATAGGTGGGCAGGCAGGCGATGGCCAGGGAGCCGGCGCCCATCATCAGGATGGAGATGACCATGGAGGTGCGCCGCCCGTACTTGTCGGCGATGCGCCCGAAGATCCAGCCGCCCAGGGGCCGCATGAGAAAGCCCGCGGCGAAGACGCCGGCGGTGCTCAGCAGCTGCACGGTGGGATCGCTCTTCGGGAAGAAGGCGGCGGCGAAGTAGATGGAGCAGAAGGCGTAGACGTAGAAGTCGAACCATTCCACCAGGTTGCCGGACGAGGCGCCGACGATGGCGAAGATGCGCTTCTTGCGCTCCTCGAAGCTGTAATGCGGGTGAGTGCTCATGGAGATCCTTAATTATAGGTATGGATGGACGGAGGACAGCCTACCGCCATCGGACCAGGAGAGACACACGCGGTTACAGGAGGTGTGGGCATGGGGATGGGTGAGATTTAGGACATTTGCTGAGCAATGGCTCTACGATCAGCTCTGGCCATCGCGGCCATGGGCCGCTCCTACAGGGTCATGCTCTTGTAGGAGCGGCCCATGGCCGCGATTAACCTAGGAACCTCAGGCTCCGTCCACCCGCTCCACCGCCAGCGCCAACCCCTGGCCGACGCCCACGCACATGGTGGCGAGACCCAGGCGGCCGCCGGTCCTCTGCAGGTGGTGCACCGCGGTGAGCACCAGGCGGTTGCCGCTCATGCCCAGGGGATGACCCAGGGCGATGGCGCCGCCGTTGGGATTGACCTTGGGACTGTCGTCGGCCACGCCCAGCTCGCGCAGCACGGCCAGGCCCTGGGCAGCGAAGGCTTCGTTGAGTTCGATGACGTCGAAGGCCTCGATGGTCAGGTCCAGTTGCTTGAGCAGCTTGCGCACCGCCGGCGTTGGGCCGACGCCCATGATGCGCGGCGCTACCCCGCCACTGGCCATGCCCAGCACCTTGGCCCGCGGCGTCAGGCCGTGCTTTTTGACGGCCTCCGCCGAGGCCAGGATGATGGCCGAGGCGCCGTCGTTGAGGCCCGAGGCGTTGCCGGCGGTCACGGTCTGGTCCGGGCCGTTGACCGGCTTCAATTTGGCCAGGCCTTCGGCGGTGGTGTCCGCACGCGGATGCTCGTCGCGCTCCACCACCACGTCACCCTTCTTGCCCTTGATCGTCACCGGGACGATTTCCTCGGCGTAATAACCGGATTCCTGGGCCGCCGCGGCGCGCTGCTGGCTGCGCAGGCCGAAGGCGTCCTGGTCGGCGCGGCTGACGCCATAGTCGGCGGCTACGTTGTCGCCGGTGACCGGCATACTGTCGACGCCATAGGCCTCTTTCATTGCCGGATTGACGAAGCGCCAGCCCAGGGTGGTGTCTTCCAACTTCTGGCCACGGCCGAAGGCGCTGTCGGCCTTGCCCATCACATAGGGCGCGCGGGTCATGGATTCCACCCCGGCGGCGATCACCAGCTCCATCTCGCCCAGGGCGATGGCGCGGTAGGCCTGGCCCACCGCTTCCATGCCCGAGGCGCAGAGGCGATTCAGGGTCACGCCGGGTACGGTTTCCGGCAGTCCCGACAGCAGCACCGCCATGCGTGCCACGTTGCGATTGTCTTCACCGGCCTGGTTGGCGCAGCCCATGAACACCTCGTCCACGGCCGTCCAGTCCACCTGGGGATTGCGTTCCTGCAACGCCTTGAGCGGAATGGCCGCCAGGTCATCGGCACGCACGGCGGACAGCCCGCCGTTGAGCCGGCCAATGGGGGTGCGGACGGCGTCGCAGATATAGACGGGGCGACTCATTCCTCGCCTCCCTTCTGGCCGCCGTGGGCCGCCGTGGTGCGGGCCTGCAGATCGCGCAGGGCCTCGAGTTCGGTGGCGGTCGGCGCCTCGGTGGTGGCGACCTGATCGGCGAAGCGGAGGGCCCAGCCGGTGGCGGCCACCACCTGCTCGCGAGTCACCCCGGGATGCAGGGCGGTCACCACGAATTCGTTCGTGCCGGCTTCCGGTTCCATGATGCAGAGGTCGGTGATGATGGCGGTCGGGCCCTTGCCCGGCAGGCCCAGCTGCTGGCGGTGATCGCCGCCCTCGCCGAAGCCCACCGAGGTGATGAAGGCCAGCTTGTCGACGAAGCTGCGGTGCGACTGCTTGAGGATGATCAGCACCTCCTTGGCCGAACCGGCGATCTCCGGCGCGCCGCCGGCGCCCGGCAGGCGTACCTTGGGCTGGTGGTAGTCACCGATCACCGTGGTGTTGATGTTGCCGAAGCGGTCGACCTGGGCGGCGCCGAGGAAGCCGACGTCGATGCGCCCGCCCTGCAGCCAGTAGCGGAAGATCTCGCCGGTGGGCACCACGGTGTCGGCGGTCTCGGCCAGTTCGCCGTCGCCGATGGACAGCGGCAGCACCGACGGCTTGGCGCCGATGGGGCCGGATTCGTAGATCAGCACCACGTCCGGCGCATGGGTCAGGCGTGCCAGGTTCGCCGCGGTGGACGGCAAGCCGATGCCGACAAAGCAGACGCTGCCATTGCCGAGGCGGCGCGCGGCGGCCACGGTCATCATTTCATTGGTGGTGAAGTCGCTCATGGTTCAGGCCTCCGCAGCCAGCTTCGCCTGGAAGGCGGCGAAGTCCGCGGTACCGCGGATGTAGGTGTCGATCCACTGGGTGAAGGTGTCGCGATCGCGGGCGATCGGATCCCAGGCCTGGTAGAAGCGGTTGTCGCGCTCGTAGTAGCCGTGGGCATAGGACGGATGCGCCCCGCCCGGCACCACGCAGACGGCGCTGAGCGCCCAGGTCGGCAGCACGCAGGCGTTCATCGGTGCCTGGAGGTCGTCGACGATCTCCTCCACGGTGACGATGCAGCGCTGGGCGGCCAGGGCCGCTTCCTTCTGCACGCCGAGGATGCCCTGGATCAGCACGTTGCCCTGGCGGTCGGCCTTCTGCGCATGGATGACGGTGACGTCCGGGCGCACGCTGGGCACAGCAGCCAGTTTTTCGCCAGTGAAGGGGCAGGCGATGAACTTGATGTCCGGATTGACCTTGGCCAGGTCCGAGCCCTGGTAGCCGCGCAGGACGGCGAACGGCAGGTTGGAGGCACCGGCGACATAGGCATTGGCCAGGGCCGCGTGGCTGTGCTCGGAAATCTCCAGCGGGTGCGGCCAGCCCTTTTCCACCGCATCGCGCAGCCGGTGCAGGGAGCCGACACCGGGGTTGCCACCCCAGGAAAAGATCAGCCGCTTGGCGCAGCCGGCACCGATCAGCAGGTCGTAGACCAGGTCGGGGGTCATGCGCACCAGGGTCAGGTCGCGCCGATTCTGGCGGATCAGCTCGTGGGCGGCGGCGGTCGGAATGAGATGGGTGAAGCCTTCGAGGGCGACGGTCTCGCCATCGTGGACGAAGCGCTGGATGGCTTCGCTCAGGGACAGGATCTGGGCCATGGATTGTCGACTCGCGTCTTTGTTGTCGGCGCCGCCCGGTGCGGCGGTCTGGGGTCAGACTACAAAGCCCCATCGACGCAAACAATCCGATAATCGACTAACAGTTCGATTATCGAACAGCATCGTTCCGCAGGCGGGCGACCGCTTCGCTGCGCAGAGCGACGTCGCAACGGCTACACTGCCCTGCCCTTACCCAGAGCCCTGCCGATGTCCGACAAGCCCCGCGCCTCCCTGGAAGGGATCACCCTCGAAGCCCTGCTCACCCGCCTGGTGGAGCATCACGGCTGGGAAGAACTCGGGCGGCGCATCCCGCTGCGCTGCTTCACCCATGAGCCCTCCATCAAGTCCAGCCTGACCTTCCTGCGCCGCACGCCCTGGGCACGGGAAAAGGTCGAACAGCTCTATCGGCGCTTGCCCAAGCAGGGTTGAGCCTGGCCCGGTATAGGTTGGGTTGAGACGGCTCTATCGTCGAAGCCCAACGAGCCAGAGCCGAACCCGGGCACCATTGGGGTTCGCTGCGCTCAATCCAAACTACGACGCCTGTTCCTGCCGGAACACCAGCACCTTGAGTCCGCCCTCGGGATCCTCGTCGGCGAATTCCGGTGGATTGGCCAGGCGCTCGACGAAGGCCAGTCCGGGGGCTTCCTGGGCCATGCCAGCGATGAGGAAATCCGCGCCCACGCCGGGGTCGTTGACGCAGGCCAGCACCCGGCCGCCGGGGGTGAGCAGTTCGGGCAGGCGGCGCAGGATGCGGGCGTAGTCCTTGGTCAGGGCGAAGCTGCCCTGCTGGAAGCTGGGCGGATCGACGATCACCAGGTCATAGGGCCCCAGCTTGCGTACCTTGCCCCAGGACTTGAACAGTTCGTGACCGAGAAAGCTGACCTTGCCCAGGTCATGGCCATTGAGCCGGTGATTCTCGCGGCCGCGGGTCAGGGGCCCGCGGGCCATATCCAGATTGACCACCTGGGCCGCGCCGCCGGCCAGGGCGGCCACCGAGAAGCCGCAGGTGTAGGCGAACAGATTGAGGATGCGCAGGCCGGCGGCCTGCTCGCGCACCCAGCGGCGGCCCAGGCGCATGTCGAGGAACAGCCCCATGTTCTGGTGGCGGGTAAGGTCCAGGCCGAACTTCAGGCCGTCCTCGTGGATGACGTGCTCCCCCACCGGCGCGCCGATCAGCGCCTCGCTGGCGGCGTCCAGGCGATAGCGATGCTGTAAGAGCAGGCTGCGGGCACCGCTGGCCATCCACACCGGGGTCTCGCCCAGGGCGGTCAGAGTAGCGCGCAGGGCCTCCAGCTCGGCCGCGGGCAATTCGCGAAACAACCCCACCCGCACCACGCCTTCCAGCCAGTCCACGGTGAGTTGCTCCAGCCCCGGCAGCAGCCGGCCACGTCCATGCACCAGTCGGCGTGCCTCGGCGGGCGGCGAAGCGAGGGCGGTAAGCAGGAGCTCGGAGAGGCGGGCAAGGGTGGCGGTATTCA
The DNA here is from genome assembly GCF_026544185.1 of Pseudomonas sp. GM_Psu_1. NCBI lineage: Bacteria > Pseudomonadati > Pseudomonadota > Gammaproteobacteria > Pseudomonadales > Pseudomonadaceae > Pseudomonas > Pseudomonas sp. GM_Psu_1. The sequence continues at coordinate 17,484 of NZ_JALNUX010000004.1, forward strand.
TGGGCGGTCACGACGGCAAAGGAGCGGCATGCTACGGCAAAAGCGTCGGCCCCGCCTCCCGCAGCGAGTCCGGTAGACGTCTGCCGGCGCCTCGGCGCGGACACCCGGGCCGGACGTCGCCAGCGAACCGACCAGCCCGATGAAAATATGTCTCAGGCGGTAACGACTCGCAGTTGTATCCAGTTTGTAACCCGCTCTAGAATCCGCCTCCCCAACCCCAGGACGATAACAATGCGCCGGCTGGTCCCTGCTCTCTATCTGCTGCCCCTCTGTGCCCTCCCCCTCGCCGGTCATGCCCAGGAGCAGACGGAAGACTCGCCCCAGGCGCTGTCCGATCTCACCATCGTCGGCGCGGCCGAATCGCCCACCGGTCCGGTACAGGGCTACAAGGCAGAACGTTCCAGCAGTGCGACCCGTACCGACACCCCGCTGCACGAGACGCCCCAGTCGGTGAGCGTGGTCTCCCGCGAGGCCCTCGACGACCTCTCCGCCACCCGCCTGCAGCAGGCGCTGGACCAGGCCGGCGGCGTCGGCCGTGGCAACAACTTCGGCGGTCAGGGCCTGACCAGCTACACGGTGCGCGGCTTCACCAGCTCCGAATATTTCCGCAACGGCTTCCCCATGAATCGCGGCTATCCCAGCGCGCCGGATGCCGCCACCCTGGAGCGGGTCGAGGTCCTGCGCGGCCCGGCGGCGACCCTCTATGGCCGCAGCGATCCGGGCGGCACCTTCAACGTGGTCACCAAGCAGCCGCTGGGCGAGCGCAAGACCACCCTCGGCAGCCAGTTCACCGACCAGGGCCTACGGCGCGGCACCCTGGACACCACCGGCCCGGTGGATGAAGACGGCCGCCTGGCCTATCGCCTCAACCTGATCGCCGAAGGCGGCGACAGCTTCCGCGACGATGTCGAGCACGAGCGCTACGAAGTGGCCCCGGTGCTGAGCTGGCAGGCCACCGACGCCACCCTCATCACCTTCGAGGCCGACATCATCCGCAGCAACGCCCCGCTGGATCGCGGCCGCACCAATTACCTGACCCAGCGCGCCGAGGCCAGTCGCTCCACCAATGCCTGGGAAAAGGGCACCACCAACCTGCTGCACAGCGACAGCGAGGCCTATCAGCTGCGCTTCGAGCACCAGTTGAACGACGCCTGGACCCTGGCCGGCGGCTTCCAGTACCTCGACGGCAGCCTCAAGGGCAATGCCGTGGAAGCCAATGGCGTGCAGGCCGACGGCGTGACCCTCGGCCGCAACTTCAACTACCGCAAGCTGGAATGGAGCGATCGCGACCTGCAGCTGAACCTGACCGGTCGCTTCGACACCTTTGGCCTCGGCCACACCCTGATCACCGGGATCGAGGTGGAAGACTATGACTACCGCTCCATCATCCAGCGCTCCCCCGGCGGCGCCAACGTCTATCCGGTCAATCTGGTCGATCCGGTCCTGGGTCAGCCGCGCCCCGCCCTGACCCGCGTTGCCACCCACGACCATGAGACGCTCAAGACCTGGGCCGCCTTCGTGCAGGACCAGATCGCCCTCACCGAGCGCCTCAAGGTGCTGGGTGGCGTGCGCCTGGAGCGCTTCGAGCATGACTACGATAACAAGATGCCACCCCAGGTCCTCGCTAACGGACGGATTGTCACCGGTGACTGGAGCAAGGACTCGAACGCCGTCACCCCGCGCCTGGGCGTCAGTTATGACCTCACCCCGGAACTGGCCCTCTACGCCAGCGCCTCCAAGTCGTTCAAGCCCAACACCGGCGCGGCGTTCCAAGGTGGGGGTTTCGATCCCGAAGAAGGCAAGGCCTACGAAGTGGGCATGAAGTGGGCGGCGCTGGACGGCCGCCTCAGCGTCGACACGGCGATCTTCCATACGGTCAAGGAAAACGTCCTGACCCCGGATCCGGTCGAACCCACCTTCAACGTCGCTACCGGCGAGGTACGCAGCCGCGGCTTCGAAGTCAACGTGACTGGCGACCTGACGCCCAACTGGCGCATCCTCGGGGGCTACGCCTTCACCGACGCCGAGGTCACCAAGGACAACACCCTGGCCCGCGGCACGCGCCTGACCAACATTCCGCGCAATGCCGTCAACCTGCTCAACGTCTACGAATTCCATGACGGCGTGCTGCGCGGCCTGGGGCTGGGCGCCAACCTCAAGTACGTGGGCGAACGCGAAGGCCAGAAGACCGCTCTCAGCGACTACACGATGGACAGCTACACGGTCACCGACCTGCTGAGCTTCTACAAGGTCGACGAGCACCTGCGGCTGAACCTGGACGTGCGCAACGTCTTCAACAAGGGCTACGACGAGAGCTCCTGGAACGCCTACAGCTATCCGGGCGAGCCGCGTACGGTGCAGGCCGGTTTCACCTACACCTTCTAAAAGCACCCAACAAAACTACTGCGCGTCCGCCAGGCGGGCGCGTGCAGTGCTCGGAGTCCTCATGTACTGCTTGTACACTGCGGCTCCTGCGCGCCGCGCGCACCCGCCTGACAGCCGCTCGCTACGTTTTGTTAGCCGCTTTATGGCTCTCTAGAGTCAGGCCTCGCTGAAGGCCTGACCGGTCAGCGGCTGCACCACCGGGCGACCCTGGCGGTCGTGGAGGATGTCCACCGCCACGCCGTAGGTGGCTTCCAGCAGGTCGGCGGTGACGATGGCGGCGGGTCGGCCGGCGGCCAGCAGGCCACCGTTGACCAGCACCAGCAGCGAATCGGCGTATTGGCAGGCCAGGTTGAGGTCGTGCAGCACCACCACGGTCACCCGCTGGTGCAGGCGGGTTTCGTGGCGCACGCGATCGAGCAGGTTGATCTGGTGCCGCAGATCCAGGGCGCTGACCGGTTCGTCCAGCAGCATCACCTCGGGTTCGCGCATCAGCACCTGGGCAAAGAACACCAGTTGCCGCTGACCGCCACTCAGGGCACCCAGCTGGCGCGAGGCCAGATGGCCGATGCCCACCTCGTCGAGCTTGCCCAGCGCCCGTTCCAGCAGCTCATCGTCCAGATGCAGGGTCAGCCGTTCCAGGCTGCCCATGGCCACCGTCTCCAGCACCGACAGCGCCGCCTCGGCATGGGAATCCTGGGGCATGTAGGCCACGCCCTGGCGCCAGCCGTCCCGCTGACCACGCAGCGAAGCCCCCGCCACCAGCCGCCTGGCGCCGCGCTCGATCCGGCCGGCCGCCAGCGGCAGGTCACCGGCCAGGGCGCGCAGCAGGGTGGTCTTGCCGGTACCGTTGGGGCCGAGGATCACATGCACCTGCCCCGCGTGCAGCTCGGTGCAGAGTCCGGAGATGACGGTACGATCACCGCGCTTCAGCGCGAGGTCCTGGAGGCGGATCATGGGCTGGACCTGCGGGGGGCGAAGATGAGCCAGAGCAGAAAGGGCACCCCGACGATGGCGGTGACGATGCCCACCGGAAACAGCGCCCCGGGCAGGATCGACTTGGACAGCACCGAGGCGAAGGACAGCATCAGGGCGCCGCAGATCGCCGACAGTGGCAGCAGGAAGCGCTGGTCCTCGCCCACCTGCCAGCGGGCGATATGGGGCGCGACCAGGCCGACGAAGCCGATCACCCCGACGAAGCTGGTGGCCGTGGCGGTCATCACCGCCACCAGGATCAGCACCTTGAGGCGCAGCCGGCGGATATTTACGCCGAGGCTCTCGGCCCGTGCCTCGCCCAGCCGCAGGGCAGCCAGCTTCCAGGCATCGCGCAGGAGCAGGAGGCAGCACAGCAGGGTCACCCCGGCGACGATGGCCAGGGTGGTCCAGGTGGCGCGACCGAGGCTGCCGAACAGCCAGAAGAGGATCTGCTGCGACAGCTCCGGCGAGGAGAGGAATTGCACCAGCGACAGCAGCGACTGGAAGAGGAACAGCAGGGCGATGCCGCCGAGGATGATGGTGTCGCTGCCGGTGCGCTTGAGCGAGGCCAGGGCGAAGAGAAACAGCGCCGCCAGCATGGCGAAGGCGAAGGCGCCCAGCGGCACCCCGATCAGCGCGCCCAGGCCGAAGCTGCCCAGCGCCAGGCTGAGGGCGGCGCCACAACCGGCGGCGGCGGCCATGCCCAGGGTGTAGGGGCTGGCCATGGGGTTGTTGAGCAGCGTCTGCATCTGCGCCCCGCCCGCGCCGAGGGCCGCGCCCACCGCCAGCGCCATCAGCGCCACCGGCAGGCGCAGGTCGCGGACGATGGCGTCGGTCATCGGCTGCCGCTCGCCGAGCCCGGTCAGCGACTTGAGCACTTCCAGCGGCGAGAGCAGCGACGGCCCGGTGGCGATGTCCAGCACCAGACCCGCCAGGGTCAGCAGCAGAAACACCCCGCAGGCGCGCCAGCGGCGGCGCTCGCGGGCGCGTTGCTCGGCGATGGCGTTGCCGTGGCTGGCGTTCGCGGCCTCGCTCATGGCGTCAGGCCTATGGCAAAGGTGCCCTCGGGCTGGATCGGCATGTAGCGGCGGTAGTACTCGCGGTAGTTGGCCATGGGATCCACGTCCTGGAACAGATCCGGATAGAGCTGCTTGGCGATGAATTGCAGCATGGCGAAGTCTTCCAGGCTGCGCGAGGCGCCCTGGTAGACGCCATAGAGGCGCCCGTCGCGGATCGCCGGCAGATTGGCCCAGCCCGGTCGCTGCATGAAGGCGCGCAGGTGGCTGCGGGCGTCGTCGGCAGAGACCCCGGGGCCCATGGGCAAGGCGGAGGGATTGCTGTTGTCCTCACGCCCGGAGATGAAGATGACCTCCGGCTGGGCCAGGAGCACCTGCTCCGGATTCATCACCCCCCACCACTGGATGAAGGGCGCGGCGATGTTGTCGCCGCCGGCCAGGGTAACCATGGCGCCCCACATGTTGCGGCCATAGGTGAAGGAGTATTCGGCCGGGCCCTTGTTGCCGAACTCGGCATAGACCCGTGGTTTCGGGCGATGAGCCGCCGCGATGCGGGTCTGGATGTCCTGCACCACCTTGGCGTAGAAGTCGGCCAGTTCGTTGGCGCGCGCCTCCTGGCCAGTGATCACCCCGAGCAGGCGGGTGGAGGCCAGGTGGCGCTCCAGGGTCTGGGCGTTGTAGTCGATCGCCACCACCGGGATGCCGAGCTGTTCCAGGCGCTTGACCTCGCTGTCCAGCGCCTGGAATTGCCAGGCGGCCAGGACCACCAGATCCGGCTTGAGGGCGAGCACCTTTTCCACGGAGAAGCTGTTGTTTTCCGTCTCGCCCACATCGGGAAGGCTGGCCAGGGAAGGTCGGTGGGCGACGTTGAGCGCCCAGTTGGCCGGCACCTTGCGCTCCCAGGCGCCACGGGAGACACCGACCACGGCGTCGAAGGCCTGCTCGCCACCGACCGCCAGGTAGTCGCCATAGTGGAAGCCCAGCACCACCCGCTTGGCCGGCGCCTCGATGGTCACCGTGCGCCCGAGGACGTCGGTCACCTGGCGCGTCTCGGCGAAGGCCGGCGCAATCAGAAAGCAAGCGATAAGCGTTACCAGCCGGACAGCCCACTGTCCGCTGCGCGCGAAACCTTTCATGGAACCCCTTGGACGTCTGCACCCGCTCCAGGAGCCTGTCCATAATCTCGCGAGCTAGAGCCAAACAAGGCGAAAAGGCCTGAGGAAGCGGAATTTACTTAAAGTAAATGAGCATTCCGAAGGGGTTTTCAACGCTGTTTGGCCGACGCGCAGCAGATTATGGACAGGCTCTAGGGCGGGTGACTGCGAAGCTAGCAAAGGGTGCAACTTTACGCGGTGGCAGCGCCTGCGCCTAGCGCCCGCCACCGGCAAAAGGGAAGCCATCGACCTCAGGTCGCGTCGGCGTGACTGACCACCCCCTTGATCAGCACCGCCAGGGCGGCGAGACCCGCCGGCAGGAGCAGCGCGGTGAGCACCTGGGTGAAGCTCCAGCCCAGGCCCAGCAGGGTCGCGCCCATCCAGGCGCCGGTGATGGCGCCGAAACGGCCGATGCCGAGCATCCAGGAGACCCCGGTGGCGCGGCCATGGGTCGGGTAGTAGCGCGCCGCCAGCGAGGGCATGGCCGACTGGGCGCCGTTGATGCACATGCCGGCCACCAGCACCAGGGTGGCGACCAAGGCGACCTGGCCCAGGCTCTGGCCGACGCAATAGGCGAAGACGCCCGCCAGGACATAGAACAGGCCGATCACCTTGTGCGGATTGAATCTGTCCATGGCCCAGCCGACGAACACCGCGCTGAGCACCCCGCCGAACTGGAACAGCGCGCCGATCAGGGCGGCCTGCTCCAGGCTGGCGCCGGCGTCGCGCATCAACGTCGGCAGCCAGCTGGTGAGCAGGTAGACGATCACCAGGCCCATGAAATAGGTCAGCCACAGCAGCAGGGTGCCGGCGCTGTAGCTGCGGTTGAAGATCACCGCGAAGACGTTGCCGGTCTTGACCGACTTCTGCTCGGGCACCACGAAGTGCCGCGCCTCGGCGGCTTCGCGGCCGATGGGTGCCAGCACCCGGCGGATGCGCTCGGCGCTCTTGCCGTGCACCACCAGATAACGCGCCGATTCCGGCAGCCAGAGCAGCAGCACCACGGCCAGCGCCAGGGGCAGCACGCCGCCCAGCACCAGCAGGCTGTGCCAGCCATAGGCCGGGATCATCCAGGCCGAGACGAAGCCGCCGCCGGCCATGCCCAGGTTGAAGCCGCAGAACATGCTGGTCACCAGCAGCGACTTGAGGCGCTCGGGGGTGTATTCCGAGAGCAGCGTGGTGGCATTGGGCATGGCGGCGCCCAGGCCCAGCCCGGTGAGGAATCTCAGGATCACCAGCTGTTCGAGGTTGCTGCTGAAGGCCGACAGCAGGCTGAAGCCGCCAAAGATGAAGGTGGCGACCACCAGCACGCCCTTGCGACCGAAGCGATCGGCCAGCGGCCCGGAACCCAGGGCGCCAAAGACCATGCCGCCCAGCGCGGCGCTCATCACCGGCCCCAGGCTGGCCCGCGGGATGCCCCATTCCACCGACAGCGCCGGGGCGATGAAGCCCATGGCCGCGGTGTCGAGGCCGTCGAGAAAGACGATGAGAAAGCACAGGGCGACGATGCGCCACTGGTAGGCGGACAGCGCCTGGCGATTGATGAACTGCTGGACGTCCAGGGTGCCGGCTGTCGCCGTGGCCGAGGAATCGGCCAGGGGCACGGCGCCCGCGAGGGTGTGCGTCATGGTGGTCTGCTCGTGTTGTTGTTATCGGCGTGTTGCGCCACTGCGCCGACGTTAAGCCCAACCCCAGACAGCTGACAATTCGATTATCGGCGATATGGCCGATAATCGACCGGATTCGCTAGTGAAACAACCGGGTGCTCAATTCCTGGCTGGCCGCCAGGAGCACCGGCAGGAAGCGCGTCTCCAGCTCCTGGCGACTGACCCGACTGGCGTGGGTGCCGACGTTGAGCGACGCCAGCACCTGGCCGGCGGCGTCCCTCAGGGGCACCGCCAGGGATCTCAGCCCCACTTCCAGCTCCTGGTCGACGATGACGTAGCCTTGCTGGCGCACCTGGCCCAGGCACTCGATGAGCGCCGGCGGCTGATAGAGGGTACGGCTGGTCTTGGCCTGGAGGTCGGCGTGTTCCAGGTAGTCGTGCAGGGCGGCATCGTCCAGGGCGGCGAGCAGGATGCGGCCCATGGAGGTGCAATAGGCCGGCAACCGGCTGCCAACGCTGAGGTCCACCGAGATCAGTCGCTGCGGCGTGGCCGAGCGGGCGATATAGAGGATCTCGTCGCCTTCCAGGGTGGCCATGGAGCAGGCTTCGTGCAGTTGCTCGCTGAGGCGATCGAGCACCGGCTGGGCGGTGACCGCCAGGGGTGTCGACGACAGATAGGCGTGCCCCAGGGTCAGCACCTTGGGCAGCAGCGAATAGGTGCGCCCATCGGTGGTGACGTAGCCCAGCTTCATCAGGGTGTGCAGGCAGCGACGCACCGCGGCGCGAGGGATCTCGGTGCGATGGCTGATCTGGGCGATGGTCAGCTGGCGCTTGCGCTCCTGGAAGGCGTGGATGACCGCCAGGCCGCGGGCCAGGGAGGTCATGAAATTCGGGTCGCCGGTGAAGGCTTCGATGCGCTTGGCCGGCGAGGCGATGATGGGCGGCGCGGCCAGTGGCGGCAGACCGGTGGCGTGAGCGGTGCGGTTATCGTCCATCGACCCTATCCTCGGCAGGCTTTTGATCGATTATCGAGCGAGGGGGCGATTATCGCAATCGCATTTCTGCCGACACCCGCAGACGCGCAGGGGCCTCCAGGTGCATGCTAAGGCTTCCCGCCCAGCCGCCTGGATGCCTGTCGATGAAGACCCTGGAAGATCATCTCAGCCAGTACGCGAGCTACCACCGCGATCCGCGCAATATCGCCAGCCACTTCCCCGGCATCCTGCTGATCGTGCTGGCGGTGGCCATCCTGCTGTCCCGACCGGTCTTCAGCCTGGCCGGCTGGCCGCTGTCACCCGCGGTGCCGGTGGCCGGTGCGGTGGCGCTCTTCTATCTGCGCCTGGATCGGCCGCTGGGGCTGCTGATGAGCGTCCTGCTCGCGCTCGCCCTCTGGCTGGGCGCCGCGCTGGCGGCCCAGACCACGGGTGTCTGGCTGGCCTGGGGGCTGGGTCTGTTCCTGGTCGGCTGGGCCATCCAGTTCGTCGGCCACCACTACGAGGGGCGCAAGCCGGCCTTTCTCGACGACCTGGCCGGCCTGGCCATCGGCCCGCTGTTCATCGCCACCGAAGCCGTCTTCTGGCTGGGCGGTCGCCAGCAGCTCAGGCAGGCGATCGAAGAACGGGCCGGCCCGGTGCGGCGCCGTCAGCCCAGTCGATAGCGGATCGACGGCCGACCGTCGGGACCGTCCAGCGTCACCTGCGCCCTCACCCCCCAGACCTGCTGGATCAGCGCGGCCGTCAGCACCTCGCCGGGGGCGCCTTCGGCGACCAGGCGGCCGTCGCGCAGCACCGCCAGGCGATCGCAGAACAGCGCGGCGAGGTTGAGATCGTGGATGGCCAGCACGCAGGTCGCCGGCAGGCGGCGGACCAAGTCGAGGATCTCCAGCTGGTGCTGGATATCGAGGTGGTTGGTGGGTTCGTCCAGCAGCAGTTCGCTGGGCTCCTGGGCCAGGGCACGGGCGATCTGGGCGCGCTGGCGCTCGCCGCCGGAGAGGCTGTGCCAGCGCCGTGCCGCCTTGTCGACCAGGCCGACCTGGGCCAGGGCGCGCTGGCAGACCTCGGCGTCGCGCGCGCTCCAGGCATCGAGCAGGCCACGATGGGGCGTGCGCCCCAGGCGCACCACCTCGGCCACCGACAGATCGGCCTCGGTACCCGCCTGCTGCTCCACCAGGGCGACCCGACGCGCCAGGTCGCGCCGGCGCAGCTCGGCCAGCGGCGTCCCGTCGAGACTGACCCTACCCTCCTCCGGCCGCCGCAGCCCGGCCAGCAGCCGCAGCAGACTGGACTTGCCCGAGCCATTGGGGCCGAGCAGTCCGAGCACCCCACCGGGCGGCACCGCGAGGGTCACCCCGGCGAGGATCGGCTGGCCGCCGGCGCTCCAGGCCACGTCGCGCGCGGCGAGGCTCATCGGACCTCCCGTGCGCGATAGAGGATGAAGGCGAAGGCCGGGGCACCGACCAGGGCGGTGACCACGCCGATGGGCAGGGTCTGCTTAGCCACCAGGGTGCGGGCGACGATGTCGGCCAGCACCATGAACAGCGCGCCGATCAGGGCGCAGGTGGGCAGCAGCCGGCCATGCCCCGGACCGACCAGGAAACGCGCCACATGGGGGATCACCAGGCCGACGAAGCCCACCGCGCCCACCAGGCTGACCAGGCAGGCGGTGATCAGGCCGGTGACGGCCAGCAGCAGCAGGCGCAGCGGTCCCACCGCCACCCCGAGGCTGGCGGCGGCGTCTTCGCCAAAGGCGAAGGCATCCAGCGCCCGGGCGCAGGCCAGGCACACCAGCAGCCCGGCGAGCACCACCCCGGCGGCCAGCCAGACATCCGGCCAGCGCACCCCGGCCAGGCTGCCGAGCAGCCAGAACATCACGCTGCGCGCCTGCTCGGCATTGGCCGCGGTGGCAACGATATAGGCGGTCAGGGCATTGAACAGCTGGGAAGCCGCCACCCCGGCGAGGATGATGCGGGTACTGCCGCCGCTGCCGAGAAAGGGCAGCACCACGGCGAAGGCCAGCACCGCGCCGAGAAAGGCGCCCAGGGAGACACCAAGCACCCCGCCGCCGACGCCCAGCAGCATCACCAGCACCGCGCCGGTGGAGGCGCCGGCCGACAGGCCGAGCACATAGGGCTCGGCCAGGGCGTTGCGCAGCAGCGCCTGGAGGATGGCCCCCGAGACCGCCAGGCCCGCACCGCAGCAGGCGGCCACCAGGGCGCGACTGAGGCGGTATTCCCAGACGATGCCCTGGACGATGCGCTCCACCGGATAGGGCCCCAGGCCGAGGCCGTTGGCGATGGCCTGCAGACTGGTCAGGGGCGCGATGGGCATCTCGCCGAAGGACGCCGCCAGCACCACGCTCGCCGCCAGCGCCAGCACCGCGGCCAGGCCCAGCAGCCAGCGCCAGGGCCGGGCGCCTTCGGCCGCGAGGGGCAGACTCATGGTTGCGGCTTGGCCAGGTCGGCGGCCAGGGTCTCGACGCTGTCCACCACCCGCAGCGAGGGATTGAGGGTCGGGGCGTCTACCACCAGCAGATGATTCTCGCGTACCGCGCGCAATTCGCGGGTCAGGGGATCGCTGCGCAGGAAGGCCAGCTTCTTGTCTACGTCATCGGCTGGGTAGAGACGCCGGTCCATGCGCGCCACGACGATATAGTCAGGGTCCAGGCTGGCGATGCGCTCCCAGCTCACCGCCGGCCATTCCTCGGCGCTGTCGACCACGTTGCGCAGGCCCAAGGCCCGGGCGATCCAGGCCGGCGCACCGAGGTTGCCGGCGACCCAGGGATCCCCTTCCAGCCGCGGACTGGAAAACCAGAACAGCACCGAGCGGCCCTGCACCCCGGCGGCTTTGGCCTGCTCGCCCGCGGCGGCGATACGGCGGTCCAGGTCGGCGACCAGACGCTCGCCGGCCGGCTGCACATCGAGGATGGCCGCCAGCTCCCGGGCTTCGCGGGTCACCAGCTGCATGTCGAAGGGCGCGCTGCGGCTGCCATCGCTGTTGGAATCGGCGGTCACCGCCTTGCCCTCGCAATCGCTGGGCGCCACATAGGCGGCGATGCCCAGCTTGGCGAAGCGCGGGAAGTCCGCCACCTCGCCACCGGGGCCGACGTGATAGGTGTACTGGGCCGCCACCAGGTCCGGCCGGGTGCCGACCACGGCCTCGAAGCTGGGGGCGTTGTCGGCCAGCCGCGGAATGCCCTTGCCCGCCGCCTGCAGGTCCGCGGGCAAGCCGCCGAACCAGACGCCGGTGCCCACCAGCCGCGCGCCCACGCCCAGGCGCAGGAGCAACTCGGTGCTGGCCTGACCGAGGCTGACCAGCCGCTGGGGCGCGCGCTCGAAGACCAGTTCACGACCGCAGTTGTGCACGGTCAGCGGATAGGCGGTGGCCGCCTGGGTGGTGAGAGAGGCAACGGACAACAGGCCGGCGGCGAGCAGCGGCAGAAGATGGCGAAACATGGACTCTCCTTGGGATGACGCGTCCCTTGTGGATGTTGGGTAGCCCCTGGCAAGGTCTGGCTCGCTTCTCGCGAAGCTCACAGTGGCGCGACCGCGCCGGAGTTGCACCGGCTTCCCGCCAGGGAACAGGAAGGTCGCCGAGGGTGAGCCAGCAGCAACCAGGATTCAAGCACTAAATGTTACTTTATAACAATTCCGGATCGTACCAGCGCGGCGTATAGACCCACTCGCCGCCACCGGCCCGCGGGAAACGCCGGGTATGGCTGGAGCCGAGGATCACCAGGGTGCGTGAATCCACCATGTCGCTGCGCAGCGCGCCGAGGCTGGTGTATTCGAGACCGCCACCGGGACGGCCGACGTCGCGGCCGAGGATCACCGGGGTGTTCGCCGGACGGCAGCTGCGCAGGACGTCCAGCGCCCGCTCCAGCTGATGCGGCCGGGCCTTGGAGATGGGGTTGTAGAAGGCCATGGCCAGGTCCGCCGCGGCGGCCTGGCGCAGGCGCTGCTCGATCACCGCCCAGGGCTTGAGGTTGTCGGACAGGGAGATCAGGCAGAAGTCGTGGCCCAGGGGCGCGCCGGCCAGGGCGGCGCTGGCCATGGCCGCGGTGATGCCCGGGAGGATCTCCAGCTCCACCGCCGCCCAGCGCGGATCGTCGGCGCCTTCCAGCACCTCCAGCACCGCGGCGGCCATGGCGAAGACGCCCGGATCGCCGGACGACACCATGACCACCTGGCGACCGCTGGCGGCCAGTTCGAAGGCGTGGCGGGCGCGCTGCAATTCTTCGCGGTTGTCGCTGGCATGGGCCAGCTGATCCGGGCGCAAGGGACCGGCCATCTGCACGTAGGTGGCGTAGCCGAGCACGTCCTGAGCCTGGTCCAGGGCGCGGCGCACCACCGGCGCCATGAGCTCCGCCGCGCCGGGGCCGAGGCCCACCACGCTGAGGCGCCCGCGGCGCTGGCCCAGGTCCTCGGCGTCCAGCGGCCGGTCATGCAGGTGCAGGGCGAGGCCCTGGGCCTGGGCCCGCGCCACCGACGCCCGGGCGAAGTCCGGGGTACGGGCGTCGACGAATCTCAGGGGTACGGCCAGCGTCTGGCTCAGCTCGGCGAGACCGGGCGCGGCCATGTCTTCCGCCCGCGCCAGCAGCAGCGCCACGGCGCCCGGCGCATAGCCGGCGCTGGCGAGCAGCGCGGTGACGGCGGTGGCGGTGGCATCGGCGCGTACCGCCACCAGCACGGCGCGGGGATGGATCAGCAGGGTGTGATCGTCAGCGCTGGCCAGTGGCGAGACCAGGATGCGCTGCCGCGCCGCGGGATCGCGGGCCAGGGGCACCGCGTCCAGCCAGGGCGCCTCGCCCTCGATGCGTACCGGGGCGCCGGCCAGCAGATCGGCCACCCGGTGCTTGGCCACGTCGACATCGGCCAGGGCATAGCCGGCCGGCGGATCGAGCAGGCAGGTGCCGAATCTCAGTTCGCCACTGGTGGTGATGGCCGGGGCCACGTTCAGCAGCGTACCGAGCTGACGGGCCAGGCGATTGGCGCCGGCCAGGCCGCCCAGCAGCGGCACCACGGCGCTGCCGTCTTCGGCCACGGCCAGCACCGGCGGCTCGGCGGTCTTGTCGTCCAGCAAGGACGCCAGGCTGCGGATGACGATGCCGGCGGCGCAGAGCACCAGCAGCGGGCGCTGCTGCCGATAGAGGTCACGCAGGTGATCGCCGAAGGCGCTGTAGCTGACGTCGCCCTCGACCCGCCCAGCCAGGCCATGCACCAGGCTGCCCGGCAGGCCGGCCTGCAAGCGGCGGGCGGTGGCCAGGGCGCCGGGACCGAGGATGACGATGGCCGGGCTCAACCCTTCCATTTCACCCCCGGCACCACCACCAGCGAGAAATACGGCGAGGCCATGGGGTCGACGGCGTCCAGCGCGACGATGCGCTGATTGTCCATGGTGGCGCGCTCGATGTAGCGGGCGCGCTCGTCCAGACCCAGCTCACGCAGCACCTGGCGCACCTTCTCGAAGTTGCGCCCCAGCTTCATCACCACGGCGGCGTCGGCGCTGGCCAGGCGCGCCTTGAGTTCTTCCGCGGAGAGCACACCGGAGAGCACCGTCAGGGTCTGGTTGCGATAGACCAGCGGCAGGCCGAGCATGGCCACGCCGCCGAGCATGGAGCAGACCCCCGGCACCACCTGGGCCTCGTAGCGCTCGGCCAGGCGGTCGTGCAGGTACATGTAGGAGCCGTAGAAGAAGGGATCGCCCTCGCAGATCACCGCCACGTCGCGGCCGGCGTCCAGATGGTCGGCCACCTGGGCGGCGGCGGTGTCGTAGAAGTCGGCGATCACCGTCTCGTAGGACAGCGGCGGTGCCAGCTTCTCGGTGGTCACCGGATAGACCAGCGGCAGGCGCTGCTGGCCGTCCAGCAGATAGCCCTCGATGACGCCATAGGCATTGCCGCCCTGGCCCGCGTTGGCCTTGGCCTTGGCGACGAAATAGGCCACCACCGGCGCGCCCTGCAGCAGGCGCAGGGCCTTGAGGGTGATGAGTTCCGGATCGCCGGGGCCGACGCCCAGGCCGAGCAGGCGGCCTGCCATCACTCCACCTCCGTAGCCAGGGCGTTGACCGCCGCGGCGGCCATGGCACTGCCGCCCCGCCGGCCGCGGACGATGACATAGGGTACGCCGCGGCTGTCGGCGGCCAGGGCGTCCTTGGACTCCATCGCCCCGACGAAGCCCACCGGCATGCCGAGGATCAGCGCCGGCCTGGGCGCCCCGGCGTCGAGCATTTCCAGCAGATAGAACAGCGCGGTGGGGGCATTGCCGATCACCACCACGCTGCCGGCCAGGTGCGGCCGCCAGCGCTCCAGGGCCACCGCCGAGCGGGTGTTGCCCTGGGCCACGGCCAGCTCGCGGATGCCCTCGTCGTGCAGGGTGCAGATCACCTGATTATTCGCTGGCAAGCGGGTACGGGTGACGCCCTCGGCGACCATGCGCGCATCGCAGAGGATGGGCGCGCCGGCCGCCAGCGCCGCGCGCCCGGCCGCCCCGGCCCCCGGGGAAAAGGCCAGGTCCTGGACCACGTCGACCATGCCGCAGGCGTGGATCACCCGCACGGCGAGCTTTTCCAGGTCGGCGGGGATGGCCGAGAGATCGGCCTCGGCGCGGATGGTGGCGAAGGATTGGCGATAGATCGCCTGGCCGTCGCGTTCGTATTCAAGCATCACTGGGACTCCGGGCCAGCCAGGCGGCGGCCTCGTCGAGGGACAAATGGGTGGCGCGCCGCCGGCCCGGACCGGGCTGGGTGGCGTCGCGCACGAAGAGGTCATAGCGACCGGGGGCCATCGCCAGCAGGGTGTGGGGTGCCTGTCCGGCCAGGGCGCAGCTGCGCGGGCAACCGGAGAGGTGCACCTCGACGCCGGCCGGCAGCCGCTCGGCCAGGCGCAGGGCATCGCCCTTGGTGTCGGCCCGGCCCTTGGCGCAGCCCTGACTGCCGGTACAGGCGACCAGCCGGGCCAGGGGCGCGGCGGGATCGGTGATCAGCTCCAGGGTGGCCAGCGCGGCGAGCAGCTTGGCGGCCTGGTCGACCGGTACATCGGGCAGCAGCAGGCCCTGCCAGGGGGTGAGGTGCAGGTCGCCATTGCCGTGGTGTTCGGCCAGGTCGGCGACTGCCTCTAAAGTCGTGGCCGGCAGGCGGCCCAAAGCCGGTTGGACGCCAACCCAACACAAGCCGGATTGCCGCTGAGGATGGCTACCGAGGCGTCCTGCGATTTCCGCTGGCGCACGTGGGTGGCTCTGAGTCGGCAGCAGACCAAGACCGGCCAGCAGCTCCTCGACCGGCCGTTGCGCAAGCAGCTGTCTCATGCGGCTCTGTTCAGGGTCAGCCAGGTCAAGGAAGCGATGCAGCAGGGTCGCCACCGTGGCCACCTCGCGTCCCGCGGGGATCAGGCCCAGGGGCGCATCCGCTGGGGTGCCAGCCAGGCCAAGGACATAGCCCTCGGCGCGCGCCGACAGCCAGACATCATGGGGATGGTCGAGCCGGGCCAGGGCTTCGCCGCCGTCCAGTTGCAGAGCGAACTTGGCCGACAGCCCATGCAGGCGGCGGTCGCCTTCCAGCAGGGCGAGCAATTCGGCGGCCAGGGGACGAACGTCGCGCAGCTGCTGCGGATCCCTGCCGGCAGACGGGCTGAGCAGCAGATTGCGCACGTCATCGGCGGCGGGATCGGCCGGCCCCAGACCGGCGGCCTGCAGCTCGGCCACCAGGGCAGCGGCACCGTCCTGGCGTACACCACGCAATTGCAGGTTGGCCCTGTTGGTCAGCTCCAGGACCCCGCTCGCCCAGCGCGTGCTGGCGGCGGCGATGGCCCGCGCCTGGGCTGCCGTCAGCCGGCCCCCCGGCAACTTCACCCGGCACAGGCCGCCATCGCGCGCGGGCACGATGCGCAGCAGCCCCGGACAGGCCGAAGGCCGCGGGACGAGGGCGGAAGGAGACGGAGGATTCACGGCGGAAGGTCGGGCTGAACGGGGAAAGACGTTATTATGCCCGCTTTGCCCGACCCCTTGAAAACGCCCGGTCGGCTGACGTTCGATGAGGTGTGTTCATGATCCCCTGGCTGACCGTGGTGGGTATCGGCGAAGACGGCTACCCCGGCCTCGGCAAGCAGGCCCGCCGCGCCCTGCTGGAGGCGGGGGTCGTCATCGGCGGTCCGCGCCAGCTGGCGCTGCTGCCACCCTGCATCCGCGCCACCCGCGAGCCCTGGCCGCAGCCCTTCGCCCTGGCCCCGGTCCTGGACCGCCGCGGCACCCCGGTCTGCGTGCTGGCCAGCGGCGATCCCATGCTGTTCGGCGTCGGCGCGAGCCTGGCGCGCCAGCTGTCGGCCGACGAACTGCAGGTGCTGCCGGCGCCCTCCTCCTATTCCCTGGCCGCGGCTCGCCTCGGCTGGCCGCTGCAGGACGTCACCCTGCTGTCGGTGGTGGCCCGCCCGCTGGCCGCCGTGGTGCGCCATCTGCACCCGGGCGCCCGCCTGCTGGTATTGAGCAACGACGGCCACAGCCCTGCGGCCCTGGCCGCGCTGCTGGTGGACCAGGGCTTCGGCGCCAGCCAGCTGCAGGTGCTGGAGCACCTGGGCGGTCCTCTGGAGCGCCGGATCGCCGGTCGCGCCCAGGACTGGTCGCTGGCGGAAGCGGCGGCGCTCAACCTGGTGGCCATCGAGGTCCTGAGCGAGACTGGGGAGACGGGTCTGCCGCTCACCCCGGGTCTGCCGGACAGCGCCTATCGCCACGACGGCCAGCTGACCAAGCGAGACGTGCGCGCCGTGACCCTGGCCCGCCTGGCGCCGCGCCCCGGCGAACTGCTGTGGGACGTGGGCGCCGGTTGCGGCTCCATCGGCATCGAATGGGCGCGCAGCCATCCCGGCTGCCGGGTGCTGGCCATCGAGGCCGACGCCGGTCGCCAGGCGCATATCCTCCACAACCGCGACCACCTCGGCGCCCCGGCGCTGCACCTGGTGGCCGGCCTGGCCCCTGAGGCCCTGGCCGGTCTGGCCACCCCGGACGCCATCTTCATCGGCGGCGGCCTCACCGCGCCGGGGGTGCTGGACGCCTGCTGGGCCGCCTTGCGTCCCGGCGGCCGCCTGGTCGCCAATGCCGTGACCCTGCAGACCGAAGCCGCCCTGGTGGCCTTTCGCGAACGCCACGGCGGCGACCTGACCCGCCTGCAGGTGGCCCAGGCCCAGCCGCTGGGCGCCTTCGACACCTGGCGTGCGGCGCTGCCTATTACCTTGCTGGACGTGGTGAAGCCGTGAGGGTTGGACGTGCCCCCCTCACCCCGACCCTCTCCCCGAGGGGAGAGGGGGTGGCTTGGTGTGACCCTTTAATCCGCGGCGGCAAGCGGCGCCTTGCCCCCTCACCCCAGCCATCTCCCCGTAGGGGCGAGGGGGCGGTTAGGCGTGCCTCCTTCACCCCTGAAGACGGTGAGCTGCGCCTTGCCCCCTCACCACGCGGGGTAGGGGGGATGATTGGGTGGTGGCTTGGAAGTCTGGCGTACGGGCTGACGCCCACGACGCTTGCTGAGCACGCTGTGATCATCGGCGGGAAAGCCGCCTGTGAGACCAATACCCCTACTCCGCCGCCCGCCCCCAGGCACCGCCTTTCCTCCCCTCTCCCTCGGGGAGAGGGGCCGGGGGTGAGGGCGCGCCATGCATGACGAAACCTCCGCCGCTCCGGGGGAAGACCGCCCATGAAGATCCTTCTGCTCGGCGGCACCACCGAAGCCCTGGCCATCGCCCGCACGCTGCAGGCGGACGCCCTCTACAGCCTCGCCGGTCTCGGTCGGGTGCCCCAGGACCTGCCCTGCCAGGTGCGGGTCGGCGGCTACGGCGGCGCCGCGGGGCTGGCCGCCTTTCTCCACAGTGAAGGCATCGAGTTGCTGCTGGACGCCACCCATCCCTACGCCGCCCGGATCAGCCACAACGCCGGCCTGGCCGCGGCCCAGTCCGGTATCCCCTGCTGGGCCCTGCGCCGCCCCGGCTGGCAGGCTTGTCCCGACGACGACTGGCGCGAGGTGGCCGACTGGAGCGAACTCCAGACCACCCTGGCGCCCTTCACCCGCCCCTTCTTCACCCTGGGTCGCGAACCCCTGGAGCACCTCGCGGAAATCCCGCCCCACCAGTTCTGGACCCTGCGCCTGCTCGACGCCCATCCCGGCCACGCACGGGCGCGGATCATCGCTGACCGTGGTCCCTTCGCCTTGGAGGCCGAGCGCCTGCTGTTCGCCCAAGGCGACTTCGATGTGCTGATCAGCAAGAACAGTGGCAGCGCCGCCACCCAGCCCAAGTTGCAGGTGGCCCGCGAGCGGGGTCTGCCGGTGCTGATCCTGCGCCGCCCCGAGTTGCCCTGCGTCGATCGTGAATTCGCCAGCGTCGCCGACCTGCTCGCTGCCCTGGCCGAGGAAACCCCATGACCGTTCATTTCATCGGCGCCGGCCCCGGCGATCCCGACCTCATCACCGTCAAGGGCCAGCGGCTGATCCGCCAGTGCCCGGTGATCCTCTATGCCGGCTCCCTGGTACCGCCCGCGGTGCTGGAAGGTCACCAGGCCGAGACGGTGATCGACACCGCCCACCTGGACCTGGATGCCATCGTCGGCCATCTGGCCGCCGCCCATGCCCGCGGCCAGGACGTGGCCCGGGTGCATTCCGGCGATCCCTCGCTGTACGGCGCCATCGGCGAGCAGATCCGCCGCCTGCAGGCGCTGGGCATTCCCTACGAGATCGTGCCCGGCGTCACCGCCACCGCCGCCTGCGCCGCCCTGCTGGGTTGCGAGCTGACCCTGCCCGGGGTCAGCCAGACGGTGATCCTGACCCGCTACGCCAGCCGC
This sequence comes from Pseudomonas sp. GM_Psu_1, assembly GCF_026544185.1. Taxonomy (NCBI): domain Bacteria; kingdom Pseudomonadati; phylum Pseudomonadota; class Gammaproteobacteria; order Pseudomonadales; family Pseudomonadaceae; genus Pseudomonas; species Pseudomonas sp. GM_Psu_1. The sequence goes on from NZ_JALNUX010000004.1 coordinate 36,429, forward strand.
ACGGCCATGCCGGAAGGCGAGGCGCTGGCCGACCTGGCGCGCCATCGCGCGACCCTGGCCATCCACCTCGGCGTCGGCCAGCTGGAGCGCATCGTCGCCGACCTCCTGCCGCACTACGGCCCCGGCTGCCCGGTGGCGATCGTCCACCGCGCCAGCTGGCCGGACCAGGACAGCGTCCGGGGCACCCTGGCCGACATCGTCGAACGGGCGCGGGACAAGGATTTCCGCCGCACCGCGCTGATCCTGGTCGGCGAGGTACTGGCGCCAGGGGATTTCAGCGATTCCAAGCTCTATCGGCAGGGGCCGGGGTAGTCATCAAATGCCTTTATCGCGGCCATGCCGGTGCGCCGTAGCGACCGCTCCTACGGTTACATCGGAGCCTGTAGGAGCGGCCCATGGCCGCGATAAAACACCCCTACCCTAGAGAGAAATGACGGCGATTTCCGGAGTTCAATACCCCACCCCACCCTCGCCACCGCTGACGATGGCCACGCCCGAGCTGGTCCCCAGGCGGGTCGCGCCGGCGTCCAGCATGGCCTGGGCGGTGGCGCGGTCACGCACGCCGCCGGAGGCTTTCACGCCCATTTCCGGACCCACCTCTTCGCGCATCAGGCGGACATCGTCCAGGGTCGCGCCGCCATGGCCGAAACCGGTGGAGGTCTTGACGAAGGCGACGCCGAGGTCGCGACAGATCCGGCAGGCCTGGCGCTTCTGCTCATCGTCGAGCAGACCGGTCTCCAGGATCACCTTGAGCGGTACCGCGCCACAGGCGGCCTGCACCGCGGCGATGTCGGCGGACACCTCTTCCAGCAGGCCATCCTTGAGCCAGCCGAGGTTGAGCACCATGTCGATCTCCCCGGCCCCGGCGGCGATGGCCTGCGCGGCCTCGAAGGCCTTGGCCGCGCTCAGCCCGGCGCCGAGCGGAAAGCCCACCACCGCGCAGACCTTGACCGCGCTGCCGGCCAGTTGCGCCGCGGCATGGGGGACCTGGGCGGAATTCACGCACACCGAATAGAAGCCATGGGTGCGCGCCTCCTGGCACAGGCGGTCGATCTGGGCGCGGCGGGCATCGGCGGCGAGCAGGGTGTGGTCGATGGTCTTGGCGAGTTCGCCGGGTTCAAGCTGCATGGGGCCTCCTCAGGCACGGGTAGCGTATGATCGGATCAGAATTCTTGGTTGGTGCGGCCTGCACCTCTAGTCGGACTCCCGTAGCGCACCCCTCATGGATAGCAAGAAAGCCGCTCGGCTCAAGCTGATGCACCAGGCGCTGCAGGATCAGCACGCCATTCACCTGCGCGAGATGGCCCAGCTGCTGGGTGTCTCGGAAATGACCCTGAGACGCGACCTGCGGCTCCCGCCGGACGGCCTGCGCCTGCTCGGCGGTCATGTCACCCGCGATGTCGGCGGCAGCGAGGCGCCCGGCTACCAGGTGGTGGAACAGGACCTGCGCCAGGTCGAGGAAAAGCGTCGCATCGGTCGGCTGGCCGCGGCGCAGATCCGCGCCGGCGACACCGTCTTCCTCGATTGCGGGACCACCACGCCCTTCGTGGTGGACTTCATTCCCGATGACCTGGAATTCACCGCCGTCTGCCATTCGCTCAATGTGCTGCTCAAGCTGCAGCAGAAGGTCAACTGCACCCTGGTGGTCTGCGGCGGCACCTTCCAGCGCAAGAACCAGATTTTCGAGAGTCGCCTGGAGACCGGGGTGCTCGATGGCGTGCGCCTCACCCATGCCTTCGTCTCGGCGGCCGGGGTGAGCGCGGACTTTGGCGTCACCTGCTTCAACTTCAACGAGGTCGAGGTCAAGCAGAAGGTCCTGCGCCAGGCCCAGCAGCGGCTGCTGCTGGTCGACCATACCAAGTTCGACGTGGTGCGCGCCGCGCATTTCGCGGCGCTCGGCGACTTCGACCTGGTGGTCAGTGACGGACGCATTCCGCGCAGCTATCGCGAGCGGATCGAGGCGAACGGCGCGCAACTGCTTACCTGATCCGCGCCGGGTCGGCCAGGCGCGCCAGCAGCGCCTCGCGCTCGGCGGCGGCGAGATAGCCGGTCCGAACGCTGAAGGCGCGGCGTTCACCCGGCTGCAGCTGCTGCACCTGGCCCTTGGCCGTCTCGGCCAGATAGCCCTCCGGTTCGCAGGTCGCCGGCAGCACGAAGGCCGCCACCTGCTGATCGGGGTTGTGCAGCACCCAGCGCGTGGCATGGGGCAAGGCCTGCGGGCGATAGGCCGTGTAGAAGGCGGCGCCGCCCGGATGCTCCAGCAGGAAATGCGCCTCCCCCGCCGCGTCGGTCCCCGGCGCATCGATGAAACTGACGATCTCCGGCTGGTAGCGCGCCGGCGCATCCAGCACCCGCAGTCGCTCGGGGTCCTCGGCCAGTTCGGCGATGAAGGCCTGCCAGTCGGCGGTCGGCCGCACATGGGCCGGCACGCTGGTGCGCACCCGGGTGCGGGCCACCCCGAGCGGCTCATGGAAGCGTCCGCCGGGCACATAGGCGTAGTTCATGTGCGCCATGTACATCAGGTCCATGGGCTGGCCGGCCTGGTTTTCCACCTCCAGGCCCAGTTCGAACACCGCGCTGTCCGCTCTCAGGGTCACGCGGGGCTGGGCGCGATAGCGATCGCCGAAGCCCATGGCGTAGTCGTGGCGGCCGCCCAGACGCAGGAAATCGCCCTCCGCGTCCCGGCCCAGTTCCAGCCAGGCCTCGTCCAGCGGCGCGCAGGGCAACTCGCCGTGCAACTCGTGGCTGTCCTCCGGCGCCGGGCAGCCGTTGCGCAGCACCCCGGCGTGGAACATGAAGCAGCCATAGGTCTCGATGATCCGCCGGGTCGGCCGCGGTTGGTCGAACAGCCCCGGCATGGTCAGGCGGCAGCCGTCGAAGGTGGCGTCCCAGATCATCTGCCCCTGGTAGGGCAGCACCACCAGGCGGCCACGACGATTCTCCAGCGCCAGGGCGCGCACCCCGGAGGAATAGGTCCAGGCGCGCACCTGGAAGGCGTCGCTGGCGAGCAGGGTGCGCTTGTCGGCGGTGAATTGCTCAGGCTGCAGGGGCAGGCGTACGGACATGACGACGTCCTCCTCAGGCGGTCTGGGCGGCGCCCACCGGCAGCCGTTCGCTGGCCGGGTGACGCAGGCAATAGAGGGCGTAGGCGACGATCACCGTGAAGCACAGCAGCGGCACCGAATAGGCCAGCTGCATGTTGCCGCCGGTGTAGTCCGACAGCAGGCCCTGGAAGATCGGGATCACCCCGCCGCCGACGATGCTCATCACCAGCAGCGAGCCGCCGAATTCGGTGTCCCGGCCGATGCCGTCGACGGTCAGGCCATAGATGGTCGGCCAGCAGGGGCCAAGGAAGATGCTCACGCCCACGGCGGCGTACACCGCGGTGATGTTGGGCACCAGGATGGTGTAGGCCAGCAGCGCGATGCACAGCACCCCGTAGACGCCCAGCACCTTGGCCGGATGCCAGCGGCGCATCAGCAGGTTGGCGATCAGCTTGCCGACGAAATAGGCGGCGAAGGTGGTGAGCAGGAACCAGGAGGCGCTGCGCTCGTTCATGCCGCCGAGTTGCATGGCCAGGCGGATGGTGAAGCTCCAGACGCCGACCTGGGCGCCGACGTAGAGGAATTGCGCCAGCACGCCAAAGACGAAGCGCGGATTACGCCGCAGCCGACCCAGGCTGGCGGCGACGCCGTCGCCCTCGCTGCGTACGCGCTCGTTGCCCTTGCAGGCCGGATAGCGGGTGCAGGCGATGAGCACGAAGATCAGCACCAGCACGCCGATCATCCACTGGTAGGGCGTCAGGGTGGCCTGGATCATCTGCAACTGCTGGGCGGCGGCCTCGGCGGGATTCATCTGCAGCAGCTGCGCCTGGCTGGCGTCACCCTCCTTGAACATCACGAAGCTGCCGACGTAGACCCCGGTCATGGCGCCGAAGGGGTGGAAGGTCTGGGAGATGTTCAGCCGACGGGTGCCGGTCTCGCGCGGCCCGAGCAGGGTCGAATAGGTGTTGCAGGCGGTCTCCAGAAAGGACAGCCCTGCGGCGATCACGAACAGCGCCAGCAGGAACATGCCGTACTTGGCCATGGAGGCGGCGGGAAAGAACAGCAGGCAGCCGACCATGTAGAGGAACAGGCCGAAGAGGATGGTCGTCTTGTAGCTGAAGCGCCGCACCATCAGCGCGGCCGGCAGGGCCAGGAAGAAATAGCCGAGATAGAAGGCCGACTGGACGAAGGCGGTCTGGAAGTCACTGAGCAGGAAGGCCTTCTTGAAGTGGGCGATGAGCACGTCGTTCATGCTCGCCGCCGCGGCCCAGAGGGCGAAGATGCAGCACAGCAGGATGAAGGCGAACCACGGCGTGCGGTTCAGGTAGTAGCCGTCGGCACTGGGCCGCAGGGGTGACTGGCTCATTGTTGTTCTCCGTAGGGTGCCAGGGTGAGGGATCGCCGACCTTGCGTCAGAGATCCAGGGAAGCGAGGTAGTCTTCGAAGACCGCGGCCTCGGGATAGGAGGTCTGGGTGCCGCGCCCGGTGACCGACAGCGCCGAATAGGCCACCGCCCGCTGCATGGCCTCCCGCAGGCCCAGGCCCTGGACGCGGCCGTGGGCGAAGCAGCCGATGAAGGCATCGCCGGCGCCGGTGGTGTCGAGGGCCGCCACCCGCTGGCCGGGCAGGCTGAATTCACCCTCCTCGCCCACGTACAGCGCGCCCGCGGCGCCCAGGGTGACCACCACGTGCCGGATGCCGCGACCGGCCAATACCCGCGCCGCGGCGAAGGCGCTGTCGCGATCCGCCACCGGCAGGCCGCTGACCAGGGCCAGCTCGGTCTCGTTGGGGACGAAGTAGTCCAGCCGGGCGAGGTGCGCGGCGCTCAGGTCGGCCACCGCCGGCGCCGGATTGAGCAGCACCGGGATGCCCAGGCGCTGACCGCAGTCGATGGCGGCATAGACGGTCTCCAGGGCGATCTCCAGTTGCAGCACGATCAGCGCGCAGTCGCGCAGATCGGCTTCCGCGGCCTGGATGTCGGCCGGACCGAGGGCGGCATTGGCGCCCTTCACGATGAGGATGCTGTTGTGCGAATCGGGCTGCACGAAGATCGGCGCCACGCCGCTGGAGCGCCCGGGCGCGCGGGTGACGTGGCGGGTGTCGATGCCGAAGCGGCGGAAGTTGGCCAGGGTGTTGTCGGCGAAGAGGTCGTCGCCGACCTTGGTCACCATCAGCACCTCGCTGCCCAGCTTGGCCGCGGCGACCGCCTGGTTGGCGCCCTTGCCGCCACAGCCGAGGGCGAAGTCCGGCGCTTCCAGCGTCTCGCCCTGGACAGGCAGTCGCTCGATATAGGTGATGAGATCGACCATGTTGCTGCCGATGACCGCGATTTTGCCCATGCCGAGCGCGCCTCCGTTTTTCTTGATGTTATTAAATTAACGGTTTTTGTTAATTTTCCATCATAGATACTGCAACTCGGGGCGCAGCTCAAGCGCCGGTGATCGTCCACGGACGACAGCGAGCGTCCAACCCTCAAGGCTGGGAGCTGCGACACACGAAATGCGAGAAACGGAGAGATTGGACGGCGGTGCGGTACGGCAGCGGGAAGCAGCGCACCGGGGACCCGGTGCGCGCGGGGCGGATCAGTGGAAGAGTTCGGCGATGAACACGGCGCCGATGAAGGTGCCGAAGCCGGCGGTCAGGGAGACCACCACGATGCGCCAGCCCAGCCGGCGAAAGGCCGGGATGTCCTTGGCGATGGACAGGCCGGCGAAGGCCAGCATGGGCGTGATCACCGCCAACACGCCGACGCTGTTGGCGGCGGCGGTGATCTGCGGCGCCAGCGGGCACCAGGGCGAGGTGAGGAACATGGCCACCAGCGACACCCAGCACACCGCCGGCACCTTGCGGCGGAACAGCTGGCAGAGCAGCTCGCCGACGACGGCCGCGCCGATCATCAGCGCCACCGCGATGAGGGCGGCAGCCGGCAGCGTCTTGGTCGCCACGAAGGTGCCCAGCAGGGCCAGGCCGGCCGCGGCGAACCAGGCACTCAGGCGTCCCGACCAGCCCAGCTCCACCGGCTCGTCCACCACCGTCTGGTCTACCGCGCTCTGGGCGAAGGAGGCCTTGGTCGTCCGGCCGATACGCGGCTCCAGCACCCGATAGCCCCAGACCGCCAGCGGCAGGGAGATGAACAGGGTGAAATAGGTACCCAGGGTGGTGGTGATGAGGTTGGCCGCGGCGGCCAGCGCCATGACCTCCTTGGCCACCTCGGGGGTCTGCTGGGCCGCCACCGCACCGGCCGCGGCGGCCATGATGCTGCCCGAGCCGATGCCGGCGCCCATGGCCAGGGAATAGGGGTGGAAGATGTTGAGGCTGGCGATGAAGCCGGCGACGATGGCCATGAACACCGCACCGATCAGGGTGCCGGTGAGGTACTCGGCGAGCACACCGCGGCCTTCCGGGGAGTCCATGCCGTAGCGTTCGCCGATGATCGCCAGGCTCGGTTCGCGCCCCACGGAGAAGGTGGCGCCGATGGCCTCGCGCTTGATGCCCAGCAGCAGCGCCACGGGCAGGCCGAGCAGGATGGTGCCGACGAAATGGCCCAGCTCCTGGAAGGCCAGCGCCCAGCCGGCGGCGATCACCGTGGGCAGGGAACCGCCCACCACCAGGCCGAGCTTGGCGATGAAGATCAGCAAGGCGTACTGCAGGATGGCCGCCGAGCGCACCTGGGCGCTGCGGCTGACGCTCAGGCCCTGCGGCAGTCGCGTGCTGGCCAGGCCAATGGCGGCGCCCAGCAGCAGCGCCCAGATCATCGGCAACAGCACCACCTTGCCCGGGCCCAGCGGGATGCTGACCGAGCCGATCAGCTCGGCGATCAGCAGCACCAGCGCCGCCCAGAAATAGAGTTTCACGGTATCGCTGACAGCTCGGTCCTGGCCCACGGCCAGCGTCGGATTGGCGCTCATTCTTCCCCCTGCGGCCCGCTCGCGGGCTCGGTTGTTGGTATGGTTGGCAGTCGCGAGCGGCGAAGCCCGCTGGGCAGAAAAGGGCTCCGCGAGGGAGCGCGACCCGGTCGTTCTGGAGGTCTGGTCGAGGTCGCACGGCTGGCGTACCGGAGGCTGGAAGCCCGCCGCGGACAGGGTCTCGCGCGGGGTTCTGCGCCCTTTCCGGGGCTCTGCGTCGCGGGCCTCGGCCAGGCCGGGGCGGCCGTGGTCTTGGCCCGAGTATGGACAGCGCCCTGTTCTCTCTCCAATACTGGAAATGGCCTTTTCCGTTGCCTTTACGAGAACATACGGATGCGTGGGATTCACGAACAACGCTTGCACTATTTCGTCGAGGCGGTGCGGCTGGGCAGCGTGCGCGCCGCCGCCGACGCCCTCGATATCGCCCCGTCCGCGGTCAGCCGGCAGATCGCCCAGGTCGAGGCGGAACTGGGCGTCGACCTGATCGAGCGCCACCGCCGCGGCATCACCCCGACCGAGGCCGGGCGCCTGGTGCTGGATTACTTCCGCCAGCGTCAGACCCAGCTCGACGGGCTGAGAGACGCCATCGCCGATCTGCAGGGGCTGCGCACCGGTCGCGTGGTGCTGGCCATCGGCGAAGGCTTCATCGGCGACCTGTCGCGCAGCCTGGGCGACTTTTCCGCGCGGCATCCGGAGATCGAGGTCAGGGTCAACGTGGTGGGCACCAACGAGGTGATTCGCCAGGTGATGGAAGACGAGGCGCAACTGGGGCTGGTGTTCAATCCGCCGCGCGATCCGCACCTGCGGGTGCATGGCAGCCGCGGGCAGCCGCTCTATGCCATGGTGGCGCCGGAGCATCCGCTGGCCGCGACCCAGGGCCCCGTGACCCTGACGGAGCTGGGCCAGCATCGCCTGGCGCTGCCGGACATCTCCTACGGCATCCGCCAGATGCTCGACGCCGTGGAGCAGGCCGCCGGCCAGCGCCTGGCGCCGACCCTGACCTGCAACACCTTCGCCCTGCTCAAGCACTATGCCCAGCAGGGCGGCGTCACGCTCCTGCCGCTGTTCGCCGCGACCCAGGAACTGGACAGCGGCGCCTTGCGCGCCCTGCCCCTGGCCGATCCCGGCTTCGCCCGTGCCCACGTCGAGCTGGTCACCCGCCTGGGCCGCAAGCTCAGCCGCGCCGCGGACGAGTTGCGGACCAGCCTGGTGCAGCAGATGACCGCCTTTCGCTGAGCGCCTGCCCAAAGCCAGCTGCGCGTCGGCCAAACTGCGTTGAAAAGGCCCTGGGTCGCCAGCCCGGCCGGAATGCTCATTTACCATGAGTAAACTCCGCTTCCTCAGGCCTTTGATTCGCTAGCGCTCACCCTCCGGGCCAGCCTTCGGCTGTTACTCCCGTTGGTCGTTGCGCCTTGCTTGACTCTAGCTCGCAAGCCTTTGAGCAGACGCTAAGGCGTCTCAGGCGGGCAGTTCCTGGCGCACCAGCTCGGCCCACAACCGTACGGCCGGTTCGATGATGGCGTCGTTGAAGTCATAGGCCGGGTTGTGCAGCGGCGCCGAGGGCTGGGCGCCGTCGACCCCCAGCCAGAGATAGGCGCCGGGACGCGCCGCCAGCATGAAGGCGAAGTCCTCGGAGGCCATGGATGGCGGTACGCCATCGCTGACCCGCTCGGCACCAAAGGCCCTTACCGCCGCCTCACGCACCCGCGCGGCCTGGGCCGGATGGTTCTGGGTCACCGGATAGCCGCGGGTGAATTCCAGCTCGCCGCGCACGCCCTGAGCCAGCGGCGCCTGGGCGACGATCTCGCCGATCAGCCGCTCCACCTCGGCGCGCACCGCGCCGTCCAGGCAACGCACCGTGCCCCGGAGTCGCGCCACCTCGGGGATGACGTTGATCGCCTCCCCCGCTTCCATCATGGTAACGCTGACCACCGCCGACGCCAGCGGCGAGATCCGCCGGGCAACGATGGTCTGCAGCTGCAGGATCAGGTCCGCCGCGGCGACGATGGGATCGCGGCCGCGCTCGGGCATGGCCGCGTGGCAGCCCTTGCCGGTCAGGGTGATAGCGAAGGTGTCCAGCGAGGCCATCATGGCCCCCGGATTGACCACCACCTGGCCGGCCGGCAGCCCCGGCCAGTTGTGCAGACCGTAGATGGCGTCCATCGGGAAGCGTTCGAACAGGCCCTCCTCGATCATCTTCTGGGCGCCGCCGAGATTTTCCTCGGCGGGCTGGAAGACGAAATAGAGGGTGCCGCGGAAATCGCGGTTCTCACTCAGGTGGCGCGCAGTGGCCAGCAGGATGGCGGTGTGGCCGTCATGGCCGCAGGCATGCATGCGCCCGGCGGCGGTGGAACGATGGGGCACGTCCCCCACCTCCTGCATCGGCAGGGCGTCCATGTCGGCGCGCAGCCCCAGACTGGGGCCCTCGCCATGGCGCAACACCCCGACCACGCCGGTGCCGCCGAGGCCACGATGGACCTCCAGGCCGAAGCCCTCGAGCAATTCGGCGACCCGCGCCGCGGTACGGTGCTCGGCGAAACCCAGTTCGGGATGGGCGTGGAAATCGCGACGCCAGCTGCGGGCGTCGTCCAGCAGCGCTTGGTGAATGGTCATGGGCTACTCCAGGCTGGCGCCGTAGCCGAAGCCGGCGGCGGGGACGGCGGCGGTTTCCACCCAGACGCTCTTCACCTCGCTGTATTCGCGCAGGGCGTCGAGGCCGGAGGAGCGACCGTAGCCGCTCTCGCCATAGCCGCCGAAGGGCGAGCTGACGTGGATGGTCTTGTAGCCGTTGACCCAGAAGGTGCCGGCGCGCACGCCACGGGCCACCCGGTGGGCGCGCCCGACATCGCGGGTCCAGACCGCGCCGGCCAGGCCGAAGCGACTGTCGTTGGCGATGCGGATGGCGTCGGCCTCGTCCTTGAAGGGAATGGCCACCACCACCGGCCCGAAGATCTCTTCCTGGGCGCAGCTCAGGCCATTGTGACCGGCCAGCACCGTGGGATTGACGTAGTAGCCGGTCCCGGCGGGCAGCGGTTCGACGCCATTGGCGACATGCCGCGCGCCCTCGCCCAGGGCCCCTTCCACCATGGTGCGCACATGGGCGAATTGCTTGGCGTTGTGGATCGGACCGATCTGGGTCTCGGGATCGCTCGGGTCACCCACCTTGAACTGGCTGGCGGCGCGGGCCACCGCCTGAATGAAGCGCTCGTAGATGGATTCCTGCACCAGCAGTCGCGAACCCGAGACGCAGCTCTGGCCGGCGCCGGAAAAGATCGCCGCCTGGGCACCGCGCACAGCCAGGTCCAGGTCGGCGTCTTCGAAGACGATGTTGGCCGACTTGCCACCCAGCTCCAGCACCACCGGGATGCAGCGCTGGGCCGCGGCGGCGGCGATGTGCCGGCCGGTGGCCGGCGAGCCGACAAAGACCACCTTGCGGATGTCGGCGTGGGCGATCACCTGCTGGCCCACGGTATGCCCCTGGCCGGCGAGCACGTTGACCAGGCCCTTGGGCGCGCCGGCGCGTTCCACCAACACGCCGAGCAGCAGCGAGGTCACCGGGGTCAGCTCGGAGGGCTTGAGGATCACCGCGTTACCGGCGGTGATGGCCGGGGCGATCTGCCAGCCGCCGGTGAAGATGGGCGCGTTCCAGGGGGTGATCTGCAGCACCGTGCCCAGGGGTTCGTAGGTCACGTAGTTGAGATGACTGGTGGGCACCGGGATGACTTCGCCGTGCAGCTTGTCGGCCCAGCCGGCGTAGTACTCGAACATCTCGGCGACCTTGAGCACCTCGACGCGGGCATCACGGATCGGCTTGTTGGCGGTCTGGGATTCCAGTTGCGCCAAAACCTCGGCTTCCTCGCGGATCAGGGCGCCAACCCGGTAGATGATGCGCCCGCGCGCCTGGGCGGTCAGGGCGCGCCATTCCTCGCGCGCCCGGCGGGCGGCGGTATCGGCGCGCTCGACCACGGCCAGGTCGGCGTCGGGGTAGCTGTAGGCGGGGCTGTCGTCATGGGCGTTGCGCACGGTGATCCGCTCGCCACTGCCGTCGACGAAGGTGCCGTCCACAAAGCTGGCGACCTGCTGGCGGTCGCCCCAGAAGGGCTTGAGCAATTCCAGTGTCTTGGCGTTCATCGTGATCATTCCCCCTTGCCGAACAGGTCTTCGCTGGTACGTCGTGCGATGGCGCAGAAATCCTCGCCATCGGCCAGGGTCTCGGCGCTGGCCTTCCAGGCCTGGGCCGTAGCCGCGGCCAGTGGCAGGTCGAGGCCGAGTTCGGCGATGAGCTGCTGGGCCAGGCCCACGTCCTTGCGCATCAGGCCCATGGTGAAGCCGGAGTCGTAGGCCTTGTTCAGCACCCAGGTGGGGAACATGCCCTGGCTGGCGGCGCTGCGCCCGGAACCGGCATTGATGCCTTCGAGCAGCTTTTCCGGAGCGACGCCGGCACGGGCGGCCATGGTGACGGCTTCTGCGGTGGTGATCAGGTGCGCCGCGGCCAGGAGGTTGTTGGCGATCTTGGCGATGTTGCCGGCACCCACGGCGCCGATATGCACCCGGGTCGCGCTCATGGCTTCCAGCGCCGGTAGCGCCTTGGCCAGGGCCACCTCGCTACCGCCGATCACCATGGTCATGGTGCCGGCCGCGGCACCGGCGGGGCCGCCGGAAACCGGGGCATCGAGGAAGTCGGCGCCGACCTCGGCGAAGGCCGCCGCCACCCGGCGACTGGTCTCCGGGGTGGAGGTGGTGGTGTCGACCACCACGGTGCCCGGTCGCACGCGGCTGACCAGACCCGCCTCGCCCAGGCACACGGCCTCGACATGCTCGGCCTTGGGCAGCGACAGCACGATGACGTCGCTGCTGGCGGCCAGGGCCGCCAGGTCGCCGGCGATGGCCACGCCCTGGGCGGCGACCCGCTCGCAGGCGGCGCTGGAAGGATCCAGTCCGGTGACGGTCACGCCCTTGCGCGCCAGGGTGATCGCCATGTTGCCGCCCATGTTGCCGAGTCCGATGACCCCGACCTGCCTGCCCATGCCTTGTTCCTCTTCTTCGAATTGGCGGTGACCGACCCGGTGGCCGGCCCCTTGGCGATCGAGTATGGGAGGCCCCAGGCATCACCACCAATACGGCATTCGGACTTTCATGTTGCGCAAAAGGCAACGTGAGCAAGAGGCACCAGCATCGTGCAAAGGCGCAATTCAAGGGCACTGCCCAGCCCCAGACTGGTGCAGGGCGACCGACCGCGAAGTCACCGCCGAGGCCGAGGCGCCAGTCCCTATGCGTCTCGCCGACGCCTGGCACAGTTCCTGAAAAGGCGCCCTGGCTGGCCAGCAGTCCAGCCCAACAACAGCGCACGTTCGCTTAGGAGCCTTTCGCATGAAGCGCCGCCCACTACTGAAGACCACCCTTGCCGCGTCCGCTCTGCTCATGAGCGGTCTGTTTCCCTGGAGTGCCGCCCACGCCGCGGACACCATCAAGGTCGGTATCCTGCATTCGCTGTCCGGCACCATGGCCATCTCCGAGACCTCGCTCAAGGACATGGCGCTGATGACCATCGACGAGATCAACGCCAAGGGCGGGGTACTGGGCAAGAAGCTGGAACCGGTGGTAGTGGATCCGGCCTCCAACTGGCCGCTGTTCGCCGAGAAGGCGCGCCAGCTGGTGACCCAGGACAAGGTCGCGGTCACCTTCGGCTGCTGGACCTCGGTCTCGCGCAAATCGGTCCTGCCGGTCTATGAAGAACTCAACGGCCTGCTGTTCTACCCGGTGCAGTACGAAGGCGAAGAGATGTCGCCCAACGTCTTCTACACCGGCGCGGCGCCGAACCAGCAGGCCATCCCGGCAGTGGAATACCTGATGAGCGAAGAAGGCGGGGCCGCCAAGCGCTTCTTCCTGCTGGGCACCGACTACGTCTATCCGCGCACCACCAACAAGATTCTGCGCTCCTTCCTGCACAGCAAGGGCGTGCAGGACAAGGACATCGAAGAGGTCTACACCCCCTTCGGCCACAGCGATTACCAGACCATCGTCGCCAACATCAAGAAATTCTCCGCCGGCGGCAAGACCGCGGTGGTCTCCACCATCAACGGCGACTCCAACGTGCCCTTCTACAAGGAACTGGGCAACCAGGGCCTGAAGGCCACCGACGTGCCGGTGGTGGCCTTCTCGGTGGGCGAGGAAGAACTGCGCGGCATCGACACCAAGCCGCTGGTGGGCCAGCTGGCCGCCTGGAACTACTTCGAGTCGCTGGATAACCCGGTGAACAAGAAGTTCGTCGAGGCCTGGAAGGCCTACGCCAAGGCCAAGAACCTGCCCAACTACCAGACCGCCGTGACCAACGACCCCATGGAAGCCACCTACATCGGCATCCACATGTGGGCCCAGGCGGTGGAAAAGGCCGGCAGCACCGACGTCGACAAGGTGCGCAAGGCCATGGCCGGCCAGACCTTCGCCGCGCCGGACGGCTACACCGTGAAGATGGACGAGAAGAACCATCACCTGCACAAGCCGGTGATGATCGGCGAGGTCCAGGACGACGGCCAGTTCAACGTCGTCTGGCAGACCGAGGGCCCGGTCCGCGCCCAGCCCTGGAGCCCCTACATCCCCGGCAACGACAAGAAGTCCGACGAACCGGTGAAGAGCGGCCAGTAACGGCCCGCCTCACTCCCGGCCCCTCACTCCGAGGGTAGGGGAGCGAAGCCTGCAAGGTGGCACCTCGCTCTTGCCCCCTCTCCCCCCGGGAGAGGGTTGGGGTGAGGGCAACAGGCGCACCGAAGCCAACAGTTCTTCCCCTCTCTTTGGCAGAGGGCCGGGGTAAAGGCAAAAGGCGCTCCAAGGCCAACAGCTCTTCCCCCGCTCTTCTAGGGAGAGGGCCAAGGCGCTACCCGCCAGAACCGGAAGCGCCCGCACCACCAACGCTCCGCTCCGCCCTCTCTCCCCCTGGGAGAGGGCCGGGGTGAGGGCCCGCCAGCGCACCCGGCCAGACCGCCGGGCGCCGGCACCAGAAACGAGGCCACGCCCGCCCTCTCCCGGAGACGCCGTGCAGGAGCCTTTACCCACCGACGAGGCCGAGTATGTCCCTACGCCTTTTTCTGCTGCCCCTGCTGTTGCTGCTCATGGGCACCGCCCAGGCCGGCCCCGCCGCCGACCTGGCCGCCGCCAGCGCCAACGACCAGGCCAAACTCCTCCAGGACTGGGCCGCCGCGCCCGATCCCGCCCAGCTCCCGGTGCTCCAGGCACTGCAGGACGGCCGCTTCTATGTCGATGAAGACAAGCGGCCCTTCTACAAGACCGGCGACAGCTACAGCGCCGCCGAAGGCGACGCCACCCCTCCCACCGGCACACCCAAGCCGGTACGCCTGAACAACCGTCTGCGCATCCTCATCCGCGCCGCCCAGGCCAGCGGCGGGCTGCTGTCGCCCGATGCCGGCGTGCGCCTGGCCGCCGCCCAGGCCCTGCGCCAGGAGGCCAAGCCCGAGCAGCGTGCCTTCCTGGAAAAGCGCCTGCAGAACGAAGCCGACAAGGACGTCAAAGGCGCCCTTGCCGCCGCCCTGGCCAATCTGCAGCTGACCGACCCCGATCCCGCCGTGCGCCTGGCCGCGGTGCGGCTGCTCGGCGAATCCGGTGAGCCCCAGGCCAAGACCCGCCTGCAGGCCCTGCTCGATCCGGCCGTGGAAGCCAACGAAGACGTCCGCAAGGCCGCTGCCACCGGCCTTGCCCAGGTGGACCGCAAGCTGCTGCTGGGCGACCTGCTCGGCCAGGCCTTCACCGGGTTATCGCTCGGCTCCATCCTGCTGCTGGCCGCTCTGGGTCTGGCCATCACCTATGGCCTGCTCGGCGTCATCAACATGGCCCACGGCGAGATGCTGATGCTCGGCGCCTACAGCACCTATGTGGTGCAACTGACCCTGCAACGCCTGGCGCCCGAATGGCTGGCCTGGTATCCGCTGCTGGCACTGCCGGTGGCCTTCGCCGTCACCGCCGCCATCGGCATGGCGCTGGAGCGCACCGTGATCCGCCACCTCTATGGCCGCCCGCTGGAAACCCTGCTGGCCACCTGGGGCATCAGCCTGATGCTGATCCAGGCGGTGCGGGTGCTGTTCGGCGCCCAGAACGTCGAGGTGGCCAATCCGGCCTGGCTGTCCGGCGGCATCCAGGTGCTGCCCAACCTGCTCCTGCCGTGGAACCGGGTGATCATCCTCGGCTTCGTGGTCTTCGTGCTGATCCTCACCTGGACCCTGCTGAACAAGACCCGCCTGGGCCTCAACGTGCGCGCCGTGACCCAGAACCGCAACATGGCCGCCTGCTGCGGCGTACCGACGGGTCGCATCGACATGCTCGCCTTCGGCCTCGGTTCCGGCATCGCCGGCCTCGGCGGCGTGGCTCTGTCGCAGATCGGCAACGTCGGTCCGGACCTTGGCCAGAGCTACATCATCGACTCCTTCCTGGTGGTGGTGCTCGGCGGCGTCGGCCAACTGGCCGGCAGCGTGCTGGCGGCCTTCGGCCTGGGCATCGTCAACAAGATCCTCGAACCCCAGATCGGCGCCGTGCTGGGCAAGATCCTCATCCTCGGCCTGATCATCCTGTTCATCCAGAAGCGGCCCCAGGGCCTGTTCGCCCTCAAGGGGAGGGTCATCGATTGAACCAGCCACTCGCGCTTACCGCTGTGCAGAAGGTCGGCCCGCGCCTGAGCCTGGCCGTGCTCGGCCTGGCCCTCGCCGTGCTGATCGCCCTGCCGCTCTTGTCCCTGCTGCCGGCCGACAACCCCTTCCAGGTCTCGGCCTACACCCTCACCCTGGTGGGCAAGATCCTCTGCTACGCCATCGTCGCCCTGGCGCTGGACCTGGTCTGGGGGTATGCCGGGATGCTCTCCCTCGGCCACGGGCTGTTTTTCGCCCTGGGCGGCTACGCCATGGGCATGTACCTGATGCGCCAGGCCGCCGGTGACGGTCTGCCGCCGTTCATGAGCTTTCTCTCCTGGACCCACTATCCCTGGTTCTGGGCCGGCACCGACCACTTCCTCTGGGCGCTGTGCCTGGCGGTGCTGGCCCCCGGTCTGCTGGCCCTGGCGTTTGGCTTCTTCGCCTTCCGTTCGAAGATCAAGGGCGTCTACTTCTCGATCATGACCCAGGCGCTGACCTTTGCCGGCATGCTGCTGTTCTTTCGCAACGAGACCGGCTTCGGCGGCAACAACGGCTTCACCGGCTTCACCACCCTGCTGGGCTTTCCGGTCGCCGCCCAGGGCACCCGGGCGGTGCTCTTCCTGCTCACCGTGGCCCTGCTGGTGGCCAGCCTCTGGCTAGGCTGGCGCCTGGCGCAGAGCAAGTTCGGCCGCATTCTCACGGCGATCCGTGACGCCGAGAATCGAGTGACCTTCTGCGGCTACGATCCGCGCGGCTTCAAGCTGTTCGTCTGGGTACTGTCGGCGGTGCTCTGCGGCCTGGCCGGGGCGCTCTACGTACCCCAGGTGGGCATCATCAACCCCAGCGAGATGGCCCCCACCAACTCTATCGAAGCGGCCATCTGGGTCGCCCTCGGCGGACGCGGCAGCCTGATCGGCCCGGTGCTTGGCGCCGGCATCGTCAACGGTGCCAAGAGCTGGTTCACCGTGGCCTTTCCCGAATACTGGCTGTTCTTTCTCGGCGCCCTGTTCATCGTCGTCACCCTCTATCTGCCGCGTGGCGTGATCGGCCTCATCAAGAAGGAGCGCGACGCATGAAAGCCGCCCCCGTACCTCCCACCGCCGCGGAAGTGCTCGATGCCGGCATCGGCGCCGAAGCCAGCGGTCTCGGCCATCGCGCCGGCACGGGCCTGGATACCCGCCACGGTACCATCCTCAGCCTGGAAGGCATCGAGGTCAGCTTCGATGGCTTCAAGGCCCTGCGCGACCTCAACCTCTACATCGGCGTCGGCGAATTGCGCTGCATCATCGGCCCCAACGGCGCCGGCAAGACCACCATGATGGACGTCATCACCGGCAAGACCCGCCCCGACCGTGGCAGCGCCTGGTTCGGCGAGACCCTGGACCTCACCCGGCTGCAACCGGTGGAAATCGCCCAGGCCGGCATCGGGCGCAAATTCCAGAAGCCCACGGTGTTCGAGGCCCTGACGGTCTGGGAAAACCTCGAGCTGGCGCAACGGACCGACAAGTCGGTCTGGGCCAGCCTGCGCGCGCGCCTCTCCGGCGAACAGCGCGACCGCTTGGAAGAGGTGCTCACCACCATCCGCCTGCAGGAATCCCGCGGTCGCACCGCTGGCCTGCTCTCCCACGGCCAGAAGCAATTCCTCGAGATCGGCATGCTGCTGGTGCAGGAGCCGCAACTGCTGCTGCTCGACGAACCCGTGGCCGGCATGACCGACGCCGAGACCGAATTCACCGCCGAGCTGTTCAAGTCGCTGGTGCCCCGGCACTCGCTGATGGTGGTGGAGCACGACATGGGCTTCGTCGGCAGCATCGCCGACCACGTCACCGTGCTGCACCAGGGCCACGTCCTCGCCGAAGGCTCGCTGGACCAGGTCCAGGCCAACGAACAGGTGATCGAGGTGTATCTGGGGCGCTAGCGCCCCTGACTTGAGAATGCGCATCGCGGCCATGGCCACGAGCGGCACCCTATCCGTAGGAGCGGCCCATGGCCGCGATAGAACCTTCCCGAGGCCCCCATGCTCCAGGTCAACGAACTCCATCAGTACTACGGCGGCAGCCACATCCTGCGTGGCCTGTCCTTCGACGCCCCCATCGGCGAGGTCACCAGCCTGCTCGGCCGCAACGGCGTCGGCAAGACCACTCTGCTGCGCTGCCTCATGGGCCTGATCCCGGCCAAGCGCGGCAGCGTCACCTGGGAAGGCCAGGACATCACCAGTCGCAAGCCGCACCAGCGCGTGCAATCCGGCATCGCCTACGTGCCCCAGGGCCGCGAGATCTTTCCGCGCCTCACCGTCGAGGAAAATCTGCTCATGGGCCTGTCGCGCTTTCCCGCCCGCGAGGCCCGCGAGGTGCCCGAGTCCATCTACGAACTCTTCCCCGTGCTGCGGCAGATGCGCCAGCGCCGCGGCGGCGACCTCTCCGGCGGCCAGCAGCAGCAACTGGCCATCGGCCGCGCCCTGGCCAGCCGCCCGCGACTGCTGATCCTCGACGAACCCACCGAAGGCATCCAGCCCTCGGTGATCAAGGAGATCGGCACCGTTATCGCCCACCTGGCCAGGCGTGGCGACATGGCCATCCTGCTGGTGGAGCAGTTCTACGACTTCGCCAGCGAACTGGCCGACGGCTATCTGGTGATGTCCCGTGGCGAGATCGTCCAGCGCGGTCGCGGCGCTGACATGGAGGCCGAAGGGGTACGGGGACTGGTGGCGATCTGAGCCACCAGGGTCGATAATCGAACGCTTCCGCGACCTGCTCGGCCGCCCGCCCGTTCGCCTCGATTGACGAAATTAACCGACTGGTACATTTTCTCTCCAGCGCCGGGCAGCGCCTGCCCGGCAAGACCCCAAGAGAGAAGGCTGTCATGTCCTCCCGTCGCATCCTGGTCCTCAACGGACCCAACCTCAACCTGCTCGGCACCCGCGAACCCGCCACCTACGGCCACGAGACCCTGGCCGACGTCGCCCGGCTGTGTGCCGAGACCGCCGCCGCCGAGGGGTACGAGGTGGATTTCCGCCAGACCAACCACGAAGGCGAATTGCTCGACTGGATCCACGCGGCCCGCGTCGCCTATGCCGGGGTGGTGATCAATCCCGCCGCCTGGACCCACACCTCGGTGGCCCTGCGCGATGCCCTGGTGGCCAGCGAGTTGCCGGTCTACGAGGTGCACCTGTCCAACGTGCATCGCCGCGAAGCCTTCCGTCACCATTCCTATGTCTCGGGCATCGCCGTCGGCGTGATCTGCGGCCTCGGCAGCCAGGGGTATCGCGCCGCCATCAGCGCCCTCATCGCCCACCAGGGAAACTAACGCCATGACCGCACCCAAATCCGTTCTCGCCGGCCTCATCGGCGCCGGCATCCAGGCTTCGCTGACGCCCGCCATGCACGAACGCGAAGGCGACGCCCAGGGCCTCAGATACCTCTACCGCCTGATCGACCTGGACGTGCTCGGCCTCTCCGCCGACGCCCTGCCCGAGCTGCTGCAGGCCGCCCAGCGCACCGGCTTCACCGGTCTCAACATCACCTTTCCCTGCAAGCAGGCGATCATCCCGCTGCTCGACGACCTCTCCCCCGAGGCACGCGGCATCGGCGCGGTGAACACCGTGGTGCTGGCCGACGGCCGCACCGTGGGCCACAACACCGACTGCCTGGGCTTCGCCGAAGGCTTTCGCCGCGGCCTGCCGGACGTGGCCAAGCGGCTGGTAGTGCAGTTGGGCGCTGGCGGCGCCGGCAGCGCCGTGGCCCACGCCCTGCTCGCCGAGGGGGTGGACCAGCTGTTCATCTTCGACGTCGAGGCCGAGCGCGCCCAGGCGCTGGTGGACAACCTGACCCGCCACTTCGGCCCCGGGCGCGCCGCGGTCGGCACCGACCGGGCCGCCGCGGTAGCCGCCGCCGATGGCCTGGTCAACACCTCGCCGGTGGGCATGGCCAAGCTGCCCGGCATGCCGCTGCCGGCCGAGTTGCTGCACCCCGGCCTATGGGTCGCCGAGATCATCTATTTCCCGCTGGAAACCGAACTGCTGCGCCAGGCCCGCGCCCTCGGCTGCCGCACCCTGGATGGCGGCACCATGGCCGTGTTCCAGGCGGTCAAGGCCTTCGAACTCTTCAGCGGCCGCAGCGCCAACGCCGACCGCATGCAGGCCCATTTCGCCGAATTGCGCGGCTGATAGCGCGTTTGATCGCGGCCATGGGCCGCTCCTACAGGCTCCGATATGCCCCGTAGGAGCGGCCCATGGCCGCGATAATTTCCGCGCAACCATCTACAGCCACACCGCATCCCAAAACGAATAATCACCCGCCCGCTTCACCAGCCCCGCCCTTAGCGGATTGGCGACGATGTAGCGGGCCACCGCCTGCACATCCTCTTCGGCTCGTAGCGCATGGTCATGATAGGCCGGCGCCCACACAGCCCCTTTGGTATTGCGGATCGCATTGACCCGACGCGCGCTTGCCGACTTCAGGCGCAGGACCAACTCTTCCAGGCTGAAACACTCACCCAGCGAAACCAGCCAGTGAACGTGATCCGGCATCAACACCCAGGCAAGCAGCCTGGCGTCATTGAGCAGACAAGGATCGATAAAGGTACGGGCAGCCGTGCACGCCAGATGAAAATCGGAAAAAAGCGGCTGGCGCTCCACGGTCGTGGCGGTAAGGAGATACAGCTGGCCAGGCAGAGAAACACGCCCCCTGCGCAGCGCCGCATGACGTGATGACATCGCTCGTCCTTGAGTGATGAAGACAATTCAAGATCTTAATCGCGGCCATGGCGGTCCGCCGATGCGGCCGCTCCTACAAAAGCATCGCTCTCTGTAGGAGCGGCCCATGGCCGCGATAGAACCCTACCGCGGCATGTTCGGCTGGCGCCGCGACTTCTTGCGCGGACCGCCCTTGGCGTAGCCGGCGGCCTGGCCTTCCTGGCCCTTGTCCCAGGCCTTGCTGCCGTCGCTGGCGCGGGGCGGCAGGCCGTTGTGCTGGGTCAGGATGCGTCCGCCGCCGTTACCGGCCTTCTTGCTGCCCACCGGGGTGGAATTCTTGCGTCGCGCGCTCTGGTAACCGGTGTCGCCCACCGGCTGGGTGGCCGGGATCAACTGGTGCTTGCCCGGCCCGATCAGGTCGGCGCGGCCCATCTCCTTGAGCGCCTCGCGCAGCATCGGCCAGCCCTTGGGATCGTGGTAACGCAGGAAGGCCTTGTGCAGGCGGCGCTGCTGGTCGCTCTTGACGATGGTCACGCCATCGCTCTTGTAGGTGACCTTGCGCAGCGGATTCTTGCCCGAGTGGTACATGGCCGTGGCGGTGGCCATCGGCGAGGGATAGAAGGCCTGCACCTGGTCCGCACGGAAGCCGTTGCGCTTGAGCCAGAGGGCGAGGTTCATCATGTCCTCGTCCGTGGTGCCCGGGTGCGCGGCGATGAAGTACGGGATCAGGTACTGCTCCTTGCCCGCCTCCTTGGTGTACTTCTCGAACATCTGCTTGAAGCGGTCATAGCTGCCGATGCCGGGCTTCATCATCTTGTCCAGCGGACCGCGCTCGGTGTGCTCGGGCGCGATCTTCAGGTAGCCGCCGACATGGTGGGTGACCAGTTCCTTGACGTACTCGGGCGATTCCACGGCCAGGTCGTATCTCAGCCCCGAGGCGATCAGGATCTTCTTCACCCCCGGCAGCGCCCGCGCCTTGCGGTAGAGCTCGATCAAGGACGAGTGATCGGTGTTGAGGTTCTCGCAGATGCCGGGGAACACGCACGACGGCTTGCGGCAGTGGCGCTCGATCTCCGGATCCTTGCAGGCGATGCGGTACATGTTGGCGGTCGGCCCGCCGAGGTCCGAGACCACGCCGGTGAAGCCCGGCACCTTGTCGCGCATCTCCTCGATCTCGCGGATGATCGAGTCATGGGAGCGATTCTGGATGATCCGGCCTTCGTGCTCGGTGATGGAGCAGAAGGTGCAGCCACCAAAGCAGCCACGCATGATGTTCACCGAGAAACGGATCATCTCGTAGGCCGGGATCTTTTCCTTGCCATAGGCCGGGTGCGGCACGCGCGCATAGGGCATGCCGAACACGTAGTCCATTTCCTCGGTGGTCATGGGAATGGGCGGCGGCGTGAACCAGACGTCCACGTCACCATGCCGCTGCACCAGCGCCCGGGCGTTGCCCGGGTTGGTCTCCAGGTGCAGCACCCGGTTGGCGTGGGCATAGAGCACCGGGTCGTTGCGGACCTTCTCGAAGGACGGCAGGCGGATCACCGTCTTGTCGCGGGTCATGCGCGGGCTTTCCAGCAACTGCACCACCTTGGCTTCGTTGGGATCCTCAACCTCACCCTTGGCTTGCTCGATGGCGCAGGCCTCGGTGTCCTGGGTGTTCACATAGGGATTGATGATCTTGTCGACGCGACCGGGACGGTCGATGCGGGTCGAGTCGACCTCGAACCAGCCCTCGGGCGTATCGCGACGGATGAAGGCGGTGCCGCGCACATCGGTGATGGACTCGACGCGCTCGCCACGCGACAGGCGCTGGGCGATCTCCACCACCGCCCGCTCGGCGTTGCCATAGAGCAGGATGTCGGCGGTGGCGTCCATCAGGATCGAGCGGCGGACCTTGTCCTGCCAGTAGTCGTAGTGGGCGATCCGGCGCAGCGAGGCCTCGATGCCGCCGAGCACGATCGGCACGTGGCTGTAGGCCTCCTTGCAGCGCTGGCTGTAGACCAGGCTGGCGCGATCCGGTCGCTTGCCGGCGACGTTGCCCGGGGTATAGGCATCGTCGGACCGGACCTTCTTGTCCGCGGTGTAGCGGTTGATCATGGAGTCCATGTTGCCCGCGGCCACCCCGAAGAACAGATTCGGCTCGCCGAGCTTCATGAAATCGTCCTTCGACTGCCAGTCCGGCTGGGCGATGATGCCCACGCGGAAGCCCTGGGCCTCCAGCAGCCGGCCGATGATGGCCATGCCAAAGGACGGGTGATCGACGTAGGCGTCCCCGGTGACGATGATGATGTCGCAGCTGTCCCAGCCGAGTTGCTCCATCTCCGCCCGACTCATGGGCAGGAAGGGTGCAGGACCAAAGCACTCGGCCCAGTATTTCGGATAGTCGAACAGCGGCGTGGCGGCTTGCATGGCAGCTTCCGGGAAAGGGGGGTTTTCAGGAGGGCGCGAAGAATAGCACAAAAAATGACCAGTTCAGCCCCCGGACATCGATTGCCTTTGGCTATCGACGGTGGCTCTGGACCCGCCCTCACCCCAACCCTCTCCCCGGGGGAGAGGGGGCAAAAGCACACCGCGCAGCTATTCGTCCCCCTCTCCCTTGGGGAGAGGGTCGGGGCTAGGGAAGCCCATCGGCAATGCCCTTCAGCCGTAGGGTGGATAACGGCGCAGCCTTGTCCACGCGTAGCTGCCCCCTTCTCCCCAGAGAGGACGAGGAACGCTACCCAACGGCAGCATGCTCTTCCCCCTCGCCCTCCGGGAGAGGGACGGAGTGAGGGAAAGTCCACTCAGCGGCCCAACTCGACAGGAGTGCTACCATAGCCGCCCGCTCCCCTTCACCACCGAGACGCCCCCGTCCATGTCCCAGCCCCAACCCGCCGCCGGCCAGTTGCAGCGCGGCCTGAAGAATCGTCATATCCAGCTGATCGCCCTCGGCGGAGCCATCGGCACCGGTCTGTTCCTCGGCTCGGCCGGGGTGCTGAAATCCGCCGGTCCGGCGATGATCCTCGGCTACGCCATCGCCGGCTTCATCGCCTTCCTGATCATGCGCCAGCTCGGCGAGATGATCGTCGAGGAACCCGTCGCCGGCTCCTTCAGCCACTTCGCCAGTCGCTACTGGGGCCGCTTCCCGGGCTTTCTCTCCGGCTGGAACTACTGGGTGCTCTATGTGCTGGTGGGCATGTCGGAACTCACCGCAGTGGGCAAGTACGTGCAGTACTGGTGGCCCGAGGTGCCGACCTGGGCCAGCGCCCTGGTGTTCTTCGTGCTGGTCAACGCCATCAACCTGTTCAACGTGAAGGCCTTTGGCGAGACCGAGTTCTGGTTCGCGCTGATCAAGGTGGTGGCCATCCTCGGCATGATGGCCTTCGGGCTCTGGCTGCTGGTCAGTGGCAGCGGCGGTCCCGAGGCCTCGGTGAGCAATCTCTGGAGTCATGGCGGCTTCCTGCCCAACGGCTGGAGCGGTCTGTTCGCCGTGCTGGCGATCATCATGTTCTCCTTTGGCGGCCTGGAACTGGTGGGCATCACCGCCGCCGAAGCCGACCAGCCGCGCAGCGTGATCCCCAAGGCCATCAACCAGGTGGTCTGGCGCATCCTGATCTTCTATGTCGGCGCCCTGACCATCCTCTTGTCGCTGCATCCCTGGGACGAACTGGTGCGCAGCATCGGCGCCGGCGGTGACGACTACGCCGGCAGTCCCTTCGTGCAGACCTTCGCCCTGCTCGGCAGCGACACCGCCGCCCACCTGCTCAACTTCGTGGTGCTGACCGCGGCGCTGTCGGTCTACAACAGCGGCGTCTACTGCACCAGCCGCATGCTCTACGGCCTGGCCGAACAGGGCGATGCCCCGCGCGCCCTGCTGCGCACCAATCGCCGTGGCGTGCCGCTGCTGGGTATCGCGGTGTCCTCGGCGGTGACCCTGCTCTGCGTGGTGGTCAACTACCTGCTGCCGCAGAATGCCCTGGAGCTGCTGATGTCGCTGGTGGTGGCCTCGCTGGTGATCGCCTGGGCGCTGATCAGCCTGACCCACCTGAAATTCCGCGCCGCCCAGCGCCAGGCCGGGCGCACCTCGCACTTCCCGGCCTTCTGGTCGCCCTTCGCCAACTGGCTGTGCCTGGCCTTCGTCGGCATGATCCTGGTGCTGATGCTGCGCATCCCCGGCATCGCCGTCTCGGTCTATGCCATCCCGGTCTGGCTGGCCTTCCTGTTCCTCTGCTACCGGCTGCGCCGCGGCTGATCGCTACGGGTAGTTGGGCTGAGCGCAAGCGAAGCCCAACACCTGGGGTAGGCACCGATCGTTGGGCTTCGACGATGGAGCCGTCTCAGCCCAACCTACCTCCCTACTCGAACGGCACCCAGGGCCTTTGCGGCTTCATGATGATGCAGCCGTCCTCGCCCACCGCCCAGATGTCGTAGAAGCGATTGTTCACCAGTCGCGTGGCGGCACCGGGCACGGCCACCCGCTGGGTGCAGCTGTCGCTGTCGGCATCGTCGATCACCCCCAGATCCAGCAGGCGTTCGGCGATCATGAAGTTGCCCGGCGACAGGCCGAGGATGAAGGGCAGGACCGGCACCTGCTCGAAGGTCTTCTGCGCCAGCGGCAGCCAGGCCACCTCCAGCGGACCTCCGGTCCAGAGCAGCCGCTTGAGCGGCCGCAGCTCCGGAAGGCTGCTGAGGTCATGGTGCAGTTCCTGGACGAAACCGCGCTCGAAGGTCTTTTGCGCCGAGAGCACCTGGCCATAGGCATAGGCCAGCGACAGCATCCACAGCACGGGCAGCACCAGCAGCCAGGTCAGCCGTGGCTGGAGGCGCTCCAGCAGGTCGTGGGCCAGCAGCAGGGCCAGGGTCAGGATGACCGCCAGGCCCATCAGGGTGCGCGCCTCGAGGATGAAATCGCTGAACAGCAGGGTGATGCCGGCCACGCAGGCGGCCAGCACCGGCAGCGTCGCGCCGTACAGCAGCAGGGGCAGCAGCGCCCGGCGGCCATAGGCGCGGGCATAGGTCAGGCCGCCCAGGCCATAGCCGATCGCCGCCAGCCCACCAAACAGCCACCACAGCCAGAGATTGCCGGGGGTGACCAGCAGGCCGACGCTCTGCAGCACCTCGCCCAGCCGATGCCAGAGCTCGGGCAGCACCTGGCCACCCACACCGGCGTGTCGCGTGGTCGCCATCAGCTGATAGGCGGTGAGGAAGTAGAGGGCGCAACCCAGCAGCAACTGCAGGCCCTGGCGCAGCACCAGCCGCAGGGCCTGCGCCGGGGCCTCGCGGCGTTGCACGGCGCGGATGAACTCCAGGCAGCAGAGGCCGACGAAGACATTGAGGGCCACCTGGTAGAAAGCGACGGCCGCCGCCAGCAGCGCCGCCGGCACCAGCAGCGCCAGCACGGTGTGACGACTGCGAAAGATCGCCGCATAGATCACCGCCACCAGACTCAGGGCCATGGTCGGGCCATCGTACTGGTAGGTCAGGTTGCCCAGCCAGAACGGCGAGAACCACAGCGGCAGCAGGGCCAGGCACTGGGTCGGTCGCGGCGCGCCGAAGCAGTGCCTGGCCAGATCGGTCAGGGCCCAGGTCGCGGCGGCGCAGGCGATCAGCAGCGGCAGGGGGAAGAGGTTGAGGGTACTGCCGCTGAAGGTCAGCAGCCGGTAGAAGACCTCGGTGAGCACCCGCCCCTGCTGGCGCCACTCCGGGCCGTTCTCCAGCTGGATGCGCCAGTTGTCATCGACATAGGGAAAGTCGACCAGGATGAAGGGCAGGACGAACAGCAGCAGTGCGGAAAGGAACAGCGCCCGGGTCTGCACCGGGGTGAGCGTCTGGGGCATGGCGGCGGATCCGGATCCGGCTTCGACGGGAGACGCAGCCGCCACCACCCGAAGCGATAGCGGCGCCGGCTGCGTGGGGTCAGTCCTGCAGGGCCAGCTGGCAGATGCGCTCGCAGAGTTCGTCGAAGTCGATGCCCATGGCCGCGGCCGATTGCGGCAGCAGACTGGTGGCGGTCATGCCCGGCAGCGTGTTGACCTCCAGACACCAGAGTCGTCCCTCGGCGTCCAGGCGGAAGTCGGCGCGACTGTAGCCGTCGAGCTTGAGCGCCCGATGCGCGGCCAGGGCCAGCCGGCGCGCTTCCTCGGCGATCTCCGCGGAGACCTCGGCCGGAAAGACTTCCACAGCGCCCTTGGGCTGGTATTTGCTGGTGTAGTCGAACACGCCACTCTGGCCGAGGACGATCTCGCCCACCGCCAGTGGCTGGTCGCCCAGCACGCCCACGGTCAGCTCGCGCCCGGCGACGAAGCGCTCGATCATCACCTCGCGGTCATAGCGCAGCGCCAGCTCGATGGCCGGTTGCAGGTCCTCGGCGCGGCTGACCTTGCTCAGGCCCACGGTGGAACCCTGCTGGCTGGGTTTGACGATCACCGGAAAGCCCAGGGTGTCGGCCACGGTCGCGGCATCCACCGGCGCCATCAGCCAGTCGGCGGTGGGTACGCCAGCGGCCCGGAACAGCCGCTTGCTGAGGTCCTTGTCCATGGCCACGGCGCTGCCCACCCGGCCGCTGCCGGTGTAGCGCAACTCGGCCAGGTCGAGCAGGGTCTGCAGGGTGCCGTTCTCGCCGGTCCCGCCGTGCAGGGCGAGGAACAGCAGATCCTGGTCGCCCAGCTGGGCACGGCTGAGCACCGCGCCGGCATCCTGGCCGCGCATCCGCACCAGGGCGGTCCGCTCCGGCGGTTCGAGGCCGACGCGGGCTTCCAGCAGGGCGCGCTCGGCGTCTTCATCGAGCAGCCCCAGGGCGGTATCCACGGTCACCACCTGATGCCCACGCCGGCGCAGCGCCGCCACCACCTGGGCACCGCTGGCGATGGACACGTCGCGTTCTTCGCTGGTGCCGCCGAGCAGGACCGCGATCTTCAGCTTGTCCTTGACCATCATTCGTCCTCGAAAACGTAGCTGCCGGGCGCGAGATTCTCGAACCGGGTGTATTTGCCGATGAAGGCCAGCCGCGTGGTACCGATCGGACCGTTACGCTGCTTGCCGATGATGATTTCCGCCACGCCCTTGTACTCGGTCTCCGGGTGGTACACCTCGTCCCGGTAGACGAACATGATGACGTCGGCGTCCTGCTCGATGGCGCCCGATTCGCGCAGGTCGGAGTTCACCGGACGCTTGTTCGGCCGCTGTTCCAGCGATCGGTTGAGCTGGGAGAGCGCCACCACCGGGCAGTTGAATTCCTTGGCCAGGCCCTTGAGCGAGCGGGAGATCTCGGAAATCTCGTTGGTGCGGTTCTCGCCGCTGCTGCCACCGATCTGCATCAGCTGCAGGTAGTCCACCATGATCAGCGCCAGGTCGCCGTGCTCGCGCACCAGGCGCCGGGTGCGGGCGCGCATTTCCGAGGGACTGATGCCGGCGGTATCGTCGATGAACAGCTTGCGGTCGTTGAGCAGATTGACCGCCGAGGTCAGCCGCGGCCAGTCATCGTCGTCCAGCTTGCCGGAGCGCACCTTGGTCTGGTCGATGCGGCCGAGGGACGAGAGCATCCGCAGCACGATGGAGTCGGCGGGCATCTCCAGGGAGAACACCAGGACTGCCTTGTCGGTGCGCAGCACCGCGTTCTCCACCAGGTTCATGGCGAAGGTGGTCTTGCCCATGGAGGGACGGCCGGCGACGATGATCAGGTCGGCCGGCTGCAGGCCGCTGGTCTTCTCGTCCAGGTCGGCGAAGCCGGTGGACACGCCGGTGATGGCATCGCTGGAGTTGAACAGGGTATCGATGCGGTCGATGGCCTTGGTCAGGATGTCGTTGACCCCGACCGGCCCGCCGGACTTCGGCCGCGCCTCGGCGATCTCGAAGATCTTGCGCTCGGCTTCGTCGAGCAGCTCGTTGGCGCCGCGGCCTTCCGGGTTGTAGGCGCTGTCGGCGATGTCGGCGCTGATGCCGATCAGCTGGCGCAGGGTGGCCCGCTCGCGGACGATCTGCGCATAGGCCTTGATGTTGGCCACCGAGGGGGTGTTCTTGGCCAGCTCGGCCAGATAGGCCAGGCCGCCCACCTGGGGCAGCTGACCTTCGTTGTCCAGCTGTTCGGACAGGGTCACCACGTCGAACGGCTGGTTGCGCTCGGCCAGACGGGCCACGGCGCGAAAGATGAGTCTGTGGTCGTGGCGATAGAAGTCGCCATCGGACACCTGATCGAGCACGCGCTCCCAGGCGTTGTTGTCCAGCATCAGACCACCCAGCACGGCCTGTTCGGCCTCGATGGAATGCGGCGGGACCTTGAGGGCAGCGGTCTGCAGATCGTACTGCTCGGGCAGGGAAATCTCGTTCATGCGCAGGTCTTGGGCCCCCATTGCGGGCGGCGAAATGATTTTCGATAGGGCAGAAAAGACAAAGGGCACGTCACTGCCTTGGCAATGACGTGCCCGATTGTCGACAGACCGGCGCCGGGGCGCAAGTCCGCCAGTCAGGCGACGGCGCGCTTATTCAGCGACGACGACGACCTTGACGGTGGCTTCGACGTCGGTGTGCAGGTGCACTTCGACATCGTATTCGCCAACGCTGCGCAGGGCGCCGTTGGGCAGGCGAACTTCGCTCTTGTCCAGCTCAACGCCGGCGGCGCTGACGGCTTCGGCGATGTCGCGGGTGCCGATGGAACCGAACAGCTTGCCTTCGTCGCCGGAGTTGGCGGCGATGGTAACAGTCAGGTCGGCCAGCTTGGCGGCACGGGCATCAGCCTCGGCCTTCTTCTCGGCAGCCTGCTTCTCGAGCTCGGCGCGACGAGCTTCGAAAGCCTCGACGTTGGCAGCGGTGGCTGCGGTGGCCTTGCCCTGCGGCAGCAGGAAGTTACGGGCGTAACCGCCCTTGACGTTCACTTTGTCGCCCAGGTTGCCCAGGTTGGCGATCTTTTCCAGCAGGATGACATCCATTGAGTCTTTCCTCTTAACTTTTAACCTTCACCGTCCGCGGGCCCCTGCGGCTCTTGCGCGGACCGCCCACGGAAATCGAACACGCTATCGATCACAGCCAGAATCACCAACAACGGATAGATCAGCTGCCCGAACAGCAACAGCGTCACGTACAGCCCCACCAGCCAGAATCCTGCCAGGCGCTTGGCCGCCACCAGCCCGTGCAGCAGGGCGATGCCGGCAAAGGCCAGCGGCACGCTGCACAGCGGGGTCAGCAGGCCAAGCCCGCTGCCCAGGTTCGGCGCCAGCACCAGCAGGGCCAGGAGGCCGAGCGCGATGGCCGGACGCAGACGCAGGGCGCGAAATTCGCGACCGAACCCCTGGGGGTTGTACAGCGCCGCCTGCCAGTAGCGCCCGAGCATCAGGCACAGCAGGCAGGTGATCTGGAAGAACGCCGCCATCAGGCCGGTCAACACGGGCAGCAGCAACTGCTGCAACTGCGCCTGCTTTTCCGGCGGCAACTGCGCCGCGCTCGGGCCCAACACCTGGGGCAGCAACCGACGGATTTCCTCCGCCAGTTGCGCGATGCCCTCGGCATAGACCTGGCCCAGCACCAGGGCGAAGACCAGCCCCAAGGGGACACTGGCCAACAGCACCCGGGTCCAGGACAGACTCTGGCGCAAGATGGCCGCCAGCAGCGTCGAACCCAGCAACACCAGCACGATGCTGGCATCACCCAGATACAGCCAGAACAGCGCTGGCAACAGGGCCCAGACCAGCACCCCGGCCGCCGCGGCAGGTCCCCGGCGCAACAGCACCAGGCTGCCACCGGCAGCGGTCATCCAGTACAGCAGCGGCACGACTGCACCCAGCACCACCACGAGGGTGGCTTGAGTACGGCCGCGCATGATGAACTCAGCCAGAGGCCGCATGCCGTGTTTATCCGTTATTCGTGATCAGGCGTCGATCAACGACCGTGGCTGTCGGTGTAGGGCAGCAGGGCCAGGTAACGGGCACGCTTGATGGCGGTACCCAGCTGACGCTGGTACTTGGCCTTGGTGCCAGTGATACGGCTCGGGACGATCTTGCC
This sequence comes from Pseudomonas sp. GM_Psu_1, assembly GCF_026544185.1. Taxonomy (NCBI): domain Bacteria; kingdom Pseudomonadati; phylum Pseudomonadota; class Gammaproteobacteria; order Pseudomonadales; family Pseudomonadaceae; genus Pseudomonas; species Pseudomonas sp. GM_Psu_1. Next base: position 66,682 of record NZ_JALNUX010000004.1, read on the forward strand.
GGTTTCGGAGACGTAGGCCTTCAGGGTGTTGAGATCCTTGTAGTCGATCTCTTTCACGCCTTCGGCGGTGAAACGGCAGAACTTACGACGACGGAAGAAACGTGCCATGACAATGATTCCTCGCTAGATCCAGATTACTCGGCGCTGTCGGCGTCGTCGGAGTTGCCTTCGGCGGACTCGGACTCGGACTCGGCAGGACGCTCGCGACGCTCGCGACGCTCGTTGCGGTTTTCTTCGGCCTTGAGCATCTCGGATTGACCGGTGACGGCCTCGTCACGGCGCAGGATCATGTTGCGGATCACGGCGTCGTTGTAGCGGAAGTTGTCTTCCAGCTCGGCCAGGGCCTTGGCGCTGCACTCGATGTTCATGAGTACATAGTGAGCCTTGTGAACGTTGTCGATGGCGTAAGCCAGCTGACGACGGCCCCAGTCTTCCAGGCGATGGACTTTGCCACCGTCTTCTTCGATAGCCTTGGTGTAGCGCTCGACCATGCCGCCCACCTGTTCGCTCTGGTCCGGATGAACCAGGAACACGACTTCGTAATGACGCATTTAATGCTCCTTACGGGTTGCAGCCTGCCGCGGAAACGCGGTCAGACAAGGAGTGAATAGTTCGGATGACTTGCCCTGCGGAATGCGGACGCACTCCGGGCAAGGGGCAACATTCTAGAGAAGGGCGCCGGGGGGCGCAACCGCAGGCATGACCGACGCGACCGCCGGGCAGCCCCAGGCACTCAGCGTTGCACGTCGGCCAGGGCCTGGCGGATCTTGTTCAGGTCATAGGGCTTGATCAGCACCCCGACCCGCGCTTCCATGCCCGGCTCGCGCTCGAAGGCATAACCCGAGGCGACCACGATGCGCAGCGTCGGATCCATCGCCAGGGCGCGGCGGGTCAACTCGATGCCGGACATGCCGCCCAGCCCGATATCGGTGAACAGCACATCGTGTTCGCGTTGCGGCAGCAACTCGAGGGCGGCCTCCGCCGAGGCGACGGCCGTGACCTGATGGTCCAGCTCCTCGATGACTTCGGTGGTCAGCATGCGCAGCGTGGCATCGTCTTCGACGAGCAGCACTCGCAAGCCTACCGGCTCCTGGATCTCCTGACTCACGCGGGCGTCCTCTTGTTGACAGGCCTCGCCCCGGCATTCCCGGAGCGAGGCCGATATTCTGCGCACTGCAGCGCGATTCGTATAGTGCGATACGCGCTGCGTCGGTACCCAGACGTTTCTTAGCGCGGGCTAGCTGGGCGCAGAGGCGCGTCTTTGACGCACGGCCTCGAACAGGCAGACCCCGGTCGCCACCGAAACGTTGAGACTGCTGACACTGCCGGCCATGGGCAGCCGGGCCAGATGATCACAATGCTCACGGGTCAGTCGGCGCATGCCCTTGCCCTCGGCCCCCATGACCACCACGGTCGGCCCACTCATGTCGACGTCATAGATCTCCTGGGTCGCCTCACCGGCAGTCCCGACGATCCACAGGCCACGCTTCTGCAGCTTTTCCAGGGTCCGCGCCAGATTGGTGACGGCCACCAGCGGCAGCACCTCGGCGGCCCCACAGGCGACCTTGCGCACCACGGCGGTCAGGGTGGCCGACTTGTCCTTGGGCACGATCACCGCCAGGGCTCCGGCGGCATCGGCGCTGCGCAGGCAGGCGCCGAGGTTGTGCGGATCGGTCACACCATCGAGCACCAGCAGCAGTGGCGGGCCCTCGGCCCGATCGAGCAACTCCTCGAGCATGGCCTCGCCCCAGACCTGGCTGGGGCTGACCTGGGCCACCACGCCCTGATGCACGCCCTCGGCTAGTTCGTCGAGCAGCGCCCGCGGCTTGGTTTCCACCGCCAGGCGCTGACCGGCGGCCAGCTCCAGCAGGGCCTCGACCCGCGGCTCACGCCGCCCTTCGGCGATCCAGAGCTGCTTCACCCGCCGCGGGTGGAAGCGCAGCAGCGCTTCCACGGCGTGGATACCGTAGACGGTTTCCAGCTGGCTCATGCGTCATCCTTGGGGCGCGCCTGGCCCTTGCGATGCGGCTTCTTGGCCTTGGCCTTGGTCCTGCTCTTGGCCGCGGCCTGGGCCTGGCCTTCGACCTTGGGCTTGGCAGCCGACTTCTTCTTGGCGGCAGCGGCCTTGGCCTTCTTGACCTTGGCTTCCACCGCAGCGGCGCCTTCGGCAGCAGCACCCTGCGCCTGACGCTTCGCCGGAGCGGTACGCGCCTTGGCCGTGGCACTGGCCTTGCCCTTGGCAGTCTTGCCCTGAGCCGTGGTCTGGCCCTGGGCGACGGCCTTGTCCTGACCGCCGGACTTGCCCTTGGCCTTGGGCTTGCCGCCCTCGACCTTGGCTTCCGCCAGCAGCGCCTGCTTCACCGCACGACTGCGCTTGACGTCGGTATTGCCCAGCAACTTGTCGGCCTGCTCCAGCAATTCCGGCGACACCGAGGTGGCCGGGGCTTCCGGCGTCGGGGCGACGGCCTGGTCTTCCGCTGCCGGCGCCTCGCGGCGACGACCGCGACCCTCACGCTTGCGGCGCGGCTCGCGCTCTTCACGGACCCGCGGCGCGCCGGCCGAGGCCGGCAGCACGAAGTCGATCTTGCGCTCGTCCAGGTCGACCCGGGCCACCACCACCTCGATGGGATCGCCCAGGCGATAGCTGCGCCCACTGCGCTCGCCGGAGAGGCGATGATGGACGCTGTCGAAATGGTAGTAGTCGTCCGGCAGCGCGGTGACGTGCACCAGGCCCTCGACAAAGACCTCGGACAGTTCGACGAACAGGCCGAAACCGGTCACCGCGGTAATGACGCCGGCATAGGTCTCGCCGACGCGATCCTTCATGAACTCGCACTTGAGCCAGTTGGACACGTCACGCGTGGCCTCGTCGGCGCGGCGCTCGGTCATGGAGCACTGCTCGCCGAGCTGATCCAGGCGCAACTCGTCGTAGGGATAGATGCGCGCCTTGGCCATGCTCGTCGCGCCTGCGCGCTTGACGTGCTTGGTCTCCAGCTTGGAGCGGATGACGCTGCGGATCGCCCGGTGCACCAGCAGATCCGGATAACGCCGGATCGGCGAGGTGAAATGGGTGTAGGCCTCGTAGTTGAGACCGAAGTGACCGTTGTTGTCCGGGCTGTAGACCGCCTGACTCAGGGATCTGAGCATTACCGTCTGGATCAGCCGGAAATCCGGCCGCTCACGGATCTGCTGCAGCAGCGCCTGGTAGTCCGACGGCACCGGATTGGCCTTGCCCTTGGTCAGCGACAGTCCCATCTCACCGAGGAACTGGCGCAGATTGGTCTGCTTTTCCAGCGGCGGCGCCTCGTGCACCCGGTAGAGGGCTGGCACCTTGTGCTTTTCGAGGAACTTGGCGGTGGCCACGTTGGCGCACAGCATGCACTCCTCGATCAGCTTGTGGGCATCGTTGCGCTGGGTCGGACGGATCTCCGAGATCTTGCGGTCGGCGCCAAAGACGATGCGCGTTTCCTGGGTCTCGAAATCGATGGCACCGCGCACGTGACGAGCGGCCAGCAGCACCTTGTACAGGCTGTAGAGCTGCTCCAGGTGCGGCACCACGTCGCCGAGCTGCTTGCGCAACTGCTTGCCTTCGGCCGACTTGGGCTGTTCCAGCACCGCCGAGACCTTGTTGTAGGTCAGACGGGCATGGGAGTGGATGACCGCTTCGTAGAACTGGTAGCCGGTCATGCGCCCGGAAGCGGCGATGGTCATCTCGCAGACCATGGCCAGGCGATCCACCTGGGGATTGAGCGAGCAGAGGCCGTTGGAGAGCGCCTCCGGCAGCATGGGAATCACCCGCTCGGGAAAATACACCGAGTTGCCGCGCTTTTCCGCCTCGGCATCCAGCGCCGAGCCGACCTTGACGTAGTGGGAGACGTCGGCGATGGCCACGTACAGCCGCCAGCCGCCGGACTTTTTGGCCTCGGCATAGACGGCATCGTCGAAGTCGCGAGCATCTTCGCCATCGATGGTCACGAAGGGCAGCTGGCGCAGATCGATGCGCTTCTGCTTGTCCTTCTCCTCCACCTCGGGCTTGAGCTTGGCGGCCTCCTTCTCGACGGCCTTGGGCCATTCGTTGGGGATGTCGTAGCTGCGCAGGGCGACCTCGATCTCCATGCCCGGCGCCATGTAGTCGCCCAGGATCTCGACCACTTCGCCCTGGGCCTGGCGGAAGGTGGTGGGCCACTCGTCGATGCGCACCTGCACGAACTGGCCGTGAGCGGCGCCGCCGTGCTTGCCCTCGGGCACCAGCACCTGCTGACCGATCTTGGGATTGTCCGGCACCACGTAGGCCAGGCCGCTCTCCTGGAAGAAGCGCCCGACCAGGGACTCGTGCGCCCGGGTGACCACCTCGACCAGACCGCCTTCGCGACGACCGCGCCGATCATGGCCGGCGACCCGCGCCAGGGCGATGTCGCCATCGAACACCAGGCGCATCTGCGCCGGGCTGAGGAAGAGGTCGTCGCTGCCGTCGTCGGGGATCAGGAAGCCGAAGCCATCGCGATGGCCGGCGATGCGGCCACGCACCAGGTCCAGCTTGTCGATGGGCGCATAGGCACCGCGGCGGGTGTAGATCACCTGACCGTCGCGCTCCATGGCGCGCATGCGGCGCCGCAGGGCTTCGAGCTGGTCCTCGGTGACGAGACCGAATTCTTCGGCGAGCTGTGGCCGTGTGGCCGGGGCGCCGCGATCGGCGAGATGAGCCAGAATGAGTTCGCGACTCGGAATGGGGTTATCGTACTTTTCCGCTTCCCGGGCGGCCTCGGGATCGAGGGATTGCCAATCGGCCATCAGTCTGGGGTTACCTTCTGTGTCTTGGTTCGGTAGGAACTGCCATGGCGCCTATTGAAACGTGAAAACCGCGCAATAGTTAGCCTGGCATGCTCAATAAAATATTTTTCACAGCAGGGGTTTACAAGCAAACGCCCCCTGAGTAAAGTGCCGCCCCACGACGCCGTGAGCAATCACGACGCCGGAGATGAGCAATCATCGCCTTGAGTGCCCAGGTGGCGGAATTGGTAGACGCACTAGGTTCAGGTCCTAGCGGTGGCAACACCGTGGAAGTTCGAGTCTTCTCCTGGGCACCACTCATTATAGTCGATCGATTTGCAGATCGGTCGACGAAAAGCCGGCACTAGCCGGTTTTTAATCCTGAAACCCGCAAGGGTGACGGGAAGCGACCAGAAGTCGCACTGCAGGCCCAGGTGGCGGAATTGGTAGACGCACTAGGTTCAGGTCCTAGCGGTGGCAACACCGTGGAAGTTCGAGTCTTCTCCTGGGCACCAATACCAAGCGGACGATCCCGGATCGGACGCAACAGAAAAAACCGGCTTCGGCCGGTTTTTTCTTGCCTGCGAAAAGGCGTGGGGCCCTCCCCTACGCCTTGAACTGCCCCAGACTGCCGCGCAACTGGGCGGCCAGCTCCGCCAGAGTCCGACTGCTGTGCGCAGTGGCCGCCACCGATTCGGCTGCGCGCAGCGTCTCGCCATGGATGACCTCGACCCGCTGGCGTACCGCCGCGGCGCCCTCCGCCTGACGCTGGGCCGCCTGGGCAGCCGTGGTCATGCTGGCATGCACCTGATCCACGGCGCGGTGGACATCCTGCTGGATGCGCTTGCTGTCGCGCAGCACCGCCAGCCCGCTGCCGGCCTGCTGGCGCGCCGCGCCTATGGCGGCGACAGCTTCGCGCGCGCCTTCCTGCAGACCGGCGATGTGGGTCCGGATGCTGCCGGTGGATTCCTGGGTCTTGCTGGCCAGCGCCCGCACCTCGTCGGCGACCACCGCAAAGCCACGTCCGCTCTCGCCGGCCCGGGCCGCCTCGATGGCCGCATTGAGCGCCAGCAGGTTGGTCTGCTCGGCGATGCCGCGGATCACGTCCAGCACCACCTCGATCTGCTCACTTTGCGCGGCCAGCCGCTCGATCACCTGGGCGCCGGACTCGACCTGGGTCACCAGCCCCTCGATACCTTCGGCCACCTCGGTGGCGATGCGGGCGTTGCTCTGGGTGGAACTGCGAATGGCCTCCACCTGCTGCAGGGCGCCCTGCATGGCCTGACTTTCGCCCTGGGCTTCCGCGGCGATACCGGACAAGGCCTCCAGACTGCGCGCCACCTCTTCGCGTTGGCGCAACGCCGCCGCTTCGGCGGTGGCACTGCTGCCGGCCAAACCGCGGATTTCCTCGCCGGTACGCGCCGCGACGCCATGGGCCTCGCCCACCAGCGGCTGCAGCTTGGCCAGGAAGCGATCGACCGCGCCACCCAGCGCCTGGATCTCATCGCCCTGCCCCAGCTGCAGGCGGCGCGTGAGATCCCCCTCCCCGGCTGCCAGATCGTCCAGCGCCCGCTGCAGCACGCCGATCCGCCGCAGCACCCGGCGCCCCAGCACCAGCGCCACGGCCACGACCATCACCACGCCGACCCCGATCAGCCCCAGGGCGATCTGCCAGCGCAGCGCGCCCGCCAGGGTGGCGACCGTTTCACCGGCATTGCGACTCATGGCCAGGGCAGCCTGGCGCGTGCCTTCCAGGCGCGTCGCCAGGGTCGCCGCACTGCCCTTGGCCGCGGCCGTCACGCTGCTGGAGACCAGACCGCCGGCGTCGTCGATCAGGGTCTTGAAACTCTTGTCCAGAGCCGCGCCGGTGCGCTCGATGGTCTGGGTGGAAAAGCCCACCACCACCTTGCCGATCTCCACGCCATTGGGACTGATGGAAGCCTCCACGCGATAGACCGAAGGATCCCGGGTCGCGGCATCCAGCACCTTGGCCAGGGCGCCCTCGCCCTGGCCCACGGCGAGCAGGCGGGCCACGCGCTCGTCCTGGCGATTGAGATAGCGGGTCAGATTCTGGCCCTGGGCGTCCTGGAAGACCACGAAGAGCACCTCGGGATTGCCTTGCGCACGCCGCGCCAGGTCGGACAGGGCCGGCACATCGGCGTCCCACATCGCCTTGGGCGCGACGCCCGCAAGCAGCTCGGCCAGATTCTGCGCATTGCTCTTGAGGGTAGCGGCCAGGGTCTCACCCACCTGCTGCCGCTCGCGCGCCAGGCGCTGCGCAAGCCCCTCGGCCAGCCGCGCACGGGTCTGCCCCGCCAGCTCGGCAAGACTGCCGTCCACCTCGCCCCCGGCCTGGCGCAGGGTGTCGGCGAGCTGCTCGGACTCGCCGGACAGGCGGGTGGCCAGACCTGACTGCAGCCCCTTCACCGCATCCTGGGTCAGCCACAGCGCCAGGGCTACCTGGAGCATGACCGCGAGCAAAAGACTGATGAATACCGGCAGCAACAGGCGACTGCGCAGCAGCGACAAGAGAAACGACATGGAGGTCTCCAGCGGCAAGGGACATTTACAGGCTGTCGGCCAGCTCGAGGGGAGCTGGAGGCTCAGCGGTGAATAGTCATAGCAATATGCTGGCCATTTCGGACCAGCGGCCGTCCCCGGCCTACCAGCGTCTCTCGCCCGCCAGAAATGGAAAAGCCCCGCGGTGCGGGGCTTTTCCGGCTGCATCCTTTTAGCGCATCAGGCGAAAGGATGGCGCAGCACGATGGTTTCCTTGCGATCCGGGCCGGTCGAGACGATGTCGATCGGCGCCTCGACCAGCTCGGCGATGCGGCGGATGTAAGCCTGGGCGTTGGCCGGGAGCGCCTCGAGACTCTGGGCACCCACGGTGGATTCGCTCCAGCCCGGCATCTCTTCGTAGACCGGCTGCAGACCGATGTAGCTGTCGGCGTCGGTGGGCGCCTCGGTCAGCAGGTTGCCGGCGGCATCCTTGTAACCGGTGCAGATGCGCACGGTGTCCAGACCGTCGAGCACGTCTAGCTTGGTCAGGCACAGACCGGAGATGCTGTTGATCTCGATGGAACGACGCAGGATGACGGCATCGAACCAGCCGCAACGGCGCGGACGGCCGGTCACGGAGCCGAATTCGTGGCCCTGCTTGGCCAGGTAGGCACCGGTTTCGTCGAACAGCTCGGTCGGGAAGGGACCGGAGCCGACGCGGGTGGTGTAGGCCTTGGTGATGCCGAGGATGTAGTCCAGGTACAGCGGACCCACGCCGGAACCGGTCGCCACGCCACCGGCGGTGGTGTTGGAGCTGGTGACGAAGGGATAGGTGCCGTGGTCGATGTCCAGCAGGGTGCCCTGGGCGCCTTCGAACATCAGGTTCTCACCGGCCTTGCGCAGCTCGTGCAGACGGCTGACGACGTCCATGACCAGCGGCTGCATGACCTTGGCGTGTTCCATGGCCTCGTCGTAGGTCTTCTGGAAGTCCACCGGCGGCTCGTTGAAGTAGTTCTGCAGGACGAAGTTGTGGTAGTCCAGCACTTCCTTGAGCTTGACGGCGAAACGCTCGGGGTGGAACAGATCGCCGACGCGCAGACCGCGACGGGCGATCTTGTCTTCGTAGGCCGGGCCGATGCCGCGACCGGTGGTGCCGATCTTGGCTTCGCCACGGGCCTTCTCGCGGGCCTGATCCAGGGCCACGTGATAGGGCAGGATCAGCGAGCAGGCCGAGCTGATGCGCAGGCGCTCGCGCACCGGCACGCCGCGCGCTTCCAGCTCGCCGACTTCCTTGAACAGGGCTTCCGGCGAGAGCACCACGCCATTGCCGATCAGGCACTGGGTGTCGGCGCGCAGGATGCCCGAGGGAATCAGCCGCAGGATGGTCTTCTGACCATCGATGACCAGTGTATGGCCGGCGTTGTGACCGCCTTGATAACGCACCACGGCAGCGGCCTGGTCGGTCAGCAGGTCCACGATCTTGCCCTTGCCCTCATCACCCCACTGGGTGCCCAGGACGACGACGTTCTTACCCATAACCTTATCCCCTGTCAGGAAGATTTCTGTCGGCCAGGCCGACGATGCTCACGTTCACCCGGATGCCAGATCCGGTGTTTAGGAATTCAAGGGCACCACGACCCAGGCGCCCTGCTGCTCGATCAGGCGGCGATCGCAGCCCGAGCTGTGCAGCTGGTCCGCGTCGTCATGAGCGGTGGCCTGGACCACCCGCTCGCCCGCGGCACGCAATTCGCGCACGGCCTGCCAGAGCACCGGCGCATCGCCCGCCGGCGCCCAGATGCCGCGGCGTGGCTCGTCAAGCACGGCGGTGCCCAGCTCGACGAGGGTCTTGAGATCGGTGGAAAAGCCGGTGGCCGGACGCGAACGGCCGAAGTCGGCGCCGATGTTGTCATAGCGACCGCCCTGGGCGATGGATTGACCGGTGCCCGGCACGAAGGCGGCGAAGACCACCCCGGTGTGGTAGTGATAACCGCGCAACTCGCCCAGATCGAAATACAGCGGCACGCCCGGGAAACGCCCCTTGAGCGAATCGGCCAGGGCGATCAGCTCGTCCAGTGCCTGCAGGACGCCCGCGGGCGCACCCGCCAGGCGCTGCCGCGCCTGCTCGAGCACCATGGCATCGCCACTGAGCTCCACCAGCGCCCGCAGCCAGCCGCGCTCGGCGGCGGGCAGGCCGGCGGTCAATTCGGCGATCTCGTCGACCGCCTTGCGCTGCAAGGCATCGAACAGCTGCTGCTCGCTGGCGCCAGAGACGCCGGCCGCCTGGCACAGCCCGCGATAGATGCCCACATGCCCCAGATCCATGTGGACGTCGGGCACCTGGGCCTGCTCGAGCACGTCGAGCATCAGGCTGATGACTTCCAGATCCCCTTCGCTGCCGGGCACGCCATAGAGCTCGGCGCCGACCTGGATCGGGCTGCGCGAGGTGGACAGGGCACGGGGACGGGTATGCAGCACGCTGCCGGCATAGCACAGTCGGCTCGGACCGCTCTGCTTGAGGCTATGGGCTTCCATGCGCGCCACCTGGGGCGTGATGTCGGAGCGGAAGCCCATGAGGCGGCCGGAATTGGGATCGGTCACCTTGAAGGTGCGCAGTTCCAGCTCCTTGGCCGCGCCAGTGAGCAGCGATTCCAGGAATTCCAGGTGCGGGGTAATGACGAACTCGTAGCCCCAGCAATGGAACAGTTCCAGCACCCGACGCCGAGCGCCTTCGATGCGCGCCGCGTCGGGCGGCAGGATTTCCTCGATACCGTCAGGCAGCAGCCAGCGGTCTACCGTAGCCATTAGGCCTCTTCTCCATGTCATGGATCGGCACGCGGCTGCCGAGGTCGGCGCAGTGGATTCCTGGAGAATCCTGCCGCCGGATCGAGCCGCTCTGCCGTGGATTGCTACCCGGATCAGCCAGGGCGTCGCCCTTCCACGGGTTTCGTACGGACGCAAAAAAGCCGGGGATGGCCCCGGCTGATTCATGATAACACGAAAAAATCGGCGATCGGGGATGAACGACGAGCGAAGCCTAGGCGCCGTTCATCCCTGACCTCACTGCCCCGGACTCTGGAAATACTTGAAGAAATCGCTCTTCGGATCCAGCACCAGGACGTCGCTCTTGCTGGAGAAGCTGGAGCGATAGGCCTGCAGGCTGCGATAGAAGGAGAAGAACGCCGGATTCTTCGAGTAGGCCTGGGAATACACCTGGGCCGCCTGGGCATCACCTTCACCGCGGGCCTGTTCGGCCTGGCGATAGGCTTCGGCCAGCAGCACACGGCGCTGACGATCGGCGTCGGCACGGATGCCTTCGGCCAGCTCGCGACCCTTGGCGCGATGCTCGCGGGCTTCCCGCTCGCGCTCGGTGCTCATCCGCTCATAGACGCTGCGACTGACTTCCTTGGGCAGGTCGATGGCCTTGACGCGCACGTCCAGCACCTCGATACCCAGCTCCTGGTTGGCCATCTTGTTCAGCGCCGCGGTCAGCGAACCGACCATGGCATCCCGCTCACCGGACACCACCTCGTGCAGGGTGCGACGACCGAACTGGTCACGCAGCCCCGCTTCCAGGCGGCGCAGCAGACGCTCATCGGCGATCTGCTTGAGACCCGAGGTCGCGGTGTAGTAGCGATCGGCGTTGAAGATGCGCCACTTGGCGTAGGCATCCACCATCACCGCCTTCTTTTCCAGGGTCAGGAAGCGCTGCGTCGGGGTATCCAGCGTCTGCAGGCGGGCATCGAACTTGCGCACCCGGTTGACGTAGGGAATCTTGAAGTGCAGGCCGGGCTCCAGATTGGGCTCGACCACACGACCGAAGCGCAGCATCACCGCCCGCTCGGTCTCCTTCACCACGAACAGACTGCTCCAGGCGGCAAGACCCAGAACGACCACGACGATCAGCGCGGCCAGCGATTTATTGCTCATCAGCGGCTCTCCCTCGTACGCGCTTCGGTGGACTGCGGCAGATTGCGAATGACCGAGGCCGCCGTATCGCTCGACGCCGCCGGGGCAGCGCCACTGCTGATCGCCGAGGTCGGTGCCGGGGCACGGTTCTGCATCAGCTTGTCGAGCGGCAGATAGAGCAGGTTCTGGCCGGCCTGACCGGTGACCATGACCTTGCTCGCCTGACCGAGCACTTCCTGCATCGTCTCGATGTACAGACGCTCGCGGGTCAGCTGCGGATTGGCCGCGTACTGGACCGCCAGCTGGCTGAAGCGCGAGGCATCACCCTGGGCCCGGGCGACGACTTCGTCGCGATAGCCGTTGGCTTCCTCGATGATGCGCTGGGCAGCACCGCGGGCCTCGGGGATCACGCCGTTGGCATAGGCTTCGGCCTGGTTCTTCTCGCGCTGCTCGTCTTCACGGGCACGGATCACGTCGTCGAAGGCTTCCTGAACTTCACGCGGCGCCGAGGCGCTCTGGATGTTCACCTGGGTCACGGTGATGCCGGTCCCGTAGGTATCGAGGAAGCGCTGCAGACGTTCGCGGACGTTGGTGGCGACCTGCTCGCGGCCGTCGGTCAGCAACTGGTCCATGGTCGAGGAGCCGGCCACGTGGCGCACGGCGCTGTCGGTCGCCTGCTGCAGGCTGACCTCGGGCTGGTCGACGTTGAGGACGAAGTCCTTGAGATTGGTGATGCGGTACTGGACGGTCAGCGGCACCTCGACGATGTTCTCGTCCTGGGTCAGCATGGCGCCCTGCTTGCTGTAGGCCCGCTCACGGGTGACGTTTTCCTGGTACTTGGTCTCGAAGGGCGGGAAGTAGATGTTCAGGCCCGGCCCTACCGTCTCATGGTATTTGCCCAGGCGCAGCACCACCGCCTGCTCCTGCTCGTCCACGACGTAGACGGCGTTGTACAGCCAGAGAGCGCCGACCAGCAGCACGCCCAGCAGCAGCAAACCCTTGCCACCACCCGAGCCAAAGCTGTCGCCGCCGCTGCCGCCGGAGCGCTTCTTGCCGCCGACCAGGCGGTTGATGCGGTCCTGAAACTTACGCAAGGCTTCGTCGAGATCCGGCGGCCCCTTGCGTCCACCATTGCCGCCACCGTTGTTGTTGCGGCCGCCCCAGGGGTCTTGATTGTTCGAGTTGCCACCGGGCTCGTTCCAAGCCATAGCGCTCTCCCTACTGATAACGCGAAAACGCGCCGAAATGGCGCGCCGACCAATGCTACCGGATGGTCCCTGCCCGAACAAAAGCGCCGAGCGGGGGTTTATTGCAAAACATGTTGCTGGATAAAGACTTCCGGTTCTTCACCGGCCCGGCTGAGCAGTCGATTGAGTTCGGCGCGGGGTACTCGTACAGACAACAGGATGTTGCCTTCGTCATCATGATCGTCCTGGCGAACCACGCCCAGCTCGAACAGCTGGGCCCGCAGCCGGGCATGCCGCTGGGGCAGGCGCAGCACCCCGACGAAAAGATCTTCGCCGAGCAGTTCGGCCACGGCCTGACCGACCAGCTCCAGACCACGGCCTTCGCGCGCCGAGACCCAGACCCGGATCGGCCGTCCGGTTTCATCGTCGCGCTGGATATGCGGCTCGACCCCGTCGAGCAGATCGAGCTTGTTGTAGACCTCCAACATCGGCAGCTCGTCGGCACCGATTTCGTGCAGCACCGCCTCGACCTGCTCGATCTGCAGCTGGCGATCGTCCTCGTGGGCATCGATCACGTGCAGCAGCAGGTCGGAGTTGCTGGATTCCTCCAGGGTCGCTCGGAAGGCCTCCACCAGCTTGTGGGGCAGATGGCGGATGAAGCCCACGGTATCGGCCAGCACGATCGGCCCCAGGTCCGGCAATTCCAGACGGCGCAGGGTGGGATCGAGGGTGGCGAACAGCAGGTTGGCCGCGTAGACGCCGGATTCGGTGAGGCTGTTGAACAGGGTGGACTTGCCGGCGTTGGTGTAGCCGACCAGGGACACCGAGGGAATCTCGGCACGCCGGCGACCGCGCCGGGCCTGCTCGCGCTGGCTGCGCACCTTGTCCAGGCGCTGGCGGATCTGGCGGATGCGGATCCGCAGGAGACGACGGTCGGTTTCGAGCTGGGTTTCACCCGGACCACGCAGACCGATGCCGCCCTTCTGGCGCTCGAGGTGAGTCCAGCCGCGCACCAGCCGGGTGCTCATGTGCTCGAGCTGGGCGAGTTCCACCTGCAGCTTGCCCTCGTGGGTACGGGCGCGCTGGGCGAAGATGTCGAGAATGAGGCCCGTGCGATCGAGGACGCGGCACTCGAAGGCTTTTTCGAGGTTGCGTTCCTGACTGGGCGTGAGGTCATGGTTGAAGATGACCAGATCGGCGGCATGGGCGTGCACCTGATCGTGCAACTCTTCGACCTTGCCGGTACCGATGAGATAACGCGCCGTCGGCTGGCTGCGGTTCACCGTGACGAACGCCACGGTCTCCGCACCCGCCGATCGCGCGAGTTCGAGGAACTCCTGAGGATCTTCGCGCGCCTCGGGATGCAGGCCTTCCAAATGGACCAGAATGGCCCGCTCACCACCTTCGTGACGCTCGAAGAACAACAGGGCGCTCCTCTCGTTATTTATTCGCTATCCGACTCGCTCGTCTCGGAGCTGGGCAGACGGACCGGGCGGCTCGGCACCACGGTGGAGATTGCATGCTTGTAGACCATCTGGCTGACGGTGTTCTTGAGCAGAATCACGAACTGGTCGAAGGACTCGATCTGACCCTGCAGCTTGATACCGTTGACGAGATAGATGGAAACCGGAACGCGCTCTTTACGCAGGGTGTTCAGGTAAGGGTCTTGTAGCGAATGCCCTTTTGACATCGTGTCGCTCTCCTAAGGAAATGAAAATACCGATCTGGCGACATGCCAGTTTCCGCTGCCCACCATGGACACGCGGACAAAAACGATTCAGCTGCGGGGCGATATGGTGTCACCGGCCAGGCATTTCAAGATCCGCGGCAGATTGTCACAAGCCAGGCTGTCGAAGGTGTGTGCGGCGGGCCAGCCACGCAACCAGGTCAACTGCCGCTTCGCCAACTGCCGCGTCGCCGCAACGCCACGCGCCACCATCTCTTCCCGCGTGCAATCCCCTTCCAGGAACTCCCACACCTGACGATAGCCTACGGATCGCATGGACGGCAGACCAGGATGCAGATCGGGACGTTCCCGCAAGGCTGAGACTTCGTCGATGAAGCCCTGTTCCAGCATCAGGCTGAAGCGCTCGGCGATACGCGCATGGAGCACCTCACGCCGGCCGGGCGCCAGGATCAATTGGGCCACAGTATAGGGTAATTGCGTCTGGGGCGCCCCGTTCGAATCGGCATTGGCGCGCAATTGCAGCGCGCGGTGCTCGGTCATCGACTGGCCGCTGACGCGATACACCTCGAGGGCGCGCAGGAGGCGCTGGGGATCGTTGGGATGGATGCGCGCGGCCGATACCGGATCGACCTCGGCCAATTGCCGGTGGATCTCGCCCCAGCCGGCCGTGGCCGCCAGCGCCTCGATCTCGGCCCGCACCTCGGCGTCGGCACCGGGCATGTCGGCCAGGCCTTCGAGCAGGGCCTTGAAGTAGAGCATGGTGCCACCCACCAGCAGCGGGATGCGTCCGGCCGCGGTGATCTCGGCCATGGCCGCCAGGGCATCGGCGCGAAATTCGGCGGCGGAATAGCTCTCCGCGGGGTCGCGGATGTCCACCAGCCGGTGCGGATGGGCGGCCAGCAGCCCGGCGCTGGGCTTGGCGGTGCCTATGTCCATGCCGCGATAAATGAGCGCCGAATCCACGCTGATCAGCTCGATGGGCAGCAGCCGCGCCAGCTCGATGGCGAGATCGGTCTTGCCGGAGGCGGTCGGCCCCATGAGAAAGATGGCGGGCGGCAGAGGGGCGGTCATTGCGGATTCTCGAAGGGGCGCCGCGCAGGGCGCGGCGGGCGGTCAGCGGCCGCGCAGGAAGAGTTTGTCCAGATCGTCCAGGCTGAGCTGGGCCCAGGTGGGACGACCGTGGTTGCACTGGCCGCTGCGCTCGGTGGTTTCCATGTCGCGCAGCAGGGCATTCATTTCCGGCAGGGTCAGCCGCCGGTTGGCCCGTACCGAGCCGTGGCAGGCCATGGTGCCGAGCAATTCGTTGAGGTGCGCCTGGATGCGATCGCTGGTGCCATAGTCCAGCAGGTCGGCGAGCACGTCCTGCACCAGCCGCGCCGCCTGGGCCTGCTTGAGCAGGGCGGGGATCTGGCGGATGGCGAGGGTCTCGGGACCCAGGCGCTGCAGTTCGAAGCCGAGGCGCTCGAACCACTGGCCATGCTCTTCGGCGCAGTCGGCCTCGCGCTCGCTGACGGCCAGGGACTCCGGCACCAAGAGCGGCTGGCCGCGCAGGCCTTCGCTGGCCATGGCCACCTTGAGTCGTTCGTAGGTGATGCGCTCGTGGGCGGCGTGCATGTCCACCAGGATCAGGCCCTGGGCGTTCTCGGCCAGGATGTAGATGCCCTTGAGCTGCGCCAGGGCATAGCCCAGCGGCGGCACGTCGCCCTGCTCCGCGGGCAGGGCCGCGGCCTCGGCACCCTCCGGCAGCGGCGCGAAGAAGGCCTTGTAGGCGCTCTGCACCTCGGCCACCGGCGCGCCGGCATAGGGCTGCGGGGCAGGACTGTAGTGCGCGGCACCACCCGAACCGCCGCCACCGGCGAAGGGCTGGGCCGGCGGCGCAGGGCTGTCGTGCAACACGGCGGCAGCCAGGCGCATCTCGCCCTGGGGGCCGAATTCACCGGCGGCCGGACCGCTCAGCGGCGTCGGTGCGGTGGGCGCCACCACGGCGAGCTGGTCATCCGGGCGGATGTCGCCCAGTGCCCGGTGCAGGGTGCCGTAGAGAAAGTCGTGCACCTGGCGGCTGTCGCGGAAGCGCACCTCGTGCTTGGTGGGGTGGACGTTGACGTCCACCGCCGCCGGATCCACTTCCAGGAACAGCACGAAGGCCGGGTGGCGACCGTTGTAGAGGACGTCGCGATAGGCCTGGCGTACGGCATGGGCGACCAGCTTGTCGCGCACCATGCGGCCGTTGACGTAGAAGTACTGCAGATCCGCCTGGCTGCGCGAAAAGGTCGGCAGGCCGACCCAGCCCCAGAGGCGCAGGCCGTTGCGCTCGTGTTCCAGCGGCAGAGCCTGCTCGAGAAAGGCCGGACTGCAGACCGCGCCGACCCGCCGACCCTGGCTCTGAGGATCGCCCGCCGGATGCAGGGCCAGCACGCTCTTGCCGTTGTGTCTCAGATGAAAGCCGACGTCGAAGCGCGCCAGCGCCAGGCGCCGCACCACTTCCTGCAGGTGATCGAATTCGGTCTTTTCGGCGCGCAGGAACTTGCGTCGCGCCGGGGTATTGAAGAACAGGTCGCGCACCTCCACCGAGGTGCCCTGGGGATGGGCGGCGGGCTGCACCCGCGGTTGCATCTCGCGGCCTTCGGTCTCCACCTGCCAGGCCTGGTCTTCGCCGCGAAAGCGCGAGGTCAGGGTGAGGCGCGACACCGAACTGACCGACGCCAGGGCCTCACCGCGAAAGCCCAGGCTGGTGACGCTTTCCAGTTCGTCCAGGTGGTAGATCTTGCTGGTGGCATGGCGCGCCAGGGCCAGATGCAGGTCGTCCGGCGGGATGCCATGGCCGTCGTCGCGGATGCGCAGCAGCTTGACCCCGCCCTGCTCCACCTCGATATCGATGCGCCGGGCCCCGGCGTCCAGGCTGTTCTCCAGCAGCTCCTTGGCCACCGAGGCGGGTCGTTCGACCACCTCGCCGGCGGCGATCTGGTTGGACAGCCGCGGGCTGAGCAGCTGGATGCGCCGGGGTTCAGTCATTGCTGGCCGCCAGTTCGTGGGTGGGGATGGTCAATACCTGGCCGGAGCGGATGCGATTACCACGCAGCCCATTGGCCGCCCGCAGGGTGGAGAGATCGACGTCATAGCGACGGGCGATGAGGCTCAGGCTTTCGCCGGGCTGCACCCGGTGCTGATCGAAGCCGCGCACGCTGCCGACCTTGTCGCCCCGCTGTTCACGCTGCCAGGCCAGGTAGGTGCCGGGCGGTGGACGGTGCTGGAAGTACTGCACGATACCGGCCTGGATCTGCCGGGCGAGCAGCCCCTGGTGCGCCGGACTGGCCAGCTTGGCCGATTCGTTGGCATTGGTGATGAAGCCGGTTTCCACCAGGATCGAGGGGATGTCCGGCGACTTCAGCACCATGAAGCCGGCCTGCTCCACCCGCGTGTGCAAGAGCTTGGTGGCGCGCCCGACCTGGCTGAGGATGGTCTGGCCGACCTCCAGGCTGGAGGCCACGGTGGCGGTCATGGACAGGTCCATGAGCACCCCGGCGAGCATGGGATCCTTGTTGTCCAGCGCATCGGACACCCCGCCGACCTGGTCGGAGCGGTTTTCCGCATCGGCCAGCCAGCGCGCCGCCTCGGAGGTGGCGCCGCGCTGGGACAGGGCGAAGACGGTGACGCCCTCGGCGCTGGCACTGGGCGCCGAATCGGCGTGAATCGAAATGAACAGGTCGGCGCCCTTCTTGCGGGCGATGATCTGCCGCTGGCGCAACGGGATGAAGTAGTCGCTGGTGCGGGTCAGCTCGGCGCGAAAGCCCTTCTGCCGATTGAGATTGGCCTGCAACTGCTTGGCGATGGCCAGCACCACGTTCTTCTCGTACAACCGACCGCGACCGATGGCACCCGGGTCTTCGCCGCCGTGGCCGGGGTCGATCACCACCACCACGTCGCGCTTGCCGCTGGGGCTGGACGGCAGACGGGTCGCCGGCTGCGCCGGGGTCACCGGCGTGGCCGGCAGATTGGGCGTGACGGTGGCGGGAATGTCACTGGTGGCGGGATCGGTGCCCTGGTCGTAGAGGTCGACCACCAGGCGATTGCCGTATTCCTTGTTGGGCGCCAGGGTAAAGCTCTTGGGCGTCAGGGCACCCTTGGTGTCCAGCACCAGGCGCACCTCGCCCGGCGAACGCTGGGCCGCGCGCAGACCGGTGATGGGGGTGTTGCGCAGCGGCTTTTCGTTCAGCCCACCGTCGAGCTGCGCGCCGGACAGGTCGATGACGATGCGATCCGGGGCACTGAGGGTGAAGACGCTGGCCTTGACCGGGCCGGTCAGATCGAACACCAGACGGGTGTTGTCGGGCGCACGCCAGACGCGCATGCCCTTGATCTGGGTGGCGGCCAGCAGCTGACTGCTGAGAATCAACAACAACAGGCCGAGTCCCGACCTGAAAAAACGCTTGCGCATGCCTGCGACCGTATAGCTGGAGAACGAGGGATCGGCGCCTAGGGCGCGAGGGCGGCGCACCAGGCCTCGCCGTGAGCGCCATGACTAGTCAGGCGCAGATCACGGCCGTCGGCGCGTGGCGTAATGGTAATGTCCAGGTCCGGCTTTGGCAAAAAGCCCTGACCGCGCTCGGGCCATTCCACCAGGCACAAGGCCTCGGGTGTGAAGTAGTCGCGAATCCCCATGAATTCCAGTTCTTCCGGATCGGCCAGGCGATAGAGATCGAAGTGATAGACCGCGCCACTGGCCAGTTCGTAGGGCTCGACCAGGGTGAAGGTGGGACTCTTCACCGCCCCGGTGTGGCCGAGGCCACGCAGGATGCCCCGCGACAGGGTGGTCTTGCCGGCGCCCAGATCGCCGTGCAGGTAGAGTACGCCACGACCGCCGCTGGCCTGGGCCAGGCGGGCACCCAGGGCGTACATGGCGTCTTCGTCGGCGGCGTGCAGGGTCAGTTCAGGCATGGCTGGAGTTCCTCGAGCAACTGGCGGGCGACCGGGGGCAGATCGCTGGCGGCGAGACCGCGGCCCTGGCGACCCAGCTCGGCGCCGGCACGGCCGTGCAGCCAGGCGCCCAGGCAGGCGGCCTCGAAGGGGGCCAGCCCCTGCCCCAGCAGGGCGGCGATGATACCGGTGAGGATGTCCCCCAGGCCACCGGTAGCCATCGCCGGATGCCCCTCGCCGCACAGCGCCATGCGACCGTCCGGATGGGCGATCAGGGTACCGAAGCCCTTGAGCAGCGCCACGCCGCCATAGCGCCGCGCCAGTTCGCGGGCGCTGCCGGGACGATCGGCTTCGATGTCCTTGATCGAGACCTCCAGCAGCCGCGCCGCCTCGCCCGGATGGGGCGTCATCACCCAGGGCCCGCGCGGCGCCTGGACCACCCCGGCGGCCAGCAGGTTGAGGGCATCGGCGTCCCAGACCTGGACCGCGTCCAGCGTTGCGGCGGCACTGGCCAGGGCCTTGCCCCAGGCGCCCTGCCCCAGGCCCGGCCCGACGGCGAGCACATCGGCCTTCTTGGCCAGTTCCAGCACGGCGAAACTGGAATGCACCCCGGCGACCATGACCTCCGGCCGCCGCGCCAGCACCGCGGTGACATTGGAGGGCCGGGTCGCCAGGCTGAGCATGCCGGCGCCGCAGCGCAGCGCCGCCTCGCTGGTCATGATGGCTGCGCCACCGGTGCCTTCGTCGCCGCCGATCACCAGCAGATGGCCGTACTGCCCCTTGTGCGCATTGAGCGGGCGCCTGGCCAGCCGCGGCAGGTTGCCGGGCGCCAGCCGCTGGGCGGTGGCATGGGCGGGATTCTGCGGCTCCTCCATCAGCGGCTCGAACACCAGACTGCCGACATGGTCAGGTCCCTTGCCGGTGAACAGGCCGAGCTTGAGGCCGATGAAGGTGATGGTCAGATCGGCGCGCACCAGAGGGCCCGCCGCGGCGCCGGTGTCGGCATCCAGTCCGGAAGGGAGGTCGATGGCCACCACCGGCAATTCGCTGGCGTTGATCCGTTCGATGGCCGCGGCATAGGGCTCGCGCGCCGCGCCCTTGAGGCCGGTGCCCAGCAGGGCATCGACCACCAGACCCTCCAGCGGGGCATCCGCGCGCCAGGGCTGGATGTCCACGCCGGCGGCCAGGGCCTCGGCATGGGCCAGGGCGGCATCGCCCTGGAGTCCGGTCGGATCGGCCAGGTGCCAGACCCGTGCCTGCCAGCCGGCCTTGCGCGCCAGCGCCGCGACCAGATAGCCGTCGCCGGCATTGTTGCCACCGCCGGCCAGCACGCAGAGGGCACCGGCATGGGGCCAGCCGTGGCGCAAGGAGCGCCAGGCCGCGGCCGCCGCGCGTCTCATCAACTCGAGGCCGGGCAGACCGCCGGCGATCAGTTGGGCGTCGAGATCCCGCACCTGCTGGGCGCTGTAGAGCTGGAACGGCAGTTCGTCGTGCATGCTGGGAAAGCCTCCGGAGTCTGGCAAAATAGGCGGCCCTCCTGCCTGTGCGTTCCCATCGATGTCCGCTGTCGCTCTCGATCTCGCCGCCCTGGCCGACCTCATCAAGACCTGGGGTCGGGAATTGGGCTTTCAGCAGACCGGCATCGCCGGGCTGGATCTGGCACGTCACGAGGAACATCTGGAGCGCTGGCTGGCCGCCGGTTTCCACGGCGAGATGGACTATATGGCCGCGCACGGCAGCAAACGTTCGCGACCGGCCGAACTGGTCCCGGGAACCCTGAGGGTGATTTCCCTGCGCATGGATTACCTGCCCGGCGACACCCGCATGAGCGAGCGTCTGGCCGACGGCGCGGCGGCCTATGTTTCGCGCTACGCCTTGGGCCGCGACTATCACAAGCTGATCCGCAAGCGCCTGCAGCATCTGGCCGAGCGCATCCAGGGCGAGATCGGCCCCTTCGGCTATCGCGCCTTCGTCGACAGCGCGCCGGTGCTGGAGAAGGCCATCGCCGAACAGGCCGGCCTGGGCTGGATCGGCAAGAACACCCTGGTACTCAATCGCAAGGCCGGCAGCTGGTTCTTTCTCGGCGAGCTCTTCGTCGACGTGCCGCTGCCGGTGGACGAACCCACCCCGCGTGACCACTGCGGCACCTGCCGCGCCTGCCTGGACATCTGCCCGACCCAGGCCTTCGTCGGCCCCTATCAGCTCGACGCCCGGCGCTGCATTTCCTACCTGACCATCGAGTTCAAGGGCAGCATTCCGCCGGAGCTGCGCCCCTTGATCGGCAACCGGGTCTTCGGCTGCGACGACTGCCAGCTGGTCTGCCCCTGGAACCGCTTCGCCAAGCCCACCGCCGAAGGCGATTTCCAGCCACGCCACAGCCTGGACAGCGCCAGCCTGGCCGAACTCTTTCGCTGGACCGAAGCCGAATTCCTCAGCCGCACCGAAGGCTCGCCGCTACGCCGCGCCGGCTACGAGCGCTGGCTGCGCAACCTGGCCGTGGGCCTGGGCAACGCCCCGACCAGCATCCCGGTGCTGGAAGCCCTGAAGCTGCAGCGCGAACACCCCTCCCCCCTGGTGCGCGAGCACGTGGAATGGGCGCTGCAGCGACACGCGGCAAGCTAGACGCTCAGGGCCCTACCGTGGTGTAGGGGATCGGCGCCCACCAGCTGCCGTAGGGGACGCCGTATTTGTCGACATAGCGCTTGACCACCGGCGACAGCGGCCGGTACTTGCCGTTGGATTTGCCGCCATAGGGCCCCTTGGGCTCGATCTCGGCCTGGAGGGTCAGGACCTCGATGGGGTCGAGGCAGGGGCCCATGATCCAGACCTTGACAACCCCGCCGGGCGCCAGGCCGATGGTGAGGGCTTCGCGATAGTCGAAGTGGTAGCCACTCGGACACTGACCCGGGATACGCTCGACCATCTTTTCCCTGGCCCAATCGGGGATGGTGAACAGCGCATGATAGGTCTGAGGTTCGACCATCGATTGCCAGCGTAGGGAGACGACGTAGGGCAGATCCAGGCCGGTCAGAGTACGGCCTTTGCCTGAGCCGATTCTTTCAGGCCAACCCTCTGCGCGAATCGCCAGATTTCCAGGTTTGCCATAAGACACTACTCCCCCCATAGCATTAGGAAAGATGCGCCCACTGTTATCACCAATATTGACTTGCTCCAACCAAACTTCCATGTAGTTAGGCGCTATAAAGCCCAAGTACCAGGCTTCATAAGGCATCTTTGGTTTGCTCAACGCGCTAGATTGGCAGCCTGCAATACACAATACCGTGACGAGAAGCAGCCAAAAGCGACTCATATCGGATACTCCGCCTGCAGTCGATTGGGATAGACGTTGCGCCGACCATCGGCGGTAGGGGCATCGACGAAGATCGTATCCACATTGCCCAGGCCACTGCCCATACGCGCATTCCAGTGAGCCGACCTGTGTACATAGCGACTGAGCAGCAGACGATTTTCGGCCTGACTCAGTGGCTCAGGCACATGCGGACTACCTGCCTGAAGCTTATTGGCTATCGGAGCCAGTTCGGCTGGCAAACGCCACTCCGGATCCTCGTCATCGAGGGTCGTTAAAGGGACACCTTGAGCACTGGCCAGACGGTGCATCATCCGCAGGTAAACCAGGGATAGCTCTCCACGAACCTTTCGCTCCAGTCGTATCGCAGCGAAGACTTCGACTTCCGGCAGGTCGCCCCGGATGCGGGGCAACTCGAGGCGCCAGGTATCGATACCGAGACGAGTGCTTGATGAGTCGTACCAGAACGCCCCTTGCAGGCGCCGCAACTCCAGTTCGGCCTGGCGATAGCTCCAGGCCTGGTGGCTATCCGTGCCCCGCGGCTCACGGGAAGCCCTCGGTCGGGTTAACAGCAGTCGCTCCTGCGTCTCATCCGGATAGCCGCCGCCAATATCAGCGTGGGCGCCGGGCAGAAAGATCTCCTCATGCTCGGGTGCCACGCTGGTCAGGGCGAAATTGCGGCGGTACTCGTGCTGCGCTGCCAATTGCACAACCTTGAGCGCGCAACCAGCCGGCAGATAGAGATTGAGCCCCGGATTGATCGTATTGGCTGGACTGAAGTCGCCCCGCAAAGGATCAGCAACCGCTGCCACGGTATCGAACACGCCAATGAAATTGATTTTCACCCTGGCGCGGCTCCAGGAAAGACACGGCAACAGTCCTGCCGCGGCAACACCACCATCGATCTTTAATACTTCATTGGCGAAATGCCGCGCTGCTGCCGCCCCTCGGCTAAAGCCAAAAAGATCGAATTCAACAGCCTCAACAGATACGCTGGGATTACTGAGTCGAAACTGTATGTATTGTTTGGCAAAGGCGGATGGGAAACTATGAACGCAGCCCAACACGCCGCTTTTTCCCACGCCCGTCCCCATGGAAAACAAATTGTCTGGCTGGCCAGCTTGGGTCCCAATACCTTCGATATAGACAGAGATACTGGATCGGACTTCGCTTTTATCGAGCTTTCGATCCACATCGCTCTCATACAGCCGATACAACCGCGCGATATTCGTCTCCGCCCCGGCATAGCTGCCATCGGCATTCAGCATGAACTTCTCGCAATGCCTTGCGATGCTGCGCGCCTGATCCTGACGAAACCCCTGCTCTCCCGCCCGGCAGGCGGCGCCGGTGGCGGCGTTGAAGAGGTTGTTGCCGGTACCGTCGAAGAAGACGCCGATGCGCAGGGTGATGCGCTGTTCCAGCGGGCGCTCCGCCTGTTCGGCGACTTCATCCCTGGCGACGGGCGCGCTGTCCGGGCGCTTGGCCGGTCCCTCGCTGCCCTGTCGCTCCCGGTCGCGCAGCGCCGCAGGCTTGCCCTGCCCCGGTGCCAGGCCGGTAGCACCTGCATGGCTTGCGCAGGCGCCCTTGGCCGCGCCGCCTGCGTCCAGGCCGATGATGACGGTGCCGGAACCACCGATCACCACGCCGCCATGGCTGGTGAGGCTGCCGAGCACCGCCGCAGGCCGGCCGTTGATCAGGACGTTGGGGATGACCGCGGCGCTAAGGGCCGCGCCACAGCCGCAGGCATGGCCGAGGGTCGCGGCGGGCAGGCCATCGAAGGTGACATCGGCGGAGCCCTGGACCAGGGCGGTGGAACCACATTTGGGGCAGGCGACGGCGTCGCCCAGGCGAGCAGCGGGCTTTCCAGACATGACCGATCTCCCTATCGGTAACTGGGGCCTGAAAAATGCCGCACAAAAGGCTCTAGGACAAGCCTTTCAGCGCGACACCGCGCAAATCGTCACGGCCTTAGCCGTGGGGATCGTCCGGATAGGTGAAGGTCGGCATCTGCCAGTTGAATCTCAGCGCCAGCAGGCGCAGCAGCAGCCCCGCGGCCAGGGTGATGAGCAGTGCCTGCTCTTCGCCGAGCCACGGGCGGCAGAGCAGGTAGCAGCCGGCGGAGAGTACCGCCACGCTGGCATAGAGCTCGCGCCTGAGGATCAGGGGTACGTCGTTGCAGAGGATGTCGCGCAGGATGCCGCCGCAGGTGCCGGTCAGGGTGCCGCTGACGATGACGATGGCCGGACTCAGGCCCATTTCCAGGGCCACCTGGCAACCGATCACGGTAAAGGCCACCAGGCCCAGGGCGTCGAGCACCAGGAACAACCGGCGCAGATAGCGCATGACCCGCGCGATGGCCACGGTGGCGAGGCCCGCGCCGACGGTGAGCGCGAGGTACTCCGGGTGCTTTACCCAGCCTAGCGGATAGTGCCCCAGCAGCACATCACGCACCGAGCCGCCGCCGAGGGCGGTGACGCTGGCGATCAGCGCCACGCCGAACAGGTCCATGCCGCGGCGCCCCGCGGACAGGGCGCCGGTCATGGCTTCGGCGGTGATGGCGACCAGGTAGAGGATGGACAGCAGCACGGACGGGTGGCCGTCAGACCTTGATGAAGTGCTCGCGGTAGTGACGCAGCTCGGCGATGGAATCGCGGATGTCGTCCAGCGCCAGGTGGCTGCCGCTCTTCTTCACGCCGTCACGCACATGGGGTGCCCAGCGCGCGGCCAGTTCCTTGAGGGTGGAGACGTCCAGGTTGCGGTAGTGGAAGTAGGCTTCCAGCTCCGGCATGCGGCGATAGAGGAAGCGCCGGTCCTGGCAGATGCTGTTGCCGCAGATCGGCGATTTGCCCTTGGGCACCCATTGACGCAGGAACTCCAGGGTCAGGGCCTCGGCCTGGGCGGTGTCGACGGTGCTCTCGCGCACCCGCTGGGTCAGGCCCGAGCCGCCGTGCTGACGGGTATTCCACTCGTCCATGCTGGCCAGTATCTCGTCCGACTGGTGGATGGCCAGTACCGGGCCCTCGGCCAGCACATTGAGATCGCTGTCGGTGACGATGGTGGCCATCTCGATGATCACGTCCCGATCCGGATCCAGGCCGGTCATTTCCAGGTCGATCCAGATCAGGTGCTGCGGATTGGGGGCGGTCATGGCGAACTCCTTGATGATGGCACCAGTGTAGCAGCGCGCCTGCCGCGCACCTACCGGCGCCAGAGCAGCAGCCGGCTGCCGCGCAGGTCCCCTACCTCCAGCACCCGATCCGCGGGCTGGCCGGGAATCTCGAAGGTGTTGCTGATCAGCCAGCTGCCGGCGCGCTGCTCCGTGCGGGCCTTGTCGCCCAGGCGTGGCATGGGCGCCGGCGAGAGAAAGCAGTAGACGACGTCGAACTCGCCCAGCTCCACCCGCCAGAGATCGCGATAGCGCACCTGGCAATTGCGCCGCGGCAGGCAGCGCAGCCAGGCCAGGGCGAAGCTCAGCGGCGCGGTCTCCACGCCGACGAAGGTGGCCTGCGGAAAGCGCCTGGAAAGATCGACCAGGGTATCGCCCAGGCCGCAGCCCAGGTCGACGAAGCGAAAGGTCGGCTCGCGCTCGGCGAGCAGTTCGGCCAGTCGCTCACGGGTCTGACGGCCGGTGAGATAGAGCGGTACCCGCTCGCGCAGACTGTTCCAGTTCAGCAGCAGCAGCAGCAGGAAGCCGAGCGCGGCGATGCCCGCCGAGAGCCCGCGACCGCTGACCAGATAGAGCGCCGGGGCGAACAGCAGATTGATGAAGACCCACCAGCGGGCGAGTCCCAGCAACTCGCCCAGCAGGGCCGCCAGTACCGCCTGCAGGCAGACCAGCGCCAGCAGCGAGGGGCGCTGGCCGGCGAAGCTGGCCCACAGGCGGATGCCGACGACGGCGACCACCAGGGCGGCCAGTTGCACCAGCACGGCCAGCAACAGCGGATAGCGCGAGGCGAGATGGGCCAGCATGGGGGCTCCGAAGCGACGAGGTACGCCAAGTTTAGGTAATCCGGGGGAGGCGGCCAATGCTAGACTCAGCGGTCCTGAAACCCGCGGACATCCCATGGCCAAACGCCACCTGACCCGTCGCCAGAGCTGGCGGATCGAGAAAATCCAGACCGAACGCGCCGCCCGCGCGGAAAAGCGCGAATCCAAGCTGATCGACGAGCTCGAAGGCGGCGACCTGGGGCCGGAGCAACAGGGCCTGGTGATCGCCCACTTCGGCGTTCAGGTGGAGGTCGAGGATGACGACGGCCAGCTGCAGCGCTGTCACCTGCGCGCCAACCTGCCGACCCTGGTCACCGGCGACCGGGTGGTGTTTCGCGCCAGCCTCCAGGGCAATGGCGTCATCGTCGCCCAGCTGCCGCGCCGCTCGGAAATCTGCCGGCCGGACATGCGCGGCCTGCTCAAGCCGGTGGCGGCCAACGTCGACCGCCTGGTGATCGTCTTCGCCCCGCTGCCCACGCCCCACGCCAACCTCATCGACCGCTACCTGGTGGCCGCCGAGCACGCCGGCATCCAGCCGCTGCTGCTGCTCAACAAGGCCGACCTGATCGACGAGCACAACGGCCCGGCGCTGGACGACCTGCTGGGCATCTACCGCGAACTGGACTATCCGCTGCTGGAGGTCTCGGCCCACAATGGCCTGAGCATGGACCAGCTCAAGAGTGCCCTGGACGAGCACGTCAGTGTCTTCGTCGGTCAGTCCGGGGTGGGCAAGTCGTCGCTGGTGAATGCCCTGCTGCCGGGAGTCGATACCCGCGTCGGCCCGCTGTCCGAGCTGACCAACAAGGGCACCCACACCACTACCACCGCCCGGCTCTTCCACTTTCCCGACGGCGGCGACCTGATCGACTCGCCCGGCATCCGCGAATTCGGCCTCAGTCACGTCAGCCGTGATGATGTCGAAGCTGGCTTCAAGGAATTCGGCGACTACCTGGGCCACTGCCGTTTCCGCGACTGCAAGCATGAGCGGGAGCCCGGTTGCGCCCTGCTCGCTGCCCTGGAGCGCGGTGACATCCATCCGCAGCGGATGGCCAGTTACCGGCATATCCTGGCCAGCCTCGAAGGCGAGTCGCGCTACTAGGCAAAACGCCGGGCAAGCCCGGCGTTTTGCTCTATCAGTCGAGGACCATCAGCCAAAGACGCGGAAGCGCTCGGCGTCGTCCATGAAGCCCTTCTCGGGGAAGTCGCCTTCGTTGGAGCCGAAGGGCATCTGGGCGCGCAGGTGCCAGGTCTCCGGCAGCTTCCACTCGGCGGCGGCCAGGGCGTCGGGCAGCGGATTGTAGTGCTGCAGGCTGGCGCCGATACCGGCATTGGCCAGGGCCGTCCACACCGAGAACTGGGCGATACCGCTGGCCTGCTCCGACCAGATCGGGAAGTTGTCGGCGTAGGCCGGATACTTGTCCTGCAGGCCGGCAACCACATGCCGATCCTCGTAGAACAGCACGGTGCCGGCACCGGCGGCGAAGCTGTTGATCTTGCCTTCGGTGGCGGCGAAGGCGTCGGCCGGCACGATCTGCCGCAGCGCCTGCATGACGAAGCCCCAGAACTTGTCGCTCTCGGCGCCGAACAGGATCACCGCGCGCGAACTCTGCGAATTGAAGGCGGAGGGCGACAGCTTGACGGCCTCCTGGATCAGCGCGGTGACCTGGTCCTGGGCCAGCGGCAGATTCTTGCCCAGCGCGTACTGGCTGCGGCGGCGCTTGATGGTGTCGATAAAGGCGTTGCTCATCGGAAGGCTCCTGCAAGGGAATCGGAGATCGGGAGACCGCGCACGAGGGCGCAAGGTGCCCGATCCGTCATGAAACCCCTGCAGCTTAACCAGCCGTCTTCACGTCAACGGACGAAAAAACCGAACGCTAGCAGCGAATTTTCCTATCTATCAGCGCGACCGTTCAGGGCTTGCTCTGGATGACACCCGCATCGAAGGCATTGATCTGCTGCTTGAAGGCCGCGTTGTTGATGGGTTGCGCCAGGTTACCGGTGGCGCTGACGCCACCGCTGGAGACCCCGCTCCGGCTCGCCGCCGGGGCGGCGCCGGCCGCGGGCTTGGGTGCCTGGTTGCCGCCGGCGCGCCCCTCGATGGCCTGCTGGGCCTTCTTGGTCAGCACGATGATGTCGATGCGGCGGTTGACCGGATTGAGCGGATGCTCGCGATCGAAGGGGGCCGAGGAGGCATAGCCGACGATCCGCGCCACCTGCTCTTCCGGATAGCCACCGGCGATCAGCGCCCGGCGTGCGGCGTTGGCGCGACCGGCGGACAGCTCCCAGTTGCTGAAGTCACCCTTGCCGTTGTAGCGCGCCGCATCGGTATGGCCGCTGATGCTGATCTTGTTCGGCACTTGGCGAATGGTGTCGGCCATGGCCAGCAGGATGTCCTCGAAATAGGACTTCAGCCGCGGACTGCCGGAGTCGAACATCGGCCGGTTCTCGGCATCGACGATCTGGATGCGCAGGCCGTCCTGGGTGATTTCCAGCAGGATCTGGTCCTTGAACTTCTGCAGTTCCGGATTCTGCTCGATCTTGTTCTGCAGCTCCTGCAGCAACAGCTCCAGGCGCTCCTTGTCGACCTGCTCGGCGATCTTTTCCGCCTGGCTGGCATCCATCTTTTGGGCCTGCTGGTTCTGATCCTTCTGCGCCGCCGCATTCGGCTGGCGATCTGGCGAACTGTCCGGCGACTGGGTCGGATCGGGCTGCACCCGGTTGGAGTCGTTGGGGTCGGCGCGCTCCTCCATGTCCGGGTTGACCTTGTTCTGGGTCGAATCCGGCTGGGCCTGGATCTCGGGATTCAGGGTGCGGTCGGGCGCCGGCGTCGGCGTGCCGCCCAGGTCGATGACATAGGGGCTGGCGCTTTCGGTGAAGCCGATCGGATCCTGGAAGTAGCCGGCGATGGCCTTCTTCTGTTCCGGGGTGGCCGAGGACATCAGCCAGAGCACCAGGAAGAACGCCATCATGGCGGTGGCGAAGTCGGCGAAGGCGATCTTCCAGGCGCCGCCGTGGTGGCCGGCGGCGCTCTTCTTGACGCGCTTGACGATGATCGGCTGGTTGTTGTCCATCAGCTGCCCCGCATCGCCTGCTCGAGCTCACTGAAGGACGGCCGGTGCGCCGGGAACAGCACCTTGCGACCGAATTCCACGGCGACGGTGGGCGGCATGCCGCTGGCAGCGGCGACCAGGCAGGCCTTGATGGCCTCCAGCACATTGAGTTCTTCCTTGGCGTCGTGCTCCAGGCAGGTCGCCAGCGGTCCGAAGAAGCCGTAGGCCGCGAGAATACCGAGAAAGGTCCCCACCAGGGCCGCACCCACGTGGCCACCGATGGCCGCCTGGTCGCCCTCGCCGAGCATGCCCATGGTGATCACGATGCCCAGTACCGCGGCGACGATGCCGAAGCCGGGCAGGCCGTCAGCGACCCGCGATACCGCGTGGGACGGATGCTCCAGCTCTTCCTTGATGCCGGCCAGTTCCATGTCGAACAGGCCTTCCAGCTCGTGGGGGGCCATGTTGCCGGAGGACATCAGTCGCAGGTAGTCGGCGACGTAGGCAGTCATCCGCTCATCCTTGAGGATGTTCGGGTACTTGCTGAAGATAGGACTGGCCTTGGGATCCTCGACATCCGCCTCGATGGACATCATGCCCTCGCGCCGGCTCTTGTTGAGGATCTCGTAGAGCAGCTTCAGCACGTCCAGGTAGAAGGCGTGGGTGAAGCGATTACCAAACATCTTCAGCGACTTCTTGAACACCTGCATGAAGGTGCTGCCCGGGTTGGCCTGCAGGAAGGCCCCCAGGGCGGCACCGCCGATGATCAGGACCTCGAGCGGCTGGATGATCGCAGCGATCTTGCCATGCGCGAGGATGTAGCCGCCGAGGACAGCCGCGAATATCACGATGATGCCGATGATTTTTGCCATGGTTGGGAATACTGTGTGCTAAGGAAAATTGAGCCGGGGAATCACCCTCACGCCCCCTTTATCGGACCCGGCGCCCCGGACTGAAGGCCTTTCATCAAATTTCAAGGCGACCGTCGTATGTCCAGCCGCCCGAACACTGTCGAAGACTGGGTCAAACACCTGGAAGGCGTGCGCCTGCCGGTGGCCACCGCCACCGCGGAGCGTCTGCGCCGCGCCCTGGCCGATGGCCGTCTGGCGTTGCATGAGATCGCCGAACGGCTCTGCGAGTCACCACCCCTGGCGCTGGCCCTGCTGCGCGAGGCCAATCGCGGCCATGCCAGCCTCGGCGATCCGGCCGCCAGTCTGGAAGCCGTGCTCGGCCGCGTCGGGCTCGGCCCGGCGGAATACCTGATCGCCCGCCAGCCGACCCTGCCCGAGGAACGCCTGCCGCGTCCGCTGCGGCAGCTGTGCCTGGTCAGCCAGCACGCCATGACCCTGGGGCTGGGCCTGTTCGGCGTGCCCCTGGCGCGGCTGTGGCCGGACATCCGTCTGGCCGCCCTGCTCTTTCTGGCGCCGCTCTGGCCGCTGGCGACCCGCTATCCGGAACTCTTCGAGGAATGGGAGCGGCGGGTGCTAGGCGAAGGCGAACCGGCGATAAAGGTCGAGCACGAGCTGCTCGGCGTGCCGGCGATCCGCCTGTGCCAGGCGCTGGCCCGTCACTGGCAGCTGCCCGAGTGGATCATCGAAGGCTATCGGCTGCTGGACCAGGATCGCCGGCAACTGGTCAGGGCGTTGCACATCGCCCATGGCGACGATCCCCTCGAACAGCAGCAGCACCTCGACGACGACCCCACGCTGCGGCGCTGGCTGACCCATCCCGGCAACACCATCCTCCTGGCCAACGGCCTGGCGCTGGCCAGCCACCATGCCTGGGACGGTCCCCACACCCTGCGCTGGCAGCGCTTCAGCGCCCTCTACCTGCAACTGCCACTGGCACGGGTGCAGAGTCGCAGCCACGAACTGGCGGTGCAGGACGCCCAGCGCCATGCCCGGCCCGGCCTCTGGCACCCGGCCGAAGGCCTGGTCTGGCCGCCGGGCGAACGGCGCCTCAAGCCGGTGCCCCGGGTCCAGGTCGCCAGCGAGGGGCAGGCGCAGCGCTGGCGCGGACTCTGCGAGCAGTTGCTGCACACGCCCAGCGCCTTCGCCACCCTGCCCCAGCTGTTCGATTGCGCCCGCCAGGCGCTGGTGGCCTGCGGCCTGCCGCGGCTGCTGCTGCTGACCCCGGATCGCAACGGCCAGAAGGGCAATGTCCAGCTGCACCATGGCCTGGACGACGCCCCCGGCCTGCAACTGGACATCGCCAGCCATCCGCTGCTGGCCAAGCTGTTCGGCAGCCCCGGCCAGTTGCGCATCGATGACGGCAACCGCGCGCGTTTCGCGCCACACCTGCCCGCCGATCTGCGCCGGCTGTTCAGCAACGAACGGCTCTGGCTGCGCAGTCTGGGCTTTGGCGAGCGGGTGGTGCTGCTGGCGATCCTGGACAGTGAACTGCAGCCGGAGGATCCCCGTCGGACCGCGGCGCTGGACAAGACCTTCACCTGCATCGAGCGCGCCATCGGCACCTTCGCCAATCGTCCGCGGGTACGACCGACCTGACGCTGGCCGGTCAACCTCGGTACACTTCACCTTTGCTACGGACCGACGGGAAATCCGCGATGCCCTTTTCCGCCCTGCCCCTGGTGATCGAACCGGCCGATCTCGCGGCGCGCCTGGATGCGCCCGAACTCATCCTGGTGGATCTCTGCAGCGCCGCCCACTATGCCGAGGGCCATCTGCCCGGCGCGCGCCATGTCGCGCCCGCCCGCACCCAGCTGGGCAGCAAGCCGGCGCCCGGTCTGCTGCCGGCCCAGGCGGACCTGGAGCAGCTGTTCGGCGAACTGGGCCAGCGCGACGAAGCCGTCTACGTGGTCTATGACGACGAAGGCGGCGGCTGGGCCGGACGCTTCATCTGGCTGCTCGATGTCATCGGGCACGGCCACTATCACTACCTCAACGGCGGCCGCCAGGGCTGGATCGCCGCCGGCCTGCCGCTGAGCACCGCGGTGCCCGCGCCGGCCGGGGCACCGGTCGCCCTGACCCTGCACGAGGAGCCCACCGCCAGCCGCGCCTATCTGCAGAGCCGGCTGGGCGCCGAGGACCTGGCCATCTGGGACGCCCGCGGCGCCGACGAATACCGCGGCGAAAAGGTGCTGACTGCCCGTGGTGGCCACATTCCCGGAGCGATCAACTTCGAGTGGACCGCCGGCATGGATCGCGAGCGCCAGTTGCGCATCCGCGAGGACCTGGGCGCCGAACTCGAACGCCTGGGCATCACCCGCGACAAGGAAATCATCACCCACTGCCAGACCCATCACCGATCCGGCTTCACCTACCTCGCGGCCAAGGCCCTGGGCTATCCGCGGGTCAAAGCCTATGCCGGCTCCTGGGGCGAATGGGGCAACCACCCCGACACCCCCATCGAATGACTGCCAAGGACCTCCCATGAAACTGCAAGACCGACTGTTCATCCTCGCCCAGCACCTGCTGCCGCACCATCTGCTGTCGCGGGTGATCGGCGGCTTCGCCGAGTGCCGGGCGCCCTGGTTCAAGAATCTGCTGACCCGCTGGTTCGTCCGTCACTATGACGTCGACATGCGCCAGGCCCAGGTGGAAGACCCCACCGCCTACGAGAACTTCAACGCCTTCTTCACCCGCGCCCTCAAGCCCGGCGCCCGCCCGCTGCCGGCCGAAGCCGGTGTGGTGGTGAGCCCGAGCGACGGCGCCATCAGCCAGCTCGGTCGCATCGAGCACGGCCGCATCTTCCAGGCCAAGGGCCACAGCTACAGCCTGCTGGAGCTGCTCGGCGGCGATGGCCTGCGCGCCGCGCCCTTCATGGGCGGCCATTTCGCCACCATCTACCTGTCGCCCAAGGACTACCACCGGGTGCACATGCCGCTCACCGGCACCTTGAAGGAGATGGTCTATGTGCCCGGCCGCATCTTTTCGGTCAACCAGCTCACCGCCGAGAACGTGCCCGAACTGTTCGCCCGCAACGAGCGGGTGGTCTGCATCTTCGATACCGCCGTGGGCCCCATGGCGGTCATCCTGGTCGGCGCCATGATCGTCGCCAGCATCGAGACGGTCTGGGCCGGCCTGGTCACGCCGCCCAAGCGCGAACTCAAGAGCTTTGCCTACGACGAGGCCGCGCGCGCGCCCATCACCCTGCGTACCGGCGACGAGCTGGGGCGCTTCAAGCTGGGCTCCACCGCCATCGTGCTGTTCGGCCCGGACGCGGTGAACTGGTCTGCTGAACTCGGCGCGCTGTCCACCGTCAACATGGGGCAACTGCTGGGGGTTCCGACCACGCCGGACCCCTTGACCACCGTTTCCGAGCCAGGGCCTCTCGCCTAGATGCGCGGTTCATTGCCCATCGAACCAGGAGTGTGCGCGGCGAATGGATAGCAAAAGGCCACAGCTCATGTTGCGGGTACCGACGCCCGATCAGCGCAGCCTGACGTTTTGTGACGCCACCCCGGCCGGCCTCAAGCGCTGGCTGGAGCAATTGCCACGGGCCAAGCTGGGCGAATTCGCCCGACTGCTCTATCAGGGCCTGCTGGAACTCAACCGGCTGATCCTGACGCCGGAAGCGCGCCTGCGCCTGCTCGAAGCCCTGCGCCCGGACGTGCAGCGGGTCTGCCAGCAGCTCGAGCGTCATGTGCTCAACCAGGCCATCGTGCTCGACGAACGCTCGCGCAAGGTGGCCAATCTCTGCCAGGCCCTGCAGAACCTGCTGGCCGCCGGCTACAAGCTGATCGTGGTCGAGGAAAGCGAGCGCGGCGAACGCAGCACCCTGCTGGCCACCGCCATCCAGCGCGCCCTGCGCGCGCTGCTCGGGCCGCTGATCCGCGCCGCCCAGCTCTATACCCCGGTGCACGACAACCTCTGGCTGGAGCTGCACCAGCTCTATCGGCTGGCAGTGACCACCGGCCTGCACAACCAGAAGATCCGCGACGAACTGCTGCCCGGCGACGGCAGCCAGACCATCACCCAGGCCTATGGCGCCGCTCTGCTGTTTGGCGCCGCACGCTGCAACCAGCTGCGCCAGAGCCATATCGCCCAGCTGACGCTGCACCTGGACGACTGGGCCAGCCTGATCCGCCTGCAAGGGCCCGAACAGAACGGCACCCTGATGGTGGTGGCGCCGCAGATCGACGCTCCCCCGCGCTATCGTTCGCTGTTGCGTGAAGCCAATCTCAACGGTCTGCTCGGTCTTGCGCCGCAACAACTGGTGCAGGCCATCGAGGACTACTTGGCGCTGGCGCCGGAGCAACGCCCGCGGGCGCGCCTGCCGGTGCACGGCGACCTGTCCCTGGATCTGCTGCAGCACCTGGTCGGCGCCTGGGGCCAGGAGGCGGACCGCGCCTTCCAGCGCATGCCCGGCCAGGGCCAGGTGCAGGTCTGCATCGGCATGAGCGCCCTGCACTACCAGCTCGCGGGGGGGCAGGTGTTCGCCGACACCCTGCGCCTGTCGGCGCAGGCCGTGCCGGACGCCTTCGCGCCCAAGCCCAAGGAAGACGTCTGGTCGCTGGCCTTCGATGCCGATACCCGCGCACCCGACGCCCTGGACTGGAGCGCCGAGTCCCTGGAAGAAATCCATTACGACGTCCTGCCCGGCGACGGCGAGGCGGCCAGTCCGGCCTTTCCGATCCATGCGGTGCAGGTGGTCAACCACAGTCCGGGCGGCTATTGCCTGAGCTGGAGCGGCGAGGTCCCCGAGCAGCTGCAGGCCGGCGAACTGCTCGGCGTGCGCCTGCCCGAGGATCACAACTGGGGCCCGGCGGTGGTGCGCTGGGTACGCCAGGTGCCCGGCAGCGGAACCCACATGGGCGTCGAACTGCTGGCCCCCACCGCACGGCCCTGCGGGCTGCAGCTGCTGCGCAAGGCCGAGCAGAACAGTCAGTACCTGCGTGCCCTGCTGCTGCCGGAGATCAAGGCCATCGACCAGGCACCGACCCTGATCGCGCCGCGACTACCCTTTCAGGAGGGCAGCAAGGTGCAGATCAATCAGCAGGGCAACGAGCAGCGCGGCATGCTCGACCGGCGTCGCAGCATGACGGTCAGCTTCAGCGTCTTCGAATATCACTTGCTGGAACAGAGCGGCGCTCAGCCCAGCGGCGGCCCTGCCGGCGGTGGCGCCCGGCAGGAAGAAGACTTTGACTCGCTGTGGAAGTCTCTGTAGCTTCGATAAATCATCGTTATCGCCAGGGCGCGAATAGACCATGGCCGCCGAACACAGTGCGATCCGCCTGTTACTGCTCGAAGCATCGCAGAACGAGGCGGAACGCCTGGTCAGTCTGTTCCGCAACGCCGGACGGGCGACGCGGGCCCAGCGTCTGGCCGACCCTGCAGGTCTCGACGAACTGCTGTCCCAGTCCTGGGACCTCGCCATCCTCGCCCCGCCCTCTCCCGAACTCGACAGCCTGAGCGCGCTGCGCCAGTTGCGTCGCCGCGTGCCCCAACTCGCCGTCATCCAGCGGGTGCCACCGGACGATCCCGCAGCGGTGCTCGACGCCCTGCGCCTGGGCGCCCGCGATGGCATCGCCAGCGACAACGACGAGCACCTGCTGCTGGCCAGTCTGCGCGAACTCGGCAACCTGGCCGAGCGCCACGAACGCCGCCGCCTAGAGCAGGCCCTGGCCGAGGCCGAACAGCGCTGCCAGCTGCTGCTGGCCAACGCCGTGGAGGCGGTCGCCTATGTCCACGACGGCCTGCATATCCACGTCAACTCGGCCTATGTGGAGCTGCTGGGCTATCCATCCGCGGAAGACCTGGAGATCACGCCGCTGATGGACCTCATCGCCGCCGCCGACCAGCCGGCGCTGCGCGAGGCCTTTCGCCAGTTGCGCGACGACCCCAGTCCCCTCGAACTGGACTGCCGGTGCGTCCGCCAGGACGGCAGCACCCTCGGTGTGCGCCTGCGCCTGACGCCGGCCATCTACCTCGACGAACCCTGCGTGCAGCTGCACCTGCGCGAGGAACGCGCGGCCCCGGCCGCCGAGGCCCTCGAGGAACAGCTGCGCGAGGTGCGCTTCCAGGACACCCTCACCGGTCTGCTCAATCGCAGCCGCATGCTCGAACTGCTCGAAGACGCCCTGGAGCGCGCCCGACTCGGCGCGCCGGCGAGCTTCGCCTACCTGAGCATCGATCGCTATCCGACCCTGCTGGCGGAGCTGGGCATAGGCGCCATGGACGAGTTGCTGGTGGCCCTGGCCGAGCGCCTGCGCGAGCACTTCGGCACCCTGGTGACCCTCTCGCGCTTCGCCGATGATGCCTTTACCGCCCTCCTGCCGCAGGCGGCCGACGCCAGCCTGGACAGCGCCTTCGAGCGCCTGCTGGGTCGTCAGGAGCGGCAGCCGCTCACCCTGGCCGGACGCACCCTGGCGATCAGCTATTCCATCGGCGTGGTAAGCCTGGACAACCACACCAAGAGCGCCGGTGATCTGGTGGACCGGGCGCACCGCTCCGCGCGCCAGGTCGCCCAGCGCGGCGGCAACGCCTGCAAACGCTACGATCCCCAGGAAGAGCTGGCCGCCGCCGCCAATCGCGGCAATCTGGTGGCCATGGTCAAGCAGGCCCTGCAGCAGAACGGCTTCCGCCTGCTGTTCCAGCCGGTGATCGGCCTGCGCGGCAGCAGCCACGAGTACTACGAGGCGCTGCTGCGGCTGGTCAATCCCCAGGGCGAAGAGGTCTCCCCGGCCGAATTCGCCCGCACCGCCCGCGACAGCGGCCTGAGCGGCCAGATCGATCGCTGGGTGATCCAGCAGGCGGTGCGTCAGCTGGGCGAACACCGCGCCCGCGGCCACGGTACCCGCATCTTCGTGCACCTCTCGGGCGCGACCCTGGGCGATCTGGAGTTGCTGCCCTGGCTGCGGGAAACCCTGCAGGGGCAACAGCTGGACGCCGAGGCGGTGATCTTCCAGCTCAGCGAAGAAGACCTGCTGGCCCAGCCGGAGCAGGCCCTGGCCATGGCGCAGCGCCTGCGCCGCCAGGGTCATCCGGTCACCCTGAGCGGCTTTGCCGCCGGCGATCCGCCCCTGGCGGCGCTGCGGCTGCTGGTACCGGATTACGTCAAGCTGTCGGGCAAGCTGATCAAGGATCTGGGACAGCCGGAGCACCAGGAGCGGCTCAAGGCCATGGTCGCCGAGTTGAGCGCCCAGAACGTCCAGACCATCGCGCCCTTCGTCGAGAGCGCCAGCGTGCTGGCCCAGCTCTGGCAGGTCGGGGTGCACTTCATCCAGGGCTACTACCTGCAGGAGCCCAGTCAGGCGATGGACTACGAATTCCACCCCGAGCACTAGGGCTCGGGGTGGCCGTCGAACGGGACCTCAGCCGCGGGTAAGCCGGTCTTCCACGCCGAGCAGATAGAGCACGCCATCCAGGCCCAGCACGCTCACCGACTGGCGCGCGGACTGGCGCACCAGCGGCTTGGCGCGAAAGGCCACGCCCAGCCCGGCCAGGGCCAGCATCGGCAGGTCGTTGGCGCCGTCGCCCACGGCGATGGTCTGCTCCAGCGTCAGGCCTTCACGGCTGGCCAGTTCCTGCAGCAGGTCGGCCTTGCGCTGGGCATCGACGATGGGCTCGACGGCGCGGCCGGTCAGCTTGCCGTCGACGATCTCCAGTTCGTTGGCATAGACGTAGTCGATGCCCAGCCGCGCCTGCACCTGGCGGGCGAAATAGGTGAAGCCGCCGGAAAGGATGGCGGTCTTGTAGCCCAGCCGCTTCAACTCGGCAAACAGCCGCTCGGCGCCCTCGGTCAGGCGCAGCCCGGCACCGATGTCTTCCAGTACCTCTTCGGACAGGCCCTGCAGCAGCGCCATGCGCTCGGTGAAGCTGGCGCGGAAGTCGATCTCGCCACGCATGGCGCGCTCGGTGATGGCCGCCACCCGCTCGCCGATGCCGGCGGCCTTGGCCAGTTCATCGATGACCTCGGCCTGGATCAGGGTGCTGTCCATGTCGAACACCGCCAGGCGGCGATGCTGCCGCGGCAGATCGTCAGGTTGCCAGCCGATGTCGGCCTGGCCTTCCTGGGCCAGCGCCAGCAGCCCCGCGCGCAGCGCCTGGGGCTCGTGCGGCTCGCCGGTGACGCGCAGCTCCAGGGCGGCGCGCGTGGTCGCGCCCGGCTCGCTCAGGGCGCGGATGGCATGGATGTTCAGGCCCTGCTCGCGGCACAGCGCGGCCAGGCGGGTCAGCGGCAGATCGGCCAGGGTACGACCCATCAGCGTCAGGACATGGGCTTCGCCGGTTTCCGGCGCCGGCTGCGCCAGGGGCGCCACCTGCAGGCCCAGGGCCTGCAGCGCCTGCTGCAACGCGGCGCCAGCACTTGCCGGGCTGACCAGCAGGGTCACGGCGGCACTGTTGTCCAGCCCCTGCTGCTGCAGCGATTCCAGCCGGGCACCGGCCGCGGCCAGGGCGCCGGTGAGAGCAGCCAACCAGTCGGCGGGCAGGATGCCCACGGCCTGGAGTCCGATAACGTCTTGCATGGCGATCCCCTCGCGGAAAAGCGCGCAGTCTACCCTTTCGCCCCGACGGTGCCGAGCCATGGGCACCGGCTGGCGGCGGGAGTCCACCGCCGGCCTCTTTTGCGGGCGAAGCCCTGCATTCGCCGTTTTCGCACCCCTGGCGCGCTGGTTATACTGGCCGCACATTTTTTGTCCAAAGAAACGATTTCTGTGACCCGCCCCGCGACCGTCAAGCCCGATAATTTCTTCCTGCTGATCTACCGAGCCCTGCGCCAGCGTCGTGTGCCGGTGGCCTTGCGCATCGTTTCCCACAGCCTGCTGCTGGTGGCGGCCGCCCTGGTGATCTATGCCGGCATCATGAGCATGCAGTTTCGCCATGCCATGCAGCAGCAGGCCGACGCCGTCGGCCAGAGCCTGGTGACCCAGACGGCCAACTCCGCCGCCGAATTGCTGGTGGCCAACGACAACCTCAGCCTCAATGTGCTGCTGAGCAACCTGGCGCGCAATCCGCTGGTGGCCCATGCCGCGGTCTACAGTCCGGACAACCGGGTGCTGGCCGAATCCGGCACGCGCCCGAGCCAGGGCCTGCTGACCGCTACCGACGGCATCTACAGCACGCCGATCCGCTTTCAGGACGTCACCGCCGGCCAGGTGCGCCTGGCGCTGGACATGGACCAGTTCCAGCAGCCGATGATGATCAGCCTGCAGAACATGGGACTGCTGGGCCTCATCCTGTTGGCCCTGACGCTGATCCTCAGCCTGCGCCTCGGGCGCCAGCTGTCGACGCCGCTGCTGGAGCTGCGCGTCTGGCTGCGCGATCCCGATGACCCCGCACCGGGCGCCGGTCGCCTCGACGAACTGGGCGACCTGGCTCGTCAGCTGCAGAGCCGCCTGATACCGCCCAAGCCGCCCAAGGCGGAAGTGGCCGACGAAGACGACGATCCCTTCGCCGACGAGCAGGGTGGCCTGAGCGTCAAGCCGCCTGCGCGCAAGGCCGCCGCCAAACCGGCCGCGCGCAAGGCGCCCGTGGCGGACGCCGACAGCGAGCTGGACGCCGACGCCTTCGCCGAGCTGGTACCGGACTCCTTCACCGAGCCGCCGCCCACGCCCGCTCCGGTGGTGCCCACCGAACCCGATATCGTCACCTCCGCGGTGCTGGCCATCCAGCTCGGCGCCCAGGACCAGCTCAGCCGGCTGCCGCGCAGCCGCCTCGAACAGCTGCTGGAGCGCTATCGCGACTGCCTGCAGCAGGCGACCGAGCTCTATGACGGCGAACTCCACACCCTCAAGGACGGGGGCAGCCTGATCCTCTTCCACGAGCGCAGCGACGACGACGACTACCTGACCCGCGCGCTGTGCTGCGGCGAGATCATGCGTGCCCTGGGTCATGCGCTGCAGGTGGAAGTGGTTGGCAGCGGTGCAACCCTGCAGCTGCAACTGGGTCTGACGCAGGGCGAACGCCTCGCCGGCCTGGAGCTTGCCCAATTGCTGGAAAACACCACCGTGCGCAATGCCCAGGCGCTGAGTCGCCACAGTCGCAACCTGTTGCTGGTCGAGCAGAGCATCGCCGAGGACGAGCTGCTGCGTAAACGCGCCCGTATCCGCACCATCGCCAGCCCCGCCGGGGCCAGTTGCGTGGAACGTCTCCTGGAACCCTACTCCGCGACGCTGGAGCGTCATCTGGTCCGGCTCGAGGCGCGTTAAAGCGCCCACCCGACCCCACCTATGAGCGCCCTCCTGCCCCGTCTCGCCCTCGTTGCGCTGTTGCTGGCGGCCTGCGCTGCCCAGGCGGCGCCCAACGCGAGCAGCGTGCGACTGCCCGATGGCGGGGTCTATACCGGCGAGATCGTCAGCGGTCTGCTCAACGGCAGCGGGCGCATCGAGTGGCCCAACGGCAACTGGCTCAAGGGCCGCTTCAAGGACGGCCTGGCCGAGGGCCCCGGCGAACAGCAATTCGCCGACGGTACCTACTACCAGGGCACCTTTCGCCGCGGTCTCTACCATGGCCAGGGCAATCTGATCAGCAGCAGCGGCTGGGAGTACCACGGCAGCTTCGTCAATGGCCGCATGCAGGGCCAGGGCTCCAAGCTCGACAGCGACGGCACCCAGACCATCGGCACCTTCAACGACGGCCACCTCAACGGCGTCGGCCAGTGGCAGGAGCCGGGCGGCGATCGCTATGACGGCGAATTCGTCGACGACCAGTTCGAAGGCGCCGGCGTCTATCGCAGCGCCGGTGGCGATCTCTGGCGCGGGCGCTTCAGTGGCGGCGAGCTGACCGGCAACGGCGAATTCGTCGGCAGCGACAGCAGCCAGTACCGCGGCGCCTTCCGCAACTGGAAATTCGATGGCCAGGGCGTGCTCACCAACAGCGACGGCAGCGTCTATCGCGGCAACTTCGCCGATGGCGTCTATGCCGGCATGGGCGTCCTGACCCGCGCCGACGGCCAGGTGGAACGGGGTCTCTGGGAGGGCGGCAAGCGCATCCGCGACGACCAGGGCCAGTACATCGCCGATCCCCTGGAGCGCGCACTGCTCGACCAAGGCAAGGTGCTCGATCAGGAATTGCAGCAGATCCCCGCCTCCACCCCCGCCACCGAACTCTATGGCCTGGTCCTGGCCGGCGACGGCGGTCAGGGCGTGTTCCAGCGCGAGGCCAACTATGTGGCCAACTTCCTGACCACCACCTGGGGTGCCCGCGACGTCGTCCACCTGATCAACGCCAAGGACATCCGCAGCGACCATCCGCTGGCCACCCGCGAGAATCTCTATCAGAGCCTGCAGGCCCTGGCCCAGCGCACCGGTCCGGAAGACCTGATCCTCATCTACCTGACCAGCCACGGCTCGGCCGACCATCAGCTGGTGCTCTCCCAACCGGGCCTGGATCTCTCCAGCCTGCCGGCGGCGGAGCTCGGCCGCCTGCTCGCGCCGCTGCGCGGACGCGACAAGCTGATCATCGTCTCCAGCTGCTACAGCGGCGGCTTCATCCCGCAACTGCAGGACGACCATACCCTGGTGATGACCGCCTCCAAGGCCGATCGGACCTCCTTCGGTTGCACCGACGAAGCCGATTTCACCTACTTCGGCCGCGCCCTGTTCGCCGAGGCCTTCCAGCACACCGACGATCCCGAGCAGGCCTTCCAGCGCGCCCGCGACACCGTGTCGGTGCGCGAGAAGACCGAAGGCTTCGACCCGTCCGAGCCGCAGCTCTGGGCGCCGCCGGCCGTGCTGCAGAAGTGGCGCGCCTGGCGCGCGGGTCGCTGAGAACTGCCTTTGCCTTGGGGCTTTGACGAACAACCGGAACGCCTGAGGTCCAACCTGACATCAGCGGTCGCCGCTACAAGGAGAGCCCCGTGTACCTGACGCCTCAGCATGCCCTCATCGCCGGCGCCACTGGCCTGACCGGCGAACACCTGCTCGACCGCCTCCTCAACGAGCCGACGGTCCCCCGGGTGCTGGCGCCGACCCGTCGCCCGCTGGCGGAACACGCCCGGCTGGACAATCCGGTGGGTGACCTAAACAGCCTGCTGCCGACCCTGGAAGGCCCGCTGGATGTGGCCTTCTGCTGCCTGGGCACCACCATGAAGCAGGCCGGCTCCGAAGCCGCCTTTCGCGCCGTGGACTATGGCCTGCCCCTGGCGGTCGGCCAGCGCGCCCTGGAACTGGGCGCCCGTCACTACATCGTGGTCAGCGCCATCGGCGCCGATCCGCAATCCTCGATCTTCTACAACAAGGTCAAGGGCGAGCTGGAAGAAGCCCTGCGCGCCCAGGGCTGGACGCAACTGACCCTGGCCCGACCGTCGCTGCTGATCGGCCAGCGCCAGGAAGAACGCCTGGGCGAGCGCCTGGCCGCCCCCTTGTCGCAATGGCTGCCCGGCAAGTGGCACGGCATCGAAGCCGCCGTGCTGGCCCGCGCGCTCTGGCGTCTGGCCCTGGAAGAAGGCAAGGGCGTGCGCGTGGTGGAATCGGACGAATTGCGCAAGCTGGGGCGATAGAGGCGTAGAACCAGGGGCGGGGTTCCCAACCTCGCGGTCATGGCGATACGCCGATGCGGCCACTCCCCGCTCGGACAGCTCCCTCGCCCTCCGGGAGAGGGTTGGGGTGAGGGCACGCCGCACGACGAAGCCACCCGCGGAAAAGGCTGCGCCGTTTTTCACGCTACGGCGCCTGCACAAGACCCTCCTCGCTCAGATAAGCCCCCTCTCCCTCTGGGAGAGGGCTGGGGTGAGGGCGCGCTTCACGACGAACTCACCAGCGGAAAAGGCTGCGCCGTTTTCCACACTACCGAGCTATCACGCCCCTCAGGCCGGCTGGGCCAGCACCATCTGGTCGACCTCCTGCACCAGCCAGTCGTGCAGGGCGCGCAGGCGGGGATCGGCCAGGGCGCCCTGGGCATAGAGCAGCATGTACCTCTTGTGCGCCGGTACCGAACGGCCGAAGGGCGGCACCACCAGCACGCCTCGGGCCAGCTCGTCGGTGATCAGGGCGCGGCGGGCGATGGCGACGCCCATGCCGGCGATGGCCGCCTCGATGGTCAGGTGGTTGCGGTTGAAGGTGTGACCCCGGCGCACATCCAGCGCCGGCGCGCCGATGCTGGCCAGATAGAATTCCCATTCGGCGTATTCGTAGCTGCCGCGCCAGGCGGTGATGTCGTGCAGCAGCGGATAGAACTCCAGGTCCTCCGGCCGCTCCAGCGGCGGTCGTCCCGCCAGCAGGCTGGGCGCGCAGACCGGAAAGATCTCTTCCTCCATCAGCGGCGTCGAGGCCAGGCCCGGATAGCTGCCGTCGTTGAGGTCGATGGCCAGGTCGAATTCGCCCTCGCGCAGCGACCAGCTGCTGTCTTCGGCCACCAGCCGCAGTTGCAGGTCGGGAAAGCGCGCCTGCAGCCGCGGCAGTCGCGGCGTCAGCCACTTGCCCAGGAACGAGGGGATCGACCTGAGGCGCACCACGCCGCCGAACTG
Organism: Pseudomonas sp. GM_Psu_1; assembly: GCF_026544185.1. Taxonomy (NCBI): domain Bacteria; kingdom Pseudomonadati; phylum Pseudomonadota; class Gammaproteobacteria; order Pseudomonadales; family Pseudomonadaceae; genus Pseudomonas; species Pseudomonas sp. GM_Psu_1. Next base: position 110,359 of record NZ_JALNUX010000004.1, read on the forward strand.
GCCGGCGTTTAGACGGCGCAATTCGGCGTCGATCAGCCCATAGGCCTGATTCAGGGTGGTTGCCAGGCGCTGGCCTTCGGCGGTCAGCTCCAGGCCACGGGCCACCCGGTGAAACAGCTTGAAGCCCAGGCGCTCTTCCAGCTGGCGCATCTGCTGGCTGATGGCGCCAGGCGTCACGTGCAGCTCTTCGGCGCAGCGCGTGAAGGACAGGTGCCGGGCGGCGCAGGCGAAGACCTGCAACCAGGCCTGGGTTTGGGCGTTGAGGATCCGGCTCATCGATGAGTTCCGCTAAAGGATCGCTTAGAAGCTTTCGTTTGTGCGAGCTGAGGGCTTATCACCACTATGAGCCATCCGCCGGCAGCTTGTCTGGCGACCATTCAAGCTCAATCAGGGATTATCGTCATGGCCATCAGCGTCTTCGACCTGTTCAAAATCGGCGTGGGTCCGTCCAGTTCCCATACCGTGGGCCCGATGCGGGCCGGCGCCCTGTTCGCCCAGCGCCTGGTCGACGAAGGTCTGCTGGAACAGGTCAAGCGGATCGAGGTACGCCTTTACGGATCGCTCTCGGCCACCGGCGTCGGCCATGGCACCGACCGCGCCACCCTGATCGGCCTCATGGGCGAATGGCCGGATCGCGTCGATCCCGCCGCCGTGGAGCCGCGCATCGAAGCCCTGCGCAACGAGCGCCAGCTGCTGCTCGCCGGGCGCCAGGCGATCCACTTCGACTGGCAGGAAGACCTGCTGCTCCTGGACGAGAGCCTGCCCTATCACCCCAATGCCATGACCCTGACCGCCTTTGGCGCCACTGGCGAGGTGGCCGAGGCGACCTACTATTCCATCGGTGGTGGCTTCGTGGTGGACGCCGCCCAGGCCGCCAGCGGCGTGCTGGACAACGACACCACCGAACTGCCCTACGACTTCTCCAGCGGCGCCGAGCTGCTGCAGCTGTGTCGCCGTCATGGCCTGGGCGTGGCCGAGCTGATGCTGGCCAACGAAAAGAGCTGGCGCTCCGAGGAAGAGATCCGCAGCGGCCTGCTGCGCATCTGGAACGTGATGCGCGAATGCGTGCAGAACGGTCTCGCCAACGAGGGCATCCTGCCCGGCGGCCTCAAGGTGCGTCGCCGCGCTGCCCGCCTGCACCAGAGTCTGCAGGCCATCGGCAAGCCCAACGTCATCGGCTCCACCCTCTCCGCCATGGAATGGGTCAACCTCTTCGCCCTGGCGGTGAACGAGGAGAACGCCGCCGGCGGACGCATGGTCACCGCGCCCACCAACGGCGCGGCCGGGATCATCCCGGCGGTGCTGATGTACTACATGAAATTCAACCCCGACGCCTGCGACGACGACGTGGTGCGCTTCATGCTGGCCGCCGCCGCGGTCGGCATCCTGTGCAAGAAGAACGCCTCCATCTCCGGAGCCGAGGTGGGCTGCCAGGGCGAGGTCGGCTCGGCCTGCGCCATGGCCGCGGCCGGTCTGGCCGAGGTGCTGGGCGCCAGCCCGGCGCAGCTGGAAAACGCCGCCGAGATCGGTCTGGAGCACAACCTGGGACTGACCTGCGATCCGGTCGGCGGCCTGGTGCAGGTGCCCTGCATCGAGCGCAATGCCATCGCCGCGGTCAAGGCGATCAACGCCGCCCAGATGGCCCTGCGCGGCGACGGCGAGCACTTCATCTCCCTCGACCAGGTGATCCGCACCATGAAGGAAACCGGCGCGGACATGCACAGCAAGTACAAGGAAACCTCGCGCGGCGGCCTGGCCGTGACCTTCGTGGAGTGCTGAGAGGCGCTTGATCACTCCAATGCGGCGTATATACTCCAATGTATATACGCCTCGAGGAGCTACCCATGGCCGAAGCCCGCGTGTTCAAGTCCGGTAACAGCCAGGCCTTGCGCCTGCCCAAGGAATTTCGCTTCGAATCGGATCGGGTAGAAATCTTCCGCCGCGGCAACGAGATCGTCCTGCGTGAGCTACGCCCCAGTGCAGCCGAGATCTTCGACACCTTGGCTGCCCTGTCACTGTCGTCCCTGGAGCGGGAAGACAATCCACCCCAGGTGCGGGAAGAACTCTAGTGCCGGCCCGCTACCTGTTGGACACCAACATCTGCATCTACATCGCCAAGCACAATCCGCCGCAAGTCCGCGAACGTTTCGCTCAGCACGGACGCGATGAACTGGCGATGTCCGTGATCACCTGGGGCGAACTCTGTCATGGCGCGGCCAAGAGTCAGCAACCCGAGCGCACTCGGGCGATCCTGGAACAACTCCGACAACAGATCGCCGTGCTGGAACTGGATGCGGAATGCGCCGAGCACTATGGTGCCATCCGCGCCGAGCTGGAGCGCCAGGGCAAGATCATCGGCAACAACGACCTGTGGATCGCCGCCCATGCCCGCGCCAGGGCGCTGATCCTGGTCAGCAACAACCTGCGGGAATTCAGCCGGGTCGCTGATCTGGCCTGCGAGAACTGGACAGCGGCCGACTGAAACGGCACGGTCGGCTCTGACCTAGACACAAGGAACGCCCATGAGCCTCGACTCCGTCCGCCAGCACCTTGCCTGCATCGCTCCCGATCTCGAGATCCTCGAGGCCACCACCAGTACCGCAACCGTCACCCTGGCGGCGGCCGCCCACGGCGTGGAGCCGGGGCGGATCGCCAAGACCCTGGGGCTGAAAGTCGGGGAGCAGCGGTTGCTGTTGGTGGCTCGCGGCGATGCGCGCCTGGACAACCGCAAGCTCAAGGCCGCCTTCGGTGGCAAGGCTAAGCTGCTCGATGCCGCCACCGTGGAAGGCCTCACCGGGCATCCGGTGGGCGGCGTCTGCCCGTTCGGGCTGGCCACCCCGCTGCCGGTCTATTGCGACGAATCGCTGAAAGCCTTCGACGAGGTATTACCGGCCGCGGGTGCCATCCACAGCTGCGTGCGCCTCACCCCGGAGCGGCTGGCCGCCCTCAGCGAGGCGCGCTGGGTGGATGTCTGTGAGGTGGGCGATCAGCGCAGCTGATCGTTCTTTTCCACGTCGCGCCGATCCTTGTTCAGCACCACGCAGGCGTAGTAGCCGCCGCCGAGCAGGATGAGCGCGAGCAGGCTGAAGAGAATCATGAAGATACCATCGTCCATGGCTGCCTCCGAGGGATGCCAGAAAGGGATGGATAAAGCTTAGGCCTCCCGCCGCCCGCGTTACAGCAGCAGGTAGACACATGAAAAACCGGATCAGATGGGGCCCTGCTCGCTATAGTGACGGTCTCCCCTGCCCTGGCCCTGCATGAAGCGCTACGAAAGATTCGCCGACCAGCTCGCCACCCTGATGACCCGCGGTGTCCTCGCCCCCGGCGAGCGGCTGCCCTCGGTACGCAGCGCCAGCCAGACCCATGGCATCAGCCCCTCCACGGTGTTCCAGGCCTATTACCTGCTGGAGAGTCGCGGGCTGATCGAGGCCCGCGAGCGGTCCGGCTATTTCGTCCGCGAACCGGCCCGGGCGCGCGACGCGGCGCCGCTGTTGGCGCCTCTGGAAGGCACCGAGGTCGCGGTGAGCGACCTGGTCTATTCGGTGCTGCAGTCGCTGCAGGATCCGGACATCGTGCCCTTCGGCTCGGCCTTTCCCAGCCCTGATCTCTTTCCCCTGGCGCGCCTGGCCCGCAGCATGGCCCACGGCCTGCGCGATCTGCCCGCCCAAGACCTCACCGCCTACGTCACCCCCGGTCATCCCGAGTTGCGCCGGCAGATCGCCCGGCGCTACGGCCTGGCCGGCATGCCGGAGGTCGGCGAAGAACTGGTGATCACCCACGGCGCCCTGGAGGCGCTGAATCTGGGACTGCAGAGCCTGACCCGTCCCGGCGATCTGGTGGCGGTGGAAAGCCCGGCCTTCTACGCCAGCCTGCAGGTGCTGGAGCGGCTGCAGCTCAAGGCGGTGGAGATTCCCGTCGATGCCGAGCGCGGGCTCAACCTGGACGCCCTGGAAGAAGCCCTGAGTCGCTTGCCGATCAAGGCCTGCTGGTTCATGAGCGGCCTGCAGAATCCCACCGGGGTCAGTCTCGACGATAGCGCCCAGCAGCGCCTCTATGGCCTGCTGCAACGCCATCAGGTTCCGCTGTTGGAAGACGATGTCTACGCCGAACTCTACAGCGGCAGCGAACCGCACCGCCCGGTCAAGCGCTTCGACCGCGACGGTCTGGTGCTGCACTGCGGCTCCTTTTCCAAGTGCCTGGCGCCCGGCTATCGCATCGGCTGGATCGCCGCCGGTCGCCAGGCCGGCGCCGTCGCGCGGTTGCGGCTGATGACCACCATCACCCCCTCGATGCCGGCCCAGGCCGCCCTGGCCGACTACCTCCAGCACGGCGGCTATGATCGCCACCTGCGTCGTCTGCGCCTGAGTCTTGATCGCCAGCGCCAGGCCATGCTGACTGCGGCGCGGCGCTACTTTCCCGCCGACACCCACGTCAGCCGGCCCCAGGGTGGCTACTTTCTCTGGTTCGAATTGCCCACCCGGGTGGACAGCCTGGCGCTCTACCGCCAGGCCCTCGCCGAAGGCATCAGCCTGGCGCCGGGCCCGATCTTTTCCGCGCAGCAGGGCTTTCGCCACTGCATCAGACTCAATTGCGGGCATCCCTGGGACGCCCGCAGCGAGGCGGCCATGGCCAGGCTCGGCGAGTTGCTGAAGGCGTTCTAGAGGCCGCCACGCACGCTGCCCCGCCCACCGATGGCGGCCGGCAGGGACAGCGGCAGCAGCAGGGTGTCGAGCAGGGCGCTGGCGGGCAGGTCCAGCACCGGCCAGGCCGGCGCCTCGGCGCCGAAGCGCTCCCAAGCGCAGCAGCCGCCCTGCAGGGCATAGAGATCCAGCCGGGTACCGGAATAGACCACCGGCGCGCCGGGCTTGGCGGCATCCAGGGTGCGCGCCGTGGCGCAGCCGCCGAGGACCAGGACGGTCGTTAGCAGCAGGCCGAGGCGCGCGACGGCCCTAGTCATCGTTGCCGGACAGGTGATGTTCGCCCCAGCGCGGCAGCATGTCCTGGGGGATGCCCAGGGTGTTGAGGATGCGCGCCACCACGAAGTCCACCAGGTCGTCGAGGGTTTGCGGCTGGTGGTAGAAGCCCGGCGAGGCCGGCAGGATGGTCACGCCCAGGTTGGACAGCTTGAGCATGTTTTCCAGGTGGATGCTGGAGAACGGCGACTCGCGCGGCACCAGGATCAGTTGCCGCCGCTCCTTGAGGGCCACGTCGGCGGCGCGCTCGATGAGGTTGTTGCTGGCACCGGTGGCGATGGCCGAGAGGGTGCCGGTGGAACAGGGGCAGACCACCATGGCCGCCGGAGCGCTGGAACCGGACGCCGGCGGCGCCATCCAGTCGCTCTGGCCGAACACCCGCACCTGGCCCGGCGCCGCGCCGGTGTATTCGGTGAGAAAGGCCTGCATGGCCTGGGGCTTGGGCGGCAGCACCACGTCGGTCTCGGTGGCCATCACCAGCTGCGCGGCCTTGGAGATGAGGAAGTGCACCTCGCGCTCCTCCTGCACCAGGCAGTCCAGCAGGCGCAGGCCGTACTGGGAGCCGGAGGCGCCGGTCAGCGCCAGGGTGATGCGTTCCGGGCCGGCCATCATGCCTGCTCCAGGGCGGCGGCCAGCTTGCCGTGCAGGCCGCCGAAGCCGCCGTTGCTCATGATCACCACGTGGGTGGGGCCGTCCAGCTCGGCCTGGACCCGGGTGATGATCGCCTCCAGGGAATCGCAGACCACGGCCGGTACGGCGCAGGCCTCGGCGGTGCCGGCCAGGTCCCAGCCCAGATTCGGCGGGGCGTACCAGATGACGCTGTCGGCGCCGGTGACGCTGGCCGGCAGGCCGTCACGGTGGGCGCCCAGCTTCATGGAATTGGAGCGCGGCTCGATGACGGCGATGATCCGCTCGCTGCCGACCCGGGCACGCAGCCCCTGCAGGGTGGTGGCGATGGCGGTGGGATGGTGGGCGAAGTCGTCGTAGACGGTCACGCCGCGCACCTCGGCGACCTTTTCCATGCGCCGCTTCACGCTGCGGAATTCGCTCAGGGCGGCGACACCCAGGCTCGGCACCACGCCGACATGACGAGCCGCGGCCAGGGTGGCCAGGGCATTGGCCACGTTGTGCTGGCCGGTCAGTTCCCAGTTCACCGTGCCCTGCACCGCGCCGTCGAACATCACCTCGAAGCGCGAGCCGTCGTCGGCCAGCAGGCGGGCCTGCCACTGGCCACCTGCGCCAGTGGTCTGCACCGGGGTCCAGCAACCCATCTCCAGCACCCGCACCAGGGCCGTTTCGGCGGTGGGGTGGATGATCAGGCCGCTGCTGGGGATGGTCCGCACCAGATGGTGGAACTGCCGCTCGATGGCCGCGAGATCCGGGAAGATGTCCGCGTGATCGTATTCCAGGTTGTTGAGGATGGTGGTTCGCGGTCGGTAGTGGACGAACTTGGACCTCTTGTCGAAGAAGGCGCTGTCGTATTCGTCGGCTTCCACCACGAAGAAGGGCGTGCCGCCCAGGCGCGCCGAGATGCCGAAATTCTGCGGCACCCCGCCGATGAGAAAGCCCGGACTCATGCCGGCGTGCTCCAGCACCCAGGCCAGCATGCTGGTGGTGGTGGTCTTGCCATGGGTGCCGGCGACCGCCAGCACCCAGCGGCCCTGCAGGACGTGCTCGGCCAGCCACTGGGGGCCGGAGACATAGGGCAGGCCCTTATCCAGCACGTATTCCACCGCCGGATTGCCGCGCGACAGGGCGTTGCCGATCACCACCAGGTCCGGCGCCGGATCCAGTTGGGCCGGATCGTAGCCCTGGGTCAGCTCGATGCCCTGGGCTTCCAGCTGGGTGCTCATGGGCGGATAGACGTTGGCGTCGGAGCCGGTCACGCGATGGCCGGCTTCCTTGGCCAGCACCGCGAGCGACCCCATGAAGGTGCCGCAGATACCGAGGATGTGGATGTGCATGACAGGCGGGCTCCGCTGCAGATTGAACGGCGGCAAGGTTAGCACGGGGGGCCGCGCCGCCGGAGCGATGGCCGTCGCGGATACCCGGCGCTGCGCCGGCCCCGGACGGCAGGATTTCGACTAGAGTGCGCAAGGCATCCCTGGCTTTGCGGATGCCCGAGTAGCCGTGGCTCCGTTCGCCCTGATAACAAGCACAAGAGGTCGACCATGCTGAAACACCTGCTGATCACCGCTGCAACCCTTTCCTTCGCCAGCCTGGCCCTGGCCGCCGCGCCGACCAAGGTCGCCGACACCGCCCTGGGCAAGGTGCTCGTCGACGGCAAGGGCATGACGCTCTACACCTTCGCCAAGGACAGCGCGGGCAAGTCCGCCTGCAACGGTCCCTGTGCCCAGAACTGGCCACCGCTGACAGCCGAAGCGGGCGCCAAGGCTGCCGATGGCTACAGCCTGGTCACTCGCGACGACGGCAGCCAGCAATGGGCCTACCAGGGCAAGCCGCTGTATACCTGGGTCAAGGACAGCAAGCCGGGCGATACCACCGGGGATGGCGTCAATCAGGTCTGGCACGTGGCCAAGCCCTGATGCCCGGGCGCTGTCTGCCCCGTGCGGGCAGCGCCTTATCTATCCTATGGTTTAATATTTCATGATCATTCATTTTTAATGATAAGCGAGCAGGCATAGCCTGAGGGCCTTCCCTTTCAGGAGCCCGGCCATGCCGTTTTTCGCCGCTGTCCCAGCGCAGGCCCTCAGACCCTTCAGCCAGCTCGACCGCCCCCTAGAGGTCATCCGCCAGTTCACCCCCCACTGGTTCGCCGTGACCATGGGCACCGGCGTGCTGGCCCTCGCCCTGGCCGCCTTTCCCTGGCGGTTGCCTGGATTGCCCGCCCTCGCCGAGGGCCTCTGGCTGCTCGCTGTGCTGTTGTTCTGCCTGTTCGCCGGGCTCTATGCCGCGCGCTGGCTGCTGTTCTTCGACGAGGCCCGCGAGATCTTCGCCCACGCCACCGTCTCGATGTCTATCGGCACCATCCCCATGGGCCTGGCCACGCTGATCAACGGCCTGCTGCTGTTCGGCCTGCCGCGCTGGGGCGCGGCGGTGCTGCCCCTGGCGCTCGGCCTCTGGTGGCTGGATGTGGCCATGGCGCTGGCCTGCGGGGTGCTGATCCCCTATCTGATGTTTACCCGCCAGGCGCATCGCATCGACCAGATGACCGCCGTCTGGCTGTTGCCGGTGGTAGCCGCGGAGGTGGCGGCGGCCAGTGGTGGCCTGCTGGTGCCGCATCTGGCGGCCGGCGAGCACTTCACCGTACTCGTCGCCAGCTATGTGCTCTGGGCCTATTCGGTGCCGGTCGCCCTCAGCCTGCTGGTGATCCTGCTGCTGCGCCTGGCGCTGCACAGGCTGCCGCCGGCCAGTATGGCGGCGTCGAGCTGGCTGGCGCTGGGTCCGATCGCCACCGGTGCCCTGGGTCTCCTGGTACTGGGCAGCGCGGCGCCCGCGGTGTTCGCCGCCCATGGCCTGGCCGGCATTGGCGAGATCGCCCGGGGCCTGGGCCTGCTGGGCGCGCTGCTGCTCTGGGGCCTGGGACTCTGGTGGCTGGCGCTGGCGGTGCTGGTGACCCAGCGTCAGGCCCGCGAGGGCATGCCCTTCAACCTGGGCTGGTGGGGCTTCACCTTTCCCCTGGGCGTCTATGCCCTGGCCACCCTGCGCCTGGGCGAGGCCCTGGCGGCGCCCTTCTTCACCGGCCTGGGCGCCGCGCTGGTGGTGCTGCTGGCCCTGCTGTGGCTGCTGGTCGCCAGCCGCACCCTGGCCGGCGCCTACCGGGGCGGTCTGTTTGTCTCGCCCTGCATCGCCCACCTGTGCAAGAAGGTGCGCTAGAGCCTTTTCAAAGGCTCGCGAGCTAGAGACAAACAAGGCCTAGGCGGCCCCGCGAAAATAGCTGAGGAAGCGGATCGGACTCGCGCTCGAGTTTACAAAGAGTAAATGAGCATTCCGACGGGGCTGGCCTTCCAGGCCATTTTTAACGCCGTTTGGCCGACGCGCAGCAGACTTTGAACAGGCTCTTAGTCCTGGGGGCGCTGCAGGCCGTGTTGATGCAGCCAGCGATAGAGGGTGTTGCGACTGACCCCCAGGCGCTTGGCGGCGCGGGTCATCTGCCAGTGGCAGTCGTCCAGCACCGCGCGCAGCTCCTCCCGGGCGCTGTCGACCGGCGTCGCGCTGGACGACAGGGGCAGCCGGGCGCCACAGCAGTCGGCGGGTAGCTCGTCCAGGCCGATATGGCCGTCTTCGCTCAGGGCCACCAGGGTGCGCAGCACGGTGCGCAACTGGCGGACGTTGCCGGGCCAGGGCTGGGCCAGCAGGCAGGCGCGCGCGGCCGGATCGAGGCGGATCGACTCGCCACGCGCCTCTTCGGCCAGCAGCTGATCGAGCAGTTCGCCACGGTCACTGCGCTCGCGCAGCGCCGGCAGGGTCACCACCAGGCCGCGCAGGCGATAGTAGAGGTCTTCGCGAAAGCTGCCGGCGGCCACCAGGGCTTCCAGATCGCGGTGACTGGCGCTGACCAGGCGCAAGTCCAGGGCCCGCGGAGCACCGCCGCCGAGGGGGACCACCTGGCGCTCTTCCAGCACCCTGAGCAAGCGGGTCTGCAGCGCCAGCGGCATGTCGCCGATCTCGTCGAGAAAGAGGATGCCGCCATCGGCCTGCTGCAACTTGCCGGCCATGCCTTCCTTGCGCGCCCCGGTGAAACTGCCGCCGCGATAGCCGAACAGCTCGCTTTCGATCAGCGTCTCCGGGATGGCCGCGCAATTGAGGGCGACGAAAGCCTGGCCGGCGCGACTGCTGGCGCGGTGCAGGGCGCTGGCGAAGGCTTCCTTGCCGGTGCCGGTCTCGCCGTGCAGCAGCACCGGCACGTCGCGCTCCAGGACCTTGAGCGCCCGGCTGAAATCCCGCGCCAGGGCCGGATCGGCCAGGCAGATGCCGCTGGGCAGGGGCGCCTTGGGCACCGCCACCGGGGTGACCGGCCGTACCTGGGGACCGCGCACCAGGCCGTGGAAGCCCTGGCCCTGGCGGCCACGCAGCGCCCAGCAGGCGCTGGGTTGCGGACGGGCGCGCTCCAGCAGGTCGTCCTGCCGCAACTCGAACAGGCTCTCCATCCGCTGCCCCAGCACCGCGCTACGCGCCAGGCCCAGCAGCATCAGGGCGGTCTCGTTGGCGGCCTGGACGCGACCCTCGGCGTCGAAGGCCAGCAGCCCTTCGCTGAGCAGGCCGACATAGGCCGCCTGGGCATGGAAGCGCAGCAGATAGCCGTCGGCGTAGCGGTCGAGGAAGTAGCAGCTCTCGATCAGCTTGGCCGAGAGATTGACCAGCGCCATGGTGTGGAACTGACCCTGGCGCGAGGCTTCCTGGCGGGCGGTGGAGACGTCCAGCACCGCCAGCAGTTCGCCGGCCGGATCGAAGACCGGACTGGCCGAGCAGGTCAGCTGGGTATGCCGACTGCGAAAGTGTTCGTCGCGATGGATGGTCAGCGCCTGGCGCTCCACTACGCAGGTGCCGATGCCGTTGGTGCCCTCGCAGGCCTCGCTCCAGTCGGCGCCCAGCCACAGCCCGGCCTGCTGGAAGGTCTCGCGCTCGGCCTCGGCGGTGACGCAATCGAGGATCAGCCCGCGGGCATCGGTGAGCAGCACGGCATGGCCGGCGCCGCCCAGTTGCTGGTGCAGGGCATTCATCTGCCCACGGGCGATCTGCAGGACCCGCTGCTGGCGCTGGCGGTGCTCGTCGAAGCGGGCGCGCTCCAGCACCCAGGGCGCTACCGGAGCGGCCGGGTCGAGCTGGTGTTCGTCGAGACAGCGCCGCCAGGAGCGGGCGATGGCCGGATCGCTGGCCGGGCCGTCGAGGACGGCGCCGCGAGCGAGTTCGAGCACCTGGCTGGCATGACGATCGGACGGGGTGGCGGCCATTGTTGTTGTCCTCCGCGGGGGCGTCTGCGCGGCCCCCAGCATAGGCCAAATCGGTCGGACTGGGCACTCTGTCACCCCCAGGTGACAGGCTGTCACGCCAAGGGGTGACACCTCTGTCACAGTGACAGGGAGCGGCTTTCCCCGAGACAGGCCGCAAGGCCGCAACCATGCGGGTTCGCCCGACTTGGCCCGCACCTTGCTCAGGATCGGTGCGCCGCTTCATACAAGAACAAACAGGAGACCCACCATGCGCTACGCAGCTCCCGGCACCCAAGACGCCCTGCTGACCCTGCAGGCCCGCTACGGCAACTACATCGGCGGCGAATTCGTCGCCCCGGTGAAAGGCCAGTACTTCACCAACACCTCCCCGGTGAACGGCTCGGTGATCGGTGAATTCCCCCGCTCCGACGCCGCCGACATCGAGCGCGCCCTGGACGCCGCCCATGCCGCCGCCGATGCCTGGGGCCGCACCTCGGTGCAGGAGCGCTCGCTGATCCTGCTCAAGATCGCCGACCGCATCGAACAGAATCTGGAAAAACTGGCCGTCGCCGAAACCTGGGACAACGGCAAGGCGGTGCGCGAGACGCTCAACGCCGACGTGCCCCTGGCCGCCGACCACTTCCGCTACTTCGCCGGCTGCATCCGCGCCCAGGAAGGCAGCGCCGCCGAGATCAACGACAAGACCGCCAGCTACCATTTCCACGAGCCGCTGGGCGTGGTCGGCCAGATCATCCCCTGGAACTTCCCGCTGCTGATGGCTGCCTGGAAGCTGGCCCCGGCGCTGGCCGCCGGCAACTGCGTGGTGCTCAAGCCCGCCGAGCAGACCCCGCTGTCCATCACCCTGTTCGTCGAACTGGTCGGCGACCTCCTGCCACCGGGCGTGCTCAACGTGGTGCAGGGCTACGGCAAGGAGGCCGGCGAGGCCCTGGCCACCAGCACCCGCATCGCCAAGATCGCCTTTACCGGCTCCACCCCGGTGGGTTCGCACATCCTCTCCTGCGCGGCCAAGAACATCATCCCGAGCACCGTGGAGCTGGGCGGCAAGTCGCCCAACATCTACTTCGAAGACATCATGCAGGCCGAGCCGAGCTTCATCGAAAAGGCTGCCGAAGGTCTCGTCCTGGGCTTCTTCAACCAGGGCGAGGTCTGCACCTGCCCCTCGCGCGCCCTGGTGCAGGAATCCATCTACGCCCCCTTCATGGAAGCGGTGATGAAGAAGATCGCCCAGATCAAGCGTGGCGATCCGCTGGACACCGACACCATGGTCGGCGCCCAAGCCTCCCAGCAGCAATTCGAGAAGATCGTCTCCTACCTGGAGATCGCCCGTCAGGAAGGCGCCGAATTCCTCACCGGCGGCAACGTCGAGAAGTTGCAGGGTGACCTGGCCAGCGGCTATTACATCCAGCCGACCCTGCTCAAGGGTCACAACAAGATGCGCGTCTTCCAGGAAGAGATCTTCGGCCCGGTGATCGGCGTCACCACCTTCAAGGACGAAGCCGAGGCCCTGGCCATCGCCAACGACACCGAGTTCGGCCTCGGCGCCGGCGTATGGACCCGCGACATCAACCGCGCCTACCGCATGGGCCGGGGCATCAAGGCCGGTCGCGTCTGGACCAACTGCTACCACCTCTATCCCGCCCATGCCGCCTTCGGTGGCTACAAGAAATCCGGCGTCGGCCGGGAAACCCACAAGATGATGCTCGACCACTACCAGCAGACCAAGAATCTGCTGGTCAGCTACGACATCAATCCGCTGGGCTTCTTCTAGGAGCGACCGGCAGACCCCGGGGTACGGCCGCCACTGACTGTGCCCCGGGGCCAACGCCGCTCCGCGAAGACGACGCCTGGATCGCGCGCCTCAGCAGGACGTCGGGGCGCGCCTCCCGCCTGACCTGGATCAACACCCCCTCCCCGTGGGTGGCCGACGCTAGACGCAACGGCCGCCCGTGGTGGACAGGTGCGTCCCGGCGCAGGCCCCGTCTGGCTTCATCCACGCATCATGCCTCCATGAGGGACTCGTCATGCCCAAAACAATGAAAGCCGCTGTCGTCACCGCCTTTGGCAAACCCCTGGAATTCCGCGAAGTCGAGGTGCCGACCCCGGGTGCCGGCCAGGTACTGGTCAAGATCGCCGCCAGCGGCGTCTGCCACACCGACCTGCACGCCGCCCAGGGCGATTGGCCGGTCAAGCCCAATCCGCCCTTCATTCCCGGCCACGAAGGCGTCGGCCATGTGGTGGCGGTGGGCGCCGGGGTCACCCACGTCAAGGAAGGCGACCGGGTCGGGGTGCCCTGGTTGTATTCCACCTGCGGCCACTGCGAGCACTGCCTGGGCGGCTGGGAGACCCTCTGCGAATCCCAGCAGAACACCGGCTACTCGGTGAACGGCGGCTTCGCCGAATACACCCTGGCCGACGCCGGCTACGTCGGCCGCCTGCCGGACAACGTCGGCTTCGTCGAGATCGCGCCCATCCTCTGCGCCGGGGTCACCGTCTACAAGGGCCTGAAGATGACCGATACCAAGCCGGGCAACTGGGTGGTGATTTCCGGCATCGGCGGGCTTGGCCACATGGCGGTGCAGTACGCCCGGGCCATGGGCCTCAACGTGGCGGCGGTAGACGTGGATGACAAGAAGCTCGACCTCGCCCGCCGGCTGGGCGCCGAGGTCACGGTCAACGCCCGCGAGCAGGATCCGGCGGCCTACCTCAAGAAGGAGATCGGCGGCGCTCACGGCGCCCTGGTCACGGCGGTCTCGCCCAAGGCCTTCGAACAGGCCATCGGCATGACCCGCCGCGGCGGCACCATCGCCCTCAATGGCCTGCCGCCGGGCGATTTCCCGCTGTCGATCTTCGACATGGTGCTCAACGGCACCACGGTGCGCGGCTCCATCGTCGGCACCCGCCTGGACCTGCAGGAGGCGCTGGACTTTGCCGGCGAGGGCAAGGTCAAGGCCACGGTGAGCACCGAACCGCTGGAGAACATCAATGACATCTTCGCCCGCATGCACGGCGGCGGCATCGAGGGTCGGGTGGTGATCGACATGGCGCTGAGCTGAGACCTGGCTCGCCACTCCCGCGCCCATCCGGGCGCGGGACTGAACCTTTGCCCTACCCTGACCTCTGAGCGGCTGGCGTTTTTTCCCGGCGCCGATCTCGACCAGGCCACAAAACCCGGTCCCGGCTGCCTTTATAATCGCCGCCGGACCCTCGCAACCACGGTAGGCACGCCCCATGGAATTCAACCCGATCGATCTGATCCTGCACCTCGACGTCTATCTCAGCGGGTTGGTCGCCCAGTACGGCACCTGGATCTACGCCATTCTCTTCGCCGTGATCTTCTGCGAGACGGGCCTGGTGGTCATGCCCTTCCTGCCCGGCGACTCCCTGCTGTTCATCGCCGGCGCGCTCTCCGCCCTCGGCGACATGGACCCCTATCTGCTGGCCGGACTGCTGATGTTCGCCGCGGTGGCGGGCGACAGCACCAACTACCTGATCGGCCGCTTCGCCGGCGACAAGCTGTTCAGCAACCCCCATTCCAAGGTGTTCCGCCGCGACTATCTGCTGCGCACCCAGGCCTTCTACGAGCACCATGGCGGCAAGACCATCACCCTGGCGCGCTTTCTGCCCATCATCCGCACCTTCGCCCCCTTCGTCGCCGGCGTCGGCCGCATGCACTATCCCTACTTCCTGGCGTACAGCGTGCTCGGCTCGCTGCTCTGGGTCGGCGGTCTGGTGAGCCTGGGCTACTTCTTCGGCAACGTGCCCTTCATCAAGCAGAATCTCACCCTGATGGTGCTGGCCATCATCGGCATCTCCCTGCTGCCGATGATCCTCGGTCTGATCAAGAGCCGACGCGCCGCGGTCCAGAGCGGAGTCTGAGTCCTTGGGTTTCTGGCGCGCCTGGCGCGAGCGGCGCCTGCTTGCGCGGGTCGCCATCGCCGACGAGCTCTGGGCGCGCCTGCGTCAGCGCCTGCCGATCCTCGATGGCCTGACCGTCGCGGAAGACGCCTGGCTGCGCGAGCACTGCGTGCTGTTTCTCGCCGAGAAGCGCCTGACCCTGCTCCAGGGCCTGGAACTGGACGACGGCGACCGCCTCTTGCTGGCCGCCCAAGCCCTGCTGCCGCTGCTGCACCTGCCGGAAGCGGCGCTCTACCCCAACGTCCGCGAAATCGTCGTCTACCCGGACGCCTTCGTCAGTCCCCAGCGCCATCGCGACGAGGGCGGCCTGGAGCACGAATGGGACGAGGAGCGCGACGGCGAAGCCTGGGATCGCGGCCAGGTGGTGCTGGCCTGGCCCGGCATCCAGGCCAGTGGCGGCTGGGAGGCCTACAACCTGGTCATCCACGAATTCGCCCACCTCCTCGACCTGCTCGCCGGCGGCCTGTGCAACGGTCAGCCACCACTGCACCCAGGCATGCCCCAGGCGGCCTGGACCGGCGCCCTGCAGCACGCCTATGACGAACTCAATCGCCAGCTCGACGCCGATCCGGACGCCGAGACCGCACTCGACCCCTATGCGGCGGAAAGCCCCGAGGAATTCTTCGCCGTCGCCTGCGAGTACTTCTTCAGCGCGCCCGACCTGCTCGGCGAACACTATCCGGCGGTCTATGCCCAGCTGCAGCAGCTGTTCCGCCAGGATCCGCGCCAGCGTCTCACCGTCAGCCTGGCGAGCGTGCAACAGCCGACACCCCCGGGGTCCGAGGCTCGAACCCCGATCTGAAAGCGCCTATACTCCCGGCCACTTTTCCCAACCGACCAGAGGGACCCGTTCATGAGCTACAGCAAGATTCCCGCCGGCAAAGACCTGCCGAACGACATCTACGTCGCCATCGAAATTCCGGCCAACCACGCGCCGATCAAGTACGAGATCGACAAGGACAGCGACGCCCTCTTCGTCGACCGTTTCATGGCCACACCCATGTTCTACCCGGCCAACTACGGCTACATCCCCAACACCCTGGCCGACGATGGCGATCCCCTGGACGTGCTGGTCGTGACCCCCTACCCGGTCGCTCCCGGCGCCGTGATCCGCGCCCGTCCGGTCGGCGTGCTGCACATGACCGACGAAGCCGGCGGTGACGCCAAGCTGATCGCCGTCCCCCACGACAAGCTGAGCGTCCTGTACAAGGACGTGAAGGAATACACCGACCTGCCGGCCCTGCTGCTGGAGCAGATCAAGCACTTCTTCGAGAACTACAAGGATCTGGAGAAGGGCAAGTGGGTCAAGGTCGAAGGCTGGGGCGACGCCGACGCCGCCCGCGCCGAGATCACCAAGGCCGTGGCCGCCTACAAGGGCTGATCCACGCCGCTGTCGCAAAGCCCGGTTCGCCGGGCTTTTCTGTTTACGGACGTCACAGCGGCCACGCCGGGCTTCCTATCCGGCGGCAAAGCGACTACCCTGCACCCCTCGTCGCCATCCGCGACCCTGCGCCGATCCGCCATCTGCCGATCGCCGCCGGAGGCCCCAGGCCTCTTTCTCATCTGCCCGGCAAGGGCAACCCGGGCGGGCCGGGCTCACCAAAAATCAGCTCAACCCGCCCTCGAAAGCCGGCCACAAGCCGGCTTTTTTGCGTCTGCGATTCGAGCAGTGCTCAGCCAGGCCCAGCAGACCGACGACCGGCGCCGAGGTCTGGTGTTCGCCAGGCGGCAAGCCAGAGCCCTTCGTTGCCAGCGCCGCGACCGGCTCCTCCCGTCACGCCTGGTCGCAAGAAACTCAGGCGGGGCGCCCAGGGTCGACCGGGGACGAAGTTTGTCCCGAGCCACCGTCATGTCCCGTCGTCTGCGCCTGCCTCTTTATATTCTCCTCGGCCTGGTCGTCCTGCTGCTGTGCTTGCACCTGGCCGCACCCCTGCTCATCCGTCACTACCTCAACGACAAGCTGGCGGACATGGGCGACTACCGCGGCCAGGTAACCGACGTGGACCTGGCCTGGTGGCGCGGCGCCTATCGCATCGAGGGGCTGGAGATCGTCAAGGTCAACGGCAAGGTGCCGGTGCCCTTTCTCAAGGCGCCCAGCATCGACATCGCGGTGAGCTGGCGCTCGCTGTGGCGGGACCATGCCATCGTCGGACGCATCCTCTTCGATCGCCCCGAACTCAACTTCGTCGACGGCGGCGCACGCAAGGACCAGTCGCAGACCGGTGAAGGCACCGACTGGCAGGACCAGGTGGACAAGCTGATCTCCATCACCCTCGACGAGGTGCGGGTGGTCAATGGACGGGTGACCTTCCGCAACTTCAATTCCAAGCCCCAGGTGAATCTGGCGGCCACCGACGTCAATGCCAGCCTCTACAACCTGACCAACGCCGCCGATGCCCAGGGCGAACGCATCGCCCACTTCGAAGGCAAGGCCGCCGTGCTCGGCAGCGCGCCGCTGGAAGCCAGTGCCCGCTTCGATCCCTTCAAGGACTTCACCGACTTCGACTTCCGTCTGCGCGTGACCGACATCGACCTGCCCAAGCTCAACGACTTCGCCCGTGCCTATGGCAAGTTCGATTTCCGCGCCGGCAGCGGTGACGTGGTGGTCGAAGCCAAGGCGGTGGATGGCCGGCTCAGCGGCTACGTCAAACCCCTGATGAAGAACGTCGATATCTTCGACTGGCAGCAGGATGTCGAGAATCGCAACAAGAACGCCCTGGAAAGCGCCTGGGAAGCCGTGGTCGGCACGGCCCAGACGCTGCTGAAGAACCAGCCCCGCGACCAGTTCGCCACCCGGGTGGATCTCTCGGGCAGCGTGAAGAACCAGGACATCAGCCCGCTGCAGGCCTTCTTCAATATCCTGCGCAACGCCTTCGTGCGGGCCTTCAGCGCCCGCTACGACGCGGATTGAGGTCCGGCGTCTTGTGCCCGGGCTTCGTAGCGTGGAAAACCGCGCAGCGTTTTCCACTGATAGGCCCCAGTGCCAATCGCGGCCATGGGCCGCTCCTACAGGCTCAGGTGTGACCGTAGGTCCGAGGTAGGAGCGGCCCATGGCCGCGATCCTTCTGACTCGGTCTATCCAATGAACAACCGATACGCCGGATTCTCCGTCTCGTCCCAGTAGCGATAGCCGATGGCATCCAGGGTCGCCAGCAGCTCTTCCCGCTCGGCTTGGCTGGCTTCCAGCCCCGCGAACACCCGGCCGTCCGCCGCGCCGTGGTTGCGGTAATGGAACATGCTGATGTTCCAGCGCCCGCCCAGGCGTTCGAGAAAGTCGAACAGTGCCCCGGGACGCTCGGGGAATTCGAAGCGGAACACCTGCTCCTGGCCGACCCGCGCGGCATGGCCGCCCACGGTGTGGCGGATATGCAGCTTGGCCAGCTCGTTGTCGGTCAGGTCCAGCACCGGAAAACCCTGATCGCGCAGGCCCTGGATGAGGGCGTCGCGCGGATCGCGCTGAGGATGGGTCTGGACGCCGACGAAGATGTGCGCCTCTTCGCCGGTGTGATAGCGATAGTTGAACTCGGTGATCTGCCGCCGGCCCAGGGCCTCGCAGAAGGCGCGGAAGCTGCCCGGCCGCTCGGGAATGGTCACGGCGATGATGGCTTCGCGCTGCTCGCCCAGTTCGGCGCGCTCGGCCACGTGTCTCAGCCGATCGAAATTGATGTTGGCGCCGGAGTCGATGGCCACCAGCACCTGGCCGCTCGAACCTTCCCGCTCGGCGTATTTCTTGATCCCCGCCACGCCCAGGGCGCCCGAGGGCTCGGTGATGGAGCGGGTATCGTCGTAGATGTCCTTGATCGCCGCGCAGATCTCATCCGAGCTGACGGTGATGACCTCGTCGACATAACGGCGGCAGATCTCGAAGGTGTGATGGCCGATCTGGGCCACGGCCACGCCGTCGGCGAACAGCCCCACCCGCGGTAAGACCACCCGCTCGCCGGCGGCCATGGCCTGCTGCAGGCAGTTGGAATCGTCCGGTTCGACGCCGATGATCCTGATCTCGGGCCGCAGGTATTTCACGTAGGCCGCGACACCGGCGATCAGACCACCGCCCCCGACCGGGACGAAGATGGCATCCAACCGCCCCGGATGCTGGCGCAGGATCTCCATGGCCACGGTGCCCTGACCGGCGATGACGTCGGGATCATCGTAAGGCGGGACGAAGGTGTAACCCTGCTCCTCGACCAGGCGCAGCGCCTCGGCCAGGGCCTCGGGGAAGGCGTCGCCGTGCAGCACCACCTCGCCACCGCGCGATTGCACGCCGATGACCTTGAGCTCCGGCGTGGTGCGTGGCATCACGATGATCGCCCGCACCCCCAGTTCGCGGGCCGCCAGGGACAGGCCCTGGGCGTGGTTGCCGGCGCTGGCGGTGATGACGCCACGGGCCTTTTCGCTGGCCGAGAGGCTGGCCAGCTTGGTGTAGGCACCACGGATCTTGAAGGAGAACACCGGCTGCAGGTCTTCGCGCTTGAGCAGCACCTGGCAGCCCAGTCGTTCGGACAGCGCCCGCGCCGGTTGCAGGGGCGTTTCGATGGCCACGTCGTAGACGGGGGCTTCGAGGATCTTGCGGGCATAGCGCTGCAAGAGATCGGTGGCGGGTTCCTGGACGGTCATGGCGCGGCCTCCATCTGGGCATCCAGCAGCCCAGTCCCATAGGAGTTATCTACTGCACAACGCCACTGGTCATCGGCTTCCCGTCGAAAGACATAGGTAGCCTGACGCTGCGCCACGGGCTGGTCTGCCGATCCCAGCGCCAAGCGCGCGAGAACTAACGCAGTGTCACAAGTGGCCAGAACCTGAAAACAGGATTGCCGCACCTGCAAGTCATCTCCGAAATGCGCGGCGATGCGCTCGAAGGCCCCGATGATAGCAATGCGGCCATTCACCTGGAGCCCTGGCCTGAGTACCAATAGGGCATCCTCGGTATAGAAGTCGGCCAGCGCCGCGAAATCGCGGCTATTGATGAGAGCATCTGCTCTCTGGATACGAGCACACAGCGCAGCGGTAGACATGGAGCTCTCCTGGTCTTCGCATTGGCCCAGGAGTCAGAAAGTACAAACCCGCCTCTCGGGCGGGTCTGGTTGCGCAGCTAACGCTGTCCCGCCATCAGGTAATGGCGGTAATAATGCTGGGGCGTTGGTGGCTACGCGTTTTCATGACCGCTACCCTAGGGCCTGGCCGGGCATGGCGTCAAGCGGCGCCGATGGCTGTGGCACAATGGCCGACCCATTGCCCCCTTCCCGCGACCCGATCGCCTCTGTCGAGAATCCCGATGGCCCGCAAGAAAGCTCCCGACTTCGAACAATCCCTGGCCGAGTTGCAGACCCTGGTGGAACGCCTGGAAAGTGGCGAGCTGTCCCTGGAGGACTCCCTCGGCGCCTTCGAACAGGGCATCCGCCTGACCCGCGAATGCCAGGGCGCCCTAGCCCAAGCCGAGCAGAAGGTGCAGATCCTGCTGGAAAAGGACGGCGAACTCAGCGCCGCGCCCTTCGCCCCGGTTGGGGACGACGCATGATCGAGGCCTACCAGCAGCGCTGCCAGAGCCGCGTCGACACCGCCCTCGCCCCGCTCTTCACCGCCCCGCGCGCCGAACTCGCCCGGCTCTATGCGGCCATGGCCTACAGCGTCATGGGCGGCGGCAAGCGGGTGCGGCCGCTGCTGGTCTATGCCGCCTGCGAAGCCCTGGGCGGCGATCCGGCGCGCGCCGACCAGGCCGCCTGCGCGGTGGAGCTGATCCACGCCTATTCCCTGGTCCACGACGACCTGCCGGCCATGGACGACGACGACCTGCGCCGCGGCCGGCCCACCACCCACAAGGCCTATGACGAGGCCTGCGCCATCCTCGCCGGCGACGGCCTGCAGACCCTGGCCTTCGAGACCCTGCTGGCGGCGCCCCAGGACGCCGCGGTGCGGCTGGAGATGGTCGCGGTGCTGGCGCGCGCCAGCGGCCCGGCGGGCATGGTCGGCGGCCAGGCCATCGACCTGGAATCGGTCGGCCGGCGCATCGACCAGCCGGCGCTGGAGACCATGCACCTGCACAAGACCGGCGCCCTGATCGCCGCCAGCGTGCAACTCGGCGCCCTGGCCAGCGAAGCCGCCGGTGCCGGCGAGCGTGAGGCCCTGGGCCGCTATGCCGAGGCCATCGGCCTGGCCTTCCAGGTCTGGGACGACGTGCTCGACATCGAAAGCGATACCCAGACCCTGGGCAAACGCCAGGGCGCCGATCTCGCCCGCGACAAACCGACCTACCCGGCGCTGCTCGGCCTGGACGCGGCCAAGGCCTATGCCCTGGAGCTGCGCGACACTGCCCTGGCCGCCATCGAGGCCCTGGGCGAGCCCGCCGAACCCCTGCGCGCCCTGGCCCGCTACATCGTCGCCAGGCGCAGCTAGCCGCTTCCCGGCGGAAAAACTCGTGACCCGGGCCGCATTTGCCCCCGGGTCCGTTGTCACAGGGGCATAACAAGACGCCCTGTCCGCTGTTGGGATGCCACGCGGGCATCGGGTAAACTGCCTAATTCTCTGCGCAAAGTGATCAGCCAGATGCCCAAGACGTTTCACGAGATTCCCCGCCAGCGTCCCGCGACGCCCCTGCTCGACCGCATCGACTCGCCGGTCCAGCTGCGCCAGCTCGGTGACGCCGAGCTGGAAGCCGTCGCCGACGAACTGCGCGCCTTTCTCCTGTGGACCGTGGGCCAGACCGGCGGTCATTTCGGCGCCGGCCTCGGCGTCATCGAACTGACCGTGGCCCTGCACTACGTCTTCAACACCCCGGAAGACCGGCTGGTGTGGGACGTCGGTCACCAGGCCTATCCGCACAAGATCCTCACCGGTCGCCGCGAGGGCATGGCCAGCCTGCGCCAGAAGGACGGCCTGGCCGCCTTCCCCCGCCGCAGCGAGAGCGAGTACGACACCTTTGGCGTCGGTCACTCCAGCACCTCCATCGGCGCCGCCCTGGGCATGGCCATCGCCGCCCAGCTGCAAGGCATCGAGCGCAAGTCGGTGGCGGTGATCGGCGACGGCGCCCTGACCGCGGGCATGGCCTTCGAGGCCCTCAACCACGCCTCGGATACCGGCGCCAACATGCTGGTTGTGCTCAACGACAACGACATGTCCATCTCGCGCAACGTCGGTGGCCTGTCCAACTACCTGGCGCGACTGCTCTCCAGCCGCACCTACCAGCACCTGCGCGAGAACGGCAAGAAGGCCCTCTCCAAGCTGCCCGGTGCCTGGGAAATCGCCCGCCGCACCGAAGAGGCCGCCAAGGGCATGCTGGTACCCGGCACCCTGTTCGAGGAACTGGGCTGGAACTACATCGGCCCCATCGACGGTCATGACCTGCCGACCCTGGTCACCACCCTGCGCAATCTGCGCGACGCCAAGGGCCCGCAGTTCCTCCATGTCATCACCCGCAAGGGCAAGGGCCTGTCCATCGCCGAGGCAGACCCCATCGGCTACCACGCCATCACCAAGCTGGAGCCGCTGGACGCCAAGCCCAAGCGCCCGGGCGCGCCCAAGTACTCCAACATCTTTGGCGACTGGCTGTGCGACATGGCCGCCGCCGATGCCAAGCTGGTGGGCATCACCCCGGCGATGAAGGAAGGCTCCGACCTGATCCGCTTCGCCGAACGCTATCCCGAGCGCTACTTCGACGTGGCCATCGCCGAGCAGCACGCGGTGACCCTGGCCGCGGGCCTCGCCTGCGACGGCATGAAGCCGGTGGTGGCCATCTACTCCACCTTCCTGCAGCGTGGCTACGATCAGCTGATCCATGACGTGGCGGTGCAGCATCTGGACGTGCTCTTCGCCATCGACCGCGCTGGCCTGGTCGGCGAAGACGGCCCGACCCATGCCGGCAGTTTCGACCTGTCCTACCTGCGCTGCATCCCCGGCATGGTCATCATGGCGCCCAGCGACGAGAACGAGCTGCGCCGCCTGCTCACCACCGGCTATCGCCATCAGGGTCCCGCTGCGGTGCGCTACCCGCGTGGCAGCGGTCCCAACGCCGCCCTGGATCCGGGCCTGGAACCCCTGCCCATCGGCAAGGGCGTGGTGCGTCGCCAGAGCAGCCTGAAAAACGGCACCACCGTCGGCTTCCTGGTGTTTGGCGTGCAACTGGCCGAGGCCCTGCAGGTCGCTGAGCGCCTGGACGCCAGCGTGGCCGACATGAGATTCGTCAAGCCGCTGGACGAAGCCCTGATCCGCCAGTTCGCCGCCGACCACGACCTGCTGGTCACCGTCGAGGAAAACAGCGTCATGGGCGGTGCCGGCAGTGCGGTCAACGAATTCCTGCAGGCCAATGCCCTGGTCCAGCCGGTGCTGAATCTGGGTCTGCCGGACAGCTACATCGAACACGCCAAGCCGGCCGACATGCTGGCCGAGTGCGGTTTGGACGTCGCCGGGATCGAGCGCGCGGTACGCGAGCGCCTGGCACGGCTGGAAGCCGCCCAGGCCGATACCTCGCCACGCCTGGCCCGCGGTGCCTCCGCCTAAAGGGCCGCGCACCGCTGATCTGAAGGCACCGACACCTCGTCCAGCCGCTCTAGTGCGCGGCTGGAGCCCCCACCATGCTGGCTGCTGACTGCAATCAGCGTGGCGACAAGGATGGGTGTTATGAGTGACATGGATCTGAGCGGCCCCGAGCGCCGCTGGCTGCCCTGGCTGGGGCGCAATGGAAAGATTGCCCGTGGCTGGGCCTGCCTGCGCAACGGAGGTCGACAGGCACGCCTGGAAAAGACCTTTGCCGGCCTGGCCGGCACCCGTCGTGATCTGCTGCTGACCTGGACCCAGAGACACTGGCAGCAACTGGAACGGATCGCCGCGGCGGTGGAGACCGGCTGGCCCGCGCTGGATCCCCAAATCCTGGACGACGCCCTGCTGCACCTGGGCGCGGCCTCCGAACTCTTCGTGGTGGATACCCAGGGCCTGGTCCTCGCCTCCACCGCACGTCAGCGCCAGGGGCAGCGGCACGACGCCGCGGCCCTCGCCCGCGGTCTGCAGGCGCCCTTTCTGCAAGGCCCCTATCGCGATCCGGTCACCCTTGCCCTGGGCCCGACCACCTCGGCCTTCCACGATGCCGTCACCCTGCTGTTCCACCAGCCGCTGCGCCAAGCCGGCAAGCCGCTGGGCTGTCTCTGTCTGCGCCTGCCCAACGATGTCCTCAGCGATCTCATTCAGCGCGAGGCTGGGCATGTCTTTCCGGATTCCGGCGACAACTACCTGTTCATGGTCAAGGCGGTCGCCGACCCCAGCATAGCGCCCGGCACCGCGCTGTCGCGCTCGCGCTTCGAAGACGCCACCTTCACCGCCGGCGATAACCTCAAGCAAGGGGTCGCCACCCCCTTCGGGACGGTACGGATCCGCGAGCACACCGAGTTCGAGCTGAAATTCACCGCCCCGGCGACCAAGGAACTGCACCCTGGGGTGCGCGAGACCATTCGCAAGGGGCGCAATCTGTTCGTCGCCTATCCGGGCTATTCCGATTACCGCCACGTCCCGGTGATTGGCGCCGGCCTCACCCTGCAATTGCCCGGTTCGCCGGATACCTGGGGCCTGCTCTGCGAAGCGGATCTGGAAGAAGCCTATCGTGGCGGCAGCCTGACCCAGCACCTGCTGCTCGGCGCCCTGCTGCTGGCCGGTGGCGCCTGGGGCCTGCAGGCCGCACTCAGCCTCTGGCAACCGCTGTGGCAGAGCGGCTTCGCCCTGGGCAGTGCAGCCCTCGCCCTGGCGCTCTACGGCGGTTTGGTGGTGCGGCCCTGTACCCGTCGCCTGCAACGCCTGGGCGACTTCTTCCTCGACATCGCCGAATGCGGCGCCAGTCTCGACCAGCGCCTGGATCGCCAGGGCTTTCGCGCCGACGAGACCGGCGAGCTGGCGGTCTGGATCAACAGCTTCGTCGATCGCCTCGACACCTCGCTGCAGACCGTCAAGCAGGTCACCCGCGCCCTCAGCGCCGATGCCGCCAGTCTGCAGCGCGGGGCCCAGCACGCCAGCCAGGAAGCCGAACAGCAATGGCAGGCGGCCGAGGCCAACACCCAGGCCATGCAGACGATGCTGCAGGGCAGCCAGGAGATGGCCGCCCATGTGCGCGACAGCAGCGGCCTCTCGACCCGGGCACGCAACGGCAGCGACCACGGCAATCTGCTGGTCGGCCAGGTGGCCCGCGATCTGGAAATCCTCGATGGCACCATCGGCACCTCGGCCAGCACCATCAGCGCGCTCAACGAGCAGACCCACGCGGTGCGCCATGTCACCGACACCATCCGCGGCATCGCCGAACAGACCAACCTGCTGGCGCTCAACGCCGCCATCGAAGCGGCCCGCGCCGGCGATCAGGGACGCGGCTTCGCCGTGGTCGCCGACGAGGTGCGGCGCCTGGCCAATCATTCGGCGGATTCCACCCGCGAGATCGCCAGCATCCTCGACCAGATCCGCCTGCTGTCGGAACAGGCGGTGGCCGCCATGCAGCGCTGCAAGGCGGACGCCCAGACCTCGCGCAGTCGTTCGGACCAGGCCCAGGAGGCCTTGGGCGCCATCGATCGCGATGTCGGCGCGCTGCAGGAGCACCTGACCCACATCGGCCACACCCTGGAGGCCCTGGATACCAGCGGCAACCAGCTGCAGCTACGCAGCCAGGCGGCCCAGGACCAGGCACGGCGCAGCGCCGAGCTGGCCCAGACCACCCTGGGCGCCAGTCGCAACGTGGATCAACAGGTACTGGAATTGCAGGAAGCCGCGCAGCGCCTGGAACCGGCGCGCGCAGCCGGCTGATCAGGAGGCCGGATCGGCGGTCTCTTCGTTCTGATGCAGATTGCCGAGCATGTGGCCGAGCTTGCCGGCCTTGGTCAGCAGATAGCGGCGGTTGTGCGGATTGAGGCCTTCCTGCAGCGGCACCCGCTCAGCGACCGGGATGCCCAGGACCTCGAGCGCCTTCACCTTGCGCGGATTGTTGGTCATCAGCCGCAGCGAGGTGATGCCGAGGTGTTCGAGCATCGGCTTGCACAGCGCATAGGTACGCTGGTCGGCGCCGAAACCCAGGCGCTCGTTGGCTTCCACGGTATCGGCGCCGGCATCCTGCAACTCATAGGCGCGGATCTTGTTGAGCAGGCCGATGCCGCGTCCTTCCTGGCGCAGATAGAGCAGCACGCCACGCCCGGCTTCGGCGATGGCGCGCAGCGCCGCTTCCAGCTGGAAGCCACAGTCGCATCTCAGGCTGAACAGCGCGTCGCCGGTCAGGCACTCGGAATGCAGCCGTCCCAGGACCGGCTCGCCATCGGCCACGTCACCGAAGGTCAGGGCGACGTGCTCCTTGCCATCGGTTTCGTCGAGGAAACCGTGCATGGTGAACAGGCCAAAGGGGGTGGGCAGTTGGGAGGCGGCGACAAAGACGACGGACACCTGCGGGCTCCTGGCGGGGAAAGACGTACATTGTAACCTTTTCCCCGGCTCCGGCGTCATCGCCAGGGGTTATGACGTCGATACCCGATGATCTATCAGCGTGCCTGGACGTAGAAGATGCCCTGGGCCTCGCGCCAGCCCACGCGGTTGAGGAAACTCATGCCCAGCAGGCCCTGGCTGGGATAGTTGCCTTCCAGGACCATGGCGTCCACCCCGACCACCTCGACATCGCCCAGGCGCACCTGCTTGAGCGTGGTGCGCCAGGCGCGGGCATGGCCGCTGGCGGTCTCCACCCAGCCCGGGGTGCCGTCGCGATAGCTGATGCCCAGCTGATCGGCCTGGGCGCCACTCAGGGCGACGCTGGTGGCGCCGGTGTCCACCAGCAGCGACACCGGACGGCCATTGACGTTGGCGGTGACCTGGTAATGGCCGTTGTTGCTGCGCGGCACGCTGAATTCGCGGCGCTGCGGGGCGCTGTAGCCATCGCTATATTCGCGGTCGAGGGTAAAGGCCTGGGTCCGGCCGTCTATGCGCAGCACCGCCTGCTGGGGATCCGCGCTGACCACCTCGACGTCGTCCAGGCGCTGGCCGACCCGCAGCAACTTGCGCTGGCCATTGACGTTGACCACCGCCGCGCCGTTGAACAACCCCACGACCCTGACCTGGGGTTGCGCCCAGGCGAGCGAACCGACGGCCAACAGGAGGCCGTACGCGCCCAGTCTTTTCACTGCCCTGCTCCTTGGGCCTGCGTCTCGTCAGCCGACGAGATGACCCCAACCGATGTGTAATCCCTGAACCACCAGCCAGGCGAGGATGCCGGCCAGTACATCGTCGACCATGATGCCGACGCCGCCGCGGACATTGACATCCAGCCAGCGGATTGGCCAGGGCTTGCAGATGTCCAGCACGCGGAAGGCGACGAAACCCACCAGCAGCCAGATCAGGCCCGGCGGCGCCAGCCAGAAGGTGATCCAGATGCCGACCATCTCGTCCCAGACGATGCCCTCGTGATCGTGCACGCCCAGCTCGCGGGCGACCTTGCCGCACAACCAGCAGCCGAAGACGGTCACCAGCACCAGCAGCAGCGGATAGCTCCAGCCGCCGAGCAGCTGCCAGAGCGGCAGGAAGGGCAAGGCGATCAGCGAACCCCAGGTCCCGGGCGCCTTGGGCAGGGTACCGGAACCCAGGCCGAAGGCCAGGAAGTGCCAGGGATCGCGCCAGACCGACGGAGGGACCGGCTGGGCGGGGGCTTGCTGTTCGCTCAAGAGAGGACTCCGCGCGGGGCGCTAGAAATGTTGGAAGCCGGCCTGCGCCGGGATCATGGGTTGACCGTCGGCGGCGAGGACGACAACGCCACTGCCCGCCTCGACTCGCCCGATCACCTGCGCCTGGGGCCAGGCGGCGGCCAGGGCCGGCGCCTGGTCCGGCGGCAGGGTGAAGACCAGCAGATAGTCGTCGCCTGCGCCGAGGGCCAGGCGCAGCACCTCGTCGGCGGGAAAGAGTTCGGCCAGCGCCGAACTCACCGGCAGCCGCGCCGCCTCCACGACCAGGCGGACGCCGGAGGCCGTGGCGATATGGCCGCAATCGGCCACCAGGCCATCGGAGACGTCCTGGGCCGCCGTCGCCCGACCCCGCAGCCAGAGGCCGAGGTCGAATTGCGGCTGGGGGGCCCAGTAGCGTGCCAGCAGGTGCCGACTGGCGGCACCCTCCGCGGCACGCTGACCGAGGACGAAGGGCAAGGCCCCACCGGCCTCGCCCGGCGCACCGCCCAGGCACAGCAGATCGCCCGGGCGGGCGCCGCTGCGCAAGAGCGCCTGACCGGCCGGTACCTGACCGAAGACCGTGAGAGTGAGGGACAGCGGACCGCGGGTGGTGTCACCACCGACCAGGCGCAGCTCGCACTGCTCGGCCATCTGCGCAAGGCCTGCCGCCAGGCCTTCCAGCCAGGCGGGCTCGATGCTCGGCAGGGTCAGCGCCAGGGTGAAGCCCAGCGGCGTAGCGCCCATGGCGGCGAGGTCGCTGGCGCTCACCGCCAGGGCGCGCTGGCCGAGGCCATGGGCATCCGGGCAGGGATCGGGAAAATGCACCCCGGCGGTCAGGGTATCGGTGGAGACCGCCAGCTGTTCACCCGGGACGGGTGCCAGCAGCGCGCAGTCGTCACCGATGCCCAGTGCCACGCCGGGTCCGCCACGGGCGCAGGGCGCCGCGGCGAAATAGCGACGGATGAGTTCGAATTCACCCATGCCCGCGGGCGATCAGCGCTTGCCGCGCAACTCGGCGCTGCGCAGCTTGGGCGCCAGCTTGTCCAGCACGCCGTTGACGAACTTGTGGCCGTCGGTGGCGCCGAAGATCTTGGCCAGCTCGATGCCCTCGTTGATCACTACGCGATAGGGCACGTCGATGCGCTTGAGCAGCTCGTAGCAGGACAGTCGCAGCACGGCCAGCTCGACCGGGTCGACCTCGTCCATGGCGCGGTCCAGGCAGGGCAGGATCAGACCGTCGATCTCGCCCTTGTTGGCCGGGACACCGTGGAGGATTTCATGGAAATAGGCGCCGTCGACCTTGGCGAAATCATTGTCGACGCGAAACTGCGCCTCGATCTCGTTGATCGCCTGGCCCGCCATGTGCCACTGGTACAGGGCCTGGACCGACAGGCTGCGCGCTTCGCGGCGGGCAGCCAGTTTGCCGGTGGGGGCCTTCTTGCCCGCGGGCTTGCCGGCCGCGGGCGGAGTCAGATCGCCGCTCACTTGGCCTCCAGCTGCGCCAGCAGGCTGACCATTTCCAGAGCGGACAGGGCGGCTTCGGCGCCCTTGTTGCCGGCCTTGGTGCCGGAGCGCTCGATGGCCTGCTCAATGGAATCGACGGTCAGGACGCCAAAGGACACCGGCACGCCGAATTCCATGGAGACCTGGGCCAAACCCTTGGTGCACTCGCCGGCCACGTATTCGAAGTGGGGGGTGCCGCCACGGATCACCGCGCCGAGGGCGATGATGGCGTCGAATTCGTCGCGCTGGGCGATCTTCTGCACCGCCAGCGGGATCTCGAAGGCGCCGGGGACGCGGATGATGGTCAGGTCGTCCGGCTTGATGCCGTGACGCACCAGGGCGTCGATGGCGCCCTGCAGCAGGCTTTCGACGACGAAGCTGTTGAAGCGACCGACCACCAGGGCGAAACGGCCCTGAGGAGCGATGAAGGTGCCTTCAAAGGTCTTGATGTTCATGTGCGGGTCCAGTTGTCAAAGAGCCGGACGGCCGGCAGTGCCAGGCCGTCCGTGGAAATCCAGGTGAAGCGCGCCATGCCACCCGGGCGGGGCGCGCCAGGCGGAAGGGTCATTCTTCAGGAGGCAGATAGTCTACTACTTCCAGGTCGAAGCCGGATATGGCATTGAACTTCATCGGCGAGCTGAGCAGACGCATCTGACGAATGCCCAGGTCGCGGAGGATCTGCGAACCGGCCCCGACTGTGCTGTAGGTGGACAGCGCCTTGGGCACCGGCAGCGGCTCGCGCAGGTGCGCCAGCAGGTCGTCGCCCTCGATCGAGTGACCAAGCAGCAGCACCACGCCGGTGCCTTCGCGGGCCACGCGCTCCATGGCACTGCGCAGACTCCAGCGACCTGGCTGGTGCACCTGCAGGAGGTCGCGCAGCGGATCCATGTTGTGCACCCGTACCAGCGGCAGCTCCTGGCCGGCCAGGTCGCCACGGATCAGCGCCAGGTGGACGTCGCCCTCCACCTCGTCGCGGTAGGTCACCAGCTTGAACGGACCGAGTTCGGTCTCCAGCTGCTGCTCGTCGATACGCTTGACGGTGTGCTCGTGGAGCAGACGGTAGTGGATCAGATCGGCGATGGTGCCGACCTTGAGGCCGTGCTGCTCGGCGAAGGCTTCGAGTTCGTCGCGCCGGGCCATGGTGCCGTCGTCGTTCATCACCTCGCAGATCACCCCGCTCTCGGCGAAACCGGCCATGCGCGCCAGGTCGCAGGCGGCCTCGGTGTGGCCGGCACGCGCCAGCACGCCGCCGGGCTGGGCCATCAGCGGGAACATGTGGCCGGGGCTGACCACGTCGCCGGCCTTGGCGTCCTTGGCGATGGCGGCCTGCACGGTGCGCGCGCGGTCGGCGGCGGAGATGCCGGTGCTGATGCCTTCGGCGGCCTCGATGGACACGGTGAACTTGGTGCCGAAGCCGGAGGCGTTGCGGCTGGCCATCATCGGCAGGTTGAGGCGTTCGCAGAGGCCCTTGCTCATGGGCATGCAGATCAGGCCGCGGGCATGGCGGGCCATGAAGTTGATGTGTTCGGCGGTGACGCATTCGGAGGCGATGATGATGTCGCCTTCGTTCTCGCGGTCCTCGTCGTCCATGAGGATGACCATCTTGCCCGCGCGGATGTCCTGGATGATGTCTTCGATGCTGGAAAGTGCCACGGTGTCGTCCTTAGCGCTGCAGATAGCCGTGTTCGGCGAGAAAGTGTTCGGTGACGCCGCCCTTGCTGGACTCGGCGGCCTTGTCGCCCAGCAGCAGGCGCTCCAGGTAGCGGGCCAGCAGGTCCACCTCCAGATTCACCCGGCGTCCGGGCCGGTAGTCGGCCATGATGGTCTCGCCGAGGGTATGGGGGACGATGGTCAGCTCGAATTCGGCGCCGTCCACGGCGTTCACCGTGAGGCTGACGCCGTCCACGGTGATTGAGCCCTTGAGCGCGATGTAGCGGGCCAGCTCGGCCGGGGCGCGCAGGCGGAATTGCACGGCGCGGGCGTTATCGGCGCGGGAGACCACTTCGCCGAGTCCGTCCACGTGGCCGCTGACCAGGTGGCCGCCAAGGCGACTGGTGGGCATCAGCGCCTTTTCCAGGTTGACCCGGCTGCCGGGCTTGAGACCGCCCAGGCTGGTGAGGCTCAGGGTCTCGCGACTGACGTCGGCCCAGAAGCCGTCGCCGGGCAATTCCACGGCGGTAAGGCAGACGCCATTGACGGCGATGCTGTCGCCGAGCTTGACGTCGGTAAGGTCGAGCTTGCCGGTGGCGACATAGAGGCGCACGTCGCCGCCCTTGGGCGTGAGAGCGCGGATCTCGCCGAGGGCTTCGATGATTCCGGTAAACATCAGCTCAGGCCTCCGAGAGGTAGAGCCGGAAAGGCGGTGCAGCTAGACATCGACGAACTCCTGTTTCGGTGAAAAAACAGGGCGCACGGACAGAAGGGAAATCAGACGGACGAGGGGCTCGCACCCCTGCCAGGCGAGGCTATCCCGTTCTCTCTCATCCGGACTATGACCGTCGGCCCCGGAATCCAACCGGGTCTGCTGACCTCCCCCGCCGCAGAGGACGAGAGAGCGCTCGCGGGCTCGTCCCGACTGATCGGGCGTTACCGCCGGTGGGGAATTGCACCCCGCCCTGAGAACTCGCCGCCCGCAGGCAGCGCAGGTTTTGTAACACAGTTCGCCGCCGCGGGGCCAGGGGCGTCAGGTGTCCCTGGCCGGTCGGGCGATCAGGTGCAGGTCCGCGCCCACCGGCGTGGCACTGAGGATTTCCAGCTGCGGCGCCTGGGCCAGGTGCTCCAGCGGCCAGTCCAGCAACGGCCGGGCGCTGGAACCGAGGAACTTGGGCGCCAGGAACAGGTGATATTCATCGACCAGTCCGGCCTGGGCGAAGGCACCGGCCAGACGCGGTCCGGCTTCCACCAACACATCGTTGACCTGCTCGCTGCCCAGGCGGGTCAGCAGCGCCGCCAGATCGACCTGGCCCTGGGCGCCGGGCAGCGCCAGGTAGTCGTGCCCGGCCGCCGCATAGGCCGGCGCCTCGCCGGCCATACCGACGACCCGCGCCGCGCCGGCCTGGAAAAAGGGGACGTCCAGCGGTACCCGGCCACGACCGTCCACCAGCAGCCGCTGCGGCGTGCGCAGGGTGGCCAGCTCCAGTTCTGGGCCACTCAGGCCCAATTCGCTCGGGCGCACGGTCAGGCGCGCGCCATCGGCCAGCACGGTGTCGGCGCCGGTGATCACCACCCCCGCCTCGGCACGCAGTCGCTGCACGCTCTGGCGCGCCGCCGGCCCGGTGATCCACTGGCTTTCGCCGTTGGCCATGGCGGTGCGGCCATCCAGGCTCAGTGCCAGCTTGACCCGCACGAAGGGCCGCCCGGTCAGCATGCGCTGGATGAAGCCGGCATTGAGCGCCCGCGCCTCGGCTTCCAGCACCCCGGCGCGGGTGGCGATGCCGGCGGCGGCGAGGCGCGCCAGGCCGCGACCGGCCACCAGCGGATTGGGATCGGTCATGGCCGCCACCACCTCGGCCACCCCGGCGGCCACCAGGGCATCCGCGCAAGGCGGGGTGCGGCCATGGTGGCTGCAAGGTTCCAGGGTCACATAGGCGGTGGCGCCACGCGCGGCCTCGCCTGCCTGGCGCAGCGCATGCACCTCGGCATGGGGACCGCCGGCCTGGCGATGCCAGCCCTCGCCCACCACCTGGCCGTCACGGACGATCACGCAGCCCACCCGCGGATTGGGCGCCGTGCTGTAGCGGCCGCAGGCGGCCAGCGCCAGGGCGCGGGCCATCCAGAATTCGTCGTTCACCGCGTCCGTGTCGCTCATACCGGTTGCTTGCCCGGATCCTGGGCCAGCCGCTCGATTTCGTCGCGGAACTCGGCCAGGTCCTGGAATTGCCGATAGACCGAGGCGAAGCGGATGTAGGCCACCTGATCCAGCTTGCGCAGTTCGTCCATCACCAGTTCACCCACCACCCGGGACCGGATTTCCCGCTCGCCGGTGGCGCGCAGGCGGTGCTTGATCAGGGCGATGGCCTCTTCCAGACGCTCGACGCTGACCGGGCGCTTCTCCAGGGCGCGCTGCATGCCGGCGCGCAACTTGTCCTCGTCGAAGGGCTGGCGGGTGCCGTCCTGCTTGATCAGCCGTGGCAGGACCAGTTCGGCGGTCTCGAAGGTGGTGAAGCGTTCCTGGCAGGCCAGGCACTCACGCCGCCGGCGCACCTGCTCGCCGGCCGCAACCAGCCGGGAATCCGTGACCTTGGTGTCGTGGGCGCCGCAGAAGGGACAATGCATGGGGGAGTCGACCGCCGGAAGGGAAAGCCCTCATGGTACCCGATCACCCCCTGGCGGGAACCTCCGGGTACCAGACGAATCGACAGCCAGGAGCCGCCGGGCTATAAGAGCGCACTGTGTTCGACGACCCCTCTCCAGCCTCCCGTGCCGCCCTCGCCGGCGGCGACCTCCGGATCCCGCCATGACCCCACGCGTCCTCCTGCCCCTGCTGCTCACCGGTCTGCTCGTGGCCTGCTCCAGCCCACCCGAAACCACGCCGCCGCAGCCCACCACCCCGGCCGACGAGCCGGTCCCGGTGGCCGGCGCTCCCACCCCGGCCAATCTGCGCGAGATCTCCGGGGTGCTGCGCAATGCCCAGGGCCTGGTCCCGGCCGGCGCCCAGGTGGAGATCGCCCTGCTGGCGGTCAATGCCAAGGGCCTGCCGCAGCGCCTGCTGGCCAGCGAGACGGTGACCGGCAAGGGCGCGCCCCTGGCCTTCCGCCTGCCCTTCAATCCCGAGATCTTTCCCACCCGCCCGGATCTCAAGGTGGAATTCCACGCGCGCCTGATCCAGGCCGGTCAGCTGGCCAGCTATCTGCCGCCGGTGAATGTCGGCGGACCGACCACGCAGAATCTCGGCGAACTGGTGCTGAACCAGACCCCGTGACGCCCCCGGCCGACCTCGTCGCCGCCCTGACGGCTCTGCTCGGCGACGCCCGTCTCTGTCTGCAGGCGTTGCCCGACAGCGACCTGTCGCTGTGGTTGATCGATCCGGCCAACATGGCGCGGGCCTTTTCCCCCGCGGAAACCCAGCGCCTGCTGGAGGCACCACCCTACTGGGCCTTCTGCTGGGCCAGTGGCCTGGCCCTGGCGCGCTGGATCGTCGCCCATCCCGAGCACGTTGCCGGGCGCCAGGTCCTGGATTTCGGCAGCGGCTCGGGCATCGCCGGACTCGCCGCCGCCCGGGCCGGCGCGGCGCGGGTGGTCTGCTGCGACCTCGATCCCCTGGCCCTGGCGGCCTGTCGCGCCAATGCCCAGGCCAACGCCGTGCAGATCGAGACGCTGGACGATTTCTCTGCCAGCACCGAGCGCTTCGATCTCATCCTGGCCGCCGACGTCCTCTACGACCGTGCCAATCTGCCCCTGCTGGACCTCCTGCAGGCGCGCGCCGAGCGGATCCTGCTGGCCGATTCGCGGGTACGCGATCTCGCCCACCCCGGCTTCACCCGCGTCGCCATGCTCCAGGCCTGCACCCTGCCGGATCTGGCCGAGCCGGACGAATTCCGCCGCGTGGCGCTCTATCGGGGCTGAGCCGGCCCGCCTTGTTTCCAAGCCCGGCGCCCCCACCTATAGTGCAACTTTCGTCTGCCGAGTCCGCCATGAGCCAGGTCCCCTACATTTTCGACGCCACCCTCGACACCTTCCAGCAACAGGTCATCGATGCCTCCTTCAGCACCCCGGTGCTGGTGGACTTCTGGGCCGAGTGGTGCGCGCCCTGCAAGGTGCTGATGCCGCTGCTGGCCAAGATCACCGAGTCCTATGGCGGCGCTCTGCACCTGGCCAAGGTCAACTGCGACATCGAGCAGGAACTGGTGATGAGATTCGGCATCCGCAGCCTGCCCACCGTGGTGCTGTTCAAGGATGGCCAGCCGGTCGACGGCTTCGCCGGCGCCCAGCCGGAATCGGCCATCCGCGCCCTGCTCGAACCCCATGTCCAGGCCCTGCCGCCGGCCGAGGAAGATCCGCTGGACGCCGCCCAGGCCTTGTTCGCCGAGGGTCGTTTCGCCGAAGCCGAGGCGCTGCTCAAGGCCGTGCTGGAAGAAGACAACAGCGACGCCCTGGCGCTGATCCTCTATGCCCGCTGCCTGGCCGAGCGCAATGAACTGGACGATGCCCAGGCCGTGCTGGACGCGGTCAAGGGTGACGAACACAAGCAGGCTCTGGCTGGTGCCCGTGCCCAGCTGACCTTCCTGCGCCAGGCCGCCAGCCTGCCCGAGGTCGCCGACCTCAAGAGCCGCCTGGCTCGCGATGCCGGCGACGACGAGGCCGCCTACCAACTGGCCGTGCAGCAACTGGCCCGCCAGCAATACGAACCGGCACTGGATGGCCTGCTGGAGCTGTTCCGCCGTAATCGCGGCTACGGCGACGATCTGCCACGCAAGACCCTGGTGCAGGTCTTCGATCTGCTGGGCAACGACCACCCGCTGGTCGCCACCTATCGCCGCCGCCTGTACCAGGCGCTGTACTAAGCGCCGGTCGACAATGGCTGCGTCGCCTCGGACGCAGCCTTATCCACTGCGGGCGTCCTTCCAGCGCGGTGGACATTCGGTAGCGTGGAAAACCGCGCAGCGTTTTCCACTCCCCCGCTCCAGCCTCACCCCTGCCAGATATAGAACTGCGCCTCCCCCACCCGCTCCATACGCACCTGGGGACTGTGCCTCAGCCGCACCAGCAGCTGCTTGGCCACGCCCAGATTGCCGGTGAGCTTTTCCAGCGCCACGAGGATGTCCGGCCCGCTGAGCCGTCCGGCGGAGCTGAGCAGCTTCACCACCTGATCCCAGAGCATGTCGCCACCCGACTTGGGTCCGCTGGGTGCGGCGCTCACGGCCGCGGCAGGCAGGGGCGCCTCGGTCGGCCGCAGGGCGGCGGCCAGGCGTTGCCAGTCGGCCTCCTCCAGTTCCACCGTGAGATCCACGGGCTGGCTGCCGATGGTTCCGCGAATGCGTACCATGGTGTTCTCCTCGTCGTGCAGAGGCCCATGCTCCCACAGCCATCGGCCCACGCCAAACCGAGGTTGCAGCGCATAAATGCAACAACATAACATAGCGCCTCTCCACCCTTTGGAAGTCCACCATGCGCCTGCCCCTGCTGACCCTCTGTCTTGCCGCCGTGCTCGCCCAACCGGCCTTTGCTCATGGTACCGATGACGACCATGACGAACACGAGCACGGCGCCCTGGGCGCCCATGTACACGGCGAATCCCACCTCGACGTGGCCCAGACCGACAGCGGCCTGGAACTCCAGTGGCGCAGTCCGGCGGCCGATCTGCTGGGCTTCGAACATGCCCCGCGCAATCGACAGGAAGAAGACGCCGTCGCCGCCCTGCGCCAGAGTCTGGAAAATCCCCAGGCCCTGGTGAAGCTGCCCGCCGCCGCCGATTGCCGCCTGACCGAAGCCAGCGCCATCAGCCCGCTGTTTGCCAAGGATTCCAGCGCCAGCGGCCATCTCGACGTGGAGGCCAGCATGAGCTTCAACTGCAGCAAGCCGGGCGCGCTCGCCAGCCTGGATCTCTCCGGCTGGTTCGCCCGCTTCCCCAACAGTCACAGCGTCGAGGTCCAGGCCATCGTCGCCAGCGGCCAGCAGGGCGCCGAACTGACCGCCCGGCAACCGCAGCTCAAGTGGTAGGACGGTCGTGACCTCTGCCCCCTTGGTCGAGATCCAGGACCTCGGCTTCGCCTGGCCGGGCCAGGCGGAATGCCTGGACATCCGGCACTTCCAGCTGGCGCCCGGCGAGGCGCTGTTTCTCGAAGGCCCTTCCGGCAGCGGCAAGACCACCCTGCTCGGCCTGCTCGGCGGCGTGCAGCGCCCCAGTCGCGGCCAGGTGCGCCTGCTCGGTCAGGACCTGGGAGCCCTCGCCACCGCCCGGCGCGACCGTTTTCGCGTCGACCACACCGGCTTTCTCTTCCAGCAATTCAATCTGCTGCCCTTTCTCTCGGTCTTGGACAACGTCCTGTTGCCCTGCCAGTTCTCGGCGCTGCGCCGCGAGCGCGCTTCGGCGCGGCATGGCGATCCCCAGGGCGCGGCCCTGACCCTGCTCCGCGCCCTGGGGCTGAGCGATCCCGCGCTGCCCCGCCGTCCGGCCCGCGAACTCTCCATCGGCCAGCAGCAGCGCGTCGCCGCCGCCCGCGCCCTGATCGGCCAGCCGGAACTGGTGATCGCTGACGAACCCACCTCGGCGCTGGACAGCGACCACCGCGATGCCTTCCTGCAACTGCTGTTCGCCGAGTGCGCCGCCGCCGGTGCCGGCCTGCTGTTCGTCAGCCACGACCGCAGTCTGGCCAGTCGCTTCGACCGCCACCTGACCCTGGCCCAGCTCAACGCCGCCCGGCCGGAGACCTAGGATGCCGCTCCTGCAACTGGCCTGGGCCAGCCTGCGCAATCGCCGCGCCACCGCCCTGCTCACCGTCTTCACCATCGCCGTCTCGGTGGCCCTGCTGCTGGGTGTCGAACGCCTGCGCACCGAGGCCAAGGCCAGTTTCGCCAGCACCATCGCCGGTACCGACCTGGTGGTGGGCGCGCGTTCCGGCGCGGTCAACCTGCTGCTCTACTCGGTGTTCCGCATCGGCAACGCCACCAACAACATCCGCTGGGAGAGCTACGAGAAGCTCGCCGCCGATCCCCGCGTCGCCTGGACCATCCCGCTGTCCCTGGGCGATTCCCACCGCGGCTACCGGGTGCTGGGTACCGACGGCAACTACTTCACCCACTACCACTACGGGCGCAACCAGCCGCTGCGGCTGGCCCAGGGCCGGCCCTTCGCCGACGTCTTCGAGGTGGTGCTGGGCGCCGAGGTAGCCAAGGCGCTGCACTATCGGCTGGGCGACAAGGTCGTGCTGGCCCATGGCGTCGCCACCATCAGTCTGACCGAGCACAGCGACCACCCCTTCACCGTGGTCGGCATCCTCGCTCCCACCGGCACCCCGGTCGATCGCACCCTGCACATCCCGCTGAGCGGCATGACCGCCCTGCACCTGGACTGGCGCGGCGGCCTGCCCGGGCCTTCGCTGAGCGACGCCGAGGTGCGCCGGCGCGATCTCACGCCCCAGGACCTGACCGCCGCCCTGGTCGGCCTCAAGAGTCGGGTGGCCACCTTTGCCGTGCAGCGCGCGGTCAACGAGTACCGTGGCGAGCCGCTGCTGGCCATCCTGCCCGGCGTGGCCCTGCAGGAGCTCTGGGGCCTGCTCGGCACGGCGGAACAGGCGCTGCTGGTGATGTCGCTGTGCGTGGTGCTCACCGGGCTGGTGGGCATGCTCACCGCCCTGCTCGCCAGCCTCAACGAAAGACGCCGGGAGATGGCCATCCTGCGCTCGGTGGGCGCCCAGCCGCGCCACCTGTTCGGCTTGTTGCTGGCAGAGGCCCTGACCCTCACCCTGGCCGGCTGTCTCGCCGGGCTGGCGCTGCTCTATGGCGCCATCGCCCTGGGCCGGCCCTGGCTGCTGGCGGAATACGGCCTGGCATTGCCGCTGGACTGGCCCTCGCTCTACGATGGGCAACTGCTCGGCGGTATCCTGCTCGCAGCCCTGGTGCTCGGCTGCATCCCGGCCTGGCGCGGCTGTCGCCAGGCCCTCACGGACGGGTTGTCCGTGCGACTCTAGACGAGGCCCCACCATGCGCCTGGCGCTCCTGCTGTTGCTCTGCTGGCTGCCCTGGGCCCAGGCCGAACCTCGCCAACTCGCCTGGCGCGAACTGGTGCCGGCCGATGCGCCGCGCTTCAATCCCGGCAGCGTCGACCACGGCCTCGGCGAAGACGGCCCGGCCGCCAGCCAGCCCTGGCCGGACGCCCCCACGGTGGCCGCCCTGGATGGCCAGGAGGTGCGCCTGCCCGGTTACGTGGTGCCGCTGATGGTCACCGACGAGGGCGAGGTCACCGAATTCCTGCTGGTCCCCTATTACGGCGCCTGCATCCACGTACCGCCGCCGCCGGGCAACCAGATCGT
This sequence comes from Pseudomonas sp. GM_Psu_1, assembly GCF_026544185.1. Classification (NCBI taxonomy): domain Bacteria; kingdom Pseudomonadati; phylum Pseudomonadota; class Gammaproteobacteria; order Pseudomonadales; family Pseudomonadaceae; genus Pseudomonas; species Pseudomonas sp. GM_Psu_1. Next base: position 149,298 of record NZ_JALNUX010000004.1, read on the forward strand.
CTACGTGAAAGGCAGCCACGACCTCTGGCTGTCCAAACTGCACCTGCCCTACTGGGTGGAAGGCCGCCTGGGCGTGGGCAGCCAGCGCAGCGAGGTGGCCGTCGCCGGCTATTGGCTGCAGGCCCAACGCATCCAGCCCTACATTCTCAAGGGCGACGGTTCCTGAGGCGATCTGCCCCACCCTTGAGCGAGATCAAGAGTCCGCCGTTTCAGCTTCGCTAGGCTGCTCCCAGCCCTTTTTCAATGCCTTCGGAGCCCTCGCCATGCGTCCCCTCTTCCGTCTCAGCCTGCTCGCCCTCGCCCTGGCCGCCCCCTTCGCCCAGGCCCACCAGGCCGGCGACATCATCCTGCGCGCCGGCGCCATCACCGTGGATCCCCACGAGCGCAGCTCCGACGTCAAGATCGACCGAGGCGCCCTGAGCGGCGCCAATCTGGGCGGCAAGGCGACCATGGACAGCGACACCCAGCTGGGGCTGAACGTCGCCTACATGCTCACCGACCACCTGGGCCTCGAATTGCTGGCGGCCACGCCCTTCGAGCACCAGGTCAACATCAAGGGCACCGGGCTGGACGCCGCCAACGGCAAGCTCGGCAGCCTCAAGCACCTACCGCCGACCCTGAGCCTGGTCTACTACCCGCTGGACGCCAAGGCGACGTTCCAGCCCTATGTCGGCGCCGGCCTCAACTACACCTGGATCTACGACGAGCACGTCGGCAGCGGCGCCAGCGCGGCCGGCTTCGACAACTTCCGCGCCGACAACTCCTGGGGCTGGTCCGCCCAGGTCGGCGCAGATCTCATGCTCACCGACCGGGTGATGCTCAACGCCCAGATCCGCTATATCGACATCGCCACCACCGCCCATGTCGACAACACCGCCCTCGGCGCCCGCGCCAAGGTCGATCTGGACGTGGATCCCTGGGTCTACATGGTCGGCCTGGGCTATCGCTTCTAGGCCAGCGCAGGCCACTCGCCCGCAGGTTGGCGCTGGGCAGCTTCAGCGTCGACGCCCAACCGGCCAGGGATTGCCCCTGGCCGCGTCCACTAATCCCGCAGCAGTGCTGCCAGCCCCGTGCCCATGCTCGTGGGCTGACTGAAATCGAAGCGCTCGCGCAGGCGGCGGTTGTCCGCCTTCGAATGGCGGATGTCCCCGGCCCGCGCCGCGCCGTGGGTCACCGGCGGCAGGCCACCCAGCACCTGGCCGATCTCCGCCAGCAGGCCGTTCAGGCTGATGGTCTCGCCGCGTCCCACGTTCACCGCCCCAGCCGCCACCTCGGGGGCTTCCAGCGCCTGTACCAGGATGCCCACCAGATCGGCGACATAGACGAAATCGCGGGTCTGCTCGCCGTCACCGAACACCGTGATCGGCGTCTGCCGGCGGGCGCGTTCGGTGAAGATGCTGATCACCCCCGAATAGGGCGAAGACGGATCCTGACGCGGACCATAGATGTTGAAGAAGCGGAAGATCGCCGGCTCCAGACCGTGCTCGCGACGATAGAAGTCGAAGTAGTATTCGCCCGCCAGCTTGTCCGCCGCATAGGGCGTCAGCGGCGCCTTGGGCAACTCCTCGTCGATGGCCTGCCCCTGGCCGTTGGCGCCATAGACCGCCGCGCTGGAGGCATAGACCACCCGCTTGATCCCGGCCTTGCGCATAGCCTCGCACAGATTCAGGGTGCCGATGAAGTTGGCCCTGTGGGTGCCCACCGGGTCCTCCACCGACGCCTGCACCGAGGCCACCGCGGCCAGGTGCACCACCGCCGCGCAGCCGGCCATCGCCGCTTCCAGGGTCGCGACATCGGCCACGTCTCCCACCCGCAATTCGATGCGGTCGTCGTCCAGCGGCAGATTCTCGCGCTTGCCGGTGCTCAGGTCGTCCAGCACCCGCACCCGCCTGCCCCGCGCCAGCAGCGCGTCCGCCAGGTGGGAGCCGATGAAACCGGCACCGCCAGTGATCAGAATGGGCGCATCACTCATCTAAACCTACCTCGTCCTGCCGAAAGCCCTGCAACAGCGCCGGCAGCTCCTGCTGCCAGCGCCGCGCCTTGATGCCAAAGGTGTTGAGCAGCTTGCGACTGATCAACACCCCCTGTTGTGGCTCTTCCGCGGCATCCGCACGCTCGAGGTGCGTCACCTCCTGCCACTCGCAGCGCACCGGCCGGTCGAATTCCTGCCAGAGCTGGGCGACGGTCTCGGCCAGACCCAACTCCGACACCGCTTCCTGGGCGCCGTAGTGATAGGTCCCCCAGAGCGGTGCGCCGCAGTCGAGCTGCTTGACCACAGCCAGCAGCACCCGGGCGGCATCGCCCACGGTGGTCGGATTGCCGCGCCGGTCGCCCGCCATCGGCACCACCTGCTCGGTGCCCAGCTGCCGCAGCAACCGCCCCAGGCGACCGTCCCAGGAGTCATCCAGGACCCAGCCCAGGCGCAGCAGGATGTGCATCGGGCACAGCGCCCGCACCAGCTGCTCGACCCGCCAGAGCGCCTCGCCCCGTGCCCCGGGGGGCCGCGGAAGATCCTTTTCACTATAGCCGGCCACGCGCGAGCCATCGAACAGCTGATAGCTGGACGGCTGGATCAGCGGAATCTGATAGTGCTGGCAGAGGCCGGCCAGGCGTTGCACGGCCAGCGCCTGACGCTGCATCAGCGCCGGATCGAAGTCCGCGGCCTGCAGCCAGTCGTGGTAATAGGCGAGATTGATCACCGCCCCTGGTCGGACCCGGTCGAGGACCTCGGTCAGCCCGGCGGCGTACCAGCCCTCCGTGGGAGTCTCGGGGGCGACGAATTCGATGCCCGCTTCGGCACCGGCGGCGAGTAGCGCCTTGCCCAGGGCGCTCTCCCCGCCCACTACTAGAAGACGCATACGCATGTGTTGGAACAGCCTTCAAACCAGCATAAACAGGCGTCGAAAGACTCGACGGACATCGGTCAACATAGCGCGTCGCGCCAACCTTGCTCAAGCATCGGCGGTACCTGCGGCCGGTTGCTCGCGGGTTTGTTCGCGCAGGGTATGGTTGGCGGCGCTCTTGAGATTGGGCAGCAGGCGGCAGATCAGCGCCAGCTGGGTGCACACCAGCCGGTAGCCGTCGTCGTTGTCCTCGGCCGCAGCCTCCAGCTCATCGGCCAGGCTGGTCTCCTCCTCGGCGGTCGGCGGCAGACTGCGGCGTTCCGCCACCGCCGCCGCGATGGATTCCATACCCTCGGCGATGCGGGTCACGGCGCGCTCCACCAGGGCATCGTGCTCGGCCGCCTCCAGCTGGCGGCGATGGGCGCCCAGGGCCGACAGGTAGCCCAGCAGGGTGTTGGACAGCGCCAGATAGCGAAAGCCCGCTTCCAGGTTACGGCGGAAGTGTCCGGGATCGCGCAGCATGTTGGCCAGCGCGGCCGACAGCGTCGCATCGGCGTTGTGGGCGTTGCGCCGCGCCACCCGGTAGTCGAGATCGTCACGCTTGCCGGTGCGGTACTGCTCGTGCAGTCGGCGCAGATAGAGCGCATTGGTACGCAGGGTATTGGCCATCACCTGGTGCAGCCGCCGCCCCTGCCAGTCCGGCAGGACGAAGAACACCGCCAGTACCGCGATCAGGCAGCCCAGCAGGGTATCCAGCAGCCGCGGCCAGATCAGCATGAAACCGTTGCCCACCTGGTTGAAGCAGAACAGCACCATGAGGGTGATGGCAGCGGTGGCGACGGTGTAGCGATCCGTCCGGGTGATAAAGAACACCAGGCCGCCCACCAGCGCCAGCAAGAGCTGGATCTCCGGCTGCCCGAACAGCTCCAGCAGGGCGCTGCCCAGCAACAGCCCGATCACCGTACCCACGATCCGCTGCACCAGCCGCACCCGGGTCGCTCCGTACTGCGGCCGGCAGACGAACACCGTAGTCAAGAGGATCCAGTAGCCATTCACTGGGTGGATCAGGTGCAGCACGCCATAGCCGGCCATCAGCGCCAGCGCCATGCGCAGGCCATGGCGGAACAGCAGCGAGGTCGGGGTCAGCTGCAGGCGGATACGCTGGAACACCTCGCGGAGGGAGCGTGCCGCCGGATCCAGCAGGCTGGTATCCAGATCCGCCGCCCCCGAGTCGCTGTTGCCGGCCTCGGAGAATTGTCGCTCCAGGGTCGAAAGATTGTGTCCGAGCAGGTCCAGGGAGCGCAGCAGGCCCCGCCAGCGCGGATTCTGCTGCTGCTTGAGATACTCCAGCGAGGCCTGCAGATCGGTCAGGCCCTGCTGACTCTGCTGGCCGTATTCGAAAGGCTGTCCGAGCCGGATCGCCTCGCCCATGTTCAGGCAGGCCGTGGCCTGCAACTTGAGCAGGCGCTGGCAGCGAAAGAGGATGTCGCTGTGAAAGAAGGCCTCGGTCAGGGCACTGTAGGGATAGTGCGAAGAGCTGGCGCGCTCGTGGATGTCCTGCGCCATGAAATACAGGCGGAAATAGCGCCCCGAACGCGCACCGGGCCGTCCCGAGCGGCCGAAGCGATTGAGGATGGTCGCCTTGGCCTGGTTCAGCGCCTGCACCACCTTGCCGTTCTGCTGGGCCAGCAGCACCCGACGCCGGTGCAGGTCCACCCCGCGCACCGGCTCGAGCATCTCGGCCTTGAGCCTGAGTAGCGTCCCCAGTTCGCCATAGAGAGCGGACAGATTCTGTCGCACCGGCTGGTGGGCGAAGAGCGCGCACCAGAGCACCGAGAGCAGGCCGTACCACAATGCCCCGGCCAGCAGGTGTGCCGGCTCGTACCACAGCGGCACCTGGGCGCCGAGGCGCTGATCCACCCCGATCATGGCATAGATGGACAGGATCACCGTGGCCTGGGCCACCGAGGCGTAGCGCTCGCCGATGGCGCCCAGCATCGTCAGGCTGAAGGTGGCCAGGCCCAGGCCCACCACGAAGATCCAGGGATAGGGAAACAGCAGCTCGACCGCGAAGGCCGCCACGGTAAAGCACAGCAGCGTCACCGCCAGCGACTTGAGTCGCCCCAGCCAGCTGTCGTCGGTTTCCGCCAGGGCGCTGGCGATGATGCCGAGGAATACCGGCGACAGCGCGCGCAGATCGCCCAGCGACCAGCAGACCGCCATGGCGCCGCTCAGGGCGACAAAGACGCGAACGCCATAGCTGGCCTTTTCGTGCGCCCAGAGCTGGCGCAAAGACACTCCAAACACAGTCATGACGGGAGAGCGAGCCTCGTGTTTTCGCGCTTGATGCGAACCTTAGCACTGCGACGTCGCAAGCGGCGTCCGAGACAGCCTTTCCCGCACTTTTTTCGCGGACGACAAAAAGCCCGGCGGTTGCCGGGCTCTTTTCTACCTCTGGATCAGGCCACTTCGCTAGGATCTATCCCCAGGCCCTTGGCCACGCCCACGCCATAGGCGGGATCGGCCTTGAGGAAGTGACCGATCTGCCGCAGCTGCACCTCGCGGGTCACCGTACCCAGGGCGCCGACGATGTTGCCGATCAGCAGCGCCTGCTGGTCGGCATTCATCAGGCGGAACAGCGCTCCGGCCTGGCTGAAGTAGTCCGCGTCCACCCGGTGATCGTAGCGATCGGCCGGACCGGCGAAATTCAGCGCCGGCTCGCGATACTGGGGCGCCTGCTTGGGCGTGTGGCCATAGCTGTTCGGCTCGTAGTTCGGCTGCGAACCGCCATTGCCATCGAATCTCATGGCCCCGTCACGCTGGTTGTTGGCGTAGGGGCAACGGGGTGCGTTGACCGGCAGTTGCTGATAGTTGGTGCCCACCCGGTAGCGCTGGGCGTCGGCATAGGCGAATACCCTGCCCTGCAGCATGCGATCGGGCGACAGCCCCACGCCCGGCACCACGTTGCTCGGCGCAAAGGAGGCCTGCTCCACCTCGGCGAAGTAGTTCTGCGGATTACGGTTGAGCTCCAGCACCCCCACCTCCTGCAGCGGATAGTCCTGCTGCGACCAGACCTTGGTCACGTCGAAGGGATTCTCGGCACGGCTAGCTGCTTCCTGTTCGCTCATCACCTGGATGCACAGCGTCCAGCGCGGGAATTCGCCGCGCTCGATGGCCTGGAACAGGTCGCGCTGGCTGTAGTCCGGATCGGTACCGGCCAGGCGTGCCGCGTCGGCCGGCGCCAGGTTCTTGATCCCCTGCTGGCTCTTGAAGTGAAACTTCACGAAGTGCCGCTCGCCCTGGGCGTTGATCAGGCTGAAGGTATGGCTGCCGAAGCCATGCATGAAGCGATAGCCGTCCGGAATGCCGCGATCGGAGAACAGGATGGTGACCTGATGCAGCGATTCGGGCGACAGCGACCAGAAATCCCACATCATTTGCGGACTCTTCAGGTTGCTCCAGGGATCGCGCTTCTGGGTATGGATGAAGTCGGGGAATTTCAACGGATCGCGGATGAAGAACACCGGGGTGTTGTTGCCGACGATGTCCCAGTTGCCTTCTTCGGTATAGAACTTCACGGCGAAACCGCGGGGATCGCGCTCGGTATCCGCCGAGCCGCGCTCACCGCCCACGGTGGAAAAGCGCAGCAAGGTCTCGGTCCGCTTACCCACCTCGGCGAACAGCCTGGCGCTGCTGAGGTGCGTGATGTCCCGGGTGACGGTAAAGGTGCCATAGGCCGCGGAGCCCTTGGCATGCACGCGTCGCTCGGGAATGACTTCACGGTTGAAATGCGCCAGCTTCTCGATCAGATGGAAGTCGTCGAGCATCAGCGGACCGCGCGGACCGGCGGTGCGGGAATTCTGGTTGTCGGCCACCGGAATGCCGCTGGCGGTGGTGAGGATCTTGGTATCAGTCACAGGTATCTCCCTCTAAAAGCGTTGGCTGATCGCTTGAGGGAAGTATCGCCAGGGCAATACTTTAGGACTAATTTATTGATCCTAGCATCCTGATAGAAAAATCTGCGATCAGAAGTCGGATGCGAAGGGCCTGGTCTTCACCAAACGCCGGGCATGAAAAAGCCGGGCAAGAGCCCGGCTTTTTCCAGAACGCAGCTACTTATTCAGCAGCCTGTTCCACGGTACCGCCGACCGGACGGTCGATCAGCTCGACATAAGCCATGGGCGCATTGTCGCCAGCGCGGAAGCCGCACTTCAGGATACGCAGGTAGCCACCCGGACGGTTGGCGTAGCGCTTGCCCAGGTCGTTGAACAGCTTGCCAACGGCAGCTTTCGAACGGGTACGGTCGAAAGCCAGACGACGGTTGGCGACGCTGTCTTCCTTGGCCAGGGTGATCAGCGGCTCGGCAACGCGGCGCAGTTCCTTGGCTTTCGGCAGGGTAGTTTTGATCAGCTCGTGCTCGAACAGCGACACAGCCATGTTCTGGAACATGGCCTTGCGGTGTGCGCTCGTGCGGCTCAGATGACGACCACTTTTACGATGACGCATGATTGAAATTCCTTCCCAAACTATCGTTCGGTGAACAATGACGATCAGGCAGTAGCCTTGTCGTCCTTCTTAAGGCTTGCAGGGGGCCAGTTGTCCAGGCGCATACCGAGCGACAGACCACGGGAGGCCAGGACGTCCTTGATTTCGGTCAGGGACTTCTTGCCCAGGTTCGGGGTCTTGAGCAGCTCCACTTCGGTACGCTGAATCAGGTCACCGATGTAGTAGATGTTCTCCGCCTTGAGGCAGTTGGCCGAACGAACGGTCAGTTCCAGATCGTCCACCGGACGCAGCAGGATCGGATCGATCTCGTCTTCCTGCTCGACCACGACCGGCTCGCTGTCGCCCTTGAGGTCGACGAACGCTGCCAGCTGCTGCTGCAGGATGGTGGCGGCACGACGGATGGCTTCTTCCGGATCCAGGGTACCGTTGGTTTCCAGGTCAAGCACGAGCTTGTCCAGGTTGGTACGCTGTTCGACCCGGGCGTTTTCCACCACATAGGCCACGCGACGAACCGGGCTGAACGAAGCATCGAGCTGCAGACGACCGATTGCGCGGGTTTCGTCTTCTTCGCTCTGACGCGCGTCGGCGGGCTCATAGCCACGACCGCGGGCGATTTTCAGCTTCATGTTCAGCGAACCGTTGTCCGCCAGGTGGGCGATGACGTGCTCACCGTTGACGATCTCGACGTCGTGATCGACCTGAATGTCAGAGGCCAGAACCGGCCCCTGACCTTTCTTGCTCAGGCTCAGGGTGACTTCGTCACGGCCGTGCAACTTGATGGCCAGACCCTTGAGATTGAGCAGGATCTCGATCACGTCTTCCTGCACGCCTTCGATGGCGCTGTACTCGTGCAGGACACCGTCGATCTCTGCTTCGACTACCGCGCAGCCAGGCATGGAGGACAACAGGATACGCCGCAGCGCGTTGCCCAAGGTATGGCCGAAACCACGCTCGAGAGGCTCGAGGGTGATCTTGGCACGGGTCTGACTAACCGCCTGCACATCGATATGGCGGGGGGTCAGGAACTCATTTACCGAACTCTGCATGGATGCACCTACTTTCTAGCCCTTACTTGGAGTAGAGCTCGACAATCAGGTTTTCGTTGATGTCGGCGGAGAGATCACCACGGGCCGGCACGCTCTTGAAGGTGCCTTCCTTTTTCTCGGTGCTCACTTCGACCCACTCAACACGGCCACGCTGGCCGCACAGCTCGAGAGCTTGAGCGATACGCAGCTGGTTCTTGGCCTTCTCGCGGACCGCGACGACGTCGCCGACCTTGACCTGATAGGAGGGAATGTTGACGGTCTGACCGTTGACGGTGATCGACTTGTGGGAGACCAGCTGGCGCGATTCAGCGCGAGTGGCACCAAAGCCCATGCGATACACCACGTTGTCCAGACGGCACTCGAGCAGTTGCAGCAGGTTTTCACCGGTAGCGCCCTTGCGACGGGCAGCTTCCTGGTAGTAACCGGCGAACTGACGCTCGAGGACACCGTACATGCGGCGGACTTTCTGCTTTTCACGCAGCTGCAGACCGTAGTCGGACAGACGACCGCGACGCTGACCATGCTGGCCAGGAACGGTTTCCAGCTTGCACTTCGAGTCGAGGGCACGAGCGCCGCTCTTCAGGAAGAGGTCAGTGCCTTCGCGGCGGGACAGTTTGCACTTGGGACCAATGTAACGAGCCATTTCTCACTGTCTCCTATTACACGCGACGCTTCTTCGGCGGACGGCACCCGTTATGCGGGATGGGCGTCACGTCGGTGATGCTGGCGATCTTGTAACCACAGGCATTCAGGGCGCGAACAGCGGACTCGCGGCCGGGGCCGGGACCTTTGACGTTCACGTCCAGATTCTTCAGACCATATTCCAGAGCGGCTTGGCCGGCACGTTCGGCTGCAATCTGGGCAGCGAACGGGGTGCTCTTACGGGAGCCACGGAAGCCGGAGCCACCGGAGGTCGCCCAGGACAAAGCATTGCCCTGACGATCGGTGATGGTCACGATGGTGTTGTTGAAAGACGCATGGATGTGGGCGATGCCATCAACCACTGTCTTTTTGACTTTCTTACGAGGACGAGCAGCAGGTTTTGCCATGACTAGATTCCTGTCGATTCGCGGATGCGATTACTTGCGGATCGGCTTGCGCGGGCCCTTACGGGTACGGGCATTGGTCTTGGTGCGCTGACCACGGACCGGCAGACCACGGCGGTGACGCAGACCGCGGTAGCAACCCAGATCCATCAGGCGCTTGATGTTCATGTTGATTTCGCGGCGCAGGTCACCCTCGGTGAGGATTTTGGCGACCTCGTTACGCAGCTGATCGACCTGCTCGTCGCTCAGTTCTTTGATCTTGGCGGTCGGCTCGATGCCGGTGGCCGCGCAGATCTTCTGAGAGGTGGTGCGACCGACACCATAGATGTAGGTCAGCGAGATAACAGTGTGCTTGTTATCTGGAATGTTGACGCCTGCAATACGGGCCATTCAGAAAAACTCCAATTGACAGCTACCGACGCCCCGGAAGCCAAGAAAAGGGCGCGCGATATTAACGCTGTAGGAACAAATGATCAACCCGGCAGCACACTAGCTGCCGGGTTAGACGCGTGATTCACACTCAGCCTTGGCGCTGCTTGTGACGCGGTTCAGCGCTGCAGATCACGCGCACGACGCCTTCGCGGCGAATGATCTTGCAGTTACGGCACAGCTTCTTGACCGATGCACGAACTTTCATGACAACTCCTCTAACCTTACGGGTAACGGATCAGCGCATCATGCCGCTGCCGTAGCCCTTCAGGTTGGCTTTCTTCATCAGGGACTCGTATTGATGAGATACGAGATGGGATTGGACCTGGGACATGAAGTCCATGACCACTACCACCACGATCAGCAACGAGGTCCCGCCGAGATAGAACGGCACGTTCGCCGCGACCACCAGGAACTGGGGCAACAAGCACACCGCCGTCATGTACAGGGCACCGAACATGGTCAGTCGGGTCAGCACGCCATCGATATAGCGCGCGGACTGCTCACCAGGACGAATACCCGGGATGAACGCCCCGGATTTCTTCAGGTTCTCTGCCACGTCCTTGGGGTTGAACATCAGCGCCGTATAGAAGAAGCAGAAGAAGATGATCCCTGCACTAAACAGCAAGATGTTCAGCGGCTGACCGGGCGCGATGGCCTGAGCCACGTCCTGCAACCAACCGAGACCTTCGGACTGACCGAACCACGAACCGAGCGATGCCGGAAACAGCAGGATGCTGCTGGCGAAGATCGCCGGGATGACCCCGGCCATGTTCACCTTGAGCGGCAGATGGCTGTTCTGCGCAGCGAAGACCTTGCGACCCTGCTGACGCTTGGCGTAGTGCACGGCGATACGACGCTGCCCACGCTCGATGAACACCACGAAGGCGATGATGGCGACCGCCACCACACCGACCATGATCAGCGCGAAGATGTTGATATCGCCCTGCCGTGCCGACTCGAAGGACTGACCGATGGCGCGAGGCAAGCCCGCGACGATACCGGCGAAGATCAGCATCGAGATGCCGTTGCCGATACCGCGCTCGGTGATCTGCTCACCCAGCCACATCATGAACAGTGCGCCGGCGACGAAGGTGGTGACAGCTACGAAGTAGAAGCTGAAGCCCACACTGAACGCCACGCCCTGACTGGCAAGTCCAACCGACATCCCGGTGGCCTGAACGAGCGCCAGAACCAGTGTGCCGTAACGGGTGTACTGGCTGATCTTGCGACGACCAGACTCACCCTCTTTCTTCAATTGCTCCAGCTGTGGGCTGATCGCGGTAAGCAGCTGCATGATGATCGATGCCGAGATGTACGGCATGATCCCCAGTGCAAAGATGCTCATCCGCTCCAGCGCACCGCCAGAGAACATGTTGAAGAGGCTAAGAATGGTCCCCTCGTTCTGCCTGAACAGTGCGGCCAGCTGATCGGGATTGATACCCGGAACAGGGATGTGCGCACCGATCCTGTAGACGATGATCGCCAGGAACAGGAATCGGAGGCGGGTCCACAGCTCGGACATACCACCGGTCTTGCTGAGCGCAGAGAGAGCACCTTGCTTAGCCATTTATTCCTCGATCTTGCCGCCAGCTGCTTCGATGGCTGCACGTGCGCCCTTGGTGGCACCAATGCCCTTCAGGGTGACGGCACGAGTGACGTCGCCGGACAGCACAACCTTGACACGCTTGATGTCTCGGCTGATCACGTTGGCGTCTTTCAGCGCCTGCAGATCGACGACATCGACATCAACCTTGGCCAGCTCGGAGGTACGAACCTCGGCGCGGTCCAGGGCCTTCAGCGAAACGAAGCCGAACTTGGGCAGACGACGGTGCAGCGGCTGCTGGCCGCCCTCGAAGCCGGGGGCAACCTTACCACCGGAACGGGAGGTCAGACCCTTGTGGCCGCGGCCACCGGTCTTGCCCAGGCCGCTACCGATACCACGACCGGGACGCAGCTTCTCGCGGCGAGCGCCGGGAGCGGAACGCAGATCATTCAATTTCATGACTTAACCCTCCACACGCAGAAGGTAATAGGCCTTGTTGATCATGCCGCGATTCTCAGGGGTGTCCTGAACTTCGACGGTGTGACCAATGCGACGCAGGCCGAGACCCTTGACGCAAGCCTTGTGATTGGCCAGACGGCCATGGACGCTCTTGATCAGCGTGACCTTGACGGTTGCGTTAGCCATGATCAGAGAATCTCCTCGACGCTCTTGCCACGCTTGGCGGCAACAGCTTCCGGCGCCTGCATGTGCTTGAGACCTTCGAAGGTCGCGTACACCACGTTTACCGGGTTGGTGGAGCCGTAGCACTTGGCCAGGACGTTCTGCACACCAGCGACTTCCAGCACGGCGCGCATGGCACCGCCGGCGATGATGCCGGTACCGTCGGAAGCGGGCTGCATGTACACCTTGGAGGCGCCATGGGCGGCCTTGACCGGGTACTGCAGGGTGGTGCCGTTCAGATCCACCTGGATCATGTTGCGGCGAGCAGCTTCCATAGCCTTCTGGATGGCAGCAGGCACTTCACGCGCCTTGCCACGGCCGAAGCCAACGCGGCCTTTGCCATCGCCAACCACGGTCAGAGCGGTGAAGGCGAAGATACGGCCGCCTTTCACGGTTTTGGCTACGCGGTTAACTTGAACCAGCTTCTCGATGTAGCCTTCGTCGCGCTTTTGATCGTTATTTGCCATGACTTAGAACTCCAGCCCGCCTTCACGAGCAGCGTCGGCCAGCGCTTTGACGCGACCATGGTACTTGAAGCCAGAACGATCAAAGGCCACCTGGGTAACGCCAGCGGCCTTGGCACGCTCGGCGACCAGCAGACCAACTTTCTTGGCCGCCTCGACGTTGCTGGTAGCGCTTTCGCGCAGTTCTTTGTCCAGCGTAGAAGCGCTGGCCAGGACCTTGCTGCCGTCGGCCGCGATGACCTGGGCATAGATGTGCTGGGAAGAGCGGTACACGCACAGACGCACCACTTCCAGCTCGCGCATCTTCAGGCGAGCCTTGCGAGCGCGACGCAGTCTGGTTTCTTTCTTGACGGTCATTTGCTATGCCCTACTTTTTCTTGGCTTCTTTACGGTGGACGACTTCGTCGGCATACCGTACGCCCTTGCCCTTGTAAGGCTCCGGCGGACGGAAACCACGAATCTCAGCCGCAACCTGGCCGACCAGCTGCTTGTCGATACCCTTGATCAGGATTTCGGTCTGGTTGGGGGTTTCTGCGGTGATGCCTTGCGGCAGGTCGTAGTCCACAGGGTGAGAGAAGCCCAGAGCGAGGTTCAGCACCTGACCTTTGGCTTGGGCCTTGTAGCCCACACCGACCAGTTGCAGCTTGCGCTCGAAGCCCTGGCTGACGCCGACCACCATGTTGTTGACCAGGGCACGGGTAGTGCCGGCCATCGCACGGGTCTGCTGATCGCCATTGCGAGCAGCGAAACGCAGCTCACCGGACTCTTGAGTGACTTCAACGGACGGATGGACCTTCAGCTCCAGAGCGCCCTTGGCACCCTTGATCGAAAGGGCCTGACCGGCCAGATTAACTTCGACGCCTGCAGGCAGTCTTACAGGGTTTTTAGCAACGCGAGACATGCTGATTCCCCTTAGAAGACTGTGCAGAGCACTTCGCCGCCAACACCAGCAGCACGGGCTGCGCGATCAGTCATCACACCTTTGTTGGTGGAAACGATCGACACGCCCAGACCGCCACGCACTTTCGGCAGCTGGTCAACGGCTTTGTACTGGCGCAGACCGGGACGGCTGCTACGCTTCAGCTCTTCGATGACAGGCTTGCCTTCGAAGTACTTCAGCTCGATGGACAGCGACGGCTTGGATTCCGCGCTGACCTGAAAATCCGCGATGTAACCTTCGTCCTTGAGGACTTTGGCGACGGCAGCCTTCAGCTTGGAAGAAGGCATGCTCACAACGGCCTTTTCAGCCATCTGGGCATTACGGATACGAGTTAGCATGTCTGCTAACGGGTCCTGCATACTCATGGGCTATTAGCTCCTAATACAGAAATTGAGCCTACCGGCTCTCAAAATCACCCCTCGGCAATAGGCCGATTCGGGCGAGCCGAGCATTCTAGAGATCGGCCTGAAACGAATCAAGCCCCAAAAGGGGCTTGATTCAGTTACCGCGATGAAAGGCGCTAGCTGTTACCAGCTGGCCTTCACCAGGCCGGGCACGTCACCGCGCATTGCTGCTTCACGCAGCTTGATGCGGGACAGACCGAACTTGCGGTACACGCCATGCGGACGACCGGTCAGGCGGCAGCGGTTACGCATGCGGCTGGCGCTGGCGTCACGGGGCTGCTTCTGCAGGGCGACCTGGGCATTCCAACGCTCCTCGGGAGAGGCGTTGACGTTGCCGATGGTCGCCTTCAGCTCGGCGCGCTTCTTGGCGTACTTGGCAACCGTTTGCTGACGCTTCAGCTCACGGTTAATCATGCTTTGCTTAGCCATTTGAAGACCTCAATCAGTTACGGAACGGGAAGTTGAACGCGCGCAGCAGCGCACGGCCTTCCTCGTCGGTACGAGCGGTGGTGGTCAGGGTGATGTCCATGCCACGCAGCGCATCGATCTTGTCGTAATCGATTTCCGGGAAAATGATCTGCTCTTTCACGCCCATGCTGTAGTTGCCACGACCATCGAAGGACTTGGCATTCAGGCCGCGGAAGTCACGCACGCGCGGCAGGGAGATGGACAGCAGACGATCCAGGAATTCATACATGCGATCGCTACGCAGGGTCACCTTGACGCCAATCGGCCAGCCTTCGCGGATCTTGAAGCCAGCAATGGAATTGCGGGCATAAGTCACGACCGGCTTTTGACCAGCGATCTTTTCCAGGTCAGCTACAGCGTTGTCGATGATCTTCTTGTCACCGACTGCTTCGCCCAGACCCATGTTCAAGGTGATCTTGGTGATGCGCGGAACTTCCATCACGTTACCCAGCTGAAGCTGCTCTTTCAGCTTGGGCGCGATTTCCTTCCGATAAATCTCTTTCAATCGAGCCATGGTGATCTACCTAGCAGCTTCAGGCCTGGACCGCTTTTTGGGTCGACTTGAAGATACGAATCTTCTTGCCGTCTTCGACTTTGAAACCAACGCGGTCAGCCTTGTTGGTCTCGGAGTTGAAAATGGCAACGTTGGAGACATGCAGAGGGGCTTCTTTCTCTACGATGCCACCCTGAACGCCCAGCATGGGGTTGGGCTTGGTGTGGCGCTTGACCAGGTTGACCCCGCCAACGACCAGACGGTCATCTGCGAGCACCTTCAGCACCTTGCCACGTTTGCCCTTGTCCTTGCCGGCAATGACGATTACCTCGTCGTCACGACGAATCTTTTGCATGTCGGCTACTCCTTACAGCACTTCGGGGGCAAGGGAGACGATCTTCATGAACTTCTCGGAGCGAAGTTCACGGGTCACCGGCCCAAAGATACGGGTGCCAATCGGCTCTTGCTTGTTGTTCAGCAGAACCGCGGCGTTGCCGTCGAAGCGGATGATGGAACCGTCGGTGCGGCGGACGCCGTGCTTGGTACGCACGACGACAGCAGTCATCACCTGACCTTTCTTCACCTTGCCGCGCGGAATTGCTTCCTTGACGGTGACTTTGATGATGTCGCCGATGCCGGCGTAGCGGCGGTGGGAACCGCCGAGCACCTTGATGCACATCACGCGACGAGCGCCGCTGTTGTCGGCGACGTCAAGCATGGATTGAGTCTGGATCATGGCTCTCTACCCTTATACCTGAACGGCGCGCTCGACGACGTCAACCAGGGTCCACGCCTTGGTCTTGGCCAGCGGGCGGGTTTCGCGAATGGTGACCAGGTCACCAATGCGGCACTGATTGGTTTCGTCGTGAGCGTGCAGCTTGGTGGAACGCTTCACGTATTTGCCGTAGATCGGGTGCTTTACGCGACGCTCGATCAGTACGGTCACGGTTTTGTCCATCTTGTCGCTGACCACTCGGCCGGTCAGCGTACGGACAGTTTTTTCAGCTTCAGCCATGATCACTTACCTGCTTGCTGGTTCAGCACAGTCTTGACGCGAGCGATGTCGCGCTTCACTTGCGAGAGCATGTGAGACTGACCCAACTGGCCAGTTGCCTTCTGCATACGCAGATTGAACTGGTCACGCAGCAGGTTGAGAAGCTGCTCGTTCAGCTCCTCTACGGATTTCTCACGCAAATCTTTCGCTTTCATCACATCACCGTCCGCTTAACAAAGGAGGTTTCGACGGGAAGCTTGGCAGCGGCCAGGGCGAACGCCTGACGAGCCAGATCCTCGGAAACACCCTCGATCTCGTACAGGACCTTGCCCGGCTGGATCTGGGCTACCCAGTACTCGACACTACCCTTACCTTTACCCATCCGCACCTCGAGAGGCTTCTTGGTGACAGGCTTGTCAGGGAAGACGCGGATCCAGATCTTGCCGCCACGCTTCACGTGACGGGTCAGCGCACGACGTGCGGATTCGATCTGGCGAGCGGTCAGACGGCCACGGCCGACAGCCTTCAGCGCGTACTCGCCGAAGCTGACCTTGCTACCGCGATGAGCCAGACCACGGTTGTGGCCGGTCATCTGCTTGCGGAATTTTGTACGCTTGGGTTGCAGCATGTTGCGTACTCCTTACTTAGCAGCAGCTTTTTTGCGCGGAGCCGGGGCGACGGGCTTGAGCTCTTCCTGGCGGCCACCAATGACCTCACCCTTGAAGATCCAGACCTTCACACCGATCACACCGTAGGTGGTGTGAGCTTCCGCAGTGGCGTAGTCGATATCGGCACGCAGGGTGTGCAGGGGCACACGACCTTCGCGATACCACTCGGTACGGGCGATTTCAGCACCGCCCAGACGACCGCTCACTTGAATCTTGATGCCTTTGGCACCAATGCGGATCGCGTTCTGCACGGCGCGCTTCATGGCGCGACGGAACATCACACGACGCTCAAGCTGCTGCGCAACGCTCTGCGCAACCAGGGCACCGTCGAGCTCCGGCTTGCGGATCTCTTCGATGTTGATGTGCACGGGCACACCCATTCTTGCGGTCAGGTCCTGACGCAGCTTCTCGACATCCTCACCTTTCTTGCCGATCACGATACCGGGACGGGCGGTGTGGATGGTGATGCGTGCGGTTTGAGCCGGGCGATGAATATCGATACGGCTTACGGACGCGCTTTTTAGTTTGTCCTGGAGGTACTCACGAACCTTCAGGTCGGCCAGCAGATAGTCCGCATAAGTGCGCTTATCCGCGTACCAGACCGAAGTGTGCTCCTTGACGATACCCAGGCGAATGCCATTGGGATGTACTTTCTGACCCATCTGATCGACTCCGTTACTTGTCCGCAACCTTGACCGTGATATGGCAAGACCGCTTCACGATGCGATCAGCACGACCTTTGGCACGCGGCATGATGCGCTTGAGCGAACGACCTTCGTTTACGAAGACGGTGGAGACCTTCAGGTCGTCCACGTCGGCGCCTTCATTGTGCTCGGCGTTGGCAACAGCCGACTCCAGCACCTTCTTCATGATTTCAGCGGCTTTCTTGCTGCTGAAAGTCAACAGGTTGAGCGCTTCGCCCACCTTCTTCCCGCGAATCTGGTCGGCGACCAAGCGGGCTTTCTGGGCGGAGATACGAGCGCCCGACAGCTTAGCGGCTACTTCCATCTTCCTTACCCCTTAACGCTTGGCTTTCTTGTCAGCCGCATGACCGCGATAGGTGCGGGTAGCAGCGAACTCGCCGAGTTTGTGGCCGACCATGTCTTCGTTCACCAGAACGGGGACATGTTGACGACCGTTGTGCACAGCGATGGTCAGGCCGACCATCTGCGGCAGGATCATCGAACGACGCGACCAGGTCTTGATCGGCTTGCGTTCGTTTTTTTCCACCGCGACTTCGATCTTCTTCAACAGGTGAAGATCGATAAAAGGACCTTTCTTCAGAGAACGGGGCACAGTCGAATCCTCTACTGATTACTTGCCGCGACGGACAATCATCTTGTCGGTACGCTTGTTGGAGCGCGTCTTGAGACCCTTGGTCTTGACGCCCCACGGCGAAACCGGATGACGGCCACCGGAAGTACGACCTTCACCACCACCGTGCGGGTGATCGACCGGGTTCATGGCAACACCACGAACAGTCGGACGCACGCCACGCCAGCGGGTGGCACCGGCCTTACCCAGCGAACGCAGGCTGTGCTCACCGTTGGACACTTCGCCCAGGGTGGCACGGCACTCGGACAGCACCTTGCGCATTTCACCGCTGCGCAGACGCACGGTGACGTAGGCGCCTTCGCGGGCGACCAGCTGAGCGGAGGTACCCGCGGAACGAGCGATCTGAGCGCCTTTGCCAGGCTTCAGCTCGATACCGTGGATGGTGCTACCGACCGGCACGTTACGCAGCGGCAGGTTGTTGCCGGCCTTGATGGGCGCGCCAGCGCCGGACAGCAGCTGGTCACCGGCAGCAACGCCCTTGGGGGCGATGATGTAGCGACGCTCGCCATCGGCGTACTTCAGCAGAGCGATGTGTGCAGTACGGTTCGGATCGTATTCGATACGCTCAACGACGGCAGGGATGCCATCCTTGTTGCGACGGAAATCGACCAGACGATAGTGCTGCTTGTGACCACCGCCGATGTGGCGAGTGGTGATACGACCATTGTTGTTACGGCCGCCGGACTTGCTCTTCTTCTCCAGCAAAGGAGCGTAGGGCGCGCCTTTGTGCAGATCAGAGTTGACCACCTTGACCACAAAGCGGCGGCCAGCGGAGGTCGGCTTGCATTTTACGATTGCCATGATGCCCCCTGATTACTCGGCGCTGCTGGAAAAGTCGAGATCCTGGCCCGGCTGGAGCGCGATGTACGCTTTTTTCCAGTCGTTACGCTTGCCCAGACCACGAGCGGTGCGCTTGGTCTTGCCCTGGACGTTCAGGGTGCTGACGCTGCGAACCTTGACCTCGAACAGTTGCTCGACGGCCTTCTTGATTTCCAGCTTGGTTGCATCGGTGGCAACCTTGAATACGAACTGCTTCTGGCTGTCCGCCAGCATGGTGGCCTTCTCGGAGATGTGCGGGCCAAGCAGCACTTTGAATACGCGTTCCTGGTTCATGCCAGCAGCTCCTCGAATTTCTTCACGGCGGACACAGTGACCAGCACCTTGTCGTAGGCGATCAGGCTGACCGGGTCGGAACCCTGGACATCACGCACGTCGACGAAAGGCAGGTTGCGGGCGGCCAGATACAGATTCTGGTCGACAGCGTCGGTCACGATCAGCACGTCGCTCAGGCCCAGGCCGTCCAGCTTGCTGACCAGGGTCTTGGTCTTGGGCGCGTCGACGGCGAAGTCGTCAACCACGACCAGACGATCCAGACGGACCAGCTCGGCGAGGATGGAGCGCAGTGCAGCGCGGTACATCTTCTTGTTCAGCTTCTGGCTGTGATCCTGGGGCTTGGCTGCGAAAGCCACGCCACCGGAACGCCAGATGGGGCTGCGGATGGTACCGGCACGGGCACGACCGCTGCCCTTCTGACGCCAGGGCTTCTTGCCGCCGCCGCTGACTTCGGAACGGGTCTTCTGGGCACGGGTGCCCTGACGACCGCCAGCCATGTAGGCAACGACTGCCTGGTGAACCAGGGTCTCGTTGAATTCACCGCCGAAGGTGTGCTCGGAGACTTCGATAGCTTGAGAGCCATTCACATTGAGTTGCATGTTCTCTCTCCTCTCAACCACGGGCCTTGACAGCGGGACGCACGATCACGTCACCACCCGGCGCGCCGGGGACGGCACCCTTGACCAGCAGCAGGTTGCGCTCGGCGTCTACACGCACGACTTCCAGCGACTGAACGGTTACACGCTCCGCACCCAGGTGACCGGACATTTTCTTGCCCTTGAACACTCGACCAGGAGTCTGGCACTGGCCGATGGAACCAGGTGCACGGTGGGAAACGGAGTTACCGTGGGTGTTGTCCTGACCACGGAAGTTCCAGCGCTTGATGGTACCGGCGTAGCCCTTACCTTTGGACTGACCAGTGACATCAACCATCTGACCGGCTTCGAACAGGGCTACGGTGACTTCGTCGCCAGCCTTGTACTCACCGTCTTCCAGGCGGAATTCGAGGACGCTACGACCAGCAGCAACGCTGGCCTTGGCGAAGTGACCGGCTTGCGCCTTGGTCACGCGGGAAGCACGACGCTCGCCCACGGTTACCTGAATGGCACGGTAGCCATCGGTTTCTTCGCTTTTGAATTGGGTTACGCGATTCGGCTCGATCTCAATGACCGTAACCGGAACGGAAACGCCTTCTTCGGTGAAAACGCGGGTCATACCGCATTTACGACCGACTAAACCAATCGTCATGTTGAGAACCTCTTGAGTGTACGGGGCTTTCACCCGCTATGGCCGCCCATTTCAGAGCGTTACACGACTGAAACCTTGACGGTCTCAGCCGAGGCTGATTTGCACTTCAACGCCAGCGGCGAGATCGAGCTTCATCAGCGCATCGACGGTCTTGTCGGTGGGCTGAACGATGTCGAGCACACGCTTGTGGGTACGAATTTCGTACTGGTCACGAGCGTCCTTGTTGACGTGCGGAGAAATCAGCACTGTGTAACGTTCCTTGCGGGTTGGCAGAGGAATCGGACCACGCACCTGAGCACCAGTACGTTTCGCGGTTTCCACGATTTCCTGGGTAGATTGATCGATCAGGCGATGATCAAAAGCCTTCAACCGAATACGGATTTGTTGATTTTGCATTTGACCTCAGACTCCAAGCTTTCCCCTCGGGCAAAAAGGTGCCCGATTAAAGGAGGCGCAATTCTAAGGATGTCGCTGACAGCTGTCAAGAACGCCTCTTTTGCCATCTGTCAATTTCATGAGGCAAGAAAAAAGGCCCCGAAGGGCCTTTTTTCGTTTCAGATCAATCGATTACTCGATGATCTTGGCAACCACGCCGGCGCCGACGGTACGACCGCCTTCACGGATGGCGAAACGCAGACCATCTTCCATCGCGATCGGAGCGATCAGGGTGACAACCATCTTGATGTTGTCGCCCGGCATCACCATCTCGACGCCTTCCGGCAGTTCGCAGTTACCGGTCACGTCGGTGGTGCGGAAGTAGAACTGCGGACGGTAGCCCTTGAAGAACGGGGTGTGACGACCACCTTCTTCCTTGGACAGCACGTACACTTCGCACTCGAACTTGGTGTGCGGCTTGATGGTGTTCGGCTTGGCCAGAACCTGGCCACGCTCCACGTCTTCACGCTTGGTGCCACGCAGCAGCACGCCGACGTTCTCGCCAGCACGGCCTTCGTCCAGCAGCTTGCGGAACATTTCAACGCCGGTGCAGGTGGTCTTGACGGTGGCCTTGATGCCCACGATCTCGACTTCTTCCTGGACCTTGACGATGCCACGCTCGACACGACCGGTTACCACGGTGCCGCGACCGGAGATCGAGAACACGTCTTCGATCGGCATCAGGAACGGCTTGTCGATGGCGCGCTCGGGCTCGGGGATGTAGGAGTCCAGGGTCTCGACCAGCTTGCGCACGGCGGAAACGCCCATCTCGTTGTCATCCTGACCGTTCAGAGCCATCAGCGCGGAGCCGATGACGATCGGAGTGTCGTCGCCCGGGAAGTCGTAGGTGTTCAGCAGATCGCGAACTTCCATTTCGACCAGTTCCAGCAGCTCGGCGTCGTCAACCATGTCGGCCTTGTTCAGGAACACGACGATGTAGGGAACGCCTACCTGACGGGACAGCAGGATGTGCTCGCGGGTCTGCGGCATGGGGCCGTCAGCAGCCGAGCAAACCAGGATCGCGCCGTCCATCTGGGCAGCACCGGTGATCATGTTCTTCACGTAGTCGGCGTGGCCGGGGCAGTCGACGTGCGCGTAGTGACGGATCGCCGAGTCGTACTCAACGTGGGAGGTGTTGATGGTGATACCGCGAGCCTTTTCTTCCGGCGCGTTATCGATCTGGTCGAAACCACGAGCGGAACCGCCCCAGGTGTCGGCACAGACTTTGGTCAGCGCTGCGGTCAGAGTGGTCTTGCCATGGTCAACGTGACCGATGGTGCCCACGTTCAGGTGCGGTTTGTTACGTTCGAATTTTTCTTTAGCCACGAGATAAAACCTCTAGTCAAAGCGCTGATTAAGCTTGTTTCTTGATGATGGCTTCGGCGATGTTCGACGGAGCTTCGGCGTACTTGGAGAACTCCATGGAGTAGCTTGCGCGACCCTGAGACATGGAGCGGACATCCGTAGCGTAGCCAAACATCTCGCCCAGCGGAACCTCGGCACGGATGACCTTGCCGGTCACGGTGTCTTCCATACCCTGGATCAGGCCACGACGACGGTTCAGGTCGCCCATGACGTCGCCCATGTAGTCTTCCGGGGTCACGACCTCGACCTTCATGATCGGCTCGAGCAGCACGGCACCACCCTTCTGGGTGAGCTGCTTGGTCGCCATGGAGGCAGCGATCTTGAACGCCATCTCGTTGGAGTCGACGTCGTGGTAGGAACCGTCGAACACAGCGGCCTTCAGGCCAAGCAGCGGATAGCCGGCAACGATACCGTTCTTCATCTGCTCTTCGATGCCCTTCTGGATCGCCGGGATGTATTCCTTCGGAATCACACCGCCCACGACTTCGCTGACGAACTCCAGACCTTCCTGACCTTCGTCGGCCGGTGCGAAGCGAATCCAGCAGTGACCGAACTGGCCACGACCACCCGACTGACGAACGAACTTGCCTTCGATCTCGCAGGTGTTGCGGATGGTTTCGCGGTAGGCGACCTGAGGCTTACCGATGTTCGCTTCCACGCCGAATTCGCGCTTCATGCGGTCCACCAGGATGTCCAGGTGCAGCTCGCCCATGCCGGAGATGATGGTCTGACCGGACTCTTCGTCGGTCTTGACGCGGAACGAGGGGTCTTCCTGGGCCAGCTTGCCCAGTGCGATGCCCATCTTTTCCTGGTCGGCCTTGGTCTTCGGCTCGACGGCGACCGAGATCACCGGCTCCGGGAAGTCCATGCGCTCGAGGATGATCGGCTTTTCGATCGAGCACAGGGTGTCACCGGTGGTGACGTCCTTCATGCCGATCAGTGCGGCGATGTCGCCAGCGCGAACTTCCTTGATCTCTTCACGGGTGTTGGCGTGCATCTGCACCATACGGCCGACGCGCTCCTTCTTGCCCTTCACCGAGTTGATGACGGAGTCACCGGAGCTCAGTACACCCGAGTAGACGCGGGCGAAGGTCAGGGTACCCACGAAGGGGTCGGTAGCGATCTTGAACGCCAGAGCCGAGAAGGGCTCGTTGTCGTCTGCATGACGCTCGTCGGTGATTTCCTCGTTGTCCGGGTTGGTACCCTTGATCGCGGGAATCTCGATGGGCGCCGGCAGGAAGTCGATCACGGCGTCCAGAACCAGGGGCACGCCCTTGTTCTTGAAGGACGAACCGCAGACGGCCGGGACGATTTCGCAGGCGATGGTACGCTGACGCAGGCCGGCCTTGATCTCGTCGATCGACAGCTCGCCCTCTTCCAGGTACTTGTTCATCAGCTCTTCGTTGGCTTCGGCAGCAGCCTCGACCATGTTGGAGCGCCACTGCTCGGCATCGGCCAGCATGCCCGCAGGAATCTCTTCCTCGCGATAGGTCATGCCCTGGTCGTCATCGTTCCAGAAGATGGCCTTCATCTTCAGCAGGTCGATCTGGCCCTGGAAGTTCTCTTCCGCGCCAATGGCCAGCTGAACCGGGACCGGAGTGTGGCCCAGGCGCTTCTTGATCTGCTCGACGACGCGCAGGAAGTTGGCGCCGGCACGGTCCATCTTGTTGACGTAGACGATGCGCGGTACGCCGTACTTGTTGGCCTGACGCCATACGGTTTCGGACTGAGGCTCGACACCGGAGGTGCCGCAGAACACCACGACCGCACCGTCCAGCACGCGCAGGGAACGCTCCACCTCAATGGTGAAGTCCACGTGGCCGGGGGTATCGATGATGTTTACGCGGTACTTGTCGTACTGCTTGGTCGAACCGGACCAGAACGCGGTGGTGGCAGCGGAGGTGATGGTGATACCACGCTCCTGCTCCTGCACCATCCAGTCCATGGTCGCAGCGCCGTCGTGAACCTCACCCATTTTGTGGTTCACGCCGGTGTAGAACAGAATCCGCTCGGTAGTAGTCGTCTTACCTGCGTCCACGTGGGCGCAGATACCGATGTTCCGATAGCGGTTAATAGCGGTTGTACGAGCCATAAGGTCCTCGCTTGATTGGAAGCGCTAGGCTTAGAAGCGGTAGTGCGAGAAGGCCTTGTTGGCTTCTGCCATGCGATGCACGTCTTCGCGCTTCTTGACTGCGGCACCCTTGCCTTCAAAAGCGTCCATGAGTTCACCCGCCAGGCGCAGAGCCATGGACTTCTCACCACGCTTGCGCGCGGAGTCCACCAGCCAGCGCATGGCCAGGGCATTACGACGGGAAGGACGAACCTCAACCGGCACCTGGTAGGTAGCACCGCCGACACGGCGGGACTTCACTTCGACCAGCGGAGCGATGGCGTCGAGCGCTTTTTCGAAAACTTCCAGGGGTTCGGCATTCTTGGAACGCTCTTTGACCTTGTCCAGAGCACCATAAACGATACGCTCGGCAACGGCTTTCTTGCCGCTCTCCATCACGTGGTTCATGAACTTGGCCAGGATCTGGCTTCCGTATTTCGGATCGTCAAGTATTTCGCGCTTGGCCGCTACACGACGTCTTGGCATTGATAAGCCCTCAAAACGGTCTTCAGGTTAGCTCGGGACTCGTTGCCCGACCTTACTCTTATCGACTCGAACAAAAAGAAAGGTGGTTACTTCGGACGCTTGGTGCCGTACTTGGAACGGCCCTGCTTGCGGTCCTTCACACCGGTGGTGTCCAGCGAGCCGCGCACGGTGTGATAACGCACACCCGGCAGATCCTTGACCCGGCCACCGCGGATCAGCACGACGCTGTGTTCCTGCAGGTTGTGACCTTCACCGCCGATGTAGGAGGTGACTTCGAAGCCGTTGGTCAGACGCACACGGCAGACCTTCCGCAGTGCGGAGTTGGGCTTCTTGGGAGTGGTGGTGTACACGCGGGTGCACACGCCACGACGTTGCGGGCAGTTTTGCAGCGCAGGTACGTCGGATTTCTCGACGATACGCTTGCGTGCACTACGCACCAGCTGGTTGATAGTTGCCATCTATAGCTCCACTGATTGTCTTGCGACATAAACGAAATAGCAGAACGTCAGTCCTGCCCATTTTCGGGGAACGAAAGTCTAAAGAGCTTCGGCGTTCCAGTCAAGACAAAGCCCCCGGACGCCTGGGGCGCCGGGGGCTTTGTCAAGCGAGACCTGCTACCGAACTCAGCTGGCGCTGGAGTTCAGCGCTTCGGTCAGGGCGGCTTCGGCCTCGCTGGCGCTCACGCGCTGCGGCTTGCCGAGTTCGCGCTGGCGCTTGCGCTCGCTGTGGTAGGCCAGACCGGTACCGGCCGGGATCAGACGACCCACCACCACGTTTTCCTTCAGGCCGCGCAGGAAGTCGCGCTTGCCGGTCACGGCGGCCTCGGTCAGGACACGGGTGGTCTCCTGGAAGGAAGCAGCCGAGATGAAGGACTCGGTGGACAGCGAAGCCTTGGTGATACCCAGCAGCACGCGCTCGTACTTGGCGACGAAGCGATCATTGCCGACCAGCTGCTCGTTCTCTTCCAGGACGTGGGTCAGTTCGACCTGATCGCCCTTGATGAAGCTCGAGTCGCCGGTATCGCTCACCTCGACCTTGCGCAGCATCTGTCGCAGGATGGTCTCGATGTGCTTGTCGTTGATCTTCACGCCCTGCAGGCGGTACACGTCCTGGATCTCGTTGACGATGTACTTGGCCAGCGCGCTGACACCCAGCAGACGCAGGATGTCGTGCGGGTTGCTCGGACCGTCGGAGATGACTTCGCCGCGGCTTACCTGTTCGCCTTCGAAGACGTTCAGGTGGCGCCACTTCGGAATCAGCTCCTCGTAGGGATCGGTGCCGTCGGTCGGGGTGATGACCAGACGACGCTTGCCCTTGGTTTCCTTGCCGAAGGAGATGGTACCGCTGATCTCCGCCAGGATTGCCGGCTCCTTCGGACGACGCGCTTCGAAGAGGTCGGCCACGCGGGGCAGACCACCGGTGATGTCGCGGGTCTTGGAGGTTTCCTGGGGGATACGGGCGATAACGTCACCCACATGCACCTTGGCACCGTCGCTCAGGTTGACCAGCGCGTTCGGCGGCAGGAAGTACTGGGCCGGTACGTCGGTACCCGGCAGCAGCAGGTCCTTGCCGTTGGCGTCGATCAGCTTGACCGCCGGACGGATGTCCTTGCCGGAAGTCGGGCGATCCTTGGCGTCGAGCACCTCGATGTTGGTCAGACCGGTCAGTTCGTCGGTCTGGCGCTTGATGGTGATGCCCTCCTCCATGCCGACGAAGGCCACGGTACCGTCCATCTCGGTGACGATGGGGTGGGTGTGCGGGTCCCACTTGGCGACGATGGCGCCAGCGTCGACCTTGTCGCCTTCCTTGACCGAGATCACCGCACCGTAGGGCAGCTTGTAGCGCTCGCGCTCACGACCGAAATCGTCGGCGATCGCCAGCTCACCGGAACGGGACACGGCAACCAGGGCGCCATCGGCACGTTCGACGTGCTTCAGGTTGTGCAGGCGGATGGCACCGCCGTTCTTGACCTGGACGCTGTCGGCCGCGGAGGTCCGGCTGGCCGCACCACCGATGTGGAAGGTACGCATGGTCAGCTGGGTACCCGGCTCACCGATGGACTGGGCGGCGATGACGCCGACCGCTTCACCGATGTTGACCTGGTGACCACGGGCCAGATCGCGACCGTAGCACTTGGCGCAGATGCCATGACGGGTTTCGCAGGTGATCGGCGAACGCACCACGACTTCGTCGACGCTGTTGAGTTCGAGGAACTCGACCCAGCGCTCGTCGACCAGGGTGCCGGCCGGCACGATGATCTCTTCGGTACCCGGCTTGGGCACGTCGCGGGCGATGACCCGACCCAAAACGCGCTCACCCAGGGGCTCGACCACGTCGCCGCCTTCGATGTGCGGGGTCATGATCAGGCCGCGCTCGGTACCGCAGTCGACCTCGGTCACCACCAGATCCTGGGCCACGTCGACGAGACGACGGGTCAGGTAACCGGAGTTCGCGGTCTTCAGAGCGGTATCCGCCAGACCCTTACGGGCACCGTGGGTGGAGATGAAGTACTGGAGTACGTTCAGGCCTTCACGGAAGTTGGCGGTGATGGGCGTCTCGATGATGGAGCCGTCCGGCTTGGCCATCAGGCCACGCATGCCGGCGAGCTGACGAATCTGGGCCGCGGAACCCCGGGCGCCGGAATCGGCCATCATGTACATGGAGTTGAAGGACTCCTGGTCGACTTCCTTGCCCTCGCGGTCGATGACCTTCTCTTTCGAGAGGTTGGTCATCATCGCCTTGGACACTTCGTCGTTGGCCTTCGACCAGAGGTCGATCACCTTGTTGTACTTCTCGCCCTGGGTCACCAGGCCGGAGGCGTACTGGCTCTCGATCTCCTTTACCTCGGCGGTGGCGGCATCGATGATGCGGGCCTTCTCGTCCGGGATGACGAAGTCGTTGACGCCGATGGAGACGCCGGACAGGGTCGAATAGGCGAAACCGGTGTACATCAGCTGGTCGGCGAAGATGACGGTGTCCTTCAGACCCACCACGCGGTAGCAGTGGTTGATCAGCTTGGAGATGGCCTTCTTCTTCATCGACTGGTTAACCACGTCGTACGGCAGACCGGCGGGCACGACCTGGAACAGCAGCGCGCGGCCGACGGTGGTGTCGACGATGCGGGTGTTCTTGGTCAGGCTGCCGTCCTTGTGACGGATGGTCTCGTTGATGCGCACCTTGACCTTGGCGTGCAGCGCGGCTTCGCCGGCACGGAAGACGCGATCGACTTCCTGCAGGTCGGCGAACACGCGGCCTTCGCCCTTGGCGTTGATGGCTTCACGGGTCATGTAGTACAGACCCAGAACCACGTCCTGCGACGGCACGATGATCGGCTCGCCGTTGGCGGGCGACAGGATGTTGTTGGTCGACATCATCAGGGCGCGCGCTTCCAGCTGGGCTTCCAGCGTCAGCGGCACGTGCACGGCCATCTGGTCACCGTCGAAGTCGGCGTTGTACGCGGCGCAGACCAGCGGGTGCAGCTGGATCGCCTTGCCTTCGATGAGGACTGGCTCGAACGCCTGGATGCCCAGACGGTGCAGGGTCGGGGCGCGGTTGAGCAGCACGGGGTGTTCGCGGATGACTTCGGCGAGAACGTCCCAGACCTCGGGCAGTTCGCGCTCGACCATCTTCTTGGCGGCCTTGATGGTGGTCGCCATGCCACGGGCTTCCAGCTTGCCGAAGATGAACGGCTTGAACAGCTCCAGGGCCATCTTCTTGGGCAGACCGCACTGGTGCAGACGCAGGGTCGGGCCCACAGTGATAACGGAACGACCCGAGTAGTCGACGCGCTTGCCCAGCAGGTTCTGACGGAAACGACCCTGCTTGCCCTTGATCATGTCAGCCAGGGACTTCAGCGGGCGCTTGTTCGAACCGGTGATGGCACGACCGCGACGGCCGTTATCCAGCAGGGCGTCAACAGCTTCCTGCAGCATGCGCTTCTCGTTGCGCACGATGATGTCGGGCGCAGCCAGGTCGAGCAGCCGCTTGAGGCGGTTGTTCCGGTTGATGACGCGACGATAGAGATCGTTCAGGTCGGAGGTCGCGAAGCGGCCGCCATCCAGCGGCACCAGCGGACGCAGGTCCGGCGGCAGCACGGGCAGCACGGTCATGACCATCCACTCCGGCTTGTTGCCGGATCCCTGGAAGGCTTCCATCAGCTTCAGGCGCTTGGACAGCTTCTTGATCTTGGTCTCGGAGTTGGTCTGCGGAATCTCTTCGCGCAGGCGGCCGATCTCGTGCTCCAGATCAATGGCGCCGAGCAGTTGGAACACGGCTTCCGCACCCATGCGGGCATCGAAGTCGTCGCCGAACTCTTCCAGGGCCTCGAAGTACTGTTCGTCGTTGAGCAGCTGGTACTTCTCGAGGGTGGTCATGCCCGGGTCGATCACCACGTAGCTCTCGAAATAGAGCACGCGCTCGATGTCACGCAGGGTCATGTCCAGCAGTAGGCCGATACGGGACGGCAGCGACTTCAGGAACCAGATGTGGGCTACGGGCGAAGCCAGTTCGATGTGGCCCATGCGCTCGCGGCGCACCTTGGCCAGGGCGACTTCCACGCCGCACTTCTCGCAGATCACGCCGCGGTGCTTGAGGCGCTTGTACTTTCCGCACAGGCACTCGTAGTCCTTGACCGGGCCAAAGATCTTGGCGCAGAACAGACCATCGCGCTCGGGCTTGAAGGTACGGTAGTTGATGGTCTCCGGCTTCTTCACTTCACCGAACGACCAGGAACGAATCATCTCGGGCGAGGCCAGACCGATACGGATGGCATCGAACTCTTCGAGTTGACCCTGGTTTTTCAACAGATTGAGCAAGTCTTTCAAGGCCTTTCCTCCTCACGGACCGGAGACGACCGCCGCGCGGTCGTCTCCTCTAGGGTCTCGTGTTATTCGGTTTCCAGTTCGATATCGATGCCGAGCGAGCGGATTTCCTTGATCAGTACGTTGAAGGACTCGGGCATGCCGGCCTCCATGCGGTGATCCCCGTCCACGATGTTCTTGTACATCTTGGTCCGGCCGTTCACATCGTCCGACTTCACCGTCAGCATTTCCTGCAGGGTGTAAGCCGCGCCATAGGCCTCCAGTGCCCAGACCTCCATCTCCCCGAAACGCTGACCACCGAACTGCGCCTTACCACCCAGCGGCTGCTGGGTAACCAGGCTGTAGGAGCCGGTGGAACGGGCGTGCATCTTGTCGTCCACCAGGTGGTTCAGCTTGAGCATGTACATGTAGCCAACGGTGGTGGTGCGCTCGAAGGCGTTGCCGGTGCGACCGTCATACAGACGCATCTGGCCGCTCTCGGGCAGATCGGCCAGCTTCAGCATAGCCTTGATCTCGCGCTCCTTGGCACCGTCGAATACCGGCGTGGCCATGGGAACACCGCCACGCAGGTTCTTCGCCAGGTCGAGGATTTCCTGATCGCTCAGGTCGTCCAGCTTCTCCTGACGGCCACCGATCTCGTTGTAGATCTCGTGCAGGAAGCCACGCAGTTCGGCAACCTTGCGCTGCTCTTCGATCATCACGTTGATCTTCTCGCCCAGGCCTTTGGCCGCGAGGCCCAGGTGGGTTTCGAGGATCTGACCGACGTTCATCCGCGAAGGTACGCCCAGCGGGTTCAGCACGATGTCCACCGGCGTGCCGTTGGCGTCGTAGGGCATGTCTTCGACCGGCATGATCACCGAGACCACACCCTTGTTACCGTGGCGACCGGCCATCTTGTCGCCCGGCTGGATGCGGCGCTTGATGGCGAGGTAGACCTTGACGATCTTCAGTACGCCCGGAGCCAGGTCATCGCCCTGCTGCAGCTTGCGCTTCTTGTCTTCGAACTTGTCGTCCAGCAGCTGGCGACGGTCGGACAGGTAGGCCTGGGCCTTTTCCAGCTGCTCGTTGTGAGCATCTTCCGCCATGCGCAGCTTGAACCACTGGCCGCGCTCGAGGCCGTTCAGGTACTCGTCGGTGATGACGGCACCCTTCTTGACCGCCGGACCGCCTTCGGCGACCTGACCGACCAGAGCCTGACGCAGACGCTCGAAGGTCGCGCCTTCGACGATGCGGAACTCTTCGTTCAGATCCTTGCGGATCTCGTCGAGCTGGGACTTCTCGATGGCCAGGGCGCGGGAGTCGCGCTCGACGCCGTCACGGGTGAAGACCTGGACGTCGATGACGGTACCCTTGGTGCCGGTGGGCACGCGCAGGGAGGTGTCCTTAACATCGCTGGCCTTCTCGCCGAAGATGGCGCGCAGCAGCTTCTCTTCCGGGGTCAGCTGGGTTTCGCCCTTGGGCGTGACCTTGCCGACCAGGATGTCACCGGCACCGACTTCGGCGCCGACGTAGACGATACCGGCCTCGTCCAGCTTGTTCAGCGCAGCCTCACCCACGTTCGGGATGTCAGAGGTGATCTCCTCCGGGCCGAGCTTGGTGTCACGGGCCACACAGGTCAGTTCCTGGATGTGGATAGTGGTGAAGCGGTCTTCCTGGACCACGCGCTCCGACAGACAGATGGAGTCTTCGAAGTTGAAGCCGTTCCAGGGCATGAAGGCTACGCGCATGTTCTGACCCAGTGCCAGCTCGCCCATATCGGTCGAGGGGCCATCGGCTAGGATGTCGAACTTGGCCACCTGATCACCCTTGCTCACCAGCGGACGCTGGTTGATGCAGGTGTTCTGGTTGGAACGGGTGTACTTGGTCAGGTTGTAGATGTCGACGCCGGCTTCACCGGTCTCGACTTCGTCATCGTTGACCCGCACCACGATACGGCTGGCATCGACGGAGTCGATCACGCCACCCCGACGGGCCACGACGCAGACGCCGGAGTCACGGGCGACGTTGCGCTCCATGCCGGTACCCACCAGCGGCTTGTCCGAACGCAGGGTCGGTACGGCCTGACGCTGCATGTTCGAACCCATCAACGCGCGGTTGGCGTCGTCGTGCTCGAGGAACGGAATCAGCGAGGCGGCGACGGAGACGACCTGCTTGGGCGAAACGTCCATCAGGGTGACGTCTTCGGGCGCCTTGACGGTGAATTCGTTCAGGTGACGCACGGCCACCAGTTCGTCGATCAGCCGGTTGTTCTCGTCCAGCCCGGCGGAGGCCTGGGCGATCACGTGGTTGGCTTCTTCGATGGCCGACAGGAAGACGATCTCGTCAGTGGCTACGCCGTCCTTGACCATGCGGTACGGGCTTTCGAGGAAGCCGTACTGGTTGGTGCGGGCATAGGCAGCCAGGGAGTTGATCAGGCCGATGTTCGGACCTTCCGGCGTTTCGATCGGGCAGACCCGTCCGTAGTGCGTCGGGTGTACGTCACGGACTTCGAAGCCGGCGCGCTCACGGGTCAGACCGCCCGGGCCGAGTGCGGAGACACGGCGCTTGTGGGTGATCTCCGACAGCGGGTTGTTCTGGTCCATGAACTGGGACAGCTGGCTGGAACCGAAGAATTCCTTGATCGCGGCGGCCACCGGCTTGGCGTTGATCAGGTCTTGCGGCATCAGGCCTTCGCTTTCGGCCATGGACAGGCGTTCCTTGACGGCACGCTCTACCCGCACCAGGCCCACGCGGAACTGGTTCTCGGCCATTTCACCGACGCAACGGACGCGACGGTTGCCCAGGTGGTCGATGTCGTCGACGATGCCCTTGCCGTTACGGATGTCGACCAGGGTCTTGAGCACGTCGACGATGTCTTCGCGGCTCAGGACGCCCGAGCCTTCGATGGCGTCGCGACCGATACGGCGGTTGAACTTCATGCGGCCGACGGCGGACAGGTCGTAACGCTCGGCGCTGAAGAACAGGTTGTTGAACAGGGTCTCGGCAGCTTCCTTGGTCGGCGGCTCGCCAGGACGCATCATCCGATAGATCTCGACCAGGGCTTCCAGCTGGTTGCCGGTGGAATCGATCTTCAGGGTATCGGAGATGAACGGACCACAGTCGATGTCGTTGGTGTACAGCGTCTCGAGCCGTACGACATTGGCCTTGGCCATCTTGGCCAGCATGTCCAGGGTCAGCTCGGTGTTGCACTCGGCGATGATCTCGCCGGTGGACGGGTGCACGATGGCCTTGGCAGTGGTACGGCCAATGACGTAATCGAAGGGCACTTCCAGCTCGGTGATGCCGGACTTCTCCAGCTGGTTGATGTGGCGAGCGGTCACGCGACGGCCCTGCTCCACGATCACCTTGCCGGTTTCGTCCTTGATGTCGAAGCTGGCGATGTCACCACGCAGGCGCTGGGGCACCAGTTCCAGATTCAGGGTCTCGCCCTTGATGTGGAAGACGTTGGTGTCATAGAAGGCATCCAGCACTTCTTCGGTGCTGTAGCCGAGCGCGCGCAGCAGTACCGAGGCCGGCAGCTTGCGGCGACGGTCGATACGCACGAACACGGCGTCCTTGGGGTCGAACTCGAAGTCCAGCCAGGAGCCGCGGTAGGGAATGATGCGCGCCGAGTACAGCAGCTTGCCCGAGCTGTGGGTCTTGCCGCGGTCGTGATCGAAGAACACGCCCGGGCTGCGGTGCAGCTGGGACACGATGACACGCTCGGTACCGTTGATGATGAAGGTACCGTTCTCGGTCATCAGGGGGATTTCCCCCATGTAGACTTCCTGCTCCTTGATGTCCTTGATCGCCTTGTTCGACGACTCGCGGTCGAAAATGATCAGACGAACCTTGACCCGCAGCGGGACGGCGAAGGTCACGCCGCGCAGGACGCATTCCTTCACATCGAAAGCCGGCTCGCCCAGGCGATAGCCGACGTATTCCAGGGCCGCATTGCCGGAATAGCTGATAATCGGGAAAACGGACTTGAAGGCCGCATGCAGGCCGATATCGCGGAACTGGTCTTTGCCTGCGCCCGCCTGCAGGAATTCGCGGTACGAATCCAGTTGGATAGCCAGCAAATAGGGCACGTCCATGACGTGCGGCAACTTGCTAAAGTCCTTGCGGATACGTTTTTTCTCAGTGTATGAGTAAGCCATCAGCGTTCCCCAGCTTGGTCACCAGCTTGTTTGGCCTCTCCGACGGGAGCAGCCGGAAAATCGTGCAAACCCTTGGTTTGCCGCACCCCGAGAGCGAGGTGGATACAGCGCGTTTTGCCAGGCGGATATGCTCGCCCTGCACAAAACGGCAAAAGGCCGGTGGCGTTCGCCACCAGCCATCAGCCGAACGTGAGACGTTCTGGCTGTAGACGCAAGAACCGAACTTACTTGAGCTCGACCTTGGCGCCTGCTTCTTCCAGAGACTTCTTGGCAGCCTCGGCTTCCTCTTTGGAAACGCCTTCCTTGACCACGCCCGGGGCGCCGTCAACGACAGCCTTGGCTTCTTTCAGGCCCAGACCGGTCAGTTCACGAACGACCTTGATGACGTTCACTTTCTTGTCGCCGGCTTCGGTCAACATGATGGTGAATTCGGTCTGCTCTTCGACGACGGCAGCGGCAGCAGCCGGGCCAGCGGCAACGGCGGCAGCGGCGGTCACGCCGAACTTCTCTTCCATCGCCTTGATCAGTTCCACCACTTGCATGACGGACATTTCGGATACGGCGTTGATGATGTCTTCGTTGGTCAGAGCCATGACTCTATATTCCTATAACAGGGTGCGGCTTCAGGCCGCAAATAATAAGAAAGACTTGCAGGAAACGCAGCACGCCTGATCAGGCGGCGGCAGCTTCCTTTTGGTCGCGAATGGCGGCGAGGGTACGAGCCAGCTTGCTGGTAGCGCCCTGGATGACGCTCATCAGCTGGGACACAGCTTCGTCGTAGGTCGGCAGCGATGCCAGTACGTCGATCTGGTTAGCCGGAATGAGCTTGCCTTCGAACGCGGCGGCCTTGATCTCGAACTTGTCCTGACCCTTGGCGAAATCCTTGAAGATACGGGCGGCAGCGCCCGGATGCTCCTGGGAGAACGCGATCAGGGTCGGGCCCTTGAAGGTGTCGTTGAGGACGTCGAAAGACGTACCTTCAACGGCACGACGCAGCAGGGTGTTACGTACGACACGTACATAGACACCGGCCGCGCGGGCCTCTTTACGGAGTCCGGTCATGGCACCCACAGTCACGCCACGGGCATCGGCCACGACAGCGGACAGGGCACCTTGGGCAGCCTCGTTGACTTCAGCGACGATAGCCTTCTTGTCTTCGAGTTTGATTGCCACGGGTTTAACTCCTGGATGTTACCGTTTCGCCCGATGGACTGGGCGGCGTTTTGGTGTCTGACTCGGTAACCGAATCGGGAGCACCATCTGCGTAGGCTAGGGTTTCCCCGGTTTAAGACCTGCGTCCCCTACGGTCTTGGACAGCCCCCGCCAGGCAGGGACCCCAATCTTGGCGCCATGCCCGAGGGCACGGCGACTTGCAACTTGCTTAGGCTTCCAGGGAAGCCTGGTCGATCTGCAGACCCGGGCCCATGGTGGAGCTCAGGGTGATGCGCTTGACGTAGATGCCCTTGGAGGTCGAGGGCTTCAGGCGCTTCAGGTCGGCCAGCAGAGCTTCAACGTTCTGCTTCAGCTTCACGGGCTCGAAATCGATCTTGCCAACGGAAGCGTGGATGATGCCGTTCTTGTCGGTACGGAAGCGCACCTGACCAGCCTTGGCATTCTTGACGGCGGTAGCGACGTCCGGGGTCACGGTGCCAACCTTGGGGTTGGGCATCAGACCGCGCGGGCCGAGCAGCTGACCCAGCTGGCCAACAACACGCATGGCGTCCGGCGAGGCGATGACGACGTCGTAGTTCAGGTCGCCGGCCTTCATTTCGGCAGCCAGTTCGTCCATGCCGACTTTCTCGGCACCAGCGGCCAGTGCAGCTTCGGCATTGGCACCCTGGGTGAACACGGCAACGCGAACCGACTTGCCGGTGCCGTTGGGCAGCACGGTGGCGCCACGGACGACCTGGTCGGATTTACGCGGATCCACGCCCAGGTTCACGGAGACGTCGATGGACTCCTTGAACTTGATGGTGGACAGCTCGGCCAGCAGGGCTGCAGCTTCTTCGAAGCCGTACTGCTTGCCAGCCTGGATTTTTTCGGCGATAGCCTTTTGACGCTTAGTGAGCTTGGCCATTACACGCCCTCCAC
The DNA here is from genome assembly GCF_026544185.1 of Pseudomonas sp. GM_Psu_1. Classification (NCBI taxonomy): domain Bacteria; kingdom Pseudomonadati; phylum Pseudomonadota; class Gammaproteobacteria; order Pseudomonadales; family Pseudomonadaceae; genus Pseudomonas; species Pseudomonas sp. GM_Psu_1. Next base: position 184,968 of record NZ_JALNUX010000004.1, read on the forward strand.
ATTCAGACCCATGCTACGAGCGGAACCGGCGATGGTACGCACGGCGGCGTCCATATCGGCGGCGGTGAGATCGGCATTCTTGGTCTTGGCGATCTCTTCCAGCTGGGCGCGGGTGACGGTACCGACCTTCTGGCTGTTGGGACGAGCGGAACCGCTCTGAATGCCAGCAGCCTTCTTGAGCAGCACGGAAGCCGGGGTGCTCTTGATTTCGAAGGTGAAGCTGCGGTCGCTGTACACGGTGATGATCACCGGGGTGGGCAGACCGGGCTCCATGCCCTGGGTGCGGGCGTTGAACGCCTTGCAGAATTCCATGATGTTGACGCCGTGCTGACCCAGCGCCGGACCGACCGGCGGGCTCGGGTTGGCTTGAGCGGCCTTAACCTGCAGCTTGATGTAAGCCTGAATCTTCTTAGCCATGTGCTACTCCAATGATGGGTTCAACGCCCCGCGGGGCTCCCCAATTACTTGCTATATCCCAGTGACGACAAAACCCCGCAGCCTGGGCTACGGGGCGAGGGATGCGGACAACCTAGACCTTTTCGACCTGGCTGAACTCGAGCTCCACAGGGGTCGACCGACCAAAGATCAGTACCGCCACGTGGATGCGGCTCTTCTCGTAATTCACTTCTTCGACGACGCCATTGAAGTCGGCGAACGGACCATCTACCACTCGAACCGTCTCGCCAGCCTCGAACAGGGTCTTCGGCTTGGGCTTGTCGCTGCTGTCGGAGACACGACGCAGGATGGCATCTGCTTCACGATCAGTGATGGGTGCAGGCTTGTCGGCAGTACCGCCGATGAAGCCCATGACCCGAGGGGTATCCTTGACCAGGTGCCAGGTCCCTTCGTTCATTTCCATCTGCACCAGGACGTAGCCCGGGAAAAACTTACGCTCGCTCTTGCGCTTCTGGCCATTGCGCATTTCCACCACTTCTTCGGTGGGCACGAGAATATCGCCGAACTGGTCTTCCATTTCGTGCAGCTTGACGCGCTCGATCAACGAACGCATGACATGCTTCTCGTAACCCGAGTAGGCATGCACGACGTACCAACGCTTAGCCACGGCGAACCCTTTCAACCAACAATCGTGGAAACCAGCCAACCGAGCAGGGAGTCGAGCCCCCACAACAACAAAGCCATCACGAGCACCACTGCAACCACGATCAGCGTGGTCTGAGTGGTCTCTTGCCGGGTAGGCCAGACAACCTTGCGAATCTCGGTACGGGCGTCTTTCAGCAAGCCAAAGAAGGCCTGCCCCTTGGCGGTCTGCAGGGCAACAAAGGCAGCAATGGCTGCCAGCACCAACAGACCTACCACTCGATACAGGATGGACTGAGCAGCGAAGTAGTGGTTGGCAACAACACCGACCGCTACCAGAACGACAACCACCAGCCACTTCAGCGCATCGAAGCGCGACTCTTTGGCTTCCGCCTTGATGCTCATTGCATGAATCCTGTAAGGAGTGCCAGATGGGAATCTGGCAGGCCAGGAGGGAATCGAACCCCCAACCTGCGGTTTTGGAGACCGCCGCTCTGCCAATTGAGCTACTGGCCTGTAACTTGAATCAGGCCGACCATTATGCCGGCCTGACAGTCCAAGATCAATCGATTACTCGATGATCTTGGCAACCACGCCGGCGCCGACGGTACGACCGCCTTCACGGATGGCGAAACGCAGACCATCTTCCATCGCGATCGGAGCGATCAGGGTGACAACCATCTTGATGTTGTCGCCCGGCATCACCATCTCGACGCCTTCCGGCAGTTCGCAGTTACCGGTCACGTCGGTGGTGCGGAAGTAGAACTGCGGACGGTAGCCCTTGAAGAACGGGGTGTGACGACCACCTTCTTCCTTGGACAGCACGTACACTTCGCACTCGAACTTGGTGTGCGGCTTGATGGTGTTCGGCTTGGCCAGAACCTGGCCACGCTCCACGTCTTCACGCTTGGTGCCACGCAGCAGCACGCCGACGTTCTCGCCAGCACGGCCTTCGTCCAGCAGCTTGCGGAACATTTCAACGCCGGTGCAGGTGGTCTTGACGGTGGCCTTGATGCCCACGATCTCGACTTCTTCCTGGACCTTGACGATGCCACGCTCGACACGACCGGTTACCACGGTGCCGCGACCGGAGATCGAGAACACGTCTTCGATCGGCATCAGGAACGGCTTGTCGATGGCGCGCTCGGGCTCGGGGATGTAGGAGTCCAGGGTCTCGACCAGCTTGCGCACGGCGGAAACGCCCATCTCGTTGTCATCCTGACCGTTCAGAGCCATCAGCGCGGAGCCGATGACGATCGGAGTGTCGTCGCCCGGGAAGTCGTAGGTGTTCAGCAGATCGCGAACTTCCATTTCGACCAGTTCCAGCAGCTCGGCGTCGTCAACCATGTCGGCCTTGTTCAGGAACACGACGATGTAGGGAACGCCTACCTGACGGGACAGCAGGATGTGCTCGCGGGTCTGCGGCATGGGGCCGTCAGCAGCCGAGCAAACCAGGATCGCGCCGTCCATCTGGGCAGCACCGGTGATCATGTTCTTCACGTAGTCGGCGTGGCCGGGGCAGTCGACGTGCGCGTAGTGACGGATCGCCGAGTCGTACTCAACGTGGGAGGTGTTGATGGTGATACCGCGAGCCTTTTCTTCCGGCGCGTTATCGATCTGGTCGAAACCACGAGCGGAACCGCCCCAGGTGTCGGCACAGACTTTGGTCAGCGCTGCGGTCAGAGTGGTCTTGCCATGGTCAACGTGACCGATGGTGCCCACGTTCAGGTGCGGCTTGTTACGTTCAAACTTTTCTTTAGCCATCGACACTCTCTCCCTTCACGAATTGAGCAAAGCAATGCCGCCATTAAAACAAAGGCAGATATTTTCATATCTGCCTTTTTAAGATGGAGCTCATGAGCGGATTTGAACCGCTGACCTCACCCTTACCAAGGGTGTGCTCTACCAACTGAGCTACATGAGCGAAACATTTGCCAGTCAAACTGGAGCGGGTAGCGGGAATCGAACCCGCATCATCAGCTTGGAAGGCTGAGGTTCTACCACTGAACTATACCCGCAGAGCCTAAACGCTCTAGCAATCTGGTGGAGGGGGAAGGATTCGAACCTTCGAAGTCTGCGACGTCAGATTTACAGTCTGATCCCTTTGGCCACTCGGGAACCCCTCCAAAGTGAGGCGGCATTTTCTTCATCTGCCCTCCTCTTGTCAAGGATCTTTTTAAAATCTCCTTAACAATCAGTGCTTTCGCCTCGCTCGCTAGCGTTATCAGCGAAAGCGGGCGCAGTTTATGCAACCACGGCGGAGTGCGCAACCCCAAAACGAAAAAAAAGCTTAAAAAACAAAGGCCGCCCTAGCGGCGGCCTTTGTTTGCAGACGGCGACCTCCTGTTACAGCTGGGGACCGGCCGCCACGATGCCTTCGGAGACGCCGGAGAACTTCTTGAAATTCTCGACGAACTTGCCGGCCAGCTCCCGAGCAGCGGCGTCATAGGCGGCGCCATCCTGCCAGGTGTCGCGCGGATTGAGCAGGACGCTGTCCACGCCCGGCACGGCGACCGGGACGTCGAGATTGATGACCGGCACATGGCGAGTCTCGGCACCGATGAGGGCACCGCTCTGAATGGCCGCGATCACCGCGCGAGTGGTGGGGATGTTGAAGCGCTTGCCCACGCCGTAGCCACCACCGGTCCAGCCTGTGTTGACCAGGTACACCTTGGAGCCGAAGCCCTGGATGCGCTTAATCAGCAGATCGGCGTATTCGGCCGCCGGGCGCGGGAAGAAGGGCGCACCGAAGCAGGTGGAGAAGGTCGACTTGATGCCGGGACCGGAACCCATCTCGGTCGAGCCGACCAGGGCGGTGTAGCCGGACAGGAAGTGATAGGCCGCCTGCTCATTATTAAGGATGGAAACCGGGGGCAGGACGCCAGTGAGGTCGCAGGTCAGGAAGATGACCGCATTGGGCTCGCCACCCAGGTTGTGCTCGGCGCGCTTGTCGATCAGCTCGCGCGGATAGGCCGCCCGGCTGTTCTGGGTCAGGCTGTCGTCGGCATAGTTGGGCTGACGGGTCTGGGGATCCAGGACCACGTTCTCCAGCACGGCGCCGAACTGGATGGCCTTCCAGATCACCGGCTCGTTCTTCTCGGACAGGTCGATGCACTTGGCGTAGCAGCCACCTTCCATGTTGAAGACCGTGCCCACGCCCCAGCCGTGCTCGTCGTCACCGATGAGGTAGCGGCTCTGGTCGGCGGACAGGGTCGTCTTGCCGGTGCCGGAGAGGCCGAAGAACAGGGTGACATCCCCCTCCTCGCCCACGTTGGCGGCGCAGTGCATCGGCAGCACATCCTTTTCCGGCAGCAGGAAGTTCTGCACCGAGAACATGGCCTTCTTCATTTCGCCGGCGTAGCGCATGCCGGCGATCAGCACCTTGCGGGCCGCGAAGTTGATGATGACGGTGCCGTCGGAATTGGTGCCGTCACGCTCGGGCTCGCAGACGAACTCGGGCGCATTGAGGATCTCCCAGGCCGGCTTGGACTGGGGATTGTATTCGGCCGGATTGATGAACAGGCAGCGGCCGAACAGGTTGTGCCAGGCGGTCTGGGTGCGCATGACGACGGGCAGGTAGTGCTCGACATCGGCGCCTACATGGACGTGGGAGACGAATTGATCACGCTCGTCCAGGTAGGCGCTGACGCGCTCCCACAGCGGGGCGAACTTCTCCTCCGGGAAAGGCCGGTTGATCGGCCCCCAGTGGATGGCGTCGCGCGTGGAGGCTTCCTCGACGATAAAGCGATCTACCGGCGAACGCCCCGTGCGATGCCCCGTCTTGACGACCAGCGAGCCATTGGCGGCCAGCTCTCCTTCGCCACGTCGCAGGGACTCTTCCACTAACTGCGCGACGCTGATATCGGTATACACGTTGGCTTTCGTCATTTCGTTCCCCATGGCCCTGGGCCGTTCCTCATGCTTGTAGCTCTTACACGGCAGAACTACACGTTGCGGGATTATGCCAGAAAGCCTTCGGGCTTTTGCAACGGCTAGTGCCGGGTATTTCCTGGGGTTTGCGTGCCGCCGCCCGCAAAAATCTGCGCGATATCGGCGGCGTCGAAGACCTGCTGCTCATTGCAAAACTGACAATCGACCCGAATTTGTCCGTCCTGTTCATCGAGCAGACTCTCGACGTCCGGCTGCCCCATGCTGATCAGGGCATTGGCCGCCCGATCGCGGGAGCAGCTGCAGCTGAAGGCCACCGGTTGCTCGTCGAACAGACGCACCGTTTCCTCGTGGAACAGGCGATGCAGGATCACCTCGTTATCGAGGCCCAGCAGTTCTTCGGCGGTGAGGGTATCAGCCAGGGTGACGACGTGCTCCCAGCTGTCCTGGCGGGCCTGGGCATCCTTGATACGCGACGGCGGCAGCTGCTGGAGCAGCAGGCCACGGGCGCGGCGACCGTCGGCGTTCAGCCAGAAGCGGGTGGGCAACTGCTCGGAGGTGGCGAAGTAGCCGGACAGGCATTCGGCCAGGTTCGCGCCCTCGAGCGGGACGATGCCCTGGTAACGCTGACCGTGGCGGGGATCGATGGTCAGGGCCAGGACGCCATCAGGCATGAGCTCACCCAAAGAGGCGGACGCGGTGATCTCGCTTTCTTCGTAGCGGGCGATGCCGCGCACCTCGCGCTCGCTGGAGCACTCGACCATGAGCAGCGGGATTGGCCCGCTGGAACGCGCCTGCAGCACGAGCAGCCCTTCGAACTTGAGGGTTCCGCACAGCAACGCGGCCGCCGCCAGCATCTCGCCCAGCAATTGGGCGACGGGCTCCGGGTATGCGTGCTTGGCGAGGACCTCGACATAGCTGCGATCCAAGGTGGCCAGTTCGCCGCGGACATCGGTTTCGTCGAACAGGAAGCGCTGGGTGAAATCGTGGGAAGTCATGAACTACCTATATAAGGAAGGAGACCGCGAAGCCTGAAGCTGCGGGACACGCCAGGGCCGCCGAGCGGCCCTGGCCATTGAGAGGATCCGGCGAGTCGCGACGGGATCAGTCGTCGAACGGATGGACGTACTCGCGGAACTGGTGGATCTGGCGCCGCTGCTTCTTGGTGGGGCGGCCGTCGGTCTGCAGGCCGAGGTTGCCCGCCTTGCGCGCCGCAGCGGCCTGTTCGCGCGCCTTGAGGCTTTCCGGCGTCTCGGTATAGAGCTGCTGGGCCTCGGGCGCACCACGGCGGTTCTGCGACAGGGCGACGATCACCACGGTCTTCTCGTCATAGCCCTGACGGATGGTGAGGACATCGCCGACACGCGGCTCCTTGCTGGGCTTGCAGCGTTCGCCACGGCACTGGACCTTGCCGCCTTCGAGGGCCGCCTTAGCCAGCGCGCGGGTCTTGAAAAAACGTGCAGCCCAGAGCCATTTATCAAGGCGCATCCGTTCTTCAGTGTGATCTACTGCATACATCGAATAAAAGGTCCCCTATTGGGTCTTAGACTCTTCTCAAGAACTCTAAACCATCGGACCGACGCTGCAAGCGCGCCTCTGGAGAGCCATGACCACATTCTTTCCTTCCGACCTGACCGGTCAGACCCGCTGCGCGGGGTGCCAGCAGTCGGAACCCCTGGGCTTCGACTTCGACTTTGCCTATCAGCCCATCGTGGATCTGGACAGAGGCGCGGTCTTCGCCCGGGAAGCGCTGGTGCGCGGACCAGGCGGCGAAGGCGCACTGTCGGTGCTCAATCAGGTGACCGACAGCAACCGCTATAGATTCGACCAGCTCTGCCGCACCAAGGCCATCGCCACCGCGGCGGCCCTGGGCATGCAGGAGAGTCTCTCGATCAACTTTCTGCCCAACGCCGTCTATCGTCCGGAATTGTGTATCCGCAGCACCCTGGCCGCCGCGCGCGAGCATGGCTTTCCCCTGGAGCGCCTGATCTTCGAGACGGTGGAAACCGAGCACGTGGCCAGCAACCACCTGACGCACATCCTGCGCGAATATCAGCAATTCGGCTTCAAGACCGCCATCGATGACTTTGGCGCCGGTCATTCCGGCCTGACCCTGCTGGCCGAATTCCAGCCGGACCTGGTCAAGCTCGACATGGCGCTCATCCGCGGCATCGACCAGGATCAGGTGCGACGGACCATCGTGCGCAACCTCATCGTCATGTGCCGCGAACTGGGTACCCAGGTGATCGCCGAAGGCGTGGAGACCGTCGCCGAACGCGATTGCCTGCGGGACCTCGGGATCGAGCTGATGCAGGGCTATCTGTTCGCCAAACCAGCCTTCAAGCAGCTCGTTGATCCGCAACATTTAGGCGGAGGCCACTGATTTCAAGGAGCAGCGATGAGCAATTCCGCCGAACCGGTCATTATCGGCCTGAGTGAGTGGGTGGCCCTGCCCGATCTGGGCGTGGTCGGGCTGAGAGCCAAGATCGACACCGGCGCCAGTACCTCGGCGCTGCATGCGACAGAAGTCCAGCCGTTCATGCGTGGCAAGGAGCGCTGGGTGAGATTCACCGTGCACCTGGGCACCCTGGTCCAGTCCCGGCACCGCCATTGCGAAGCACCGCTGGTGGCGAAAAAGACCATCCGCAGCTCCAATGGCATCGCCCAGACCCGTTACGTCATCCGTACCCTGCTGGCCCTGGGCGAGTGCCAGTGGCCGGTGGAATTCACCCTGGCCTGCCGCAAGAGCATGCGCTATCGCATGCTGCTCGGCTCCAAGGCGTTGATCGATGGTGGCTTGCTGGTGAATCCGGCCGTCTCCTATGCGCAAGACAAACCCCAGTTGTCCCTTACTCCGGCCTCCGGTGCCCCATGAAAATCGCCGTTCTCTCGCGTAACCCCAACCTGTATTCCACCCGGCGCCTGGTCGAAGCCGGCGTCAGCCGCGGCCATGAGGTGGTCGTGGTCGACACCCTGCGCGCGTACATGAACATCGCCAGCCACAAGCCGCAGATCCATTACCGTGGCAAACCGCTGGAAGGCTTCGATGCGGTCATCCCGCGCATCGGCGCCTCGGTGACCTTCTATGGCTGCGCGGTGCTGCGCCAATTCGAGATGCAGGGCGTCTTTCCGCTCAACGAGAGCGTGGCCATCAGCCGTTCGCGCGACAAGCTGCGCTCCCTGCAACTGCTCTCGCGCAAGGGCATCGGCCTGCCGGTCACCGGCTTCGCCCACTCGCCGGACGACGTGCCGGACCTGATCCAGATGGTCAACGGCGCCCCACTGGTGATCAAGGTGCTGGAAGGCACCCAGGGCATCGGCGTGGTGCTGTGCGAAACCGAGAAGGCGGCCGAGTCGGTGATCGAGGCCTTCATGGGGCTCAAGCAGAACATCATGGTGCAGGAATACATCCGCGAAGCGGGCGGTGCGGACATCCGCTGCTTCGTGGTCGGCGACAAGGTGATCGCGGCGATGAAGCGCCAGGCGGCGCCCGGGGAATTCCGCTCGAATCTGCATCGTGGCGGCACCGCCAGCCTGATCAAGATCACCCCCGAGGAACGCATGACCGCCCTGCGTGCGGCCCGGGCCATGGGCCTGAGCGTGGCCGGGGTGGACATCCTCAGATCCAACCACGGCCCGCTGGTGATGGAGGTCAACTCCTCGCCCGGCCTGGAAGGCATCGAGCAGACCACCGGCAAGGACGTGGCCGGGATCATCATCGAATACCTGGAAAAGAACGCCGAGCCGGGGCTGACACGGACCAAGGGCAAGGGCTGAGGCCGTGGTTTGGGAGGTTGGGCTGCGCTGGCGTCTGGCCCAACCTCCCTATCTCCTGATAGATCGCGCGCGAGCCCGATGTCGAGGCCATTTCGCTATGTCACAGCATCGCGGCCATGGCGGTCCGCCGATGCGGCCGCTCCTACAAAGTGCAGAAGCAGCGTTCGGCGTCAGCTGGCGCTGCGGGGCAGCAGCAGGCCCAGGGGCAGCAGTACCCGGGCTTCCACCCCGCCACCTTCGCGATTGCGCAGCTCGGCACTGCCGCCGTGCTGCGCGGCAATGCGCTTGACGATGGCCAGGCCCAGCCCGGAACCGCTGACGGTGCGGGCGCGATTGCCGCGGGTGAAGGGATTGAAGATGTCCTGCAGGTCCTTGGGATCGATGCCGGGACCGCGATCCATCACGCTCAGGGCGACATAGGGCGCCGTGGCGGAGCCCGCGACCTGTCCGACCACCTCGATACCGCCACCGCCGCCATGGCGCAGGGCGTTTTCCACCAGGTTGGTCAGCAGCCGCTTGAAGGAGATGCGCCGCACCGGCAGCGGCGGCAGCACGTCCAGCATCAGCCGTACCCGCTCCGTCTCCTGGTTGTAGGGCGCCACCACCTGGCGGGCCAGTTCGTTGAGGTTGGTGAGCTCCTGGGGTTCGTCCCGCCCATCGCGCACGAAAGCGAGGAACTGGTCGAGGATGGCGTTCATGTCCTCGATGTCGCGGATCATGTCCTCGGCTTCTTCGCGCTCCGCCGGCGGCATCAGTTCCACCGCCAGACGCAGGCGGGTCAGGGGCGTGCGCAGGTCGTGGGAGACCCCGGCCAGCATCAGTTCGCGTTCGCGGCCGGCCTGCTCGACGTCTTCGGCCATCTGGTTGAAGGCGTGGTAGACATCCTGGATCTCGCTCGGGGCATCGGTCTCCGGCAGCCGCACGCTACGGCCCTTGCCCAGCTCGCGCGCGGCGTTCACCAGGCGCCGCAAGGGCTGGTTGAGCTGCCGCACGAAGACCCAGGCGGCACCCACGGACAGCAGGCCGATGGCGAAAAACCAGCCGAGCACGCTCCAGATGTGCTGGCCACGCAGCGGATGGGCCATCAGCGGAATCTTGATCCAGTCCGGTCCCAGGCTCGGCGCCAGCACCCAGAGCGCCGGACCGTGCTGGACCCGCACCCGCACCTCGGTCTCCTCGCCCAGTTCCTGTTTCATCTGGCGCTCGAAGATCTCGCTGTAGGGCCAGTGGTATTCCCCGGCCGGCACGGTTTCCGGTGATTCGTAGCGCAGACCGGCGGCCTGGGCGATGCGCGGTCGCTCGGACTCCGGGGTGGCCCAGTAGGCCTTGAGCGTCAGGGCCGCGCCATGGCTGTACTGGCGATCGACCAGGACGTCCTCATTGAGCAGCAGATAGACCAGGGTCAGTGCCTTGGAAAACAGCACCGCGAGCAGGACCATCCACAGCGAGCGGGCGAAGAAACTCTGGGGAAACCAGCTGGGCGCCTTCATCGGTCCGGATTTCCGCGCAAAACGGCGCGAAAGCCATCACAACCTCTGGGATTGCAGGGTCCAGATAGGCCACCGGACGCGGACACATTCGGATACATTTGCTCGTCCATTTCTTCCCTTCAACCTGGAGTTCTCTCGTGTCCGACATCTGCCAGACCGGCCTGGACATCGGCTTCGCCTCGCTCAGCTACGCGCAGATCGCCTTTCTCGGCGTGGTGCAGGGTATCACCGAGCTGCTTCCCATTTCGTCCACGGCACACATGCGGGTGGTACCCGCCCTGCTCGGCTGGCGCGACCCCGGCTCGGCCTTTTCCGCCGCCATGCAGATGGCGGCGCTGGCCGCGGTGATCAGCTATTTCTGGCGCGATGTGAGTGGCGTGACCCGCGGCAGCCTGGCCGCGGTGCGCCAGCGCGACTTCGACAGCCCGGACTTCCTGCTGGCGGTGATGATCGTGCTGGCGACCATTCCCATCTGCATCGCCGGTCTGCTGCTGGCGCCCCTGCTCAACGCCTGCGACTCGCCGCTGCGCGGCATCAGCGTCATCGGCTACGCCTGCCTGGCCATGGCCGCGCTGCTGGCGCTGGCGGAGCGGATCTGCCGGCACAACAGGGACATCTCGCAAATGCGGCTGCGCGATGCGCTGATCGTGGGGATCGCCCAGGTCGGAGCGCTGATTCCGGGCGTGTCCCGCTCGGGCTCGACCCTGACCGCCGCCATGTTCCTCAATCTGCGTCGCGAAGAAGCCGCACGCTTCTCCTTCCTGCTGGGTCTGCCGGCCATCGCCCTGGCCGGACTCAAGGAGCTGGTGGTGCTCTGGCACGCGCACATCCCGGCCGAAGCCTGGTCGCTGCTGCTGGTGGGATTGCTGGTGGCGAGCCTGTCGGCCTTTGCCGCGATCTGGGGCCTGATGCGCTTTCTGGAGCGCTTCTCGACCTGGCCCTTCATCATCTATCGCGCGCTGCTGGGGATTTTCCTGCTGGTCGGCGTGCATCAGGGGCTGTTCGCCTGAGCCTATTCAAAGTCAGCTGCGCGTCGGCCAAACAGCGTTGAAAAGACCTTCGGAATGCTCATTTACGCCTTGTAAACTCCGCTTCCTCAGGTCTTTTCGCCTCGTTTGACTCTAGCTCGCAAGACTTTGAACACGCTCTGTATCGTCGACACCTAAGTGTGGCGGTGAGAGCTTATTTGCCGGCGCCGTCCGGTACGAAGACGTAGCCCACGCCCCAGACGGTCTGGATATAGCGCGGCTTGGACGGATCGGGTTCGATCATCCGGCGCAGGCGCGAGATCTGCACATCGATGGAGCGCTCCAGGGCGTCCCATTCGCGACCGCGGGCCAGGTTCATCAGCTTGTCGCGGGTCAGCGGCTCGCGGGCGTGGTCGACCAGTGCCTTGAGCACGGCGAATTCGCCGGTGGTAAGCATGTGGGTCTCTTCGCCGCGCTTGAGTTCGCGGGTGGCCAGGTGCAGGGCGTAGTCGCCAAAGGTCACCACCTCGTCGGTCCCGGCGGGGGCGCCGGGCACCACCGGCGCCTGACGGCGTAGCACGGCCTTGATGCGAGCCACCAGCTCCAGCGGATTGAAGGGCTTGGCCAGATAGTCGTCAGCGCCCTGGTCGAGGCCCTGGATGCGGCTGCCTTCGTCGCCCTTGGCGGTCAGCATGATGATGGGGATGCGGTTGCCGCTCTCGCGCAACCGGCCGCAGGCGGACAGGCCGTCTTCGCCGGGCATCATCAGGTCCAGCACGACCAGGTTGAAGACCTCGCGCGCCAGCAGGCGGTCCATCTGTTCGGCGCTCTCGACGGTGCGCACGCGATAACCCTGCTCGGCCAGAAAACGCTCCAAGAGGCGACGCAACCGGGCGTCGTCGTCGACGACCAGGATCTTTTCACCTTCCGGGGCAACGGGGGTGCTCATAATATCTCCTTGTGATCTAGCACTGGATTATGCCGTAGGCCATCCGACCGCGGCATTGGGCCATTGTTAGCAGATTTTGCCCACTCCGGGGTGGCGGTGCCGGCATGGGAGGCAGGGCTCCGGCGGGCTCGGGTATACTGCCGCCCGCTTTTTCTCGTGCAAGCCAGGTAGCCCGATGGATATCAATAGCCGCATCGCCGAAGAGCTCGGCGCCCGCCCGCAACAGGTCGCCGCCGCCGTGGCCCTGCTCGACGAAGGGTCGACCGTGCCCTTCATCGCCCGTTACCGCAAGGAAGTCACCGGCAGCCTGGACGACACCCAGCTGCGTCATCTCGAAGAGCGGCTGCGCTATCTGCGCGAGCTGGAAGAGCGCCGCGGCGCGGTGCTGGCCTCCATCGAGGAGCAGGGCAAGCTGACCCCCGAACTGGCCCGCGAGATCAACCTGGCCGACACCAAGACCCGCCTGGAAGACCTCTATCTGCCCTACAAGCAGAAGCGCCGCACCAAGGGCCAGATCGCCCTGGAAGCCGGCCTCGGCCCGCTGGCGGAGGCGCTGCTGCAGGATCCGACCCTGACCCCGGAGTCCGAAGCCGCCGGCTATGTCGACGCGGACAAGGGCGTGGCGGACGTCAAGGCCGCTCTGGAAGGCGCCAAGTACATCCTCATGGAGCGCTTCGCCGAAGACGCCGACCTGCTGGCGCGGCTGCGCGGCGTCCTGCAGCAGGACGCCATCCTCAGCGCACGACTGGTGCCCGGCAAGGAGACCGAAGGCGCCAAGTTCAGCGACTACTTCGAGCATGACGAGCCCTTCAAGGCGGTGCCCTCGCACCGCGCCCTGGCGATCTTCCGCGGCCGCAACGAGGGCATGCTCAGCGCCGCGCTCAAGCTCGGCGAAGAAGGCCCGGGCATCGCCCATCCCTGCGAAGGCCTGATCGCCGCGCATTTCGAGCTGAAGAACCAGGGCCGCGCCGCGGACAAGTGGCTTTCCGAGGTGGTGCGCTGGACCTGGAAGGTCAAGCTCTATACCTCCCTGGAAACCGACCTGCTCGGCGAGCTGCGCGAAAAGGCCGAGGAAGAGGCCATCGCGGTCTTTGCCCGCAACCTGCACGACCTGCTGCTGGCCGCGCCGGCCGGCCCGCGCACTACCCTGGCGCTGGACCCGGGTCTGCGTACCGGCTGCAAGGTCGCCGTGGTGGACGCCACGGGCAAGCTGCTGGCCACCGACACCGTCTATCCCCATGCGCCGCGCAATCAGTGGGACCAGACCCTGGCCACCCTCGGCGTGCTCTGCACCAAGCATGGCGTGGACCTGATCGCCATCGGCAACGGTACCGCCAGCCGCGAGACCGACAAGCTGGCCGGCGAGCTGATCAGCAAGTACCCGGGACTCGGCCTGACCAAGGTGATGGTCAGCGAAGCCGGTGCCTCGGTGTATTCCGCCTCGGAACTGGCCGCCCGGGAATTTCCCGAGCTGGACGTCTCCCTGCGTGGCGCCGTGTCCATCGCCCGCCGCCTGCAGGATCCGCTGGCCGAGCTGGTGAAGATCGAGCCCAAGTCCATCGGCGTGGGCCAGTACCAGCACGACGTCTCCCAGCTCAAGCTGGCGCGCAGCCTGGACGCCGTGGTGGAAGACTGCGTGAACGCCGTGGGCGTGGACGTGAATACCGCTTCCGCCGCCCTGCTGGCGCGGATCTCCGGGCTCAACGCCACCCTGGCGCAGAACATCGTGCAATTCCGCGATGCCAACGGCGCCTTCGCCACCCGTGAGGCCCTGAAGAAGGTGCCGCGCCTGGGCGACAAGACCTTCGAGCAGGCCGCCGGCTTCCTGCGCGTGATGAGCGGCGCCAATCCGCTGGACGCCTCGGCGGTGCACCCGGAGACCTATCCCCTGGTGCAGCGCATCGCCGCCGACACCGGTCGCGACATCCGCTCGCTGATCGGCGATTCGGCCTTTCTCAAGCGGCTGGATCCGAAGAAGTTCACCGATGAGAGCTTTGGCCTGCCGACGGTGACCGACATCCTCCAGGAACTGGACAAGCCGGGTCGCGATCCGCGTCCGGAGTTCAAGACCGCGGTGTTCCAGGACGGCGTGGAGAAGCTTTCCGACCTCAAGCCCGGCATGGTGCTGGAGGGCGTCATCACCAACGTCACCAACTTCGGTGCCTTCGTCGACATCGGCGTGCACCAGGACGGCCTGGTGCACATCAGCGCGCTGTCGGAGAAGTTCGTCAAGGATCCCTACGAGGTGGTCAAGGCGGGCGACATCGTCAAGGTAAAGGTGATGGAGGTGGACGTGCCGCGCAATCGCGTGGGACTGTCCATGCGCATGGGCGACACCCCCGGCGAGAAGGTCGATGGCAAGCCCGGCGGCCAGACCCGCGGCAACGGTGGCAAGCCGCGCACCGACAAGGGCGCCCCGCGCCAAACCCAGGCCGCGCCGGCCAACAATGCCATGGCGTCCCTGTTCGCCAACGCCAAGCAACTGAGGAAATAGGCATGAGCGGTTCTCTCGCAGGCAAAGACAGCGCCTTCAGCACCCTGCTGGGCATGACCATCCACAAGGCCGGGGGTGGCGAGTCCGAGGTGCGCATGAGCGTGCAGGACACGCTCATCAACCTGCACGGCAAGCTGCATGGCGGTGCCATCTTCTCGCTGATCGACACCGCCCTGGGCCAGGCCAGCCACAGCCTGTTCGATGGCCAGGCCGGCAGCGTGACCCTGGAATGCAAGGTCAACTACGTGCGTGGCGTCAGCGACGGCGAACTGGTCTGCCGCGCCCGGGTGATCCACCCGGGCCGCAAGACCCATGTGCTGGAAGCCCAGGTGCATCAGGGCGACAAGCTGATCGCCCTGGCCCAGGCGACCTTCGCCTGTCTGTGACCGGCCAGAGCGGGCGGCAGCGAAGCGGCGCATATCGCCCTTTGCCGTCGCCTGAGCTACGCTGGGAGACAACTGAGCGGGTTGCGGTCTGAGGCTTGAACCCGGACCGCAGCAGTGACTGCTGCCCCCGCGTCGGCCCTGGCCGGCAACCCTCATTTCAGTCGGTTTCTTCTACCCTGCCCGGGGCGAGTACCGCCATAGGAAGTCAACTTGAGCGATATCCTGTCCCGCCGCCTGGCCCTGCTCGGCGCTGATCCCACCCTTCTCGCCGAATGCCTGCACGGCATCGAGCGCGAGACCCTGCGGGTGGACGCCCGTGGCCAGCTGTCCCGCCGCCCCCATCCCCGGGCGCTGGGCTCGGCCCTGACCCATCCGCAGATCACCACGGACTACTCCGAGGCCCTGCTCGAATTCATCACCCCCACCGGCACCCGCACCCCCGACGTGCTGGACGCCTTGGATCGGGTGCACCGCGCCGCGGTCGCCGAACTCGACGGCGAGCGCCTCTGGAGCGGCTCCATGCCCTGCGCGCTGCCGGCGGAGGACGAGATCCCCATCGCCGACTACGGCAGCTCCAACATCGGCCGGCTCAAGCACGTCTACCGCCGCGGCCTGGCCCTGCGCTACAGCCGCACCATGCAGTGCATCGCCGGCATCCACTACAACTTCTCGCTGCCGGAAGCGGCCTGGGAGCTCCTGCGCCAGCAGGAAGGTGACGCCCGCGATGCCCGCGACTACCAGTCGGCGCGCTATATCGCCCTGATCCGCAACTTCCGCCGCTACAGCTGGCTGCTGATGTACCTGTTCGGCGCCTCGCCGGCGCTGGACGCAGGCTTCCTGCGGGGCCGGCCACATCGGTTGCAGACCCTCGACGAGCGGACCCTGTACCTGCCCCATGCCACCAGCCTACGCATGAGCGACCTGGGCTATCAGAGCAACGCCCAGGCCAGCCTGACGCCGGACTACAACGATCTGACCACCTATACCGAGAGCCTGAGACGCGCGGTGGGTACGCCCTACCCGCCCTATGCGGAGATCGGCACGCACCAGAACGGCGAGTGGGTGCAGCTCAACACCAACATCCTGCAGATCGAGAACGAGTACTACGCCACCATCCGCCCGAAGCGCGTCACCCGCAGCGGCGAGCGGCCGGTGCAGGCGCTGATGGCGCGCGGCGTGCAGTACATCGAGGTGCGCTGCCTGGACATCGATCCCTTCCTGCCGCTGGGCATCGATACCACCGCCGCGCTGTTCCTCGACGCCTTCCTGCTCTATTGCGCCCTGGAAGGCAGTCCGCCGCTCAACGGCGAGTGCAGCGAATGCACCGACAACTTCGCCAGCGTGGTGCGCGAAGGCCGCAAGCCGGGCCTGCGCCTGCAGCGCCATGGCGCCTCGGTGACCATGATCGACTGGGCGGCGGAGATGCTCGACCAGATCGAGCGCTGCGCCGAGACCCTGGACGCCAGCCTGGGCGGCGACGCCCATCGCCGGGCGGTGGCGGTGCAGCGGCAGAAGGTCGCCGATGTCCGCCTCACCCCCTCGGCGCGGGTGCTGCAGGAGCTGCGCGAAAGAGGCGAGAGCTTCGCCGACTTCGGCCTGCGCCAGAGCGAGGCTCATGCGGCCTATTTCGCCAGCCACCCGCTGAGCGCCGGCGAGCAGGCCTGCTATGCCCAGATGGCACGCCAGTCGCTGGAAGAGCAGGCGGAGATCGAGGCGGCGCCCCAGGGGGATTTCGATACCTTCGTGGCGG
This sequence comes from Pseudomonas sp. GM_Psu_1, assembly GCF_026544185.1. Lineage (NCBI taxonomy): Bacteria > Pseudomonadati > Pseudomonadota > Gammaproteobacteria > Pseudomonadales > Pseudomonadaceae > Pseudomonas > Pseudomonas sp. GM_Psu_1. The sequence continues at coordinate 201,708 of NZ_JALNUX010000004.1, forward strand.
CCTATCAGGCGAGCATTCTGGCGACGATCGGGGTGTAGATGCGTAGGTTGGGTTGAGCGAGAGCGAAGCCCAACATTGCGGTGCCAAGTGCCAAAGAGCTTGTTGGTGCCTTAGCTGATTGTCGTGCTTTGCTGATGGCTCTTGTGTCGCCCCCTCGGGCGACTCACTTTTTTCAGTCGCGGCTGCGCGCCCCGGAAAAAAGTAAGCAAAAACGCTTGCCCCGACCATCCGGCCCTCCGCTGCGCTCCGGGTGACTCGCGTTGCTCGCCCTTCGGGCCAGCCTACGGCTGTTACTTCGCTACGCTACGTTTCGCTCACGCCAGCACCGTTCCGGGGTCGGTCCAGATGGGCCGTCCATGGCCCACTGGACCTCTCGCCGCATCCATGCGGCTCGACCCACTCCACGACACTGGCGCTCGCCCTGCTGAACGGGGCGATTCGCCAGCCTGGAGGTTCTGGATGAAGAACCCTGAACAGCCCGCAGCCCGTAGCCCGTAGCCCGTAGCCCGTAGCCCGTAGCCCGTAGCCCGTAGCCCGTAGCGTGGACGGCGGCGAAGCCTTGTCCGCTGAGCAACGGAGCCCATTAGTGGAAAACGCTGCGCGGTTTTCCACGCTACGTCTCCAGACGCCAGCGGGCGACTCGATGGTTGACGAGTGCGCCTTCCGGCATAGATGCAGGAAGGGCCAGCTCCGCCTTGCAGCGGTTTCCGTTGGGACTGGCGCTATCGCGGCCATGGGCCGCTCCTACAGGCGTGCCTTGAATCTGTAGGAGCGGCCCATGGCCGCGATGACGGTGGGACTTGGCAGTATTGGCTTCGACGATACAGCCGTCTCAGCCCAACCTACGAGCGCGCGCTCTTACAAGCCCTTCTCGAAAATCTTCGAATTGCGCTGGAAGTTGTACAGCGATGCCCGCGCCGCAGGGAGGCGCTCCACGCTGCTGGGTTCGAAGCCGCGTTCGCGGAACCAGTGGGCGGTCTTGGTGGTGAGCACGAACAGGGTGCTCAGGCCGCGCTCGCGGGCGCGTTGTTCGATGCGGGCCAGCAGGGCGTCGCCGCGACCGCCGTGGCGGTAGTCGGGATTGACCGCGAGGCACGCCAGCTCGCCCGCCGCCGAGTCGGCGATGGGATAGAGCGCCGCGCAGGCGATGATCAGGCCTTCGCGTTCGACGATGCTGAATTGCTCGATCTCGCGCTCCAGCACCTCGCGGGAACGGCGCACCAGGATGCCCTGTTCTTCCAGCGGGCGGATCAGCTCCATCAGGCCGCCGACGTCGGCGATGGTCGCCTCGCGCAGGGTCTCGAAAGGCTCCTGGGCCACCAGGGTGCCGCTGCCGGCGCGGGTGAAGAGTTCGGTGAGCAGGGCGCCGTCCTCGGCGTAGCCGACGATGTGGCAGCGGCGTACGCCACCGCGGGTGGCCTGGGCGGCGGCGTCGAGCAGTTCGGCCTGGTAGGAGCTGCCCAGGCGCGCCAGATGGGTGGGGATCTGCTGCGGACCGATCTCGCGGATCAGGGCGCCGTGTTCGTCCAGCAGGCCCGGTTCGGCGCCGTAGAGCACCAGCTTGTCGGCGCCCAGATCGATGGCGGCGCGCATGGCGACGTCTTCGCAGGCCAGGTTGAAGGTCTCGCCGGTGGGGGAATAGCCCAGTGGCGAGAGCAGCACGATGGTGCGCTCGTCGAGCAGGCGGCCGATGCCGCGGCGGTCGATGCGGCGGACTTCGCCGGTGTGGTGGAAGTCGACGCCATCCTGCACCCCGACCGGGCGCGCGGTGACCAGATTGCCGCTGGCGACGCGCAGCCGCGAGCCCTGCATGGGCGAGGCGGCCATGTCCATGGACAGGCGCGCCTCGATGGCGCTGCGCAGGCTGCCGACGGCATCGATCACCGCTTCCAGGGTCGGGCCGTCGGTGATGCGCAGGTCGTTGTAGAAGCGCGGCTCGATGCCGCGCGCGGCCAGGCGCGATTCGATCTGCGGACGGGAGCCGTGGACCAGCACCAGGCGCACACCCAGGCTGTGCAGCAGCACCAGGTCGTGGACGATGTTGCCGAAGTTGGGGTGGGCGACGCCGTCACCGGGCAGCATGACGACGAAGGTGGCGTCGCGGTGGGCGTTGATATAGGGCGAGGCGTGGCGGAGCCAGTTGACGTATTCGTGCATCGAGACGAAGACCCTTGGAGGATAGGCGGGAGGGTGAACGAGGGCAGGCAGGGCGTTCAGCGTCGTCGCAGCACGGGGGTTCCTCGACAGGGAGCGGATGGGCAGACAGCCTCAGTAGACCGTCTGGAGTTTACAAAAAGTCACGCCGGACGCGCGGGTCTGTTCATCGGACCGCTGCGGCCGCGCCCAGGCAGTAGTGGCCGATCAGCTGCTGCAGCAGCTCGACGGTAGGCGCGATCCGCGCCAGCGCCAGGTGCTCCTCGGGCTGGTGCGCGCAGCTGATGTCGCCGGGGCCGAGCACCAGTACCTCCTGGGTGATCGCCTGCAAATAGGGCGCCTCGGTGGCGAAGGCCACGGCCTCGGCGCGGTGGCCGGTGAGCCGCTCGGCCAGGCGCACCAGTTCGGCCTCGGCGGGCTGCTCGAAGGGCGGTACGGCGGGAAACAGCGGCTGGTAGTCGATCCGTACCCCGAAGCGTTCGGCGACCGGCAGCAGCCGCCCGCGGATGGCCTGGCGCAGGGCTTCGGGCTGCATGCCCGGCAGGGGGCGCAGGTCGAATTCCAGAGCGCACTGGCCGCAGATGCGGTTGGGATTGTCGCCGCCATGGATGCAGCCCAGATTCAGCGTCGGCTGGGGCACCAGGAACAGCGGATTGCGGTATTCACGCTGCCACTGGGCGCGCAGGTCGAGCAGCTCGCCCATCACCGCCTGCATGGCGTCCAGGGCGCTGTGGCCCAGGCTCGGATCGGAGGAGTGGCCGCTCTGGCCGAGGATGTCGATGCGCTCCATGAGGATGCCCTTGTGCAGGCGGATCGGCCGCAATCCGGTCGGCTCGCCGATCACTGCGGCGCGGCCCAGGGGGCGGCCGGCTTCGGCCAGTACCCGGGCGCCGTCCATGGAGGATTCCTCGTCGCAGGTGGCCAGCACGATCAGCGGCTGGCGCAGCTGGCGCGGATCCAGGTCGCGTACCGCCTCGAGGATCAACGCGAAGAAGCCCTTCATGTCGCAACTGCCCAGGCCGTACCAGCGATCGTCGGCGTCGCGCAGACGCAGGGGATCGGCCTGCCAGAGCGCGGCGTCATAGGGTACGGTATCGGTATGGCCGGCCAGCACCAGACCGCCCGGCCCGCTGCCCAGGGTGGCGATCAGGTTGAACTTGCCGGGTGCTACCTCCTGGGTCTCGCAGGCGAAGCCCAGGGCGCCGAACCAGTCGCTCAGGCGGGCGATGACGCCAGCGTTGGACTGGTCCAGGGCGGGCTGGGTGCAGCTCACCGAGCTTTCGGCGATCAGGGTTGAGAACAGAGCTTTCAGCGCGGGCAGGGTCATGCGGGGTCTCCTGGTCACGCCTCCATCATGGCGCCATCCGCCGCGCGATGAAACCTTCATGCGCCAGGGGGGCGGGACGGGCTAAACTAGCGCCCACGTTCTCGCCGTCCGTCGTCATGACGCGCTCGGCACGGAGCCGGACCGTTCTCTTCCGGCGCCAGGATCCTCCAATGGCCAAAGAAACCGAAATCAAGCTGCGCGCCAGTGCGGCGACCCTCGACGCCCTGCGCGCTCATCCGCTGCTGAAGAAGCGTTGCAAGGACGGCTGGCAGCGCCACGAGCTGTCCAACTGCTATTACGACACCGACACCCGCGACCTGGCCCATGCCAAGGTCGCCCTGCGTGTGCGCCGTGATGGCGAGCGTTTCATCCAGACGCTCAAGAGTCGCGGCCAGAGCCTGGCCGGGCTGTCCGAGCGCAACGAGTGGGAATGGCCGCTGGCCGATGCCACCCTGGACACCGCGCTGTTCGACGACAGCTGCTGGCCGGCGGAACTGGCCGACCTGGACCTGCGCCGCCTGCAGCCGGTGTTCGACACCGATTTCGTCCGCGACGCCGCGGAGATCGCCTGGGGCCGGGGCAAGGCCCGAACCATCATCGAAGTCGCCCTCGACCAGGGCGAGGTGCGTGCCGGCGACCAGCGCGAGGCCATCGCCGAGGTCGAGCTGGAATTGCGCCAGGGCGAACCGGCCGCGCTGCTGGAACTGGCCGAACAACTGGCCGCCGAATTCCCGCTGATGCCCTGCGACATCAGCAAGGCCGAGCGTGGCTATCGCCTGCACGATGCGGCGAGCTACACCCTCTACCTCTCTGCGCCGGAACTCGACGCCGAAACGCCGCTGGACGAGGCCGTCGCCCGCCTCGGCGGACACCTGCTGGCCGGCAGCCAGCGCTTGGCCGAACAGTATCGCTGGAATGGCCACTGGCGCCTGCTGGTGGACTGGGTGCACCAGCTGATCGACCTGCGCGCCCTGCTCGGCAGCCTTGGCCAGGCCGCTCCGCGGGCCACCAGCCGCGACCTGCGCCAGACCCTCGACGAGCTGCTCGCCGACTGGCGCCCGCTGGCCGCCATCGGCCAGGACGACGAGGAAGCCCGCCGCCAGGCACCGCAGCGCTTCGCCACCGAACTGGAGCAGCCGCGCTGGGGCCTGTTCTCCCTGCGCGCCGCGCGCTGGCTGCACGAGCGCGCCTGGACCCAGGGCCGCACCGGCCGTGGCGAACGCCAGGGCGCGACGCCCCTGGGCCAGTGGCTGCCGCGCTTCCTGGCCCTGGAAGCGGCCGAGTTGCCGCTGCTACGCGCCATCACCGAACCCGAGTTGATCGAGCAGCAGCTGCCGCGCCTGGAGCGCATGCAGGTCTGGCTGCACCTGGCGCGGGGCGCGCTGGACCTGCCCGAAGCCGATCGGCTGTATGGCGAACTGGGCAAGCTGGCGCCGCTGAGCGCCCATGGCGATCTCGCCGGGGTAGCCGAGCAGGCGCGCCTGGTCCATGGCCTGGCGCCCTGGAAAGCCCTGGCCTGAGCCGCCGAATGGCGGGAACGGCTGGCGCATCCGGCCGTCCATCCTGATGGCACAAGGCCGCGAGCGATTCCTTAATACAAAATCGCTATGCTGGAGGAGGCGACCAACCTGGCGGGTAGCGCAGGCGGGTCGTCCCCGGTCAGGCACCGGGCGCCACCCCGAGTGCGACCACCTTTTCAAGGAGTCCAGATGTCCGCCATAGCTTCCCCTTCCGCTGATCGTTGGCTCGACCTGGGCGACATCCTGCGCGAGCTGGTCAGCCAGCAGCGGATCGACCAGCAGACCGCCGAACAGTGCCTGCTCCTGCGCCGCGGTTCGGCCAATCCGCAGCAGCATCCGCTGGAGTTCCTGGCGGCGCAGAGCGTGGACGACCTCAGTCGCCCGGGGCGCAAGCTGGATCTGGACAGCCTTACCCGCTGGCTCGCCGAGTATTCCGGCCAGCCCTTCTACCGCATCGATCCGCTCAAGGTGGACGTGGCCTCGGTCACCCCGCTGATGTCCTACGCCTTCGCCCAGCGCAACAAGATCCTCGCCGTGGCGGTGAGCCCGGACGAGGTGACGGTGGCCAGCGCCCAGCCCTTCGTGCACAGCTGGGAAAGCAACCTCACCCATGTGCTGCAGCGGCCGATCAAGCGCGTGGTGGCCAGCCCGGCGGACATCACCCGCTACACCCAGGAATTCTTTCGCCTGGCGCGCTCGGTCACCGGCGCCTCGGCGGTGGAGCAGAAGACCAGCGGCGTCGGCAACTTCGAGCAGCTGGTCAATCTCGGCGCCGCCGATGGCGAGCCGGATGCCAACGACGCCCACATCGTCAACATCGTCGACTGGCTGTTCCAGTACGCCTTCCAGCAGCGCGCCAGCGATATCCACGTCGAGCCGCGTCGCGAGCAGGGCGCGGTGCGCTTTCGCATCGACGGGGTGCTGCACACCGTCTACCAGTTCCCGGCCCAGGTCACCCTGGCGGTGGTCAGCCGGATCAAGAACCTCGGGCGCATGAACGTCGCCGAGAAGCGCAAGCCCCAGGACGGCCGGATCAAGACGCGCATGGCCGGCGAGAAGGAAGTCGAACTGCGCCTGTCGACCATGCCCACCGCCTTCGGCGAAAAGCTGGTGATGCGGATCTTCGACCCGGACGTGCTGCTCAAGAGCTTCGACCAGCTCGGTTTCTCCGCCGACGACCTGCGCCGCTGGGCCGGCATGACCGGGCAACCCAACGGCATCATCCTGGTCACCGGTCCCACCGGTTCGGGCAAGACCACCACGCTGTACACCACCCTCAAGCAGCTGGCCACGCCCGAGGTCAACGTCTGCACCATCGAAGATCCCATCGAGATGGTGGAGGACGCCTTCAACCAGATGCAGGTGCAGCCCAACATCGAGGTGACCTTCGCCAGTGGCGTCAGGGCGCTGATGCGACAGGATCCCGACATCATCATGATCGGCGAGATCCGCGACCTGGAAACCGCCGAGATGGCCATCCAGGCGGCCCTGACCGGTCACCTGGTGCTCTCCACCCTGCACACCAACGACGCCCCCAGCTCGGTGAGTCGCCTGATCGAACTGGGCGTGCCCTACTACCTGATCCGCGCCACGGTGCTCGGCGTCATGGCCCAGCGGCTGGTGCGGACCCTCTGCCCGGCCTGCAAGACGCCCACCGAACTGGACCCGGCCGCCTGGCAGGAACTGACCAAGCCGTGGAACGCCCCGCTGCCCACCGGCGCCATGCAGCCGGTGGGTTGCCCGGAATGTCGTGACACCGGCTATCGCGGTCGTGCCGGGGTATACGAAATCCTCACCCTCTCCGATAGTCTGCGCGAACTGGTGACGGCGGATACCGACATCACCGCGCTGCGGCGGCAGGCGTTCAAGGAAGGCATGCGCAGCCTGCGGCTGTCCGGTGCGCAAAAGATCGCCGCCGGCTTCACCACCGTGGAAGAAGTCCTGCGCGTCACGCCCCAGAGCGAACGTTAGGTCCAGCAGCCCGCGAGCGGAACAAGGATAGCCAGCCGTGCAGACAACCGTCGTGAACCCTGCCGTGGGTGCCGAGGACGCCGAGCAGCGCCGTCGCCGCCAGGCGCTCCTGGCCACCTGCGGCCTGCTCGACGGCCAGCCGGAGCCGGCCCTCGACGACCTGGTGGAACTGGCGGCCACCCTCTGCGAGACGCCCATCGCCGCGGTCAACCTGCTTGGCGAGGAGCAGCAGCTGTTCATCGCCGAACGCGGCCTGGGCGTGGCGGAAATTCCCCTGGCGCTGTCCTTCTGCCAGCACCTGCACGACGCCCGGGAGGCGCGGCAGATCGAGGACCTGAGCCAGGATCCGCGCTTTACCGACAATCCCCTGGTGACCGATCCGGCCGGGCTGAGATTCTATGCCGGCGCTCCGCTGCGGACGGCCGAAGGCGTCTTTCTCGGCACCCTCTGCGTGCTCGACTGGCAACCGCGCGAGCTGAACGCCGCACGCCTGAGCGGCCTCGAACGCCTGGCGCGCCAGGTGCTGCGCCTGTTCGAGACGCGGTTGCAGGCGGCCTCGCCGGCGCGGCACAGCACCCTCGACGAAACCCATTACCGCGCCCTGATGGACGTCAATCCGCAGATCATCTGGTTCGCGCGGCCCGATGGCAGCTTCGAATACGCCAATCGCTACTGGTACGAATACAGCGGCCTGAGTCCGGCCAGCGTGGTCGCCGACCCCGATCTCTGGGCCGGCGCCATCCATCCCGAGCAGCGTCCGCAGCTGTTGCGGCGCTGGCGCGAGGTGCGCGAGCAACGCGTCGCCGGCAGCCTGGAATTGCAGCTGCGCGATGCCGAGGGTCACTATCGCTGGTTCGAAACCCGCACCATGCCCTTCACCAATGCCAGCGGCGAGATCGAGCACTGGGTGGGCGTGGCCCAGGACATCGACAGCCGCAAGCGGGCGGAAACGGCGCTACGGGAAAGCGAGGCCTTCGCCCACCTGCTGCTCGAATCGACCCACGAGGGCTTCTGCGCCCTGGATCGCCAGGGCCGCGCCACCCTCTGCAACCGCGCCTTCCGGCAGATGCTCGGCCTGCCCGAGGACCGCGACATCCTCGGCGAACGCCTGGACACCCGGCTCAGCTCCGCCCGCAGCGAGGATGGCGCCCGGGCCCTGCAGCGCGCCGCCAGCGAAGGCGCCACCCTGCACCTGTCCGCCGACGCCCTGCTGCGCGAGGACGGCAGTCTGCTGCCGGTGGAATGGCGCGCCCAGCCGCTCTGGCGCGACGGCGAGGTCCAGGGCGCCATCTGCACCTTCGTCGACCTCAGCGAACGCATTCGCAGCCATGACCGCCAGCGCTTTTTGCTCGAACTGGGCGACCTGCTGCATGGCGTGACCCACACCGGCGAAGTCGCCTCGGTACTGGGCGACAGCCTCGGCCACCTGCTCGCCGTGCAGCGCATCGGCTATGCCCGGGTCGGCCGCGACGGCAGCCTGACCATCGACAGCGACTGGCTCGAACAGGGCCGAACCCACCGTCTCAACCTGCCCAGCCTGGCGCACTGGCACACCTCGGCGGTGGAGGAGCTGCGCCGCGGCATCATCGTCAGCGTGGAAGACAGCACCCAGGACAGTCGCCTGGGCGAGATGCGCACCCAGTTGGTGGAGCATGGCGTGCGCGCCGGCCTGGTGGTGCCCCTGCTCGCCGAAGAACAGCTGGTGGGTCTGCTGTTCCTCTATGCCGACACGCCCCGCCACTGGACCATCGGCGATGTCGCCCTGGTACGCGAGGTGGCCGAGCGCATCCGCATCGTCATCGAGCGCACCGCCGCAGCCGACGCCCTGCGCCTGGCCGAGCAGCGCATCGCCCTGGCCATGGACGTGGCCGACTTGGGCGTCTGGGACTATGACATCGACCGCGACCTGATCAGCTGGGATTCGCGCCTCGCCCATCTGGTCGGGGCCACGGAGCGCCGCTGCACCCTGCGCGGCGCGGCGCTGCTGCGCGCCCTGCACCCCGCCGACGCGCCCCGGGTGCGGGCCTATGTCAGCGCGGCCATCCAGGGCGGCGGCAATGCCTATGACCTGCGGCTGACCTTTCGCGTGCGCAGTCCGCGCCAGGGCGAGCCGGTGTGGCTGAGCATCCGCGGCCGCGAACGCCTGGAGCCCGGCGGTCAGCGGCGGCTGGTGGGCATCGCCCGCGACATCACCCGCGAACGCCATGACGCCGATCGCATCAGCGAGACCAATCGCCAGCTGCGCCGGCAGATCGAGGAGCGCCGCGCCGCCGAAGCCCGCCAGCACGCCCTCATCGAACTGGGCGACCGCCTGCGCGAAGGCGACCCGGAAAGCGCCGGGGTGGCCGCGGCCCTGGAACTGGTGGGTACCCGACTGGGCCTGCGCCGGGTCGGCTATGCCCGTCTGGACGAGAGTCGCGGCACCTTCGTCCCGCACCAGATGTGGACGCCCAATGGCCACTTCGACCAGGCCCTGGCCTATCCGCTGCTCGCCCCCGACAGCCTGGGCAGCCAGGAGGGCGAAGCGCCCCTGGTGATCGACGACGTCAGCCAGGACCCGCGCGCCCAGGCCAATGCGCAGCGCCTGCTCGACCTGGAGATCGCGGCGCTGGTGGACATCCCGCTCTATGAAGACGGTCGCCTGCGCGCACTGTTCGTCGCCCATGACCAGCGCGCCCGGTTGTGGACGGAAGGCGAGGTGCAATTTCTGCGCGACGTCACCGACCGGCTCTGGTCGGCCATCTGCCGGCAGCGCTCCCAGGACGCCCAGCGCGAGAGCGAGGGCCGTTTCCGGCTCATGGCCGACAGCGCACCGGTGCTGATCTGGGCCTGCGACGCCGACGGCCAGCTGCAATTCGTCAACCAGCGCTTCGCCAGCGAATTCGATCTGCACGACGCCGATCTGCACGACCAGGGCTGGAGCGCCCTGCTGCCGGACAGCGAATGCCCGGCCTTCGAGGGTGCCTTCAAGCAGGCCGTCGCCACCCACAGCGCCCTGCGCGCGGAGGTGCGAGTGCGCAATGCCCAGGGCGAATGGCGCTGGCTACGCCTGGAGGGCACCCCGCGCCTGGAGCTCGACGGCGAATTCCATGGCCTGGTGGGCTGTGGCGTGGACGTCACCGAGGCGCGCCAGACCACCGACCAGCTGGAACAGCGCATCGCCGAGCGTACCCAGGAACTGGGGCGTAGCCATGCGCGGCTGATCGCCGAGATCTACGAACGCGAGCGCACCGAGGAAGCCCTGCGCCAGTCGCAGAAAATGGAAGCCATCGGCCAGCTCACCGGCGGCATCGCCCACGACTTCAACAACATGCTCACCGGCATCGTCGGCGCCCTCGACCTGATCCGCCTGCGCATCGCCAACGGCCGCACCCAGGACCTGGATCGCTACATCAACGCCGCGGTCAATTCGGCCGACCGTGCCGCCGCCCTCACCCACCGGCTGCTGGCCTTCGCCCGCCGCCAGACCCTGGACCCGCAGCCGGTGGACGTCCACCAGCTGGTCGCCTCCCTGCAGGACCTGCTGGTGCGCACCGTGGGCGAAAACGTCGCCCTGCGCCTGGATCTGGCGCCGGTCGCCTGGCTGGCCCACAGCGATACCCATCAGCTGGAAAACGCCCTGCTCAACCTGGTCATCAATGGCCGCGACGCCATGCCCGCCGGCGGCGAGCTGTGCATCGCCACCGCCAACCTCAGCCTCGACGCCGAGGCGGCGGCCCGCGAATCCCTGACTCCGGGCGACTATGTGCGCCTGAGCGTGGCCGACACCGGCACCGGCATGCCACCGGAGGTCAAGGCCAAGGCCTTCGAACCCTTCTTCACCACCAAGCCGGCCGGCCAGGGCACGGGGCTCGGCCTGTCGATGATCTACGGCTTCGTCAAGCAGTCCGGCGGCACCGCGCGCATCGACACCGAACAGGGCCAGGGCACCACCATCAGTCTCTATCTGCCGCGCCATCCGGAGGTGGCGGCCGCCGCCACCGATCAACCGACGCTCAAGGTCGCGCCCCGCGCCGAGGCGGGCCAGACCGTGCTGGTGGTGGAGGACGAATACGCGGTGCGCATGATCGTGCTGGAGGTGCTCGCGGAGCTGGGCTACACCGCGCTGGAGGCGAGCGATGCCGATGGCGCCCTGCCGATCATCGAGAGCGATCAGCGGCTGGACCTGCTCATCAGCGACGTCGGCCTGCCCGGCATGAACGGCCGCCAGCTCGCCGAGATCGCCCGTGGTCGGCGCCCCGAGCTCAAGGTGCTGTTCATCACCGGCTATGCCAAGAACGCCAAGGTGCGCGGCGAATTCCTCGGCGAGAACATGGACATGCTGATCAAGCCCTTCGACATCGATGCCCTGGCCGAGCGCATCCACAGCATGATCCAACGCTAGGCACTGGCGAAGAAGCCGGCACAGGGCGCTGGAACTCGAAGGACGTCTGAGCTCTCTATAGGAAACCTCAAGAAGGAGATCTCATCCATGCGCCTGAAGAAGCTTGCTCTGGTTTCCCTGATCGGCCTGCCGCTGCTGGCCGCGACCACCGCCGCCAATGCGGATGCCCGGTTCTGGCGGCATGCCGCGACCCTCGGGGCGACCTCGGGCTCGTTCTATACCACCAGCCGTGACGACCACAAGATCGTCGCCGCCACCCAGGACGACGCCAGCTCCTACCTGGCCAGCAACGGCCAGATCCGTGGCCCCTACCTGGAGGCCGCGCTGCGCGACATGCGCGCCGCCGAGCCAGGCCTCAAGGCCAGCGACAGCGATCTCGCCATGCGTATCCTGACCCAGTAAGGGCCAGGCAAAAAAAGAACCCCGCCGGCCACGCCGCGCGGGGTTCTTTTTTGCTCGGGGTCCGGGCGGCGGATGGCGCCTCAGCTCTCGCTGGCGGCGCGATAGCCGTCGGCGTCGAGCAGCTTGTCCAGCTCGGCCGCATCCTGCGGCTTGAGCTTGAAGAACCAGGCGCCATAGGGCTCGCCATTGACCTGCTCGGGGGCGTCGGCCAGGGCCTCGTTGACGGCGATCACCTCGCCGCCCACCGGGGCATAGATGTCCGAGGCCGCCTTCACCGATTCCACCACCCCGGCCTGGTCACCGGCGGCGAGGGTCTTGCCGACTTCCGGCAGTTCGATGAAGACCACATCGCCCAGGGCTTCCTGGGCATGGTCGGAAATGCCGACGGTCACGCTACCGTCGGCTTCCAGACGGGCCCATTCGTGGCTGGCGGCATAACGCAGGTCGGCGGGAATCTGGCTCATGAGAGGTCCTCGGGGCTGGCACGGTTAAAAGGCAAGGGTAGCCTGCCGACCCCGGGGACCGCCATCGCTGGCCGGGCTTATTTGGGACCGATGCTCGCGCAGCTGCTGCTGTCGACGTACTTCTTCAGGGTCGCCCACTGGGGTCGATCCACGCCGTTGATGGGTTCTACCGCCAGGTTGTAGTTGCCCCAGCCGGGACCGGCGGCCCAGTAGCTGGCCGGAATGCAGTGCTGCTTGAGATAGGCCAGCATGTTGTCCATGGCCACCAGCCAGCGCGGATCGTCGTCCGGCACGCCGAATTCGCCGATGTAGCCCTGCTTGCCGTTCTTCTTCAGCCAGTCGACGAAGGGCTTGACGCGATTCACCCCGACCATGGGGTCGAAGCCGCTCATGTCCTTGCTGGCGTACTGGCCGCCACCGTCATTGTCGAAATAGACGTGGGCGGAAAAGATCAGCTTGTTGGCCGGGTCCTTGAGCGCCAGCAGCGGATCGTTCCACTGCGGCCAGCGCGCGGCGCTGGACCAGCCGTTGCCCTCGACGATGATGGGGTGGACGCTGTCCACGGTACGGATGCCGTTGATGCCGTGTTGGGCGGCGGTCGGCCAGAAGGCCACGGCGTCGTGGGGCTCGTTCATGATGTCGTAACCGAAGAGCGCCGGGTGCTTGCCGAAGCGGAAGGCCAGGCGATAGGTCACGTCCCAGTAGTTGAAGTAGGTGACCTTGCCGGCGCCGATCACCTCGCCGCGATAGCGCGCATAGTTGTGCAGGTCGAGGATCACCTTGACGCCATACTTCTGGGCGTAATTCAGTGTCTGGGTGACCAGGGCGCCATAGTCCGGATCCAGCATCGAATTCAGGTTGGGCTGGATGCGCTCCCAAATGATCGGAAAGCGCACCAGCTTGATGCCCTTGGCGCTCCAGTCCTTGAAGTGCTGTTCGCTGGGAAAGATGTAGTTGCGGTTGTTGAGGCCGGGCAGCACCTGGCTGGCGAAGCCGGCACCGGAGAAGTTGAGACCGACCAGGTCGACCGCCTGGGCCGAACCCAGGAGTGCGCTGCTCAGGGCCAGGGTACCGGCCAGCCGCAGGGAAAACTGGCGCAAGCGCCGGGTAAGGGATTGCATGACTGCACCTGTGAAAAGAAAGACTCCCCGCCCCCGCAAGCTAGCGGGTCCTGGCGTAGGCGAGTTCAGGCGGCCGCGTCCGCTTGCGGCGCCACTGGGTGCGACTTCGTCGTCATTGTTGGGGCAGCTATCGGCGTCAGCTGCGCCAGCTTTAGTGAATCTTTCGTTCAAAAACAGCTAGTTACGCTTTGATTTACGTCAGATAGCCGGCGCTTTTCCGCAGACCTCGGCGCAGTCCCGCTAACACCTTGAATCGGCAAGACTTTCCGTATCCGTGAAAGAACGAGCGCAGCGCCCGAGCACTCAAAAAGACCGACTGGGGAAAAAGAGTCATTTTCAAAACCGGACTGCACAGATGCCCAGTATGGCCACGGAACCGGCCCCGGAACGTTCGCCGGCAGCCGGGCTCTATCCTGCGAGCCCCTCGCGAGAGCCCTGCCATGCCCCTGAGCACGCCCCATCCCTTGCGTACCCTGGCCCTGACCCTGGCCGCCGTGACCCTGCTCGGCTGCGGCGAGACCGCGCGCCTGCAGCGCGAAGCCGGCTATGGGCCGACGCCGACCCTGCCGGAACCCCACAAGACACTGCTACCGACCATCAACGTGGCCCCGGCGGTCGGCTGGCCCGAAGGCGGCAAGCCCACTGCCGCGCCCGGCACCCAGGTCCAGGCCTTCGCCCGTGGCCTGGACCATCCGCGCTGGCTCTATGTGCTGCCCAATGGCGATGTGCTGGTGGCGGAAAGCAATGCGCCCAAGCGCGAGGATTTTCCCGGGATCAAGAACTGGATCGCGGGTCTGTTCATGAAGAAGGCCGGCGCCGGGGTGCCCAGCGCCGACCGCATCACCCTGTTGCGCGATGCCGACGGCGATGGCGTCGCCGAGACCCGCACCGTCTTCGCCGAACAGCTGCATTCGCCGTTCGGCATGGTGCTGGTGGGCGAGGACTTTTATGTCGCCAATGCCGATGCCCTGGTGCGCTTCTCCTATCGCCCCGGTGCGACTCGCCTGGAAGGCCAGCCGGTGACGGTCACCGAGCTGCCGGCGGGCATCAATCACCACTGGACCAAGAACGTCATCGCCAGTCGCGACGGCAAGAAGCTCTATCTCACCGTGGGCTCCAACAGCAACGTCGGCGAAAACGGCCTGGATATCGAGGAAGGCCGCGCCGCCATCTGGGAGCTGGATCGCGCCAGCGGCCAGAAACGCCTGTTCGCCACCGGCCTGCGCAACCCCAATGGGCTGGACTGGGAGCCCAGCACCGGCAAACTGTGGACGGTGGTCAACGAACGCGACGAGATCGGCAGCGACCTGGTGCCGGACTATGCCACCTCGGTGCAGGACGGCGGCTTCTATGGCTGGCCCTACAGCTACTGGGGCAAGACCGTGGACAGCCGGGTACAGCCGCCCCGCCCGGATCTGGTGGCCAAGGCGCTGACCCCGGACTACGCCCTGGGTACCCACACCGCCTCCCTGGGCCTGGCCTTCGCGAGCGCCGACAGCGGGTTGCCGACGGCGTTTCGCCAGGGCATGTTCGTCGGCCAGCACGGCTCCTGGAATCGCGATCCCAAGAGCGGCTACAAGGTCGTCTTCGTGCCCTTCCAGAACGGCAAGCCCAGCGGCCCGCCGCGCGACCTGCTGACCGGCTTCCTCAATGGCAAGGAAGAGGCCCAGGGACGTCCGGTCGGGGTGGTCAACGATGGTCACGGCGGCCTGCTGGTGGCCGACGATGTCGGCAATACGATCTGGCGGGTCAGCGCCCAGCGTCCCTGAGCCGTGTTAATCCGGCCTTAAGCGCCCTGGCCTAGGCTGGAGGCTGACCATCCTAGAGATGGTCACCGCTCTTGCCGAGGCCGGCCCGGAGCGGTAAAACCGCTCAACCGCCTGGGAAAATCCGATGAGAATACTGCTGGCCGAAGACGACATGCTGCTGGGCGACGGCATCCGCGCCGGCCTGGCCCTGGAAGGCGATACCGTCGACTGGGTGACCGATGGCCAGGCCGCCCAGGCTGCGCTGGAAACCGATCCCTTCGATCTGGTGGTGCTCGACATCGGCCTGCCCCGCCGCTCGGGACTCGAGGTCCTGGCCGCGCTGCGTAAGCGCGGCGACGCCACCCCGGTGCTGATCCTCACCGCCCGCGACAAGGTCACCGACCGGGTCACCGGCCTGGACACCGGCGCCGACGACTACCTGACCAAACCCTTCGACCTGGACGAACTGCTCGCCCGGGTCCGCGCCCTCACCCGCCGCAGCGCCGGCCGGGCGCTGCCGCAACTGGAGCACAACGAGCTGCGGGTCGATCCGGCCACCCACCGGGTGACCCTGGCCGGCCAGCCGGTGGAGCTGGCACCGCGGGAATACGCCCTGCTGCGCCTGCTGCTGGAAAACATGGGCAAGGTGCTCTCGCGCAATCGCCTGGAGCAGGCGCTCTATGGCTGGGACGGTGACGTCGAGAGCAACGCCATCGAGGTCCATATCCATCACCTCAGACGCAAGCTCGGCACCAGCCTGATCCGCACCGTGCGCGGCATCGGCTACGGTATCGACCAGCCCGAGCGGCCGGCTCCATGACCGACGGCCCGGCCGTCTCGCTGCGCCGGCGGCTGCTGACGCTGCTGCTGTGCGGCATCTTCGCCTGCTGGCTGATCGCCGCCCTGGTGACCTACCAGCTGGTCCTGCGCCAGGTGAATCGCCTGGCCGACGAGGACATGCTCGACTTCGGCTCGGCCGCCCTGCACCTGGCCACCCTGGGCGAGGGCGGTGACCGCAGTCTGCCGCCCGCGGCCCGGGCCCTGGAGCGCAGCCGCACGGCCATCGCCGACCTGCCGCTGTTCAAGCGGCGCAACGCCCTGGGCTATCTGCTGCAGGCCGGCGACCAGCGCCTCGGCACCCCGGCGCCGCCGGCCGGCCTGGCCGACCAGCCGCCCGGCTTCAGCAGCCTGCTGGCCGAGGGGCAGCACTGGCGCGTGTTGCGGCTGAGCAGCGGCGAGGGGCGCATCTGGATCTACGAAAACCTGGCCGATCGCCGCGGCGCCACCAACCTGCTGCTGCTCGGCTCGCTGTTTCCCCTGGCCCTGGCCCTGCCGGTGCTGGCCGCCCTCATCTGGTTCGGCGTCACCCGCGGTCTGGAGCCCCTGCGCCAGCTGGCCGCGCAGATCAAGCAGCGCTCCGCCCAGCGCCTGGAGCCGTTACCGCTGAGCCGGGTGCCGCTGGAAGCCGCGGTCCTGGTGGAGGAGATCAACGCCCTGCTGGAACGCCTGGACGGGGCCCTGGAGGCGGAGCGCCGGCTGACCAGCGACGCCGCCCACGAGATCCGCACCCCCCTCGCCAGTCTGCTGACCCACACCCAGGTCGCCCTGAGGTCCAGCGATCCCCAGGCCCATGCCCGTGGCCTGGTGCAGGTGCGTCGCAGCGCCGAACGCATCAGCCAGCTGATGGAGCAGATCCTGCTCCTGGCGCGGCTGGACAGCGGCGCCCTGCAGGAGCAGTTCGTCCCCGTCCATCTCGGCCGGCTGGCGGCGGACACCCTGTCGGAACTCGCGCCCCTGGCCATCGAGAAGAACATCGACCTGGTGCTGGAGGATCAGGAGGTCAGGCTGTCGGGTATTCCCACCTGGCTGGGCGTGCTGCTCACCAACCTGGTCGGCAACGCCATCCGCTATACCCCCAGCGGCGGCCAGGTGCTGGTCCGGGTCGTCGAGGAGGTGCCCGGCCAGGTACGTATCGACGTCTGCGACAGCGGCCCCGGGGTCAGTCCGGAAGAACGGGCGGTGATCTTCACTCGTTTCTACCGCAGCGAGAGCGCTGGCCAGAACGTCGGCAGCGGCCTGGGGCTGCCCATCGTCAAGCGCATCGTCGAAATCCATGGCGGCAGCCTGCACCTGGGCGAAGGCCTGCAGGGACGCGGGCTGGGGGTATACGTCGAGCTACCCGGCCTGGCCTGATCCGGCCACCTACGACCAAGGCCATCTTTTACCCGGGACGGCCTAGGGCTTACAGTGCAGGGATTCGCCACAAGCGAATGCAGTCCTGCCTTCTGGAGAGCCCGGCCCATGTCCATGATCCTGTACCACACTCCCGCCTCGCCCTTCGGTCGCAAAGTCGTGGTGATGCTCCACGAGACGGACCTGATCGAGCAGGTGGAGGTGGAAATCGTCCAGCAGACGCCGCTCAACCCCAATCGCGACGTCCTCGATACCAACCCCGCCGGCAAGATTCCCGCCCTGCGCCTGGCCGATGGCACCTGCCTGCACGACAGCCGCGTCATCCTCGACTACCTGGATACCCTGCACGCGCGCACCCCGCTGATCCCGCGGCAGGGCCCGGAGCGCTGGCGGCGCCTGACCCTGGCCTCGCTGTGCGACGCCATGATGGAAGCCGCGGTGCAGATCCGCTACGAGAGCTTCATGCGCCCACCGGGCATGCAGTGGAAGCTCTGGCTGGACAACCAGCAGGAAAAGATCGCCCGGGCGCTGGACTACTTCGAGCGCGAGGCCATCGCCGAACTGGAGGGCGAATTCGACGTGGCCAGCCTGGGCATGGCCTGCCTGCTCGGCTATCTGGACTTCCGCATCCCCACCTGGGCCTGGCGCAGCGACTGTCCGCGCATCGCCGCCTGGTACGCCCGTACCGGCGAGCGGCCCTCGCTGCAGGCGACCCGCCCCTGAGCCGGCGCTAGGCCTGCTGCCAGAGCCGCTCCAGATTGCGAAAGCCCCACTCCTGCGGATCTTCCCGCCGCACGATGCGTTCGTCGGCGGGCGGCCGGGCGAGATCCAGCAACCGCTGCGGCAGCGGCGTGCGCGAACGCGCGGAAAAGAATACCCGCACCCGCGGGGTCAGCAGGCTGTCCGGGTGCTGCTCGACCACCACCGCCAGCTGCTCGTTGCTCAGCCGCACCAGGGAGCCGATCGGATAGATGCCCAGCGTCTTGACGAAGGCCTGGAACACCCGGGGATCGAAGTGCCCCTTCCACTCCGCCATGCGCCGGATCGCCTCGGCCGGACTCCAGGCGGTCTTGTAGGGCCGGGTCGAGGAGACGGCGTCATAGACGTCGCAGACCGCGGCGATGCGCGACAGCAGACTGATCTGGTTGCCGGCCAACCCATGGGGATAGCCGCTGCCATCGAATTTCTCGTGATGGTGCAGGCAGACGTCGATGACCTCCGCGGATGCGCCCCACTGCCGCAGCAGGGCGACGCCTTCCTCGGGATGCCGCCGCATCACGGCGAATTCGGCCTCGGTCAGCCTGCCCGGCTTGTTGAGCACCTCGACGGGGGTGCGCATCTTGCCCACGTCGTGCAGCAGACCGGCCTGACCGGCCAGCAGCACCTGCTCAGCCGGCAGGTCCATCTGCCGCGCCACCGCCGTCATCAGGGCGCAGACCGACACCGAATGGATGTAGGTATACTCGTCGACCGTGCGCAGCCGCGTCAGGCTGATCAGTGCCGTGGGGTGCCGCAACACCGACGCCGAGATCTGCTCGACCACGGTCGCCACTTCGCTCAGCTCGATGGCCTGGCCCAGGCGCACGTCCTGGAACAGCCGCGCCACCTCCTGCTTGGCGTGGGCGCTGACCGCCGACGCCTGCGCCATTTCCTGCGGACAACTGATGGCGGCGACCGGTGCGGTGCCCGTCTCCGGGGTCGGAGCGGCAGCGGGGAGCGCTTCGGGGGCAGCGACCGACGCGGCAACGGGCTCAGGGACCGCCACCGGTTCCAGGGCGGGCGAGCATTCGCTCGGGGACCGGCAATCCAGGCCCTTGGCGATATCGATCCACACCGCGGTCACCGCGCTGTCCTGGATCTTCTGCAGGTCGCGTGGCTCCTGCAGCAGGAAGCGCGCCTTCCAGAACGGATGGTCGATCCAGCTGCCTTCGAATTTGTGGATGTACATGCCGAGGCAGACCTCGGCACTGGTAACCTTTTTGAGCATGGCGTTCACTTCGCAGCGGATCGGCAGCAGCCATCCAGAGGCGGATGATCGCAAAATGCTATGTCACGCCAAAGACTATCGCCCCAAGTTCTAGACGAGAGAATCCATGCACCTCCTGACCGGTATCACCGTCTCTGCGCTGCTCCTGTTGAACACCCTGGTCATGATCGGTCCGCTACTGGTATTCGCCCTGATCAAGCTGCTGCCCCTTGTCGCGCTGCGCGACCTCTGCTCCCGGGTGGTCACCGCCATCGCCGAGACCTGGGCCGAGATCAACAAGGCCATCTTCGCCCGCCTCACCCCCACCGTCTGGGACATCCGCGGCACCGAGGCGCTCAGCCGTGACCGCTCCTACCTGGTCATCTGCAATCACCAGTCCTGGGTCGATATCCCCGCGCTCATCGAGACCTTCAACGGCAAGGTGCCCTATTTCAAGTTCTTCCTGAAGAAGGAGCTCATCTGGGTACCCTTCCTGGGGCTCGCCTGGTGGGCGCTGGACTACCCCTTCATGAAGAGATACACCCGCGCCCAGCTGGCCCGCCGCCCGGAACTCAAGGGCGCGGACCTGGCCATCACCCGCCGCGCCTGCGAGAAATTCCGCCGCCAGCCGGTGACCATCGTCAACTACCTGGAAGGCACCCGCTTCACCGCCGCCAAGCATGCGGAGCAGCAGTCGCCCTATCGCCACCTGCTCAAGCCCAAGGCCGGCGGCATGGCCTTCGTCCTCGCCGCCATGGGCGAGCAGCTGGACACCCTGCTGGACGTCACCCTGGTCTATCCCGACGGTCGCGTGCCCGGCTTCTGGGACCTGCTCTGCGGACGAGTCAAACGCGTTATCATCGATATTCGCGCGCGACCTCTGGATCCGGCGCGCTGGGCGGGTGACTACAGTGAAGATGCGGAATTTCGCGCAGGCTTCCAGCAGTGGGTCAGCACGCTCTGGGCAGAGAAGGACCAGCGGATCGAGGCGCTGCTAGATTCCCGCTCGCGCTGAAGGAGCGGGGCACCCTGCCGCCGCCAGACAGTCAGAGAGCGGGTAGTCGGCTGTCTCGACAAGGACCTCCCATGCCCTCCCCGACCCTGGATACCACCACGGCCCGCTGGCTTCCCTGGCTGATCGCCGTGGCCTTCTTCATGCAGTCGCTGGACGCGACCATCGTCAACACCGCCCTGCCGCGCATGGCCGCCGACCTCGGCGAGAATCCGCTGCGCATGCAGGGGGTGGTGATCGCCTACCTGCTCACTGTCGCGCTGCTGATTCCCGCCTCGGGCTGGATTTCCGATCGCTTCGGCAGTCGCCGCGTCTTCTTCACCGCCATCGCCCTCTTCACCTTTGGCTCGCTGCTCTGCGCCCTGGCGCCCAGCCTCAACCTGCTGATCGCCGCCCGGGTCATCCAGGGCCTCGGCGGTTCGCTGATGCTGCCGGTGGGGCGCCTGGTGATCCTGCGCGTCTATCCGCGCAGCGAGCTGGTCCGCATCCTCAGCTTCATCACCATTCCCGGCCTGATCGGCCCTCTGGCCGGCCCGGCCCTGGGTGGCTGGTTGGTGGAAGCCGTGTCCTGGCACTGGATCTTCCTGATCAACCTGCCAGTGGGCATCCTCGGCTGCCTGGCCACCCGCCGCCTGCTGCCGGATCTGCGCAGCCCCCTGCCGCAACGCTTCGACGGCCTGGGCTTCCTGCTCTTCGGCACTTCCATGATCCTCATCAGCATCGCCCTGGAAGGCCTCGGCGAATTGCACCTGCCCCATGTGCGGGTGGTGCTGTTGCTGATGGCCGGCATGGCATGCATGGTGGCCTACTGGCTGCGCGCCCTGCACCACGACCAGCCACTGTTCTCCGCCGAGCTGTTTCGCATCCGCAGCTTCGCGGTGGGCATCTTCGGCAATCTCTTCGCCCGCCTCGGCAGCGGCGCCCTGCCCTTTCTCATCCCGCTGCTGTTCCAGGTGGGCCTCGGCTACTCGCCGACCCAGGCCGGCCTGCTGATGATGCCCCTGGCGCTGTCGGCGATGCTGGCCAAGCCCATCGCCGGTCCGCTGATCGGGCGCCTCGGCTATCGCCGCCTGCTGGTGGGCAACACCCTGCTACTGGGTTGCCTGATCGCCAGCCTCGCCCTGATCGGTCCCTCGACGCCCTTCGTCTGGCTGCTCATCCACCTCGGCATCCTCGGCGCGGTGAATTCCATGCAGTTCACCGCCATGAACACCATTACCCTCATCGACCTGCACGACCAGCAGGCGGCCAGCGGCAACAGCCTGCTGTCGGTGGTGATGCAACTGGCCATGAGCTTTGGCGTGGCCTGTGCGGCCGCCCTGCTGGGCGGTTTCCAGGACGACTATGGCGACACCGAGGTGCTGTCCGCCTTTCGCGCGACCTTTCTCTGCGTCGGCGCGCTCTCGATGCTGGCGGCGGCGATCTTCTTGCAGGCCTCGCGGGAGACCGGGCGCCGGGTCAAGCCGCTGGCGGCCGAACCGGAAAAGAGCGCGCAGAACGTCGAGTGAAGCGGGCTATAGCACCGCTCGACACGCCATAAACGAAAAACCCCGGCCTGGCCGGGGTTTTTCGTGAGCTTCGGGCGACGTCAGGTGTCAGATGACCTGTACGTGCTCTGCCTGCATGCCCTTCTGGCCTTGCACGACTTCGAAGCTGACCTTCTGGCCTTCAGCCAGGGTCTTGAAACCTTTGCCTTCGATTGCGCGGAAGTGAACGAACACGTCCGGACCGCTCTCGGGAGTAATGAAGCCGTAGCCTTTGGTTTCGTTGAACCATTTGACGGTGCCGTTCTGACGATTCGACATGACGGGTGTTGCTCCTTGGAATAACGGGTTTGTTATGACAGGTGCTGGCGCGGCAGCGCGTTGCATAGACCAGGCACCCGGTACTGAGTTGCAAGGAGTAACAAGAATCGAGCAGCAAGGGGTGGACGGAAAGCCTACCGCCTCAGGTCACGATCGACGGCGACCCAAGCAAACACAGTTCTCGAACTCTACGCCATATTTTTCTGGAAAGCGATTACCCTCCGGAGACCGAAATCGTTTTTGACAAGAGGTAATTTGTCGCGCCATGCAAGGTACTGTGGAGCCGGTTTTCGACCACTCGGACAGCGGCGCAAACCCTCGCCAGTCCTGCTTCCGCGCTTCTTTCCCGCCGTTTCGAATGGCCCGGGCCCACGGCCCGACCATGAAATCCCCCTGCAAGGAATACCGATGAACGTCACCCCTGTGGAACTGCTGATCAGCGATTGCGATGGCGTGCTGGTCGACAGCGAAATCCTCGCCGAACGCGTCGTCCTCGACGGCCTGGCCGCCCATGCACCGCGCGCCGAACTCGAAGCCCTGCTGCACGGGACCTTTGGCCTGACCACCCGGGACATCTTCGCCCTGGTCGAGCAGCGCTTCGGTATCACCCTGCCGCCCGCGCTGTTCAGCGACCTGCGCACCCAGGCGGAAACGCTGATCTCCACCAGCGTGGAAGCCATTCCCGGGGTGAAGCGTGCCCTGGAGAGCATCGACCTGCCACTGGCGGTCGCCTCCAACAGCCTCAGGCACAGCGTCGAATCCTCGGTCCGCCGGGCCGATCTGGTCGAGCGGGTGGCGGGCCATATCTTCAGTGCCGATATGGTGGCCCAGCCCAAGCCGGCACCCGATGTCTACCTCCTGGCCGCCAGGACGATGGGCGTCGCGCCGGAGCGCTGCCTGGTGATCGAGGACAGCGCCACCGGCGTGCGCGCGGCGCTGGCGGCCGGCATGCGCGTCATCGGCTTTACCGGCGCCAGCCACATTCCGCCCAGCCATGGCGAGACCCTGAGCGCGCTGGGCGTGACCGCGCTGATCGCGCACATGGACGAACTCCCCGCGACCGTCGCCCGCCTCCGCGCCGCCGCCAGCGGCGGGCAATAGAAAAGGGGCCCTCAGGGCCCCTTCGCGTTCCGCCTCGGCGAAATCAGGACAGGACCGCACCCACCGCCTTGGGCAGCGCGACCGGTGCCAGGTCGCCGCTGGCGTTCCAGGCCGACTCGCTCAGCTGGGTTTCCAGCAGCTGGCGATGGATCGCCTCGCGATGCTGTTGCAGGACGATGTCCAGGGCGCGGCTGGGGGTCAGTTCGACGTCGTCGAAGGTGACGATCTGACCCGGCTCCAGGGCGCGCTTGAGCACGCTGTGCTTGAGCAGGCCGATCGGCAGGTGATCCGGGCACTCGGCGATCTTGACCGCTTCGCCGCGCACGCTGTAGCCACCGATGCCGCGCTCGATGACGTCGCCGGCCGCCATGGGCTTCTTCATGATGGCGGCCACGCTCAGGGTCGGCGTGGTGGAGTTGTTGAGCAGGATCTTGCCGCCGGCGATGACGCGTCTCAGGGTCTTGCCGACCTCCAGGGAGCACAGGTGGAAGGGGCGTACCAGCACGTAGTACGGGCCCTTGCCCAGCTTGAAGTACTCGATGGCACCGGCCTGGTCTTCGTCATGGCGACCGACCACGAAGACGCCACCGGCGGAGTAGCCGCTGGGGATCACGTAGTCGACGATGGGCTGGCCCAGTTGCTCGGCCATCTGCGCGAGGATGTTGGCGCTGTCCTGCAGGTTGGTCGAATTCAGGCCTTCCAGCCCCTGGCGGGTGATGGTGGCGCCATAGTTGTTACCGACCACCACCTGCTCGATCTGCACCTTGGTGCCGTCGGTGAAGGAGGTGGTCTGGTCGACGCTGGTGCCCTGGCGCGCGGACCAGTAGGCCATGTCTTCCGGCGTCGGGTTGTGGTTCAGATAGCCCTTCATGTTGCCGTAGACCAGCGGCTTGAAGCCCATCTGCACGGCCTCTTCGTGCAGCGCCGCCAGCGAACCCGGCTGATCGCCCTCGGCCTCGGTCAGGAAACCCTTGCCGGCCAGGTAGGAACCGGTCGTCACCTGCAGTTCGGCATTGATGGTGACCACCTTGATGCCGGCTTCGAAGGCGCGCTCGATGATCTCGGTGCCGTGGTAGGGGTCGCCGCTGCACTCCACCAGCAGGTCGCAATGATCGATGAGATCCGCCACCGACTGGGTGAGCGCCTCGGTCAGCGGATAGTCGGTGACCGTGGCGATGGGCCGGCGGGTCAGGACGCGGGTCACGGTCATGTCGTCATAGTGACGGCTGATGAGCCGGGCCAGGCAGCGCGAGATCATGCCGGTACCGACGATGCCGATACGGGTGACAGGGGATTGGGAGGACATAGGATCGATTCCTTTCAAAGAGAATGTCGGTAGCGAGCAAAGCCACCATGCGAAGTGCCGACCCCAACTACATGTCCGATCTCTTGCAAATGGAAAAAAGCTTCCATCAGAAATTCTTTGACTGGGATCAATCTTTCCGTGCGACTCGAAGCCAAATCAAAAATTCATGACTTCGTAACAGATAGCGACCAATGGCTGCAGATCGCCACCTTTTTCCTTGCCGTCCAGCGACGGCCGTTCAACTCGTCGGTTCAGCGCGCCCCGTGCCCGAGTCACCGCGCGCCCAATAGCCGCGGCGGAACAGGTCACGTTCGCCCAGGACCAGCAACAGCACCAGGAAGCCCAGCATGGCCACGCTGACGCTGACGATCAGCTCCAGCAGGCCGACCGGCTTGGGCAACAGGAAACTCAGCAGGGCCACTGCGCTGCCCGCGCTGAACCAGCGCAGCAGCAGCGACAGGTGCAGGCCGGCCAGGGAGTGGCGATAGAGCGCCAGCGCCATGAATACCGCCTGCAGGAAGGCTCCGGTGGTAAAGGAGTAGGCCAGTCCCTGGGCACCGAATGGCCGATAGACAACAGCGTCCAGGGCCACGGTGATGAAGGAGCTGGCCAGGGTGGCGTAGAGGAAGGTGCGGGCGCGTTGCTGCGACAGCAGCGCACGCCCCCACAGCAGGGCCAGCCCCATCCAGGGCAGGCCCAGGGCATAGGCCACCACCAGGGTGGCGGTCGCCGCGCTCTGCTCGGCGCCAAAGGCCCCGCGCTCCAGCAGCACCTTGACCACCGGCTCCGAGTAGCTGAACAGCACCACGGCGGCCGGCACCAGGAACAGCAGGGTCCCGAGCAGCGCCTTGCGCATCAGCGCGCTGTACTTGTCGGCATTGCCCTCGTTCCAGCTGCGGGTCAGCTCGGGAAAGATCATCGCCAGGATGGACAGCGCATAGAGCGTCAGCGGAATGGTCACGATGCGGTAGGAGAAGGACAGCATGGTGATGTTGCCCTCCGCCAGCAGCGAGGCGAAGAAACGCTCCGCCAGCATGCAACCCTGCTGGGCGCCGGCGGCGAGCAGCACGGGAGCGAAGGTCACGGCGAAGGGACTGCCTTCGGGCTTCTCGAAGGCCACCGAGCGCTCGCCGAGATAGCCCAGGCGGCGGTGCTGGATGACGATCAGCAGCACCTGGGGCAGCAGCATGCCGGTGAACAGCGCGATACCGCTCGGCTGCAGGATGACGATGGCCAGGATGGCGCCCAGATTGAGCATCAGGGTGCGGGTCATCGGCAGAATGAAGATGCGATCGAGGTTGAGCAGCGCGCCCTGGCAATAGAGGACGGCCTGCACGCAGATCAGCAGGGTACCGACGGCGAAGACCAGCTTGCCGGTCTCGACCTGCTCGTCGCTCCAGCCCGGCGCCAGGGCATGCATCAGCCAGGGACTGGCGAGGACGCCGATCACCGACAACAGCAGGCCGAACAGGCCGATGCGCCAGTACAGCCAGCGACCGACCTGCTCGTACTGGGCGTTGCAGCGGTCGCGGATGCGTTGCAGATAGGGAATCATGGCATCGCGCAGGGCGAGGCCGAAGAAGCTCTCGAAGAACACCGGCAGGATGAGCGCGACAAAGATCAGGTCGGCTTCCCAGCTCACGCCGAATTGGCGGGCGATCAGCAGGTCGCGCAGGAACCCCAGCAGAAAGCTGGCGACCGTGATGGCCAGGATGATGAGGGTCGAACTCACGCCCGCACCTCGATCGACCCAGACGGGCCAAGCGCGGCAATAAGCGGACGGATAAAGATGGCAGGCATTGGCGGTCTCGTTCCGTGAGCCGGAGGTGATCCGGATAGAGGCGGGCAGTGATGCCCGTTTGGTCCAGACTCAGAGACCAGCTTCCGCGCTTAAGTTTCCCGAGGCAAATCTGGAGACACGCAGAAATGTCGAACGATTGGCAAATTGCCATGAGTGACCGAAGGCTGACCGCCGAGCGGTAGTCCTTGCAATCCCGCGGCAAGCCAACTACTGTATATATAACCAGATACAGAATACGAGGTGACGCATGGCCGTCGAAGTGTTGTATCGCAGCAGCCGAGATCCGGAGCGCCTGTTCATGGATAAAGCCGAAGCCGATCGTCACGACAAGATGTTGGAGCTGGCCGAGTCGCTCGCCAGCGTATTGGACAAGGCCGTACCCGGTCTTGCCGAGAAGCAGTGCGAAGACCTAGGGCTGTTCATGGCCCGCAATCGCGAGGTCTTCGCCCGGGCGTTTCGCAACCAGCCGGATGCCCTGGGCGAGTTGGACCTGCCCAGCTAGCAAGGGGCGCTGCCCCTCGGGTAGCCTGGGAAGAGATCTGAGCCGGAGAAAGCCTCTTGTCCCTTCCCATCATCTTCGATACCGATCCTGGCGTGGACGACGCCCAGGCCATCGCCCTGCTGTTTGCCGATCCCGCCTTCGAGGTGATCGGGCTTACCACCACCTTCGGCAATGTGCCGGTCACCACGGCGACCCGCAACGCCCTGCTGCTCACTGAACTGGCCGGCCGGGACACGCCCGTCGCGGCCGGGGTGGCCGAGCCCCTGGTCAAGCCGGCCGGCAACCACGCGCTGCACGTGCATGGCCAGGATGGCCTGGGCAACCAGCAGTTGCCCGCGCCGAGCCAGACACCCCACGCCCTGGATGCGGCGCGCTTCATTGTCGAGCAGACCCGCCTGCGACCTGGCGAGATCACCCTGGTGGCGGTCGGGCCGCTGGGCAACCTGGCCCTCGCCCTGGCGCTGGATCCCACGGTCGCCGAGCGCGTCCGCGAGGTGGTGGTGATGGGCGGCGCCATCGTCGAGCCGGGCAACGTCACGCCGGTGGCCGAAGCCAACATCTTTTCCGATCCCCATGCCGCGGCACGGGTCTTCGCCGCTCCCTGGCCGCTGACCCTGGTCGGCCTCGATGCCACCCACCGCGCCGTGCTCGATCCGCCCCGCCTGCAGCGCATCGCGGCGCGCCAGGGCGCCCTCGGCGAGGTGCTCGCCCGCAGCTATGACTTCTATGCGGACTTCTACCGCAGCGTGAAGGACATCGACGGCTGCCATCCCCACGACAGCTGCGCCCTCGCCTATCTGCGCCGCCCCGAGCTGTTCCACACCGCTCGCGGTCACCTCAGCGTCGGCACCGAAGGCCTGGCGGAAGGCCAGACCTTTTTCGCCCCCGAGGGGCGCGCCTACCTGGACGGGCGCTGGTCCGGCAATCCGCTGGTCACGGTCTGCCTGGGCATGGATGGCGCCGCCATGGTGGCCTGGATGGAAGAGGTCCTGACCGCAGCGGAGCGGTAATCGGTCACGAATCCGCCAGAAGGGCGTGCCAGAGCGGCCCGGGGCCGCGCAACTGAGAGCCATGCACGCAACGCGATTGCAGCAGTGAGGTAGAAAGCCGCTCTGGATTTCTACCTACCGCCCCGGCGGACGACTGCGCAAAGGATTGCCCATGGCTCGCTACGATCTCCTGCTCAGCGGCAGCTGCCGCGACGATGTTTCCCCCGACACCCTGAGGATCAGCCTGCTCTATCAGCTCAAGCTGGCACCGGAGCAGGTGGAGCGCCTGCTGCCCCCGGCCAGGGGTGTCCTCAAGCGGGATCTGGCCAGCGCGCAAGCCCACGAATGGGTCGAGCGGCTGCGGGATACGGGACTGGATGTCCATCTGGTCGAACGCCAGGAATCCACCCCCGTCGCCCAGGACCTCGATCTGCAGGCGCGTCTGGCCGCGTTGCAGGCAGCGGGCCTGCCGCGCCCGGCCTTCTCCCTGGGTGAGCGCCTGCAACTGCTGGCGGCCGTGCTCCTCGGCCTGACGCTCAGCGTGCTCTATCTGCTGCCGGGCCTGGCCGGATTGCTGCTGGCGATCTGTGCCCTGGCGGCCTTCATCACTCTGCTGCACCAGGATATCGTCGTCGCCTGTGGCCTGGCCCTGCCGCTGGCCGGCCTGGGCGCCTGGCTGGCCCTGGGCTTTCTGGCGCCGCGCCCGGGCCGAGGCACAGAAGCCGCCGCCGAACGGCCGCTGACGCCAGCCCAGGAGCCGGCGCTGCACTCGCTGATCGCAGCGCTCTGCCAGGCCATGGGGGTCTGCCCGCCTCGGCGCCTGCTGCTGACAGCGGAGGTCGACAACCGCTTCGCGGTCAGGACCCGGACGCTGCGCCTGGGTCTGCCGCTGATGACGGCCCTCACCCGCGATCAGTACCTGGCCAGCCTCGCCCATGTGCTGGGGCACCAGGTGAGCGGTCTGGATCGTCTGGGGGGCGCCCTGCTCAATGCCTGCCTCGCGCAACTGGAACGCCTCGGCCAGGCGGCGTCCCGAGGGCTCCTCGCCCGCGTCGCCCGTGGCTGGGCCCGCCTGCTCTTTGCCAGCGGCCAGCGCCTCACCCACACCGCCAGCCAGCGCCGGGAAGCCCGCGCCGATCATTACCAGGTCCTGCTGGGCGGCAGCGCGGCCTTTCGCACAACGGCGCGCCAGACGCGCCTGGCCCAGCAGGCCTGGCGTGAAGCCAGACGGCGCAGCCTGACGGCACCCGCGGCCCAGGGCCTGGTCGGCAATCTGCTGGAGTTGCACGCGGCCCTGCTGGCTCGCCAGACGCTCTCCCCCACGCCGACCTCCGCCAGCAGCCGCTACTGGGGTCGTCATCCGGCGGATCGGCAGCGGATCGCCTGGGCCGAGCGGCATCCGCTCCCCGGACTGCTGGACGACCGGCGCCCTGCCAGTGCCCTGCTGGAGCAGCCCGATGCGCATGGCCGCGCCCTGACCCTGCTGGTCCATCGCCTGGCCGGCCGCCAGCCCGAGGCGGAGCCAGCGGCCACGGTGGCCACGCTGGTTCCGGAACCGGTCCAGGACAGTGACACGGACCTGCAGCGCTGGAGTGGCCATGCCTGGCCCGATTGCCCCTGGCTACCCCTGCACCTGCCGCTGGAGCGGACCACCCGCGCCCTTGAGGCAGACACTGTCCGCGAACGCATCCTGCTGCTGGCCGCCGGCACTGCGGACGCCTGGCAGGAAGCGGAAAAGCAAAGCCAGCGGCGCTGCCTGCTGGCCTTCTACGAAGAGCTGCACAGTCATGGACTGGCCCACGTCGTTCACGGCGAAGGGGCGTTCAACCAGGAGCACTTGCAGGAGTATCGGGCCATCGATACCTGGCAGACCGCCGCGCGCCAGCAGTTGCTGGCCGTGGCGCCGCTCTATCGGCAGCGCATCGAACGGGCCCTGGCCCAGCGTCTGCCCGGCCAGGAGCAGGCTGCCGAGCTCTATCGGCTGCTGCTCACCCTGGCCGAGCGCTATCCGGACGTGGAGCGCCTGCGCGAGGCGCGCCTGCTGGTGAAGGAATACCGCACCCTGCAGCGGCGACCGCAGGGCCCCAGTCAGATCAATGCCCTGTGCGAATTCGCCAAGCAGGATTATCGACGCCGGGTCGCGGACTGGCTGGCCTGCGACCTGCCCCTGCCTCCCGCCATCGCCACGGTCAGCCTGGGCGACTACCTGCAGCGTCACTGCCCCCGGCTCGATCTCGCCGAGGATTCCCTCTCCGCGGTCTATCGCCACAGCGCGGAGCTGCTGCCTGCGCTCAACACCCTGCACCAGCGTCTCTGGCTGCTCCTCGCCCGCGCCTGCCTGGCCGCCGAAGCCGATCAGGTGTCGCTGCAACAAAGCGCCTGAGCCTGACTGCGGGCCATAAAAAAAGGCCCCATACGGGGCCTTTTCCTGCAGCGCGGGATCAGTTGACCTTGGGATCCAGCTCGCCGCGGGCATAGCGCTCGAACATGGCGTCCAGGGAGATCGGCTTGATCTTGGAGGCCTGGCCGGCGGTGCCGAAGGCTTCGTAACGGGCGATGCAGACGTCGCGCATGGCGGTGACGGTCTTGGCCAGGTACTTGCGCGGGTCGAACTCGCTACGGTTCTTGGCCATGAACTCGCGGATGGCACCGGTGGAGGCCAGACGCAGGTCGGTGTCGATGTTGACCTTGCGGACCCCGTACTTGATGCCTTCGACGATCTCCTCGACCGGCACGCCGTAGGTTTCCTTGATGTCGCCACCGTACTCGTTGATGATCTTCAGCCACTCCTGGGGCACCGAGCTGGAGCCGTGCATGACCAGATGAGTGTCCGGGATACGCGCATGGATTTCCTTGATGCGCTGGATCGACAGGGTGTCCCCGGTCGGCGGCTTGGTGAACTTGTAGGCGCCGTGGCTGGTGCCGATGGCGATGGCCAGGGCGTCGACCTTGGTGGCCTTGACGAACTGGGCGGCTTCTTCCGGATCGGTCAGCAGCTGGCTGTGATCCAGGGTGCCTTCGGCGCCCACGCCGTCTTCTTCACCGGCCATGCCGGTTTCCAGGCTGCCCAGGCAGCCCAGCTCGCCTTCCACGGACACGCCGCAGGCATGGGCGAAGGCCACGGTCTGCTGGGTGACGCGCACGTTGTAGTCGTAGTCGGACGGCGTCTTGCCGTCGGCCATCAGCGAGCCGTCCATCATCACCGAGGAGAAGCCCAGCTGGATGGAGCGCTGGCAGACGTCGGGGCTGGTGCCGTGGTCCTGGTGCATGACCACCGGGATGTGCGGGAATTCTTCCACCGCGGCCAGGATCAGGTGACGCAGGAAGGGAGCGCCGGCGTACTTGCGGGCACCGGCGGAGG
The DNA here is from genome assembly GCF_026544185.1 of Pseudomonas sp. GM_Psu_1. Classification (NCBI taxonomy): domain Bacteria; kingdom Pseudomonadati; phylum Pseudomonadota; class Gammaproteobacteria; order Pseudomonadales; family Pseudomonadaceae; genus Pseudomonas; species Pseudomonas sp. GM_Psu_1. The sequence goes on from NZ_JALNUX010000004.1 coordinate 232,835, forward strand.
CCTGAACGATGACCGGCGAATCGGTCTTGTCGGCGGCTTCCATGATGGCGCGCATCTGCTCGAGGTTGTTGACGTTGAAGGCCGGGACGCCGTAGCCGAATTCGGCGGCGTGATCCAGCAGCTGACGCATGCTGACGAGTGCCATTGGTGATTATCTCCCTACAAAGGCGGTGGTGGCGCCAGCCTGCATGAGCGGCTGGCAGGGTTCAAGCGGCCGACCCCTGGCCGCCCTGGATTAATCGGTTCAGCTGACATTCGCCGCTTCAAGGCGTCCGGCAGCCGCGGCCGATGAGGTCGTTGTTGGCGATCCAGTAGACGAGTCCCTGGTCGCCGCGGATATGCAAAGCCACCAGCCCGTCGGTATAGGACTGGCCATCGGTGGCCGGTTCGCGGTTGAGATGGCGGATCAGCCCATCGCCTTCCAGCTTGAGGTCGACGATGGACTGGCTGCGATCCACATAGCGCCAGTCGAAGGCCGCCTTGGAATCACAGACCCAGTGGGTCCAGCCGCCCGTCTGCTGCGCGCCGCGACCGGCACAGCCGGTCAGCACGGCGAGACCCAGCAGACCGAGGGCGAGCGTGCGCCCCTTCACTGGGCGCAACCGCTGGCAGGACGGCTGGCGTTGCCATTGAGCGTATCGACCCGCTCGCCATTCTGCGCCGTGGGCGTGGCGGCTGCCGCCGGTGGCGGCGCGAACACCGCGCAGGCCTTGTCGGCATTGCCACCGGCGCAACCGGCCAGCATCAGGACAGCGGAACAGACGAGCAGCGGCGTACGCATGGCGATTACTCCTGGGCGCGTTGCTGGAGGACTTCGACGGCCGGCAGGACCTTGCCCTCGACGAATTCGAGGAAGGCGCCGCCACCGGTGGAGATATAGGAGACCTTCTCGCCGATGCCGTACTTGTCGATGGCGGCCAGGGTGTCGCCACCCCCGGCGATGGAGAAGGCGTCGCTGTCGGCGATGGCCTGGGCCAGGGTGCGGGTGCCTTCGCCGAACTGGTCGAATTCGAAGACGCCCACCGGACCGTTCCAGAGGATGGTCTTGGCCGACTTGAGCAGGTCGGCGAATTGCTGGGCGCTGACCGGGCCGATGTCGAGGATCATGTCGTCGTCGGCCACGTCGTTGATCGACTTGGTAGTGGCCTGGGCGGTCTCGGCGAATTCCTTGGCGACCACCACGTCCACCGGCAGCGGCACGCTGACCTTGGCGGCGATGGCCTTGGCGGTGTCCACCAGATCGGCTTCGTACAGCGACTTGCCAACCTTGTAGCCGGCCGCGGCGAGGAAGGTGTTGGCGATGCCGCCGCCGACGATCAGCTGGTCGCAGATCTGCGCCAGGGAGTTGAGCACGTCCAGCTTGGTGGAGACCTTGGAGCCGGCGACGATGGCGGCCATCGGGCGGGCGGGATTGCCCAGCGCCTTGCCCAGGGCATCCAGCTCGGCGGCCAGCAGCGGACCGGCCGCCGCGACCTTGGCGAACTTGGCCACGCCATGGGTCGAACCCTCGGCGCGGTGGGCGGTGCCGAAGGCGTCCATGACGAAGATGTCGCACAGGGCGGCGTATTTCTTCGCCAGCTCATCGGCGTTCTTTTTCTCGCCCGCGTTGAAGCGCACGTTCTCCAGCAGCACCAGCTGACCCGGCTCGACCTGGACGCCGTCCAGGTAGTCCTTCACCAGGGGCACCTCGCGGCCCAGGGCCTTGCTCAGGTAGGCCGCGACCGGGGCCAGGCTGTTTTCCTCGCTGAACTCGCCCTCGGTGGGACGACCCAGGTGCGAGCAGACGATCACCGCAGCACCCTTTTCCAGGGCCAGCTTGAGGGTCGGCAGGGCGGCGACCAGGCGGGCATCGCTCTTGATCTGGCCTTCCTTCACCGGAACGTTGAGGTCTTCGCGAATCAGGACTCGCTTACCCTTCAGATCGAGGTCGCTCATTTTCAACACGGACATACAGGCAATCCCTTAGTTGTGCTTGTTTCAGGTGGGCTTGGCGATGCGCAGCCAATGGCCGGCGACGTCGAGCATGCGGTTGGCGAAGCCCCATTCGTTGTCGAACCACACCAGCAGATTGACCAGCCGGGGGCCGGAAACGCGGGTCTGGCTGCCATCGACGATGGCGGAATGGGGATCGTGGTTGAAATCGCAGGAGGCGTGGGGCAACTCGGTGTAGTCGATCAGCCCGGCCAGGGGACCGCTCTGGGCGGCGTCACGCAACAGGGTGTTGAGCGCCGGCGCCGTGGTGTCGCGGCCGACGATGCAGGTGATGTCCAGGCAGGAGACGTTGACCGTGGGTACGCGCACGGCGCGGGCCTGGATGCGCCCGCTCAGTTCCGGCAGCAGGCGTTCGATGCCGCGCGCCAGGCCGGTCGCCACCGGGATGATCGACTGGAACGCCGATCGCGTCCGCCGCAGATCTTCGGCATGGTAGGCGTCGATCACGGGCTGGTCGTTCATGGCCGAGTGGATCGTGGTGATGGAGACGTACTCCAGACCCAGGGTCTCGTGCAAAAGTTTCAGCACCGGGACGCTGCAATTGGTGGTGCAGGACGCATTCGAGACCAGCGTCTCGTCACCGCGCAGGGCCTGCTGGTTGACGCCATAGACCACGGTGGCGTCGACGTCGGTCTCGCTGACCATGGGCTGGGAGAACAGCACCCGCGGCGCACCGGCGGCGAGAAAGCGCCCGGCCTCGGCACGGGTGCTGAAGGCGCCGGAGCATTCCAGCACCAGATCGACGTCCAGTGCGCGCCAGTCCACCCGCTCGGGCTCCGCCTCGCGACGGATCTCCAGGGCCTGGTCGCCGATGCGCAGGCGTTCGCCGTCCAGCGCCACCCGCCCGGGAAAGCGGCCATGGGTGGAGTCGAAGCGGGTCAGGTATTCGAGACTGGGCCGGTCGGCCAGGTCGTTGAGGGCGACGATGGCGAGCTCGGTCGCCGCACCGCGCTCGTGCAAGGCACGCAACACGCAACGACCGATGCGACCGTAGCCGTTGAGAGCGAGGCGATAGCGAGCGGAACTCATGCGTGAACGGACTCGGGCGCAAGCGAAAGGCCGATTATGCGGCGGTTCGACGACGAATGGGAGTCGCGAGCGTAGTCCGGTCGACTTTCGCACTACAAAAAGGCGCTCTCCTTGGCAGACAGGAAAGAAATCCACCCTCTGGCCAGGCGCCCCTGCCGCAGCCACGGCGTCTGGCGGTCTGCAGGGAGAGGTCCGCAGGTAGCCCCAGGGGCGGAGGGACTACCTGGTTCAGCGGCCATGGCCTGACTGAAATCGTCATCCAGGCGTGATAGAGCAGAGCCATGACCCAGATCAAAATCCCCACTTGTTGTGGTGTAGAAATTCAAAAACACCATATGTAGTATCTGGACCGAACTTGAGACCCAAGTCGAACTCAAAGGAAAGGACCCGCGCCGCCCCGGCAGAGCCCGGCTGGCGACAGGCTTTTTCCTTTGAGTTCGCCCCACTACGGACAGGAGTCAGCCATGACCATCACCATCTACAGCAAGCCCGCCTGCGTGCAGTGCAACGCCACCTATCGCGCCCTGGATCGCCAGGGCATCGCCTACCAGGTGGTGGACATCGAGCAGGACGCCAAGGCGCGCCAGACCGTGGAATCCCTGGGCTATCGCCAGGTACCGGTAGTGGTGGCCGGTGACGACCACTGGGCCGGCTTCCGCCCGGACAAGCTCGGCCAACTGGTGGCCTGAGGCCAGAGCCATGGGCGAGCTGCTGTATTTCTCCAGCACCTCGGAGAACACCCACAGATTCGTCGAGAAACTCGGACTGCCGGCGCGGCGTATCCCCCAGGATCCCGCCGCCGAACCGCTCAAGGCCCGCGAGCCCTACATCCTGGTCTTGCCCACCTATGGCGGCGGCGGCAGCAAGGGCGCGGTGCCCAAGCCGGTCATCCACTTTCTCAACGATCCGCACAATCGTGCCCTGATCCGCGGCGTCATCGCCGCCGGCAACACCAACTTCGGCGAGGGCTACTGCCTGGGCGGACGCATCGTCGCCCAGAAATGCGCGGTACCCCTGCTCTATCAATTCGAATTGCTCGGCACGACGGAAGACGTCGACCGGGTGAGAACGGGAGTGAACGACTTTTGGCAACGTCAGGCCTGACCCCGACCGGCAGCGAGGCGGACTACCACGCGCTCAACGCCATGCTCAATCTCTACGGTCCCAACGGCGAGTTGCAGCTGGACAAGGATCGCCAGGCGGCGCGCCAGTACTTTCTGCAGCACGTCAACCAGAACACCGTGTTCTTCCATAACCTGGACGAGAAACTCGGCTATCTGGTGGACAAGGGCTACTACGAGGCGGCGGTGCTGGAGCAATACGCGCCGGTCTTCGTCAAGGCGCTGTTCGAGCGTGCCTACGCCTACAAATTCCGCTTCCAGAGCTTCCTGGGCGCCTTCAAGTACTACACCAGCTATACCCTCAAGACCTTCGATGGCCAGCGCTACCTGGAGCGCTACGAGGATCGGGTGTGCATGGTCGCCCTGAGTCTGGCCCGTGGTGACGAGGGCCTGGCCGAGTCGCTGGTGGACGAGATGATCAGCGGGCGCTTCCAGCCGGCCACCCCGACCTTCCTCAACGCCGGCAAGCGCCAGCGCGGCGAGTTGGTGTCCTGCTTCCTGCTCCGCATCGAAGACAATATGGAGTCCATCGGCCGCGCGGTGAATTCGGCGCTGCAGCTGTCCAAGCGTGGCGGTGGCGTGGCCTTCCTGCTGAGCAACGTGCGCGAGGTCGGGGCGCCGATCAAGCGCATCGAGAACCAGTCTTCCGGCATCATCCCGATCATGAAACTGCTGGAAGACGCCTTCTCCTACGCCAACCAGCTGGGTTCGCGCCAGGGCGCCGGGGCCGTCTATCTCAATGCCCACCACCCGGACATCCTGAGATTCCTCGACACCAAGCGCGAGAACGCCGACGAGAAGATCCGCATCAAGACCCTGTCCCTTGGCGTGGTCATCCCGGACATCACCTTCGAGCTGGCCAAGCGCAACGCCGACATGTACCTGTTCTCGCCCTACGACGTGGAACGGGTCTATGGCGTGCCCTTCGCCGACATCAGCGTGAGTGACAAGTACGCGGAGATGGTGGCCGATGCGCGCATCCGCAAGCGCAAGATCAACGCCCGGGAATTCTTCCAGACCCTGGCGGAGATCCAGTTCGAATCCGGCTATCCGTACCTGATGTTCGAAGACACGGTGAATCGCGCCAATCCCATCGCCGGGCGCATCAACATGAGCAACCTCTGCTCGGAGATCCTCCAGGTCAACACCCCCAGCCGCTTCGACGAAGACCTGGGCTACGAGCATGTCGGCCAGGACATTTCCTGCAACCTGGGCTCGCTGAACATCGCCCGCACCATGGATTCGCCGGATCTGGGCCGCACCGTGGAAACCGCCATCCGCGGCCTCACGGCGGTCTCGGAAATGAGCGACATTCGCTGCGTACCCTCGGTGGCCGCCGGCAACGCCGCCTCCCACGCCATCGGCCTGGGGCAGATGAATCTGCACGGTTACCTGGCCCGCGAGCACATCCACTACGGCTCGGCCGAAGGCCTGGATTTCACCAATCTGTACTTCTACACCGTCACCTACCATGCGGTGCGCGCCTCCAATCGCCTGGCCATCGAGCGCGGCCAGAGCTTCCAGGGCTTCGCCGATTCCAAGTACGCCAGCGGCGAGTATTTCGATCAGTACACCGAGGGCGACTTCACCCCGCGCACCCCGCGGGTGGCCGAGTTGTTCGAGGTGGCCGGCATCCGCCTGCCGACCCGCGCGGACTGGCAGGAACTCAAGGCCTCGGTGATGGCGCACGGGCTGTTCAACCGCAACCTCCAGGCCATCCCGCCGACCGGCTCGATCTCCTACATCAACCACTCCACCTCGAGCATCCACCCCATCGTCGCCAAGGTGGAGATCCGCAAGGAAGGCAAGCTGGGCCGCGTCTACTACCCGGCGCCCTACCTGGCCGACGACAACCAGGAGTTCTACCAGGACGCCTACGAGATCGGCCCGGAAAAGATCATCGACACCTATGCCGAGGCCACCCGCCATGTCGACCAGGGACTGTCGCTGACGCTGTTCTTCCGCGACACCGCCACCACCCGCGACATCAACCGGGCGCAGATCTACGCCTGGAAGAAGGGCATCAAGACGCTCTATTACATCCGCCTGCGCCAGGCCGCCCTGGAAGGCACCGAGGTGCAGGGCTGCGTGTCCTGCAGCCTGTGAGGAAAAGGTCATGAATGCAGCTATGAACGCCCCGCGCCTGAATCGCATCAACGCCATCAACTGGAACCGCATCCAGGACGAGAAGGACCTGGAAGTGTGGAATCGCCTGACCGGCAACTTCTGGCTGCCGGAAAAGATCCCGCTGTCCAACGACATCCCCTCCTGGGCGACCCTGACGCCCAAGGAACAGCAGCTGACCATCCGCGTCTTCACCGGCCTGACCCTGCTGGACACCATCCAGAACGCCGTGGGCGCGCCGACCCTGCTGGCCGATGCCGTCACCCCCCACGAGGAAGCGGTGATCGCCAACATCGGCTTCATGGAAGCCGTGCATGCGCGCTCCTACAGCTCGATCTTCTCCACCCTCTGCTCGACGCCGGACGTGGACGAGGCCTATCGCTGGAGCGAGGAGAATCCCTATCTGCAGACCAAGGCCGACCTGATCCTCGCGCGCTACCACGCCGAGGACCCGTTGCTGCGCAAGGTGGCCAGCGTCTTCCTGGAGTCCTTCCTGTTCTATTCGGGCTTCTACCTGCCGATGTACTGGTCCAGCCGCGCCAAGCTGACCAACACCGCCGACCTGATCCGCCTGATCATTCGCGACGAGGCGGTGCACGGTTACTACATCGGCTACAAATTCCAGCAGGCCCTGGCCAAGGAAAGCCCGGAGCGTCGCCAGCAGGTCAAGGACTTCGCCTACGAGCTGCTGCAGGATCTCTACGACAACGAGGTGGCCTACACCGAGGACCTCTACGACAGCGTCGGCTGGAGCGAGGACGTGAAGAAATTTCTTCACTACAACGCCAACAAGGCGCTGATGAATCTGGGCTTCGAAGCCCTGTTCCCCAGCAGCATGACCGACGTCAGCCCGGCGATCCTCGCCGCCCTGTCGCCCAGCGCCGACGAGAACCACGACTTCTTCTCCGGCTCGGGTTCGTCCTATGTCATCGGCAAGGCGGTCAGCACCGAGGACGAGGATTGGGATTTCTGAGCCAGCCTCCTGCTTCGTCAAGCACCCTCTTCCTCCGAAAGAGGGTTGGGATGAGGCCGCCCCGGGCGACGAAGCCCTCAGTGGAAAAGGCTGCGCCGTTTTCCACGCTACGGTGCTGAGCCGGCCGCCTGCTCCGACAAGCCCCCTCTCCCCCTGGGAGAGGGTTGGGGTGAGGGTGCCCCTCGCGACGAAGCTCTTGTGGAAAAGACTGCGCCGTTTTCCTCGCTACGACGCTGAACCGGCCTGCTCCGGCAAGCCCCCTCTCCCCCTGGGAGAGGGTTGGGGTGAGGGTGCCGCTCGCGACGAAGCCCAAGTGGAAAAGGCTGCGCCGTTTTCCACGCCACGACGCTAGTAATACGGCTTGTCGCGGCCATGGGCCGCTCCTACAGGGCAGTGCTACTTTTGTAGGAGCGGCCCATGGCCGCGATAACTCTCTACCTCAGCGGTCCCGTCCGAAAACGGCCAGTCACCCCTCCCCGGCGGTGCTAACCTGCCGCCATGAACGCCTTTCCCGATATTCCCGCCTTCGAACGCGCCCGCCTGGCGCGGGATCCGCGCTTCGACGGCCTGTTCTACACCGCGGTGCTCACCACCGGCATCTACTGCCGGCCAGTGTGCCCGGCGCAACCGCCGCGTCCGGAAAACGTCAGCTACTACCCCAGCGCCGCAGCCGCCGAGGCCGCGGGCTATCGCCCCTGCCTGAGATGCCGCCCGGAGCTCTCCCCCGCCGGCGGCCACTGGCAACGCGGCGACGCCACCCTGGCACGGGCCCTGCGACTGATGGACGAAGGCCTGGACGACGGCGGCCTGCCCGCCCTCGCCGCCCGCCTCGACCTCAGCGAACGCCAGTTGCGCCGGCTGTTCGTCGAGCGCCTTGGCGCCGCGCCCCTGGCGGTGCTCACCACCCGCCGACTGCTGTTCGCCAAGCAATTGCTCAGCGAGACCCGGCTGCCCATCACCGAGGTGGCCCTGGCCGCCGGCTTCGGCAGTCTCAGACGCTTCAACACCGCCTTTCGCGATGCCTACGACCTGGCCCCCAGTCAGGTGCGCAAGGGTCAGGCCGCGTCTTCGCCGGTGCTGGTCCTGCGCCTGGCCTATCGTCCGCCCTACGACTTCGCCGCCCAGCTGGATTTTCTCCGCGGCCACGCCCTGCCCGGTGTCGAGGTGCTGGACGACACCAGCTACGCCCGGGTGATCGGCACCCCCGAACAGCCCGGCTGGCTGCGCGTCTCGGCCTGGGACGCCGACACGCCGGCGCTGCGCCTGGAATTGCACGGTGCCGCCCCTGGAGAGCTGCAAGCGGCGGTGGCGCGTATTCGCCGCATGTTCGATCTGGACGCCGATCCCGAAGCCATCGCCCAGGGTCTGGCGGTCGATCCGACCCTGGCCGAACTGGTGGCGCGCCGCCCGGGCCTGCGCCTGCCCAGTGGCTGGGACGGCTTCGAGATCGCCGTGCGCGCCGTCATCGGCCAGCAGGTCAGCGTGGTGGCGGCCACCACCATGACCGCCCGGGTGGTGCAGCGCTTCGGTCGTCCCTGGGGCGAGCCTGGTCACGAGGCCAGTCGGCCGCCAGCCGGTCTGCATCACTTCTTTCCCACGGTGGATGCCCTGGCCGATGCCGCCCTGGAAGACCTCACCGGCCTCGGCCTGATCCGCGCCCGCGCCGGCACCCTCGGCACCGTGGCCCGGGCCTTGCGCGCCGGCGAGGTGGACTTCGACACCGGGCGCACCCTGGACGATTTCGCCCGGCGCTGGATCGCGCTCAAGGGCATAGGGCCCTGGACCGCCCAGTACATCGCCCTGCGTGCCCTGGCCCATCCCGATGCCTGCCCGGTGGAAGACCTGGTGCTGCAGAAGCGGCTGGCGCCGCCCGGCGAGCGCCTGACCGCCAAGGCCCTGTACGCCCGCGCCGAAGCCTGGCGGCCCTGGCGTGCCTACGGGGTGATGCAGGTCTGGCGGGAAGCCACCTGGAAGGCGCCCGCCGACGCCCCCGCCGAACCCGTTCCCACCCGTCTCGCCAAGGAGTCGCCCCGATGATCGCCTACTGCCTGCTGGACAGCCCCATAGGTACGCTCACCCTGGCCGCCGACGACAGTGGCCTGCGCGTGGTGGAGTTTCCCGAGAATCGCTACCTGGCCAAGCGTGACGCCAGCTGGAGCGCTGCCGATCACCCGATCCTCGACCTGGCTTGCGTGCAGCTGGGCGAATACTTCGCCGGGCAGCGCCAGACCTTCGAGCTGCCCCTGGCACCGCGCGGCACCCCCTTCCAGCTGGCGGTCTGGCAGGCCCTGGCGGAGATCCCCCATGGCCGGACCTGGAGCTATGGTCAACTCGCCAGCCATCTCGGCCGACCCCAGGCGATGCGCGCGGTGGGCGCCGCCAACGGGCGCAATCCGCTGCCCATCGTGCTGCCCTGCCACCGGGTGATAGGGGCGTCCGGCGCCCTGACCGGCTTTGGCGGCGGCCTGCCGACCAAGCAATTCCTGCTGGAACTGGAAGGCGCACTGCCGCCGCCGCGGGATCTCTTCGCCGCCTCCCAGCCTGGCACTGCGCCAGAATCTGCCTGTTAAAAGGCTCTAGAATGCACCTTTCGGCGCTTGAGCCGGTGCAACCCTGTAGCGCACACTGGAGCTTTCGATTCGCAAGGACGCGATGCGATGTTCAGCTCAGCCAATACCCCGACCTTCACCCTGACGCTGGACGGCGTCGCCCAGGATTTCCAGGTGCTCGCCTTCGACGGCCGCGAGGCCATCGGCCAGCCCTATCGCTTCCAGCTCGAGCTGGTCAGCGAGCGCCCGGACTGGCCGCTGGAAGCGCTGTTGCAGCGGCCCGCCTTTCTCGCCCTGGGTCCGGGTGACCAGGGCATCCACGGCCAGCTCGCCGCCGTGGCCCAGGGCGATACGGGCCGGCGCCTGACCCGCTATCGCGCCGAACTGGTGCCGCGCCTGGCTGCCCTGGCCCACCGCGTCAATTCCCGCATCTTCCAGGGACGCAGCGTGCCCGAGATCCTGGCGCAGCTGCTCGAGGAGCACGGCATCCTCGACGGCGACTATCGCTTCGCCCTGGGGCCAACGCGCTATCCGCCGCGCGACTACTGCGTGCAGTACGGCGAAAGCGATCTGGCCTTTCTCACCCGCCTCTGCGAAGAAGAGGGCCTGCACTTCCACCACCAGCATCGCCGCGACGGTCATGTGCTGGTGTTTGGCGATGACGCCACCGGCTTTGCGCGGCTGGGCGCCACCCGTTATCGACCCGGCAGTGGTCTGGTGACGGACGAACCCGTGATCAGTCGCCTGGCGGTCGGCCTGCAGATCCGCAGCAGCGCCGCGACCCTACGCGATCACGACCCATTGCAACCTCGGCTGCGCCTGCACAGCAATGCGGAAACCGCGGCCCAGCCCGCGCTGGAAGACTATGGCTTTCCCGGCCGCTTCACCGATCGCGCTACCGGCCAGCGCCTGAGCAGCCGGCGCCTGGAGCGCCTGCGAGGGGACGCCGTTCAGGCCGAGGGTGCGAGCGACCAGCCCAGCCTGGTGAGCGGGCATTTCCTGCCGTTGGAACAGCACCCGCGCGCCGACTGGAATCAGCTCTGGTTGCTGACCGAGATCCAGCACCAGGGTCGCCAGCCCCAGGTCCTGGAGCAAGACGCCACCGACGCCATCCCGGCCGACGGCTGGCGCCAGGGCTATCGCAACAGCTTTGTCGCCCGGCCCTGGACGCAGCCCTTCCGCTTGCCCCTGCGCCATCCCAAGCCCAGGCTGCTGGGCGCCCAGAGCGCCGTGGTCACCGGACCGGCCGGCGATGACATCCATTGCGATGCCCTGGGCCGGATCAAGGTGCAATTCCACTGGGATCGACAGGGCCGGGCCGATGAGCGCACCAGCTGCTGGCTGCGGGTCGCCAGCGGCTGGGCGGGTGACGGCCACGGCGCCCTGGCGGTGCCGCGGATCGGCATGGAGGTGCTGGTGGGCTTTCTCGAGGGGGATCCCGACCAACCCCTGGTGATCGGCTGCCTGTACCACGCCGAGCATCGCCCACCGCTGGAGCTGCCCCGGGACAAGACCCGCACCACCTTCAAGAGCCTGAGCAGCCCCGGCGGCGGTGGATACAACGAACTGCGCAGCGAGGATCAAGAGGGTCAGGAAGAGATCCATGTCCATGCCCAGCGCGACTGGGACGAACGCATCGGCCATGATCAACGCAGCGAGATCGGCCACGAGCGTCATGAGCGCATCCGCGGCAACAGCTACAGCGAATTCCACGCCGAGGAACACCGCATCACCCGGGGCGAGCGCCGCAGCGAGGTGCGCGCCGACGACCACCTGGACATCGGCGAGAGTCAGCACCTGCGGCTAGACGGCAGTCTGCTGGTCGAGGCCGGCAGCGAGATCCGGCTCCAGTCCGGCCAGAAGATTGTCCTGGAAGCCGGCGCCCGCCTGACCCTCAAGGCCGGCGGCAGCTTCATGCAGCTGGAGGCTGGCGGGGTCACCCTGGCAGGGCCGAGCATCCGGGTGAATCCCTGAGCAGGCGCTGAATCCCGGGCATAAAAAAGCCACGCCTCAGCGTGGCTTTTTCTATTAGCGCGGCAGGACTCAGTCTTCCAGCAACTCGCCAGCCACCGCCAGGACGTTGTCCAGGGTGAAGCCGAAGTGCTCGAACAGCGCGGCCGCCGGGGCGGATTCGCCGTAGGTGTGCATGCCGATGATGCGCCCGTCGAGACCGACGTACTTGTACCAGAAGTCGGCGATGCCGGCTTCGATGGCGATGCGGGCACCGACTTCCACCGGCAGGACCTGCTGGCGGTACTCGGGGCTCTGGCGGTCGAAGACGCTGGTGCTGGGCATGGAGACCACGCGCACCTGGCGACCTTCGGCGCTCAGGCGCTCGTAGGCCTGCACCGCCAGGCCGACTTCGGAGCCGGTGGCGATGAGGATCAGCTCGGGTTCGCCGACGCAGTCCTTGAGCACGTAGCCGCCGCGGGCGGCGTTGCCCAGGGTGGCTTCGTCACGCACGCTGTGGGCCAGGTTCTGACGCGAGAAGATCAGCGCGCTGGGACCGTCGCGACGCTCCAGGGCCGCGGTCCAGGCGATGGCGGATTCCACCGCATCGGCCGGACGCCAGGTGTCCAGGTTGGGGGTGTAGCGCAGGGAGGCCAGTTGCTCCACCGGCTGGTGGGTCGGACCGTCTTCGCCGAGACCGATGGAGTCGTGGGTGAAGACATAGAGCACCCGCTGCTTCATCAGCGCCGACATGCGCACCGCGTTGCGGGCGTATTCCATGAACATCAGGAAGGTGGCGCCGTAGGGCACCAGACCGCCGTGCAGGGCGACGCCGTTCATGATGGCGCTCATGCCGAATTCACGTACGCCGTAGTGGACATAGTTGCCGCTGGCGTCTTCGGCGGTGACGCCCTTGGCGCCCTTCCACAGGGTCAGGTTGGAGCCGGCCAGGTCGGCGGAACCGCCGAGCAGCTCGGGCAGCAGCGGACCAAAGAACTGCAGGGCGTTCTGGCTGGCCTTGCGGCTGGCGATGGTCTCGCCCTTGGTGGCGACGTCCTGGATGAAGGCGGCGGCGCGCTCGGCGAAATCGGCGGGCAGGTCACCGGCCATGCGGCGCTTGAATTCGGCGGCCAGCTGCGGATGGGCCTGGGCGTAGGCGGCGAAGCGCTCGTTCCACTCGGCCTCGGCGGCGGCGCCGCGTTCCTTGGCGCTCCACTCGGCATAGATGTCGGCGGGGATCTCGAAGGGCGCATGGGACCAGCCGAGCAGTTCGCGGGCGGCCTGGATCTCGTCGTTGCCCAGCGGAGCGCCGTGGCACTCTTCCTTGCCCTGCTTGTGCGGCGCGCCATAGCCGATCACGGTCTTGCAGCAGATCAGGGTGGGCTTGTCGCTCTTGCGCGCGGTGTCCAGGGCGGTCCTGATCTCGTCGGCGTCGTGGCCGTCGACGTTGCGGATCACCTGCCAGCCGTAGCTCTCGAAGCGCTTGGGGGTGTCGTCGGTGAACCAGCCTTCGACCTCGCCATCGATGGAGATGCCGTTGTCGTCATAGAAGGCGATCAGCTTGGACAGGCCCAGGGTGCCGGCCAGGGAGCAGACCTCATGGGAGATGCCTTCCATCATGCAGCCATCGCCCAGGAAGGCGTAGGTGTGGTGGTCGACGATCTGGTGGCCATCGCGGTTGAACTGGGCGGCCATGACCTTTTCCGCCAGGGCGAAGCCCACGGCGTTGGCGATGCCCTGGCCCAGGGGACCGGTGGTGGTCTCGATGCCCGGGGCGTAGCCGTATTCGGGGTGGCCCGGGGTCTTGCTGTGCAGCTGACGGAAATTCTTCAGGTCGTCGATGGACAGGTCGTAGCCGGACAGGTGCAGCAGCGAATAGATGAGCATGGAGCCGTGGCCGTTGGACAGCACGAAGCGGTCACGGTCGGCCCACTGGGGATTGCCAGGGTTGTGCTTGAGCTGATCGTGCCAGAGCACCTCGGCGATGTCGGCCATGCCCATGGGGGCGCCGGGGTGGCCGCTGTTGGCTTTTTGCACGGCATCCATGCTGAGGGCGCGGATGGCGTTGGCTCGATCACGACGGCTGGGCATTGCGGTGTCTCCTGGCAGAGGCAGAGCGAAAGGGCCATCATTCTGGCCCAGCCAGGGCACTTCCAGCAATCGGCGCGGTCGCCTCAGCCCGCCGGGCAGACTGTCGCGCCGTCGGCCACGAAGGCGCGCGCCACCGGTTCGATGCGCCTGGCCAGGGTCGCCAGGGCCTGGCGGTGCGCCGCGACGACCTCGGCATAGGAGGCGCCGGCGGGCTGGCTGATCCGGCTGCCGCAGGTGAGCACCCGCTCCCCGCCCGGCTCGGCCAGGCGCAGGGTCCAGAGCGCGTCCTGCTGGACGCCGCGCCCGGGCTGCGAATCGAAGCGCTGCAGATCCACCTTGATGCGCAGCACCGGGGCGCCGCTGCCGCGCGGGGCATCGCCCAGGTCCAGGGTGCCGAGGTCCCGCGACAGGTCGGCGGACAGGGCGCTGCGCACCTCGTCGGCCAGGGGCGCGATCCAGCGTTCGTTTTCCAGCAGGGCGATGCCGTCGCCCTGGCGCACCACCAACTGCGGCTGATCCACCTGGGGCGGCACCGAGACGCCCTGCAGGGCGAAGCGGAAGTCCGCCGCGCGTGCCTGGCTCGCGGGCTCCGCGGCGCTGGTCAGGGTGTGGTAGTTGAGCGGCGCCTTGGACGAACAGGCGGCCAGCAGCAGGGGCAGAGCCAGGCAGGTCAGGCGCTTCATTGCAGTTTTCCTTTGGCGGGATCGCGGGAGCCCGGTTCGAACTTGGGCGGCGGATCGGTCACCAGACCGCGGATCAGGGATTCCGGATGGCGGCCGAGGTAGTCGCCGAACACGCGCAGGGAACGCGCCATGCGCTGCATCTCTTCCAGGGTCTGGGTCAGATTCTGCTGCACCGGGGAATCCGCGCCGAGGCTCTGGCTGGCGCTGCCGGTGAGTTGCTGCACGCCCATCAGGGTGGTGGTCAGCTGCGGCAGGACCCCGGCGTTGAGCTGCTTGAGGGTGCCGCTGAGCTGCGCCAGGCTGGTGTCGAGATTCTTGCCGATGGAATCGAAGGGGATCTTGTCGATCTTGTTGACGATGCCGGCCATCTGCTCCTGCAGGCGATCGAAGCTGCCGGTGACAGTGGGAATCGACAGCGGCTTGGCCTGGGGATCGAAGGCCACCTTGGGTGCATTGGGCACGAAGTCGACGGAAATGTAGAGCTGGCCGGTCAGCAGGTTGCCGGTACGGGCCTGGGCGCGCAGACCGCGGGCCACCCAGCCGGCGAACAGCTTGCCGTCGCGGTCCTTGGTCTCGATGCGCTTGCCGACGTCGCCCAGCCGCTGGGGATAGATGACCGCGCCGACGATCAGCGAGAAGCGATCCTGGGCGTCCTCGTAGTCGGGGGTCAGGGAGACCACCCGGCCAACGTTCATGCCGAGGAATTCCACCGGCGCACCGGTGGCGAGGCCACGCAGCGACTGCTGGAATCTCATCCGCACATAGAAGGGCTCGCCATCCGGCGGCGCCAGGGCGCTGGCCTGGTCGTCGAACAGGGTGAAACGCTGGTCTTCGTCGGCCTCCTGCGGATCCTTGGGCCATTCGGGGGTGACGAAGGCGATGCCGCCCGCCACCACCGTGGCCAGCGACTGGGTATTGAGCTTGAGGCCGGAGGCGCTGAGCGAGACATCGACCCCGCTGGCGTTCCAGAAGCGGCTGTTGGCGGTGACGAAGCGGTCGTAGGGCGAATCAACGAAGATCTGCGCGCTGACGCCCTTGCCGTCCTGGTTGAGGTGGAAGGACACCACCCGGCCGACCTGGATGCGCCGGTAATAGACCGGCGAGCCGACGTCCAGCGAGCCGATGTCGTCGGCGGTGACGATGAATCTCTTGCCCGAGGCGCCGTGAATCAGCGCCGGCGGCTGCTCCAGGCCGCGGAAGTCGCGATGGGACTCGGTGGAATCGCCGATGTCGGCGCCGATGAAGGCGCCCGACACCAGGGTGTCGACCCCCGAGACGCCATTGACGCCGAAGCGCGGCCGCACCACCCAGAAGCGCGCGTCCTTGGTGGCGAAGCCCTCGGCGGACTTTTCCAGCTCGATGGTGGTGATCACCCGGTTGCGATCCGGTGCCAGCTGGATGTCGCTGACGGTGCCGATCACCACGTTCTTGTACTTGACCTGGGTCTTGCCGGCTTCCAGGCCCTCGGCGGTGAGAAAGGTCACCGTGATGGTCGGCCCGCGCGAGGCCCAGCTGTGGATCACCATGGACAGCCCGATCAGGGCCGCCACGATGGGCACCAGCCAGATCAGCGATACGCTCCAGCGACTGCGGCGTACCTCGGGGGTAGGCGCCAGGGCGTCGGGTTCATGCCTGTCCGTCATCGTTCACCTCTGCATCCCAGATCAAGCGGGGATCGAAACTCATCGCGGCGAGCATCGTCAGCACCACCACGAAACCAAAGAACACGATACCCAGGCGCGGCGCCGCCGAACTCAGGGCACCGAAGTGCACCAGCGCCGAGACCAGGGCCACCACGATCACGTCGAGCATCGACCAGTAGCCGATCAGCTCGACGAAGCGATAGAGCCGGGCGCGCTGGGCGGTGGCCCAGTCGCTGCGGCGCTGGCAACTCACCAGCAGGGTGCCGAGCACCAGAAACTTGATGGAGGGCACCGCCACGCTGGCGATGAAGATCACCAGGGCGACGCCCCAGGAGCCGTTCTCCCAGAATTCGATCACCCCCTCGAGGATGGTGCTTTCCGTGCCGCGGCCCAGGGTACCGGTGAACATCACCGGCAGGGTATTGGCGGGGATATAGAGGATCAGCGCGGCGAGCAGATAGGCCCAGGTCTTGGCATAGACGTTGGGCTTGCGCCGGTGCAGCGCCGAGCCGCAGCGCGGGCAGCCGGCCTTGTGCCGGCGCGGCGCGGTGCAGACCTTGCCGCAGACGTGGCACAGGCACAGGCCGAGTTCGTCGGCGCGCGGCGGCAACTGCGGCGCGCTCAAGACTCGCGCTCCCCGACGGCGTCCCACAGCGGGTGCAGGTCGCGCTTGGCGATGATCAAGAGGACCACCATCAGCCCGACCATGCCGAACAGCCCCAGCCCCACCACCACGTGCAGCAGGCCGGCCAGCTTGATCACCGCCACCAGGGCGCCAAGCACGAAGACCTCGATCATGCTCCAGGGCCGCAGGTAGTGCAGGGTGACCATGGCCGTGGCGAAGCCGGGGGCTCGGCGGCCGAGCTGGGCGAAGCCGAGCACCCAGAGCAGCAGCAGGATCTGCAGCAGCGGCACCACGAACAGGGTCATGGCCACCACCAGCGCCATGGGGCCGGCGAAGCCATGACTCATGGCGACCACCGACTCCAGCAGGGTCGCCTCGCTGTGCAGGCCGCGAAAGCTGAGTTGCAGGATGGGTCCGACATTGGCGATCACGAACAGCACCGCCGCGGCGATCGCCAGCGCCAGCAGACCCTGGATGTCCAGGCGGCTAGCACGATAGAGCAAGGCGCCACAGCGCAGACAGTGCGCCCGCTCGCCAGCGGCGAGCGGCTCCAGGCGATGCACCGAATCGCAGTGCTCGCAGATCACCAGGCGCGTGCCGGCGGCAGGCGCGGAAGGGGACGGTGGCTGGACGGACATGGGTTACCCGGTGACGCTCCTGGAAGAGGGCTGCAGGTTGGACGCGCGAGTCTCGCGGTCGTTACCGCAACGTTGCGAAGACCGCTGAGCAAAAGGCCCCGGCATCTTACCTTCCTCGACGAAGGTATGCGCGGCCCACCGCCATGGACAAGTATCAAAACTTTTTGATGCTTTTCTTGCGAGGCCCGGGACGGGTCTCTAGACTAGCGCCCCATGAATCCGCTCCGCGTGCCGGCGCTCGGCCAAGAACCAGGAGATACCCTCGCCGCCCTGTGCAAGGCCGGCGGCGATCCCCTGCGCCTGAACGTCCTGCGCGCCCTGCACAGCGCCTCCTTCGGCGTGCTGGAACTGGCGCAGATCTTCGCCACCGGCCAGTCCGGCATCAGCCACCACCTCAAGGTGCTGGCCCAGGCGCAACTGGTGGCCACCCGCCGCGAGGGCAACGCCATCTTCTATCGCCGCGCCCTGCCCCGCCCCGGCAGCCTGGGGGGCGCCCTGCACGCCGCCCTGCTCGAAGAGGTGGACGCCCTGGCCCTGCCCAGTGCGGTGCAGACGCGGATCGGCGAGGTGCATGCCCAGCGCGCGGCGGTGAGTCGCGACTTCTTCGCCCGGGTGGCGGAAAAATTCCAGGCCCAGCAGGACCTGATCGCCAGCCTGCCGCAGTATCGCGACGGCCTGCTCAGCCTGCTGGACGCCCTGGCCCTGGATCCGCGTGGCTGCGCCCTGGAAGTGGGCCCGGGCGACGGCGCCTTCCTGCCGGACCTGGCGCGGCGTTTCGCCCGGGTGGTTGCGGTGGACAACAGCCCGGCCATGCTCGAACTGGCGCGCCAGCGCTGCCAGCGTGACGGCCTTGCCCATGTCGAACTGCAACTGGCCGACGCCCTCGCCGAGCCGCTGCCAGCGGCCGACTGCGTGGTCCTCAACATGGTCCTGCACCACCTCGCCGCGCCGGCGGAGGCGCTGCAGCAGCTGGCGCGGCGCGTGGCACCGGGCGGCAGTCTGGTGATCACCGACCTCTGCCCCCACGACCAGACCTGGGCGCGCGCGGCCTGTGGCGATCTCTGGCTCGGCTTCGACCAGGACGAACTGGCGCGCTGGGCCCAGGCCGCCGGCCTGCAGGCGGGCGAAAGCCTCTACCTCGGCCTGCGCAACGGCTTTCAGATCCAGGTGCGCCAGTTCGCGCGCCCGGATCAGGGAAACACCCCGTCATGAGGCCAACCGGCCAGTGGCGGGCGGACCCGACGCTCAAGGGCGTCATGTCCAGCAAGGAAACTGCTGTCTCGACCGGCCTGCGGGCCCCTACCCCTTGGTAATTTAGGAACCATTCGATGAGCGAATATTCCCTGTTCACCTCCGAGTCCGTGTCCGAAGGCCATCCGGACAAGATCGCCGACCAGATCTCCGATGCCGTGCTCGACGCCATCATCACCCAGGACAAGCACGCCCGCGTGGCCTGCGAGACCCTGGTCAAGACCGGTGTGGCCATCGTCGCCGGCGAGGTGACCACCTCCGCCTGGGTCGACCTGGAGCAACTGGTGCGCGACGTCATCGTCGACATCGGCTACGACAGCTCGGACGTGGGCTTCGACGGCGCCACCTGCGGCATCGTCAACATCATCGGCAAGCAGTCGGTGGACATCGCCCAGGGCGTCGATCGCAGCAAGCCGGAAGACCAGGGCGCCGGTGACCAGGGCCTGATGTTCGGCTACGCCTGCAACGAGACCGATGTGCTGATGCCCGCGCCCATCACCTTCTCCCACCGCCTGGTGGAACGTCAGGCCGAAGCACGCAAGTCGGGCCTGCTGCCCTGGCTGCGTCCGGACGCCAAGTCCCAGGTGACCTGCCGCTACGACGGCGGCAAGGTGGTCGGCATCGACGCCATCGTGCTGTCCACCCAGCACAATCCCGAGGTCAAGTACGCCGACCTGCGCGAAGCCGTGATGGAGCTGATCGTCAAGCACGTCATCCCCGCCGAGCTGCTGCACAAGGACACCCAGTTCCACATCAACCCGACCGGCCAGTTCATCATTGGCGGCCCGGTGGGTGACTGTGGTCTGACCGGCCGCAAGATCATCGTCGACAGCTACGGCGGCATGGCCCGTCACGGCGGTGGCGCCTTCTCCGGCAAGGACCCGTCCAAGGTCGACCGCAGCGCCGCCTACGCCGGTCGCTACGTGGCCAAGAACATCGTCGCCGCCGGCCTGGCCGATCGTTGCGAGATCCAGGTGTCCTACGCCATCGGCGTGGCCCAGCCCACCTCCATCTCGATCAACACCTTCGGCACCGCCAAGATCAGCGACGAGAAGATCGTGCAGCTGGTGCGCGAGCATTTCGACCTGCGCCCCTACGCCATCACCACCATGCTCGACCTGCTGCACCCGATGTACCGGGCCACCGCGGCCTACGGTCACTTCGGTCGCCATCCCCAGGAAATCACCGTGGGCGATGACACCTTCACCACCTTCACCTGGGAACGCACCGATCGCGCCGCCGCCCTGCGCGCCGCTGCCGGTCTGTAAGACGCCTCCCGGCAGACAGCCCCGCCACCTCCGGTGCCGGGGCTTTTTTCTGGGTCTGCAACCGGGGTCCCAGCGCTTTCTTGCGCCAGTCCACAGGCTGGCACGGGCGATGCAACCTCTGGGCGTGCGGTGGTCAGAATGCCTCGTCTTCTCCAGGAGTGTGCTTATCCATGTGGCTGTTCATCACCAACTTCGGCGATTCCTCGGTGATGCTTCCCTGCGCAGTGCTGATTGCGCTCTGGCTGCTGGCCGGTCTGTCGGCGCGGGCGGCACTGCTCTGGCTGCTGCTGTTTGGTGCGGCCAGTCTCAGCGTGGCCCTGTCGAAAATCGCCTTCTTTGGCTGGGGCCTGGGCATTCCGCGCCTGGACTTCACCGGCTTCAGCGGCCATTCCATGCTGGTAGGCAGCGTGCTTCCGGTCCTCGGCTGGCTGCTGGCCAGCCGGGCGCGGCCGTCGCTGCGGCTGACCGCGGCCGCCCTGGGCGCACTGTGCGCCCTGCTCATCGCCGTCTCGCGGGTGGTGCTGGGCTATCACTCGATCTCGGAAGTGGTGACCGGCCTGCCCATCGGCTACGCCGCCAGCGGCAGCCTGCTGTGGCTGCTGCGGGGCCAGGAGGTCAACCTCAAGCCGCGTCAGGCCGCGCTGGGCGCCAGCCTGCTGCTGTTGCCCCTGCTGTTGCTGCATGGCACCAATGCGCCCACGCAACGGGTGCTGGAGCGTCTGGCGGTGAAATTCGCCGACGAGCAGAATCCCTGGACCCGCGCCCATCAGCGCGCCGGGGTGGCGCCGCTGCAGAACTGAAGGTCAGAACTCAGCGCGTGCAATAGACGGCGCCCGCGGCTGGCGAATACGCGGATGACTCCTAGACTGGCAAGAGCCCCGACGTTCGCGGGGTGAACGTCAGGGCCTTGCGGCCCCTCCTAGTTAAGTCAGTCCTTGCCGCCGAGTCGTCCGCATGCGCTACTGCCTCCCCCTTGTCTGCAGCCTGGTGCTCACCGGGCTGCCCGCGTCACCCGTGGCGGCTGCCGAGCCCTTGCGGCTCTATACCTGGGAAGGCTATTTCAGCGACACCCTATTGCAGCGCTGGGCCAAGGCTCATTCGCCCGTGCAGGAAATCCATTTCGACAGTAGCGACGTGCGCGATGCCACCCTGGCACGCGGCGATGCCGATCTCGACCTGGTGGTGATCAACGAGGTCAGCGCCACCCGCCTCGGCCAGGACGGCCTGCTGATGCGCATCGATCCCCAGCGCCTGCCCCATCTGAGCGAGCTCGATCCGCGCTGGCGCCAGAGTTGCGGCGACTATGCCGTGCCCTACGTCTGGGGCACCCTGGGCCTGCTCTACCGCAGCGATCGCCTGGCCCAGGCGCCCTCGTCCTGGCAGCCGCTGCTGCAGCCGGAGCCGGCCCTGCACGGCCATATCGCCATGCTCGAAGACCATGACGACCTGCTGGTGGCCCCGCTCATCACCCTGGGCGCCGCCATCAACAGCGACGATCCCGAGTTGCTCAGACGCAGCTTCGCGCTGCTCAAGGCCCAGGCCCCGGCGGTGCTGACCTATCAATACGTGGTCAGCGCCCTGCACAATCCGGCCTACAGCGATCGCATCGAGCTGGCGCTGGGCTATAGCGGCGACCAGCACCTGCTCAATGCCGCGACGCCCGGGCAGCCCTGGCGCTTCGTCACGCCGCGCGAGGGCAGCCTGCTGTGGGTGGACTGCGTGGCCCTGCTCAGCAGCTCACGGCACCAGGCCGCCGCCTGGCGCTTCATCGATTTCCTCAACGAACCGCGCAATGCCGTGCTGGCGACCGAGGACCTGCACCTGGCAACCCCCAATGCCGGCGCCCTGCGGCTGCTGTCGGCAGACCTGCGTCAGGATCCCAGCCTGTTTCCCCCCGATGAGGTGCTCGCCCGCAGCCAGGTCTTTCGCGAAGGTCCGCCCGACACCTTCCAGACCCGGCAACGCATCGGCAGTGCTCTGGTAGGTCGCCATGACGCTCAATAGACGCGCCCTGCTGCTGATCCTGCCGGTCGCCCTGCTCTGCAGCCTGACCCTGGTGGGCCTGGGCTACACGGTCCAGCGCGAAGCGGTGATCGGCCTCGAACGCTCGCGGGTCAACCATGACCTGGCGGCGCTGGAAACCACCTATCGCGAGTACGACCACTTCAGCCGCAACCTGCTCTATGCCCTGTCCAACAGCGCCGCCCTGGGCAACTTCCTGCGACAGACCGAGGTGCCCTATCGCAACGAAGCCCTGGGTACCCAGCTGCAACTGGCGGTGCGCCAGCTGGCCGGCGACGATGCGCCCAGCCATATCTCCCTGGCCATCGCCCGCCCCGACCTCAGCCTGGCCTACTACTACGAACGCAGTGGCGATCCCTTCGCCCAACTGAGCGCTGCCCAGCGACAACTGCTCGAACGCCTGGCCCAGGAGCCGAGCGGTCCGCTGGAGCGGCGCGACTATCTGCTCGACGAACAGGGGCGATCACTGCTGGTGGCGACCACTTCACTGCTGCCGAGCACCGCCGGACCGCCCCTGCCGGGTCAGCGCGGGCTGGCGATGACGCTGCAACTGGCGGTCAGCCCGGACCGGATGGAGGCCATGCGCCGTACCCTCGAGCAAAGCTATGGCGCGCCCCTGGAATTCAGCCGGACGCTGCCCGCCCGCACCAGCGATTTCACCGCCGTCGAGCGCCTGTCGCCCGATCTCTATGTACGCCTGACCCCGGATCCGGGGCACCTGGACCGGGAATTGCGCCGTCTGGCGATCGCCTACTTCAGCGGCGGCCTGCTGGTGACCCTGGCCTGCATCCTGGTCCTGATCCTGCTGATCCGCCGCTATATCACCCGGCCCATCGCGCGGCTGGACAGTCAGCTCACCGAGGTGCTGGAAGGCCAGCGCCAGGCCCTCGAAACCGGCGACGAACCCGGCGAGATCGGCCATCTGGGCGCCAACATGAAGCGCCTGCACGACAACAACCTGGCCATCCTGGCGCAGTTGCGCACGGCCCTGCGCACCGACGTCCTCACCCAGATCGGCAATCGTCGCTACTTCCAGCTCATGGGTGAATCCTGGCTGGCGGGCAAGCCGGACGGCCGCCATATCGCCCTGCTCTATTTCGGCCTCGATCACTTCAAGTCGGTGAACGACAGATTCGGCCACGAAGTGGGCGATGAGCTGCTGCAGGCCGTGGCCCGGCAGACCCAGCAGCAGCTGGAAGCCTATCAGGCGGGCAACGAGCTGGTGTTCACGCGCCTGGCGGGCGATGAATTCGCCATCCTGCTGCGCGGCCCGGCGGCGGCGACCGACGCCCTCGCCCTGGGCCAGCAGCTGCAGCAGAACCATGACAACGGCACCCTGGTTGGCGAGCGGCGCTATGCGGTGACCCTGAGTATCGGCCTGGCGACCCCCGAGGCCCCGCTGGACCTGGCCGACCTGCTGGCCCAGGCCGACCTGGCCCTGGAGCGGGCCAAGAACGAAGGCGGCAACCGCCTGGTGCACTTCACCCCGGAACTGGCCGCGCGCCAGCGCCGCCAGGATCTGCTGGACGAGCACCTGCGGCGCATGAACCCGGACGAGGAATTCCATCTCGTCTACATGCCGGCGGTCGACAGCAACGGCCAGGTGCGTTCCGCCGAAACCCTGCTGCGCTGGAATTCGCCACGCCTCGGCCCGGTATCACCGGCGGAATTCATCCCCATCGCTGAACGCCAGGGGCATTTTCGCTGGATCGATCGCTGGGTCGTGGACCAGGCCTGCCGCGAATACCCGGCGCTGCAGGAGGTGCTGGGCAGCGACCTGGTGCTGTCCATCAACCTGTCGTCGGCGCAACTGGACCAGGCCGACATCGTGCCCTATCTGCGCGAGCGGGTCCGCCACCACCGTGTCGATCCGGCCCGCCTGGAACTGGAATTCACCGAGACCTTCGCCGCCGAGCTGAACGAGCGGACCCTGGGGCTACTGCATGAATTGCGCGCCGAGGGCTTTCGCGTGGCCATCGACGACTTCGGCGTCGGCTACACCTCGATCCAGCAGGTCACCGACTATCCCGCCGACACCATCAAGTTCGACCGGCTCATCGTCGAGCGCCTCAGCCAGCCCGGCAACCAGGCCAGCCTGGATGCGCTCATCGCCTTCTGCCATGCCCGCGACGCCCAGGTGATCGCCGAGGGCGTGGACACCGAACTCAAGCAGCTCTGCCTGCAACAGGCCGGTTGCGATCTTCTGCAGGGCTTTCTGGTCTGCCCGCCGCGCCGTCTGGACGAATTGCGCGACTGGCAGCGCCAGCGCCTGGGCGATCCCAGCCGGGTCTAGCCGCAATGCCCGCTGACACCCTGTCAGCGAGCCTTGCCCGCAGCGCGGCGGTTAGAAGTCCAGTGACAGGCCCAGGCCCACGCCCTGCTGATGGCTATCGCCCGCGCCGGCATAGCTGTAGCCACCGCGCAGGGTCAGTTCCGGGGTCAGCCGCTGGACCACGCCCAGACTCAGCCGGGTGCGGCCGCTGTCGGGCTGGTAGCCGTCCAGGGTGTAGTCCAGACCCGGCACGCTGTTCAGGCGCATGGTCACGTCGCGGGTGCCATCGGCGAATTCCCGCTCGCGGCCCAGGTCGGCGAACAGCGCCGTGGCCGGGGCGAGTTGCCAGCGCCCCTGCAGACCCAGCCCCAGCCGCCGCGAGGTGCTCGACTGGTCGTCGAACTCCAGCGCCGTGGCGTCGTTGCCGCGCTCGCGATAGCCATCCACCTGGACGCGGGCATAGTCGGCGCTGAGATAGGGACTCAGGTGCCAGGGACTGCCGGCCGCCGCCAGGTCGTAGCCCAGCCGCGCCGAGAGGGCGCGCAGATCGCCGTCGGTGTCGCCCTGCTCGCTGCGGGTGGTCGGGCCGAGGGCGAAACGGCGGCTCAGGTCGTCATAGTCCAGCCGGCCACCGGTGGCGGTGAGATCGCCCCAGAGGCGCTCGCCCTGGTACTGGGCGAAGGCGCTGAGAAGATAGCTGTTGAGGCGATAGCTGGAATCGGCCGCGCCGGGCTCCAGGCGCTGGCGCGCGACACCGGCGGCCACGCCGAGGCGCCATTCCTCGCTGAGCCGATAGCTGCCACCCAGGTCCAGGCTGTAGCCGTTGCCATCGCCGCCGGCGGTGCTGCGCTGGTCGTCGACGTCCAGGCGCCGCGCGCTGGTATCCACATAGCCCTGCCAGCGCCCCACCGGCTGCCAGGCATGCCAGTCGCCCAGCCAGCGCTGGTGCAGGCCGTCCTGGTGCGCCCTGAGCGTGGACTGGGCCATCTCCGGCAGCAGCGTGATCTCCCAGGGCGCCGCCAGCAGCGAATAGGCGTAGTCGGCGATCAGCCGCTGGCCGGTGATGGTCGGGTGGACGCGATCGTTGAACAGCAGCTGGCTGGGATCGGCCGCCGCCGCGCCCAGGCCATAGGTGGGGTTGCGGGTGCAGCTGTCGCCGCTGAAGCAGGTGCCGGTCAGATTCTGCCCGCTGGCCAGGCCATAGCGGCCCGGCTCGGCCACCACCTCGGCCAGCAGCTGGGGCACGTTGAGACCGATGATCTCGGCGTCGATGCCGGCCAGGCGTGCCACCAGCGCCTGGTTGTAGACGCGACTCAGGGCCGAGCTGGCCGCCTGTTGCGGCGAACCGGCCAGGGCCGGGGTCTGACCGATGTCGGGCAGCAGCCAGACCACCATATAGCGGGCGCCGGCCTGCTGCAGCGCAGCCACGCCGTCACCCAGGCGATTGGCCGCGGCCGCTGCGGTGGCCGGCGAGGTGACCAGTCCCTGGAGGAAGTCGTTACCCCCGCCGCTGATATAGAACAGGGTGTTGGGATCCAGGCTCAGTCCCTGGCTGGCGAGGCCGGGCAGGTAGCCGTCACGGCTGCGCAGGGTCAGGCCACCCACCGCCACCACCGAACCGTTGCGAGCGGTGATGGAATCGCGGATCTGCGCCGTGGTGTAGCCACCCGTGGCCCAGTTGTCGCCATCGCTCAGGCCGATCCGCTGATTGATCAGCGAGGTCGAGGCGTCCAGGGTACGGACATCGAAGCCCAGTTGCTGGCCGAGCAGGATCGAGGACACCGGTCCGGTCACCGCGCCGCTGGCCGGGCTGTAGCCGGGACCGACGCGGTTGGTGAATCTGAGGCTGGCGCCCGTGACCCCGGTATCGGGAAATTGCCCGGCATCGAGCAGGCTGTCGCCGAACACGGTGAAGCCACTGTAGGGATTGGGAGCCGCCTGGGCGGTTGCCGCGAGCGCCGTGGCCAGGGCGATGGCCAGCGGCAGGCGTTGCCTGAGGAAAGATGTCATGCCTGCATCCTTGATTGTTGTTATCGGGGCACGCGTCAGGGCGTGTGGCCCCACGCTAGACGGTTTTTGTGACGTTGTATCTGGGTGTAAACAAAAACCTGGAAGACATTTGTTCGGCTTGAACGGCAGGTCAGAGGGCTGTCGGCAATTCGACCGGAGCGGCCTGCCATGACTGTCGAGTCTGCTGGTCAATCCGTGGGCGCTCATCGGAACGATGAGGCTGATCGCCCGCTCGGATAGCCCCCTCTCCCCCGGGGGAGAGGTTGGGGTGAGGGCCCCCTGACAGTGAGCCCAGTGGAAAAGGCTGCGCCGTTTTCCACGCTACGGTTTTCTCCGGGACGATGACGGCGAGCGCCTACTCGGATAGCCCCCTCTGCCCCGGGGGAGAGGGTTGGGGTGAGGGCCCTGGCAGCAAGCCCAGTGGAAAAGGCTGCGCCGTTTCCACGCTACGGTTTTATCCGGGGCGATGACGCCGAGCGCCCGCTCGGATAGCCCCCTCTCCCCCTGGGAGAGGGTTGGGGTGAGGGCCCTGGCAGCGAGCCCAGTGGAAAAGGCTGCGCCGTTTTCCAGGCTACGGTTTCATCCGGGGCGATGACGCCGAGCGCCCGCTCGGATAGCCCCCTCTGCCCCGGGGAGAGGGTTGGGGTGAGGGCCCCCTGGCAGCGAGCCCAGTGGAAAAGGCTGCGCCGTTTTCCAGGCTACGATTTTCTCCGGAGCGATGACGCCAAGCGCCCGTTCCGGATAGACCCCTCTCCCCCCGGGAGAGGGTTGGGGTGAGGGAACGGCGCGCCCCCTATCCCGCCAGCTACCTCACTGCCCCAGCTTGCCCGCCTCGCAACCGGTGCTGGCGCATTCGCGCAGGCGCTCCTTGAGCACCTCCAGACGGCTGTCGGTCAGGCTGACGGCGCAATCCAGATTGACGAAGTAGCCATCGGCTTCCTCGCGGGCGCACTGGCTGTCGCGCTGCTTGATCCAGGCCAACTGGCTCTGTTTGAGCACGGCCTGCTGATCGGCCGGCAGCTGCTTACGCAACTCGCCATAGGTCTGGTTCAGCGACTTGTCGCTCTGGGCGAACAGGTTGCTGGCGCAGTAGACGGTATCGAAGGCATTGCGCGGCGTGCCGCAACCGGCGGCCTGGGCCGTGGCGAAAACGCTGAGACCGCTCAGGGTCAGGGCGGCGGCGAGGGTAGTCTTGAGCATGGCAGCATCCTGCAGAAGGGGCCGTCCCGAATGGCGCGGCCGTGGGATAAACGCTAGCAGAGCCGCCAGTCGTGCGCGTAGCAGGCTCTGAAAAACCGGCAACAAAAAAGCGCCCGAAGGCGCTTTCCTGCATCACCCGGACGGGATCAGACCTTGGAACGCTCGAAGCGCTTGCGGTCGTTTTCGTTCAGGAACTTCTTGCGCAGACGGATGGACTTGGGCGTCACTTCCACCAGCTCGTCGTCGGCGATGAATTCCAGCGCCTGTTCGAGGGTGAACTTGATCGGCGGCACCAGGGCGATGACTTCGTCCTTGCCCGAGGCGCGCATGTTGTCCAGCTTCTTGCCCTTGGTGGGGTTGAGCACCAGGTCGTTGTCACGGCTGTTGATGCCGCACAGCTGGCCTTCGTAGATCTCGTCGCCCGGAGCCAGGAACAGCTTGCCGCGGCTCTGCAGGGTTTCCAGCGAGTAGGTCAGGGCGGTACCGGTGGCCATGGACACCAGCACGCCGTTCTGACGGTTGCTCACTTCGCCGGCCTTGATCGGGCCGTAGTGGCTGAAGGTCGAGGTCAGGATGCCGCTGCCCGAGGTCAGGGTCAGGAAGTTGTTGCGGAAGCCGATCAGGCCACGCGCCGGGATGGTGTATTCCAGGCGGATACGGCCCTTGCCGTCGGGGATCATGTTGGTCAGATCGCCCTTGCGCAGACCCATCTGCTCCATCACCGAGCCCTGGTGCTGCTCTTCGATGTCGATGGTGACGTTCTCGTAGGGCTCCTGCTTCTCGCCGTCCTTCTCGATGATCACCACTTCCGGACGGCCCACGGCCATCTCGAAGCCTTCGCGGCGCATGTTCTCGATCAGTACCGACAGGTGCAGCTCGCCACGCCCGGAGACCTTGAACTTCTCGGCGGACTCGCCCGGCTCGACGCGCAGGGCCACGTTGTGCAGCAGTTCCTTGTCCAGACGGTCCTTGATGTTGCGGCTGGTGACGAACTTGCCTTCACGACCGGCGAACGGCGAGTCGTTGACCTGGAAGGTCATGCTCACGGTGGGCTGGTCGACGGTCAGCGGCGGGCGGGCTTCGACGTTCTGCGGATCGCACAGGGTGTCGGAGATGAACAGCTCGTCCATGCCCGAGACGCAGACGATGTCGCCGGCTTCGGCTTCGGCCACTTCCACGCGCTGCAGGCCGGAGTGGCCCATGATCTTGAGGATACGACCGTTGCGCTTGCTGCCGTCGTCGCTGATGGCCACGACCGGGGTGTTGGCCTTGATGCGGCCACGGGCGATACGGCCGATGCCGATCACGCCGAGGAAGCTGTTGTAGTCCAGCTGGGAGATCTGCATCTGGAAGGGACCGTCCAGATCGACCTGGGGAGCCGGTACGTGGTCGACGATGGCCTGGAACAGGGCATCCATGTTGTCGTCCATCTTCTCGTGGTCCAGGCCGGCGATGCCGTTCAGGGCGCTGGCGTAGACGATCGGGAAGTCCAGCTGCTCATCGGTGGCGCCGAGGTTGTCGAACAGGTCGAAGATCTGGTCGATGACCCAGTCCGGACGCGCGCCGGGACGGTCGATCTTGTTGACCACCACGATCGGACGCAGGCCGGCCTTGAAGGCCTTCTGGGTCACGAAGCGGGTCTGCGGCATGGGGCCGTCCTGGGCGTCGACCACCAGCAGCACGGAGTCGACCATGGACATCACGCGCTCCACCTCGCCACCGAAGTCGGCGTGGCCGGGGGTGTCGACGATGTTGATGTTGTAGTCCTTCCACTTCAGCGCGGTGTTCTTGGCCAGGATGGTGATGCCGCGTTCCTTTTCCTGGTCGTTGCTGTCCATCACCCGCTCGTTTTCCGCTTCTTTGCGGTCCAGGGTGCCGGACAGGCGCAGCAGCTTGTCGACGAGGGTGGTCTTGCCATGGTCGACGTGCGCGATGATGGCGATGTTGCGTAGATTCTCGATCACAGTGGTGTTCTCGGTATAGAAATGAAGGAGCTTCAGCCAGCAGGCTGACAGCCGGAGATTGCAAAGGCGCGAAACGCGGCCGACCGGTACGTGGCCGGAGGGCTAGAAGAGGTCGGGAGGGCGGTGGCGGATACTGCCACCCAGCAGGCCCGGCTGCTTAGGCCGGACGATAAACGCGCACATTGGCGTGCCCTTCGGTGAGCAGGTGATGGGCGTGCAGCCGGCTCATCACCCCGCGGTCGCAATAGAGTAGGTACTGGCGATTCTCGTCCAGTTCCTTGAAACGGCTGTTCAGCGCGAAGAACGGCATGGCCTGCACCTCGATGCCGGGCAGCTCCAGCGGCTGGTCTTCCTGGGCATCGGGATGGCGGATGTCCACCACGATCTGACCTGGCAAGGGCTGTGCCAGCTCTTCGACCTGCACGTCCTTGCCCAGCTCTTCGATCACCTTGTCGACGGTGATGAAGCGCGCACGTTCCAGGGCGGCGTCGAGCACCGCCAGGTCGAACTTGCCTTCCTCGTGCTCCACCCGCAGGGCCTTGGCCTTGGTGGTGGGATTCACCGAGATGATGCCGCAGTATTCGGGCATGTGCTTGGCGAAGTCGGCGGTGCCGATGCGCTGGGCGGTATCGATGATGTCCTGCTTGTGGCTGGCCAGCAGCGGGCGCAGCACCAGGGTATCGGTGGCCTTGTCGATCACCGCCAGGTTGGTCAGGGTCTGGCTGGAGACCTGGGAGACGGCTTCGCCGGTCACCAGCGCCTCGATCTGCAGCTGTTCGGCGATGCGACTGGCCGCGCGCAGCATCATGCGCTTGAGGATGACCCCCATGTGGCTGTCGTCGCACTGGGTGAGGATCTGCCCCACCACTTCCTCGAAGGGCACGCTGATGAACAGCACGCGCTGGGAACGCCCGTACTTCTCCCAGAGATAGTGGGCCACTTCCATCACGCCCAGCTCGTGGGCGCGTCCGCCGAGATTGAAGAAGCAGAAATGGCTGACCATGCCGCGTCTCATCATCTGGTAGGCGGCCACGGTGGAGTCGAATCCCCCGGACATCAGCACCAGCACCTGCTCCAGCGCGCCAAGCGGATAGCCGCCCAGCCCTTCGTGGTGCTCGTCGATGATGAACAGCTGCTGGTCGCGGATCTCCAGGCGGACGTTCACCTCGGGATTCTTCAGGGCGATGCCGGCGCCGCCGCAGCGTTCACGCAGACCGCCACCGACATGGCGCTCCACGTCCATCGAGGAGAAGTCGTGGCGACCGGCGCGCTTGCAGCGCACCGAGAACACCTTGCCGCGCACGCGCTCGCCGAAGTGGCGTACGCACAACTCGAGAATCGAGTCGAAATCGCCCAGCGGATACTCGTGCACCTCGAGGAACTGGCCGATGCCCGGAGTGCAGGCCAAGCGCTGCTTCATTTCCGCCAGCAGCCGCGGCTCGTCGAGCGCGGTCTCCAGGGTGATGTTGTCCCACACCCCTTCCACGCGGACATCCGGATCCAGATCGCGCAGCACGACACGAATGTTCTTCACCAGCTGGCGAATGAAATTCTTGCGCACCGGGCGACTCTTGATGGTGATTTCCGGAAAGACCTTGATGATGAGCTTCATGAGCGGGAAACGGGGGGCGGGCAACGCGAAAGAAAAGGGCGAATATGATACCTGAAAACCACCCGGCACTCGAATTCGCCCGACAAAATCACCCAAGGCGCCATTAAGGTGCATACGCCGAATTAAGCGCACCAAATTGGTGCCTGAATACGGCCTCCATTGACCTGAAAACGGCACAACAGGCGCCAGGACGGCCCTCCAGCCCATTTAGGGGCACTGGCATACAACTTGCTCTCTTGTGAGGCAGCCGCCCCTGGGCCAGCATAGGGCGCTTTTCGTGGAACGCCGGTCGCTGACCAGGCAGTACGGGAGCGCCCCTCAAGGGCACAGCTGATACCGGGAGTACCGCCAACCGCTCCCGGCCGAAATTCCTCTGGAGGAAACCATGTCGAAGGCTGTTCAACTGATCAAAGAAAACGACGTGAAGTGGGTAGACCTGCGCTTCACCGACACCAAAGGCAAGCAGCAACACGTCACCATGCCGGCGCGTGACGCGCTGGACGAAGACTTCTTCGCCCACGGCAAGATGTTCGACGGCTCCTCCATCGCCGGCTGGAAAGGCATCGAAGCCTCCGACATGATCCTGCTGCCCGACGACAGCACCGCCGTTCTGGATCCCTTCACCGAAGAGCCGACCCTGATCCTGGTCTGCGACATCATCGAACCCTCCACCATGCAGCCCTACGAGCGCGACCCCCGCGGTATCGCCCGTGCTGCCGAGGAATACCTGAAGTCCACCGGCATCGGCGACACCGTGTTCGTCGGCCCGGAGCCCGAGTTCTTCATCTTCGACGAAGTGAAGTTCAAGTCGGACATCTCCGGCTCCATGTTCAAGATCTTCTCCGAGCAGGCTTCCTGGAACACCGATGCCGACTTCGAGTCCGGCAACAAGGGCCACCGTCCGGGCGTCAAGGGCGGCTACTTCCCGGTACCGCCGGTCGATCACGACCACGAAATCCGTACCGCCATGTGCAACGCCCTGGAAGAGATGGGCCTGGTCGTGGAAGTCCACCACCACGAAGTGGCGACCGCTGGCCAGAACGAGATCGGTGTGCAGTTCAACACCCTGGTCAAGAAGGCCGACGAGACCCAGACCCTGAAGTACGTCGTGCACAACGTGGCCGACGCCTACGGCAAGACCGCCACCTTCATGCCCAAGCCCCTGTACGGCGACAACGGCTCCGGCATGCACGTGCACATGTCCATCTCCAAGGATGGCAAGAACACCTTCGCTGGCGAAGGCTATGCCGGTCTGTCCGATACCGCCCTGTACTTCATCGGCGGCATCATCAAGCATGGCAAGGCGCTGAACGGCTTCACCAACCCGTCCACCAACAGCTACAAGCGTCTGGTGCCCGGCTTCGAAGCCCCGGTCATGCTGGCCTACTCGGCCCGTAACCGCTCCGCCTCCATCCGTATCCCCTATGTGTCGAGCCCGAAAGCCCGCCGCATCGAGGCTCGCTTCCCGGATCCGGCTGCCAACC
The DNA here is from genome assembly GCF_026544185.1 of Pseudomonas sp. GM_Psu_1. Taxonomy (NCBI): domain Bacteria; kingdom Pseudomonadati; phylum Pseudomonadota; class Gammaproteobacteria; order Pseudomonadales; family Pseudomonadaceae; genus Pseudomonas; species Pseudomonas sp. GM_Psu_1. The sequence goes on from NZ_JALNUX010000004.1 coordinate 265,336, forward strand.
CCTACCTGTGCTTCGCCGCCCTGCTGATGGCCGGCCTGGACGGTATCCAGAACAAGATCCACCCCGGCGATGCCGCCGACAAGAACCTGTACGATCTGCCGCCGGAAGAAGGCAAGAAGATCCCGCAGGTCTGCGGCAGCCTGAAGGAAGCCCTGGAAGCCCTGGACGCCGGTCGCGCGTTCCTGACCAAGGGCGGCGTCTTCACCGACGAGTTCATCGATGCCTACATCGAGCTGAAGTCCGAGGAAGAGATCAAGGTGCGTACCTTCGTGCACCCGCTGGAATACGACCTGTACTACAGCGTCTGATCCCGCTGCGGTTAGGCAAGAGGCCTCCTTCGGGAGGCCTTTTCTTTTGCCCTGGGAAAACCGCCGCGACCGACGCCCGGGCACAGCGGCCAGGTTGCCTACCTGTGCACCGGGCGCGCCTGCTACCCTTGATCTCCACTGCCCGGCCGAGATTCCGCCATGCCTCGCCTGCTTGCCTGCTGTCTGCTCTGCCTCGCCTGCTCCGCCCAGGCCGCGATCTACAAGTCGGTGGATGCCGAAGGCAACACGGTGTTCAGCGACCAGCCCTCGGCCAATGCCAAGCCGGTGCAGGTGGCACCCACCAATACCGTGGACAATCCACGACCGGCGCCGCCCATCCCCAGTGCGCCTGCGGCGGCGGCGACGCCCGCCGGCCCGGCCTTCAGCCGCCTGGAGGTCAATGTGCCCGACGATGAGGCCATCCGCGCCAACAACGGCACCTTCTCGGTGGGCGTATCCCTGGAACCGGCCCTGGGTGCGGGGCAGTCGCTGCAATTGCTGGTGGACGGCGCCCCCTATGGCAGCCCCGGCCAGAGCACCCGCTTCGGCGTGGCCAATCTGGATCGCGGCGAGCACCGTTTCGCGGCCCAGGTGCTGTCCGGCAACGGCGAGGTGGTCCAGACCAGTGCCGAGAAGACCGTGACCGTGCAGCGCATCAGCGTCAACAGCCCGGCCCGTTGATGCGCGCGCTCCTGACCCTGCTGCTGCTCTGCCTGCTGCTCCCCGCCCAGGCGGCGGTCTACAGCTATGTCGACAAGGAAGGCAATCGGGTCTACACCGACCAGCCGCCCAAGGGCGTCAAGGCCACCCAGGTGCCGATCACGGTGCCCAACAACCTCAATCAGCAGGGCCAGCCGACCCGCAAGCTGAGTCCGACTCCCGCCGCGCCGGTGGCCAGGACGCCCAAGGCGGCGCCCTTCCGCTACCAGATGCTGCGCATCCTGGTGCCTGAGCCCGATGCCACGGTGATCGACCAGGAAGGGCAGCTCATCGTCAGCCTGGTCAGCGAGCCGGAATTGCAGCCGGGTCACAGCTACCGCCTGCTGCTGGACGACCGGGAAGCCGGCGCCGGACGCAGTCCGGTGTTTCCCCTGAGCGGCCTGGACCGCGGCACCCACAGCCTGGTGGCGGAGATCCTCGCCGCCGATGGCAACGTACTGGAGCGGACGCCGGCGCAGCCCTTCCATCTGCGGCGCCCCTCCCTGGAGCAGAAGCGCCGCGCCCATCCCTGCAGCGACAAGGACTGGGGCAAGCGGCCGGAATGTCCGCTGGACATGAAACCGCCCGAAGCCAAGAAATCCTGGCTACCCTTCCTATAGCGCACCTCTTTGGTGCGCTTTTTGGCTGTGCACCATCTTGATACAAATCCTGTGCAGCTGCGTCCGGCGTGCGGCGGCTGTTAGTGCACGTTTCAGCCATCTGCCCTAACTCGGGGCGTCTTGGTTTGCTTCTTGCATTTTCCTATCGTCCCTATAGCGCTGTGGCCCCTCATGCCTACCGACGTCATCCACCGACTCCTGCTCGACAACCTCACCACTGCAGTCATCCTGCTGGATGCGGAGTTGCGTCTGGAGTACATGAATCCGGCGGCCGAGATGCTGCTGGCCATCAGCGGCCAGCGCAGCCATGGCCAGTTCATCAGCGAGCTGTTCACCGAATCGCCCGAGGCCCTGCAGGCGCTGCGCCAGGCGGTGGACCATGCCCACCCCTTCACCAAGCGCGAGGCGCTGCTGATCTCCACCTCGGGCAACAGCCTCACGGTGGACTATGCGGTGACCCCGATCCTGGATCGCCACAACACCCTGCTGCTGCTGGAAGTCCATCCCCGCGACCGGCTGCTGCGCATCACCAAGGAAGAGGCCCAGCTCTCCAAGCAGGAGACCACCAAGCTGCTGGTGCGCGGCCTGGCCCACGAGATCAAGAATCCCCTCGGCGGCATCCGTGGCGCGGCCCAGCTGCTGGCCCGCGAGCTGCCGGAAGAGGCGCTCAAGGACTACACCAACGTCATCATCGAGGAAGCCGATCGACTGCGGAATCTGGTCGATCGCATGCTCGGCTCCAACAAGCTGCCGAAGCTGGCCATCACCAACGTGCACGAGGTGCTCGAACGCGTCTGCAGCCTGGTGGAAGCGGAAAGCCAGGGGCTGATCAACCTGGTGCGCGACTACGACCCGAGCATTCCCGACCTGATGATCGACCGCGAGCAGATGATCCAGGCGGTGCTCAACATCGTGCGCAACGCCATGCAGGCCATCTCCCAGCAGAACGAATTGCGCCTGGGCCGGGTCACCCTGAGAACCCGAACCCTGCGCCAGTTCACCATCGGCCACCACCGCCATCGCCTGGTGTGCAAGGTGGAGATCACCGACAACGGTCCGGGCATCCCCCAGGACCTGCAGGAAACCATCTTCTATCCCATGGTCAGCGGTCGCCCCGACGGCACCGGCCTCGGGCTCGCCATCACCCAGAACATCATCACCCAGCACCAGGGGCTGATCGAGTGTGAAAGCCATCCTGGCCACACCGCCTTCAGCATCTTCCTGCCGCTGGAATAACGAGGAGTACGCATGAGCCGTCAGGAGACCGTCTGGATCGTCGACGACGACCGTTCCATCCGCTGGGTCCTGGAAAAAGCCCTGCAACAGGAGGGCATGACCACCGTCGCCTTCGACAGCGCCGACAGCGTCATGACCCGCCTCGGCCGCCAGCAGCCGGACGTGGTGATCTCGGACATCCGCATGCCGGGGACCAGTGGCCTGGACCTGCTGTCACGCATCCGCGAGATGCACCCGCGCCTGCCGGTCATCATCATGACCGCCCACTCCGACCTGGACAGCGCCGTGGCCTCCTACCAGGGCGGCGCCTTCGAATACCTGCCCAAGCCCTTCGACGTCGACGAGGCCGTGGCCCTGGTCAAGCGCGCCGGGCAGCATGCCCAGGAGCAGCAGGGCTTCGCCGAACCGGCGCACCTGACCCGCACCCCCGAGATCATCGGCGAGGCGCCGGCGATGCAGGAGGTGTTCCGCGCCATCGGCCGCCTCTCGCACTCCAACATCACCGTGCTGATCAACGGCGAATCCGGTACCGGCAAGGAACTGGTCGCCCACGCCCTGCACCGCCACAGTCCGCGCGCCGCGGCGCCCTTCATCGCGCTGAACATGGCCGCCATCCCCAAGGACCTGATGGAGTCCGAGCTGTTCGGCCACGAGAAAGGCGCCTTCACCGGCGCCGCCGCCCAGCGCCGCGGCCGCTTCGAGCAGGCCGACGGTGGCACCCTGTTCCTCGACGAGATCGGCGACATGCCGGCCGATACCCAGACCCGCCTGCTGCGGGTATTGGCCGATGGCGAGTTCTATCGCGTCGGCGGCCACACCCCGGTCAAGGTGGACGTGCGCATCATCGCCGCCACCCACCAGAACCTGGAAGGCCTGGTGCGCGAGGGCAAATTCCGCGAGGACCTCTTCCATCGCCTCAACGTCATCCGTATCCACATCCCGCGCCTGGCCGACCGCCGCGAGGACATCCCCGCCCTCGCCCGCCACTTCCTGGCGCGCGCGGCCCAGGAACTGGCCGTGGAGCCCAAGACCCTGCGCGGCGAGACCGAGGAATACATGAAGGGCCTGCCCTGGCAGGGCAACGTGCGCCAGCTGGAGAACACCTGCCGCTGGATCACGGTGATGGCCTCCAGCCGCGAGGTGCTGATCGACGACCTGCCGCCGGAGCTGCTCAACCAGCCCCAGGACGCCGCCCCCGCCGCGAACTGGGAACAGGCCCTGCGCCAGTGGGCCGACCAGGCCCTCACCCGCGGCCAGTCCAGCTTGCTGGACAACGCCGTGCCGGCCTTCGAACGCATCATGATCGAGACCGCCCTCAAGCACACCGCCGGCCGCCGCCGCGACGCCGCCGTGCTGCTGGGCTGGGGCCGCAACACCCTGACCCGCAAGATCAAGGAGCTGGGCATGAAGGTGGACGGGCCGGATGAAGAGGGGGAGGACTAGCTGTTGTAGGTTGGGCTGAGCGATAGCGAAGCCCAACGTTTCCAGTTTGGACTTATAGCTGCCTAAGCTGATTATCGCGGTTTGCTGATAGGTTTTGTTTCCCCCACCCGGGCGAGTCACTTTTTTCAAACGCGAAAAAAGTAACCAAAAACGCTGTCCCCACGTTTCGGTCCTCCGCTGCGCTCCGGGTGATTCGCTTCGCTCACCCTTCGGGCCAGCCTACGGCTGTTACTCCGCTTCGCTACGTTTCCCTCGCTCCGGCGCCGTGGCAGGGGCACGGCACGAAGGGGCTTCCTGCCCCTCGCGCCTTGCTCGGCGTCCTGCCTCGCAACCCCCGCCACGACACCGGAACTCGGCCTCACTGACGGGGACGGGGCGCTAGCCTGAGACTTCGGTGTTCATAGGATTTGTAGCGTGGAAAACCGCGCAGCGTTTTCCACTGATGAGCTTGATCGAGAAAGTGGACAAGGCTTCGCCGTTGTCCACGCTACGGGCTCTTCAACCAACACTTTCAGGCTAGCGAATCGCTCCGTTCAGGAGGGCGAACGCCAGTGTCGTGGAGTGGGTCGAGCCGCATGGATGCGGCGAGAGGTCCAGTGGGCTATGGACGGCCCATCTGGACCGACCCCGGAACGGCGCTGGCGTGAGCGCACCCGCAGCGCAGCGGAGGGCCGGATGACCGGGGCAAGCGTTTTTGGTTACTTTTGTCCGGGGCGCGCAGCCGCGACTGAAAAAAGTGACTCGCCCGGGTGGGCGAAATAAGAAAAATCAGCAGAATTCGATGAGCGACTATGGCACCAAGAAAGCCGAGTCTGCTGCACCGAAACGTTGGGCTTCGCTAGCGCTCAACCCAACCTGCAAAATCCCCAACACCACCTAACTCAAAACTTGGCACACCTTCTGCAATGTTCTAGGTAACTACCCTTTTGGGGACCTCGGTACAGGCAGGCTGGGGAATCCCCTCTTTTCTTCCCGAGGCCATCACCCAGTGTGATGGCCTCTTTTTTTCGTCTGCGAAAAGTGGAAAGCCACAGGCTAGAGCGCTTTTTCTCCTCGGCAAGGACGCAGGGGTCGGCAAAGGAGGACTAAGCTTCAAAACAATCCGGCTCCGCACCCCGTTCCGCTCTGGTGCAAACCAGCGGCCTTTTGCCTGATAACGGGGCATTTCAGGGTGTCAGCGGGACCTCGACGTGGAGCACCCAATCCTCGCCGGCTTCGACGATGCGGTCGCTGGCCTGCAAGGCACCACCCACACCGACCAGCAACACCTTCAGGTCCTGGCCATCCTGGCGCACGGTCCAGGAAAAGCTGCCGCCCGGCCGCGCCACCCGCCCCTGGCGTTCGCCGCCGTCCCAGCGAGCGCGGGGCAGGCGCAGGCTAAGGGCGCCGTCGGGGCGATAGCGTTCGTAGAACAGCGAGCGGTCGGCGGTGATCAGTAATTCGAAGCGCCCCGCGTCCTGATGAGCCTCCACCCCCAGGATGACCGGGCGGCGGGCCTCGGCCGACCAGGGATCGGGATGGGTGCGCTGGTACACCAGTTGGCCGAGGATCATGCCGAACAGCCCGGCGCCGAGGGCCGCCGAGGCCAGCCAGAGGGTCAGGCGCTGGCGCTGGCCGCGCCATTCGGCCTTGAGCAGCTCGGGATCTTCCACCCGCGCCAGTTCGTCCCGGCGAGCGCGCTGTTCGCGCAGCAGCCAGTCGACCAGGCGGCGCCAGAGGTTCATCGCCCTACCCCGCTCGCGACGGCGCGACGGCGGCGCAGTACCATAGGCGCTTTGCCAGGCGCCCTGCCCTTCATGTTCGACATCATCCTCTACCAACCGGAAATTCCGCCCAATACCGGCAACGTCATTCGCCTGTGCGCCATTACCGGCTGCCGCCTGCATCTGATCGAGCCGCTGGGCTTTGCGCTGGACGACAAGAAACTGCGTCGCGCCGGCTTGGACTACCACGAGTGGTCCAGCGTGCGGACCCATGCCAGCCTCGCGGCCTGTATAGCAGATTTGCAGCCGCCCCGACTGCTGGCCTTCACCACCAAGGCCAGCCATCCCTTCACCGAGATCGCCTATGCGCCGGGCGATGCCCTGCTGTTCGGTCCGGAAAGTCGCGGGCTGCCGGCCGAGGTGCTGGAGTCGCTGCCGCCCGAACAGCGGCTGCGCCTGCCGATGCTGCCCAATCGCCGCAGCCTCAATCTGTCCAATACCGTGGCCGTGGCGGTCTACGAAGGTTGGCGCCAGCTGGGCTTCGCCGCACCGCCTGGCTGACCACCAGAACCTTCCCGCCAGACGCGTCGTCCCATGACCTACAGGCACATCGCCAGACAGTCACGTGAGGCGCACCATGAGCAAGATCGGCAAACCCAAGGTTGAACGCTATGACGCGCCCTCCGGTGGCTGGGGCTCGGCGCGTTCGGTGACCGAGATCGTCCTGCGTGAACGGGTGCCGCTCAAGTCCGGTGCGCTGCTGGCCCGGCAGAACAAGCATGGTGGCTTCGCCTGCGTGAGTTGCGCCTGGGCCAAGCCGGGCAAGCCCCATCCGCTGGAATTCTGCGAGAACGGCGCCAAGGCCACTGCCTGGGAGGTCACCAGCAAGAGATGCGGACCGGAATTCTTCGCCCAGCATTCGCTCAGCGAACTGCGTGGCTGGCGCGACTATGACCTGGAAGAGGTAGGCCGCCTGACCCATCCGCTGCGCTACGACGCCGCCATCGACCGCTATCGTCCGGTGAGCTGGGCCGAGGCCTTCGCCGACATCGGCGCCGAACTCAAGGCGCTGGCGCCGGACTCGGTAATATTCTACGCCTCGGGTCGTGCGGCGCTGGAGACCTCCTACCTCTATCAGCTCTATGCCCGCCTGTACGGCACCAACAACCTGCCGGACAGTTCCAACATGTGCCACGAGAGCACCTCGGTCGCCCTGCCCAAGAGCATTGGCGTGACCGTGGGCACCGTGACCCTGAACGACTTCGATCAGGCCGACTGCCTGCTGTTCTTTGGCCAGAATCCGGGCAGCAACAGTCCGCGGATGCTGCATGACCTGCAAGAGGCGCGCAAACGCGGCGCGCCCATCATCACCTTCAATCCCCTGCGCGAGCGCGGCCTGGAAACCTTCGTCAATCCGCAGTCGCCGGTGGAAATGCTGACCGACCAGCCCACCCAGATCAGCACCCAGTATCACCAGCTCAAGCCCGGTGGTGACACCGCAGCCCTCGCCGGCCTGTGCAAGGCCTTGCTGGCGGCCGATGATCTCGCGCGCGAACAGGGCCAACCGGCCGTGCTCGACCATGCCTTCATCGCCGAGCATTGCCACGGCTTCGCCGACTTCTGCGAGTGGTTGCAGCGCCAGGAGTGGCCGCAGCTGGAGCGCCAGTCGGGGCTGACCCGCAGCGCTCTGGAAGCCGCCGCTGCCGTCTATGGTCGCTGTCAGAAGGTCATCGGCATCTATGGCATGGGGCTGACCCAGCATCGCCATGGCGTGGAAACCATCCAGATGCTGACCAACCTGCTGCTCATGCGCGGCAACATCGGCAAGCCCGGCGCCGGCATCTGCCCGGTGCGCGGGCATTCCAACGTCCAGGGCCAGCGCACCGTGGGCATCACCGAGAAGCCGGAGCTGGCGCCGCTCGAACAGCTGGGCGAGCGCTTCGGCTTCGCCCCGCCACAGGACAAGGGTCGCAATACCGTGGAAGCCTGCGAAGGCATCCTCGACGGCTCGGTGAAGGCCTTCATCAGCCTGGGCGGCAACTTCCTGCGCGCCATTCCGGAGACCAGCCTGATGGAGCCGGCCTGGCGCACCCTGCGCCTGTCGGTGCAGATCGCCACCAAGCTCAATCGCAATCATCTGGTGCCGGCGGACAAGACCTATCTGCTGCCCTGCCTGGGGCGTACCGAAATCGATCGCCAGAATGGGGTGGAACAGGCCCACAGCACCGAGGACAGTACCGGCTGCATCCACGGCTGGCGTGGCGTGGCCGAACCGCCCGAAGGCGACCTGTTGTCCGAGCCGGCCATCGTCGCCGGCCTGGCCAAAGCTACCCTGCCCGACAACCCGCAGGTCACCTGGGATGCCTGGGTCGCCGACTATGCGCTGATCCGCGACGAGATCGCGCGCTCCTTCCCGGAGATCTTCCACGACTTCAATGCGCGGATGTGGGAGGTGGGCGGTTTCCATCGCCCACTGCCGGCGGCCAAGCGTGAATGGAAGACCGACACCGGCAAGGCCAATCTCATCGTGCCGCGCAGCCTGGAAGAGGATCCGGACATGCCCGCCCGCGGGCGTGACGTCCTGACCCTGATGACGCTGCGCAGCAATGACCAGTTCAACACCACCATCTATGGCTATCACGATCGCTTTCGCGGCGTGAAGGGCACCCGTGCGGTGCTGCTGATGAATCGCAACGACATCGAACGCCTGGGCCTGGCGGAAGGCGACAAGGTGCAGGTGTCGACGGTGGCCGACGATGGCGTGCGCCGTGAGGTGGGTCCGCTGCGGGTCACGCCCTACAACATTCCGGAAGGGGCCTGTGGCGGCTACTACCCCGAATGCAACGCCCTGATCCCGCTCTGGCACCACGCCGAAGGCAGCAAGGTGCCAGCTGCCAAGGCCATCCCGGTACGCCTGAACAAGCTGATCGCCGCCAACGATGGCAGCTTTCCGGTGGAGCCGGAGGGGTATGGGGCGCTGTATTAGGTCCTGCTATCGGAGCCAGACAGCGAGCCTGCCTGCTGGGCTTCGCTGCGCTCAACCCAACCTACGGACGTGCATTCGTAGGTTGGGTCAAGACGGCTCCACCGTCGAAGCCCAACAGCCCTGGGCCTATCCCTCGCACCTCGCCCTCACCCCAACCCTCTCCCGAAGGGAGAAGGGGCAACGCGACGCGCGTCCGTAGGTTGGGTTGAGACGGCTCCACCGTCGAAGCCCAACAGCCAATCAGCCAATCAGCCAATCAGCCAATCAGCCAATCAGCCAATCAGCCAATCGTCATCAGACTCGCATTACCACCCGCCGCTGCGGTATTCACGCTCAGGGCGCGCTCGATGAGCAGGCGCTCCAGCGGAATGGCGGTCTCGCCGCGGGCCAGGCCCTGGACGCCGACGATGGGACCATTGCGCTTGGCCACCTGCTGGCAGACCTGGCGCAGCTGATCGGAATCGCCGTGGTGGAGGACCGCCTCGAAGGCGACCTCGTCCTTGCGCCAGTCGGCCGCCACCTGAACCCGCGCGCGCACGGCGTGCGGCAGGCGCGTCAGCGTCGTCTTGTGGGCGTCCTCGATCAGGGCCGTGCTGCCCACCGCCATGACCGCCGCCAGTTGCAGCAGCAGATCGCTTTCGTCGGCCGCCAGGCACAGTACCCGGCTGCGCGGCAGCAGGCTGTAGCTGTTGCGCTCGCCGGTCGGACCCGGTAGCAGGCGGGTCAAGCCGCTCAGGGATTCCTCGGCGAATCTCAGGCAGGCCTGCTCCAGCTCGCCCAGGCCCTGTTGCTTGGCCCAGTCGTGCAGGGCGCCCAGCGGATTGCCGGCCTGCTGCCGCAGGGCATCGCGCACCTGCCATTCGGTCTCGCCGGTGCTGCCCTTGGCCAGGGCCACCGCGGGGTCGCCATCGGGACGGGTGCTGAGCAGGCGATATAGATACAGCGGGCCACCGGCCTTGGGGCCGGTGCCCGAGAGGCCTTCGCCACCGAAGGGCTGCACCCCGACCACCGCGCCGACCATGTTGCGGTTGACGTAGAGGTTGCCGGCATGGGCGCGCTCCACCACCTTGGCGATGGTCTCGTCGATGCGGGTGTGCACGCCGAAGGTCAGGCCATAGCCGGTGGCGTTGATCTGGTCGATGACCTTGTCCAGGTCCTTGCGGCCATAGCGCACCACGTGCAGCACCGGGCCGAAGACCTCGCGCCCCAGTTCGGCCAGGCTCTCCAGCTCGATCAGGGTGGGCATGACGAAGGTGCCGCGGTGGATGGCATCGCCTTCCACGCGCCCGCCCTGGTGTACCCGGCGACCCTTACCGCGCAGGGTCTGGATGTGCTTGTCGATGGTGGCCTTGGCCTCGCCGTCGATCACCGGGCCAATGTCGATGGCCAGATTCTCCGGATTGCCCAGGCGGCATTCGGCCATGGCGCCCTTGAGCATTTCCAGCACGCGATCGGCCACGTCGTCCTGCACGCAGAGCACGCGCAGGGCCGAGCAGCGCTGACCGGCGCTGTCGAAGGCGGAGGCCACCACGTCGGCGACCACCTGCTCGGCCAGGGCCGAGGAGTCGACGATCATGGCGTTCTGGCCACCGGTCTCGGCGATCAGCGGGATCGGCCGGCCCTGGGCGTCCAGGCGTCCGGCGATGTTGCGCGCCAGGATCTGCGCCACCTCGGTGGAGCCGGTGAACATCACGCCCTTGACCCGCACGTCGTTGACCAGGGCGGCGCCGATGGTCGAGCCCTCGCCCGGCAGCAGTTGCAGCACGCCTTCGGGGATGCCGGCCTCCAGCAGGATACGCACGGCCTGGGCGGCGATCAGCGGGGTCTGCTCGGCCGGCTTGGCCAGCACGGTGTTGCCGGCGGCCAGGGCCGCGGCGATCTGGCCGCTGAAGATGGCCAGGGGGAAGTTCCAGGGGCTGATGCAGACCACCGGACCCAGCGGGCGGTGGCTGTCGTTGGCGAAGTCACGGCGCACCAGGGCGGCGTAGTAGCGCAGGAAGTCCACCGCCTCGCGCACCTCGGCGATGGCGTTGGCGTAGGTCTTGCCGGCCTCGCGCACCAGCAGGCCCATCAGCGGCTGGATCTGCGCCTCCATCAATTCGGCGGCGCGATCCAGGGCGGCGGCGCGCTGCTCGGGCGGCGTGGATTGCCAGATGGGTGCGGCGGCCAGGGCTTCTTCCAGGGCGATGTCGACATCGGCACGGGTGGCGTTGCTGACCTGACCGACGCGATCGCGGCGATCGGCCGGATTGAGCACCGGTTGCGCAATCGACGGCTCGCTGGCACGACCCAGCAGCGGGCGGGCTTCCCAGGCGGTGTTGCCACTGGCCAGCAGGGCCGCGGACAGCGAACCCAGGCGGTGTTCGCTGGACAGGTCCAGACCGCTGGAATTGCAGCGCTCGGCGCCGTACAGGGCGCTGGGATGGGGAATGCGCGGATGCGGCAGGCCGATGGCGCCTTCGTTGGTGGACTGCTGCTCGATCTGCACCACCGGATCGGCCACCAGCTCGTCGAGGGAGATGGAATGGTCGGCGATGCGGTTGACGAAGGAGGTGTTGGCGCCGTTTTCCAGGAGGCGGCGGACCAGGTAGGCCAGTAGCGTCTCGTGGGTGCCCACCGGGGCATAGATGCGGCACGGCCGCGCCAGCTTGCCGTCCTTGACGCTGCCCACCACCTGCTCGTACAGCGGCTCGCCCATGCCGTGCAGGCACTGGAATTCGTACTGGCCGGGGTAGTAGTTCTGCCCGCCGAGCTGGTAGATGGCCGCCAGGGTGTGGGCGTTGTGGGTGGCGAATTGCGGATAGATGGATTCCGGCGCCGCCAGGAGCTTGCGGGCGCAGGCCAGGTAGGCCACGTCGGTGTAGACCTTGCGGGTATAGACCGGATAACCCTCCAGGCCTTCCACCTGGGCGCGCTTGATCTCGCTGTCCCAGTAGGCGCCCTTGACCAGGCGGATCATCAGACGCCGACGGCTGCGCTTGGCCAGGTCGATCAGGTAGTCGATCACCAGCGGGCAGCGCTTCTGGTAGGCCTGGATGACGAAGCCGATGCCGTTCCAGCCGGCCAGTTGCGGTTCGAAGGACAGGCGCTCCAGGAGATCCAGGGAGATCTCCAGGCGATCGGCTTCCTCGGCGTCGATGTTCAGGCCGATGTCGTAGCGCTTGGCCAGCAGGGTCAGTTCCAGCAGGCGCGGATAGAGCTCGCTCATCACCCGGTCGTACTGGGCGCGGCTGTAGCGCGGATGCAGTGCCGAGAGCTTGATGGAGATACCCGGGCCCTCGTAGATGCCACGGCCGTGGGAGGCCTTGCCGATGGAGTGGATGGCCTGCTCGTAGGAGGCCAGGTAGCGGCGGGCATCGGCCTCGGTCAGGGCGGCTTCGCCGAGCATGTCGTAGCTGTAGCGGAAGCCTTTCGCCTCGAACTTGCTGGCGTTGGCCAGGGCTTCGGCGATGGTCTCGCCGGTGACGAACTGCTCGCCCATCAGGCGCATGGCCATGTCCACGCCCTTGCGGATCACCGGCTCGCCGCTCTTGCCGATGAGGCGATTGAGCGAACTGGTGAGGCCGGCCTCGTTGTGGGTCGAGACCAGGCGGCCGGTCAGCAGCAGGCCCCAGGTGGCGGCGTTGACGAACAGCGAGGGGCTGTTGCCCAGGTGCGGCTGCCAGTTGCCGGTGCTGATCTTGTCGCGGATCAGCGCATCGCGGGTGCCCTTGTCGGGGATGCGCAGCAGGGCTTCGGCCAGGCACATCAGGGCCACGCCCTCCTGGGACGACAGCGAGAATTCACGGAGCAGACTCTGCACCATTCCGGAGCGCCCGGTTGCACCCTTGGCATTACGCAGCTTCTCGGCGATGCGGTGAGCCAGTTCATGGGTGGCCTTGGCCTGGGCCGCCGGCAGGCGCGCCTGCTCCAGCAGCAGCGGCAGCAGCTCTTCTTCCGGCCGGCGATAGGCCGCGGTGATGGCCGAGCGCAGCACCGACTGCGGCAGGATGCTCTCGGCGAATTCCAGGAACGGCTGGTAGACCGGATCGGCCAACGCCTCGACGGCTTCGTTGTCACCCTCGGCCAGGCGCTGGGCGATGCCCTGCAGATCGGCCAGGGTCGCGCCGCTTTCCAGGGTTTCCAGGTAGGTGAAGATGGCCTGCTTGATCAGCCAGTGGGGCGTCCGGTCGATACGGCGCGCCGCTTCCTTGAGGCGATCGCGGGTGGCTTCGTCGAGCTTTACGCCCAGGGTGGTGGTAGTGGCCATGCGCAGGTCCTCAAGCAAGAAGGCGTCGAAATTCGGCGCAGCTTAGCGCCGCTCGAAAGAAAAGTGCAACCAAGTGCAACCCGCAAGGTTCTACCGTCGATCCGGTTGCACCAAAAGCTGGGTAACAGAACGGAAGGTTATGCAGAGATCAGGCCAAGGGGTGCGACCCGGTTGAACCCCTACTACAGGGGAATCGCCTGCCCAGGTGACGACGACCGGGAATCGTTAGCCAGACAAGTGTTACCTGGCGCCACACCGCGACGATCGCTACGGCTGCAGGGAAGGAAACTGCGGGAGCACGAATTCGCCCAGTTCCTGGACCACTTCGCTGGCCGGACGCCGTGAGGGGCGCAGGTTGAGGGCCAGGTGATTGACGCCGGCTTCCTGCAACTGACCAAGGTAGTCCACCAACGCCCGCCGCCCGCAGGACAAGCCGGCATGGATGGGCCGAGGCGGCTGGGCCGGATCGCTGGCCAGCTCGAAGAACAGCCCCTGGGCGAAGGGCTTGAACAGCTCGCGCCCGCCGATCTCGTCCAGCGCCTCGCGCCAGACCCGCGTCAGCGCCGGAACATGTTCGGCCGGTACGAAGTAATAGAACCAGCCATCGGCCTTGGCGGCGATCCAGTCCACTGTTTGCCGACTGCGCCCGGTGACCAGCGCCGGAATGCGCCCATGCACGGGTTTGGGCACCAGATCGGCCAGCCCCTGCAGATCGCCGAAGCGGCGAAAGGCCCCCAGCGGGAAATTAGTCTCGCCGGCCAGGCGAAACATCTCGAAGGCATCGCGAAAGCGCTCGCCCCGCCGCTCGAATTCACTCTCCAGGCCGAAGGCCGGGTATTCCACCGGACGGTCGCCGGAGGCCACGCCCAGCACCAGCCGGCCATCGCTCAACTGGTCGACCGAAGCCGCCATCTTGGCCAGGTGCAGCGGATGGCGCAGGGTGATGACGGCGCTGCCGGTGGCCAGGGTCAGGTGCTGGGTGATGCCCGCCAGATAGCCGAGATAGGTGAAGGGCTCGAACACCTGGCCGGCATCGTTGAAGCCGGGATCGTAGAAGGGCACGTCGCGCGCCCAGAGCGCCGCGAAGCCCAGCTGGTCGGCCAGCCGCGCCAGGCGGGCGTGGTCGCGCAGGGTCGGCATGGGATCGTCGGGATAGCCCTCCAGTGGCAGCAGAAAGCCTAGGGTCAGGCGCCCGGGTGCGAACAGCCGCGAAAAGCCCGGATGCTGAAGAAAGGCGCGGCGACGCTCCGTGGTGGACATGGGGATTCCTTGCCGGAGAGGGAAAGCGAATGACCTTCTATGGAGTCTAGCGGCATTCCAGGGTTCGCCGGACAGTCGATGAGAGCGGCGAAGGTGTTCATCGCCGTCTGCGCGAGCGGGAGCCGCTGGCCGCCAGCGAAGAACCGTCCCGCCAAATCCCCTTCTCTCCGGATACAGGCCAGGGCCTCTGCTCCTGCCTTTTGGTCATATCTCTAAAGCCAGACTAATAAAAAGCAATCCCTCAACTAACACGGATTGTCCAAGGCCAAATTTCGACTAAAAATTCTATATATATCAATAGCGATAACAGCGAATGCCTGGAAACGAAATCACTCTTGATATTGATATATAAGAATTAGACTTACCATTATTTAAAGGTTGTAAACACCTAACTTTTTTACATTACCCTCGGCTAGAATCCGACGCCCTCCGCCCCTCTCAAACTCCGGAACTTTCCGCCGAACATTGGAAATAGCCCCATGAAGATGAGCAACATGAGTGTTCGTACGAAGCTGTTTTCCGGCTTTACCATCCTGATCATTCTGTCCCTGGCTATCGCCTATGCCGGCTGGGACGGCATCCAGGCCCTGGGCCGACGCGGCAACCTGATCGAACAGTTCACCCAAATCGGTCTACTCGCCCGCGACATGCGCAATGCCCGCAAGGATTTCGCCCTCATGCCGGAAGCCGACCAGGCCGCTCGCTGGAAAGGCGGCATCGATGCCCTCGAACAGCAACTAGAGAATGTCCGTCCACTGTTCAAACGTCCGGAAAGCACAGCACTACTGGCCCGTACCGAACAGACCCTCAGGGAATACCGCGATATCTATCAGCAGGCGCTCAAGGTGACCCAGGATCGCACCACCGCGATCCAGGACATTCGCGATACGGGCGACATGATGGACCAGCGATTGCAGGAGGCATCCAGCGCCCTGGATCGTGAGCGCGATCAAGCCAGCGCCCAGCTGCCCTCCCTGCTGGCGGCGCTGCAGCAACTGCGGATCCACTTGCACCTCTATGTGCTCAAGTCCGCCGGGCCACAACAGGAAGCCTTGCTGGCGTCCCTGACCAAGACCGGTGACGTGCTCAAGACCTTGCCTCCGACCCCGGAATTGCAGCAGCTGCCAGGACTTCTCGACGAGTACCAGCGTCAGGTCCAGCAGCTGTTCAGCGTCCAGAAGGCGTACCAGGACGTCAATCAGGGGCTCTACCAGCATATCCAGATGTTGCTCAAGACCTCCGACGAGATGAAGCAGCTACAGAGCCAGTTCCGCCTCGACGATATCCGCGAAGCCAAGCTGATGCTCTTTGGCGGGCTGCTGCTGGCGGTACTGCTCAGCCTGGTCGCGGCCTGGGTCATCACCCGCTCCATCGTGACGCCGCTGCGCCAGACCCTGGTGACCGTGGAACAGCTCGCTGCCGGCGACCTGACCGTGCAGATCGAGGCAGCGCGCAAGGACGAGATCGGCCAGTTGCAGGCGGCCATGCAGCGCATGATCGTCAATCTGAGCGACCTGATCCGCGAGCAGAAGGACGGCGTCATCCAGGTCGCCAGTGCCGCCGAAGAACTCTCCGCCGTCACCGAGCAGACGCGCGCTGGCGCCTCGGCGCAGAAGATGGAGACCGAGCAGATCGCCACCGCCATGCAGCAGATGAGCGCCACCATCAACGAGGTGGCGCGCAATGCCGAACAGGCGTCGACCACCGCCCGCGAGGCCACGCTCAAGACCCGGGAGGGTGACGAGATGGTCAACCAGGTCGCCACTCAGATTCAGAGCCTGGCCCAGGAAGTGGACAGCACCCAGGCCACCATGGAGTTGCTCAGGCAGGATGCCGACCGCATCGGCGGCGTGCTGGACGTGATCAAGGCGGTCGCCGAGCAGACCAATCTGCTGGCGCTCAACGCCGCCATCGAGGCCGCTCGCGCCGGTGAAGCCGGACGTGGCTTCGCCGTGGTCGCCGACGAGGTGCGCGGCCTGGCGCAGCGTACGCGCACCTCCACCGACGAGATCGCCAGCCTCATCACCCGACTGCACGGCAGCACCGACAAGATGAGCGCCGCCCTCGACCGCAATATCGAGCTGACCGGCGAAAGCGTCGACCTGACCCGCCAGGCAGGCGTGGTGCTGGGCAGCGTCAGCAGTGCGGTGAGCGAGATCGAGGCCATGAACGAGCAGATCGCCACCGCGGTCGAGCAACAGAGTGCGGCCAGTGAAAACATCAGCCGCAGCGTGGTCAAGGTCCACGAAGTGGCCGACCAGACCGCCGCCGCCACCGAGAAAACCGCCGGCTCCAGCACCGAACTGGCCAACCTGAGCCTGCAGCTGCAAGAGCTGACGTCGCGCTTCAGGGTCTGAGACCCGGGCCAGGCGATGCTCGGGAATCGCCTGGCCGCACCCCGGCCGCAAGGCTTCGAACTCGATCGGGCCGCGTTGCCGGAAGGCCACGGGCGACGCGCCTGACCCACACCCGCGGGAGCCCCCCCTCCTCAAGCGGTTTGAATACGCAACCGCGGCCAACGCTCCAGCCAGCCCTTGGTCGCGAGCCGCTGGCGAAAGGCTTCAGGTCGTGGACGCCAGGGATTGGGCGTGAGATGAAGGGCGAAAAGCCCTTCCTGGGCGAAGGGGCTGACCACTTCGAGCTCGCCGTCGGCGGTCAGGCGCGCGGCCAGGGCCGTTTCCACCTCGGGCCAGTGGGCCATGGCATCCCGACAGTCGCGATAAGGGCGATCACCTTTACGCAAATGCATCCGCGCCTGATTCTTCACTGACCAGGGCCAGCCCGGCGCTTGCGCCGCCAACAGCGCTTCGATTTCCCTGTCCCGCCCGGGCCGGCAGTCAGTCGCGTCGAAATAGATGACATCCAGATCCGCCAGCGGCGTCGACTCGGCGTGGCCATGCAGTCGATCCCACACCAGGTTGCGTACGAAGCCCGCGGCCAGCCAGGCGTCGGGCAGGTGCAGGTCGGCGAGGACGCGCAGCAGGCGCAGACGCTCGGCGTCAGTCTTCAACCAGGACGCTATCTGGGAGAACTCCGGGGTCATGGCACGGCTACAGAGTCGGAAAATCCCGAAGATGACCGTCTACACCCGCTTTCGCAACGTCCATCGCCAATAATCGCAATAACCTTTGGCCCTCTTAAGTTTTACAAACAGATGTCGAAAATGTGACGGCTTCGCTTGATCACGTTTGCGAGGCCAACAGGACGTGGTGACCGGTCAGGACATGACCACTGGCAGCCCTCGCTGAAAAGAGGGCGCCGCACCTCGCTGCTCGCTACTGCCCAAGCTTTCCGAGGTGTAGATGTTCCGTAACCTGTCGCTGACGCTCAAGCTGTCGCTGCTGCCCGCTGCCGCTCTGCTGGGCCTGCTGCTCTACGTGGCCTACACCTCGGCCCAGCTGGCTGGCAACGATCAACGCCTCGACCAGCTGGAAAATCACAGCTATCCGCTGCTGGAAAAGGCTGACGCCGTACTCTTCCAGTTTTCCCGTTTGCCCGGCCTGTTCAACAGCGCGGTGACCGCCAGTGAGCTGGAAACCCTGGGCGAGGCGCGCAAGGTAGTCGATGACATCGACCACCGCCTGCAGGAAATGGCCGACCTCACCCGTCAGACCTCGGCGCGCAACGACGAGATATCCGGCTGGCGCCAGGGCATCCATCGCTATGCGGACAATGCCCTGGGCGCCTCCGAGCAGCTGATCAAGGGCAGCGGCTCCTTCGACTCCCTGCGACCCAACCTGGACCGCATGGCCACGGATCTCGCCGCCGCCCAGCAGCTGGGCACCACCCTGCGCAGCCATGCCTATACCGACTTCCAGCAGACCCTGGCCCAGGCTCGCGACCAGAACGCCGACACCACCCGGGTGGGTATCTGGCTGAGCCTACTACTGGTGGTGATCCTGGCCGGCGCCGCGGTGCTAACCATCCGCAGCGTACTCGGCAGCGTGCGCGAGGTGATCGCCTCGCTGCGCGCCATCGCCGAGGGCGACGGTGACCTCACCCGCCGCCTGCAGGTCGGCTCGCGGGACGAGATCGGCCAGATGACCGCGCTGTTCAACGTCTTTCTCGATCAGCTGCAGGGCACCATCAAGGCCATCGTCGATGCCGCCCATCCGCTGGGCCAGGTGTCCGGCGAGCTCTATAGACTCACCCAGACGGTGGAGAACAACGCCCGTTCCCAGCAGGGTCACACCGAGTCCATCGGCCGTGACATCCAGACCATGAACACCAACCTGCACGAGGTAGCCGACCGCTCGCGCGAGGCCGCCGACCAGGCCTCCGCCGCGGCCGAGCAGTCCGCCGCTGCCCGTACCAGCATCGGCCAGCTGTCGCGCAACATGGGCGAACTGGACGACAGCGTGCGCCAGTCGGCCGAGTCCATGCAGCAGCTGGAACAGGAAACCCGCCAGGTCGGGCTGGTGCTGGACGTGATCAAATCCATCGCCGAGCAGACCAATCTGCTGGCGCTCAACGCCGCCATCGAGGCCGCGCGCGCCGGTGAACAGGGCCGCGGCTTTGCCGTGGTGGCCGACGAGGTGCGCAATCTGGCGCAGAAGACCGCGCGCTCCACCGCCGAGATCCAGCAGATCATCGAACGCCTGCAGGGCAACGCCCAGCGCGTGCTGCAGGCCATGCAGGGCAGCCATACCCAGGCGCAGGTCAGCGCCAGCAGCTCCCAGGCCGCCACTGCCATGCTCGAAGGCATCGCCCAGGCCGTGGCGCGCATCAATGACTACAACGCTCAGATCGCCCTGCTCACCGGCGAGCAGCTGAGCCTTTCCGATTCGATCAGCAGCGACACCCGCCGCCTGCAGAGCGATACCCAGTCCAGCGCGGACAGCACCACCGCCACCGCCCGCATGGGCGAGCAGCTGGTGGTGGTCGACACCGATCTCCGGCAGGCGACCTCGCGCTTCCGCATCTAGCTATCCCTCTACCGCCTTTCCCTATACCGAGAAACCTCTAGGAGCACTTCCATGGCTTTTGCACGTCTGCTCGCCTTCGGCGCGGCCCTCACCTGCGCGGGATCCGCGCTCGCCCTCGATCAGGGTGACTATCGCTTCAACGGCTTCGGCACCGCCGGCATCACCCACCTGGGCGGCGAAGACGACGGCCGCAGCTTCGGCATCAATGGCCAGACCAACGACCACTGGCGCGGCGATCAGCTGAGCAAGCTGGGCGGCCAGTTCCAGTACGGCCTGACAGACAAGCTGGACGCCACCGTGCAGGTCACCGCCAAGGCCGAGCAGGACCAGTGGAAGGCCAACCTGGAATGGGCCTACCTGGCCTTCCACGCCACCGACAACCTGACCTTCCGCGCCGGCCGCCTGCGTACGCCGGTGTTCATGTATTCCGAGACCCTGGACGTGGGTATCACCTACCCCTGGCTGCGCCTGCCCGACGAGGTCTACAGCCAGGTGCAGGTCTCCAACTACGAAGGCGCCGATGCCCTCTGGAGTCTGCCGGTCGCCTTCGGCAGCCTGAACCTCCAGGTGAGCGGGGGCCAGGCGGTCAATCGCAACTACTTCGTCAACGACGACCTCTACGACATCGACTACAAGCGCATCGCCGCCGCCAACGTCAGCCTGGCGACCAACGAGTACGGCACCGTGCGCCTGGCCTACACCGAGTCCAGCATCGACCTGCACTATCCGTTGCTGACCCTGGACGACCAGAAGGGCAAGTTCACCTCGCTCGGCTACCAGTACGACAACGGCACCTGGCTGACCAGCAACGAATGGACCCGCCGCGTCATCGAGGGTGACAACCAGGGCAGCAGCAACGCCTTCTACCTGATGGCCGGTCGCCGCTTCGGTGACTTCCTGGCCCATGTGACCTACGCCCAGCTGGACGAGGAACGCGCCGGTCGCCAGAGCTCCTGGACCTACGGCCTGAACTACAACATCACCCCCAGCCTGGTGCTCAAGAGCGAATACAAGCGCGTCGACACCACCGGCGGCTACAACGGCACCTTCGTCAAGACCGACAACGAGAGCATCGCCAATGCCGTCTACGACCGCAGTGGCGGCCGCTTCGGCGCGCCGGCCCGCAACTTCGACGGGGACATCATCAGCATCGGCCTCGACTTCATCTTCTAAGGAATCCGCCCATGAGTTCTCTCCGCCTGCTCACCGGCGCCGCCCTACTGTTCAGCGTCAGCCTGGTCCACGCCGAAGTCGCCGTGATCGTCAATCCGGCCGCTGCCAAGACACCCGGCCAGGAGGAAGTGGCCAACATCTTCCTCGGCAAGGACAAGTCCCTGAAGGGCGTCGACCAGAAGGACTGGTCGGCCACCAAGGAAGCCTTCTATGCCAAGGTCGCCAACAAGAACGAAGCCCAGCTGAAGTCCTACTGGTCGGGCCTGGTGTTCACCGGCAAGGGCCAGCCGCTGCCCAGCGTGGCCGGCGATGCCGCCGTGGTCGCCCAGGTGGCCGGCGAAGCCGATGCCATCGGCTACGTGGACAAGGCCGCGGTCACCGACAAGGTAAAGGTGCTCTTCACCCTGCAGTGATCAGCGCAGCGCCATGAAAAAAGCCGTCTTAACGACGGCTTTTTTCGTTTCCGGGAGAGCGTCAGGCCACCGAGGCGATGCGGTTGCCGGCGCTGGCCTTCTCGACCTTGATGGCGACGAACTTGGAGGTGGGCGTGAAGCTGCCCTCGCCGTAGCTTTCCAGGGGCACCAGCGGATTGGTCTCCGGGTAGTAGCCGGCTGCCTGGCCGACCGGGATGTCGAACGGCAGCGCAGTGAAGCCGCGGACCCGGCGTTCGAGGCCGTCGTCCCACAGGGCGACCAGATCCACCTTCTCGCCGGCGGCCACGCCCAGGCGATCCAGATCGGCCTGGTTGACGAAGACCACGTCGCGCTGGCCCTTCACGCCGCGATAGCGGTCGTCGAGGCTGTAGATGGTGGTGTTGTACTGGTCGTGGGATCTCATGGTCTGCAGGATCAGGTCGGGCTTGATGCCCTGGCGCCGGACCGCATCCGGCAAGAGGTCATGCAACAGCGCATTGGCCGCGAAGTTGGCCTTGCCGGTGGGGGTGTTCCACTCCCGGCGTCCGGCCTTGTTGCCCAGGTAGAAACCGCCGGGTGCGGCGAGACGCGCGTTGAAGTCCTGAAAGCCGGGAATGACGTCGGCGATCAGATCGCGGATGCGGTCGTAATCCTCGATCAGCCAGTCCCAGTCCACCGGATGGTTGCCCAGGGTGGCCTTGGCCAGGCCGGCGACGATGGCCGGCTCGGACTTCATCTGCGTCGACAGCGGCCGCAGGATACCGGCCGAGGCGTGCACCATGCTGAAGCTGTCTTCCACGGTGATCGCCTGCTTGCCACCCCTCTGCACGTCCATCTCGGTGCGGCCCAGGCAGGGCAGGATCAGCGCCTGGCGACCGGTCACCAGGTGGCTGCGGTTGAGCTTGGTGGCGATATGCACGGTCAGGTCGCACTTGCGCAGCGCCCTGTGGGTGCGCGGGGTGTCCGGGGTCGCCTGGGCGAAGTTGCCGCCGAGGCCGATGAACACCTTGGCCTTGCCCTGCTCCATGGCGGCGATGGCTTCCACGGTGTTGTGACCACGATTGCGTGGCGGCTCGAAGGCGAAGCGCTTGGCCAGGGCGTCGCTGAGCCAGGCCGGGGCCTTCTCGTCGATGCCCATGGTGCGGTCGCCCTGGACGTTGCTGTGGCCGCGCACCGGGCAGAGGCCGGCGCCGGGCCGGCCGATGTGGCCGCAGAGCAACTGCAGGTTGGCGATCTCTTGCACCGTGGCCACCGAGTGGCGGTGCTGGGTGATGCCCATGGCCCAGCAGATGATGACCTTCTCGGCGCGGGCATACATGCGCGCGGCCTGCTCGATCTCATGCAGCGACAAGCCCGACTGGCGCTCGATCAGCTCCCAGGAGGTGGCGTCGACCTGGGCCAGGTAGTCGTCCATGCCCAGGGTGTGGGCGGCGATGAAATCGTGGTCGAAGACGCGCTTGGCGCCCTTGGCAGCGGCTTCGCGCTCCCACTGCAGGAGGTACTTGGCGATGCCGCGCAGCGCCGCCATGTCGCCGCCCAGGGCCGGACGGAAGTAGGCGGTGTTGGTCGGCCGCGAGTCGTTGGTGAGCATCTCCAGCGGACTTTGCGGGTGCTGGAAGCGCTCCAGGCCCCGCTCCTTGAGCGGGTTGAAGCAGACCACCTGGGCACCGCGCTTCACCGCGTTGCGCAGGGTCTCGATCATGCGCGGGTGGTTGGTGCCGGGGTTCTGGCCGATGACGAAGATGGCATCCGCCTCGTCCAGGTCGTGATAGGTCACGGTGCCCTTGCCGACGCCGATGCTGCGGCCCAGGCCCACGCCGCTGGCCTCGTGGCACATGTTCGAGCAATCGGGGAAGTTGTTGGTGCCATAGGCGCGCACGAACAGCTGATAGAGGAAGGCCGCCTCGTTGCTGGCGCGCCCCGAGGTGTAGAACTCGGCTTCGTCGGGACTGGCCAGGGCCTTGAGCTCCTTGGCGATCAGCGCGAAGGCGGCGTCCCAGGCGATGGGCACATAGCGATCGGTGGCCGCGTCATAGCGCAGCGGCTCGGTCAGCCGGCCCTGGTATTCGAGCCAGTAGTCGCTCTGCTCCAGCAGCGAGGTCACGCTGTGGCGAGCGAAGAAGGCGGCATCGACGCGGCGTTTGGTGGCTTCCCAGTTGACCGCCTTGGCGCCGTTCTCGCAGAACTTCACCAGGCCGTTTTCCGGGGCCTCGCCCCAGGCGCAGCCGGGGCAGTCGAAGCCATGGTCCTGGTTGGTCTTGAGCAGGGTCCGCAGATTCTTGAAGGCGTTGCCGCTGTCGAGCCAGAAGTGCACCACGCTCTTCAGGGCGCCCCAGCCGGCGGCGGGGCCTTGATAGGGTTTGAAGGACTGCTGAGGTTTGTTCATGGCGATTCCCGTGGGATCAAGGGGCCACCGGCGCCGGGGCATAGACCCGCGGCGGCGACCGGTGTGGCAGATGGATCAGATTGAGACGATGACGGCGCGCCCACTCCACGGCCAGCCCGGTAGGCGCCGACAGAGTGATGAGGGTGGCGAGTCCGGCCCGCACCGCCTTGTGGATGAGTTCGAGGCTGCAACGGCTGGTGACCACCACGCAGCCCTCGCGCACCGGCTGGCGCTGGCGCAACAGGGCGCCGATCAGCTTGTCCAGGGCGTTGTGGCGACCGATGTCCTCGCGGCACAGGGTCAGTTCGCCCTGGCCGTCGATGAACAGCGCGGCGTGCACCGCGCCGCTGCGCTGGCCCAGGTCCTGGGCGGCATCGATGCGCTGGCGCAGGTCGTGCAGGTGGATGGCCGGCGGCAAGGGCACCTTGCGTAGCCGGTCCAGCTGCGGCAGCGCCTGCTCCAGAGCCTCGACCCCGCAGAGGCCGCAACCGCTGGTGCCGGCCAACTGGCGGCGCTGTTGCTTGAGCGCCCAGAAGGTACGGCTGCTGATCTCGACGTCGACATTGAGGGCTTCGCCGACCCGACGCACCTGGATGCCATAGATGTCGTCGATGGACTCGACAATGCCGGCGCTGAGGCTGAAACCGACCACGTAGTCTTCCACGTCGGCCGGCGTCGCCATCATCACCGCATGGCTGATGCCGTTGTAGGCAATGGCCAGCGCCACTTCCTCGGCCAGTGGCTGCTCGCCGCGCACGGCGGGCTGCTCCAGCTCGGCGAAGGCATAGCCGGCGGGCAGCGGGGCAATGGGATCTGGCGAGTCCTGGGACATGGGCGAAAACGACCTGCGGCGGTTTGACACAGATCAAAGATTAACCAGCAGACTCCAGGGCGTCTAATCGCTATGACCGATGCCTTGATAAGCCCTATCTATCACTCTCGGCATAGAGGGCCTTGATCGCCTGAAAGCAGGCATCGGCGACCGCCAGTCGGGGTTCGGTCCGACGAATGAGCAGTCCCAGGGGGGTCAGGGTGCGGGCGGTGTCGATGGGAATCAGCCGGGCATGGGGGGTGAGCCGATCGAAACCGCCGGCCAGGGGCACCACGGCGCAGCAGAGACCGGCATTGACCGCCTGCAAGAGCAGATAGACGGCGTCGGTCTCCAGCACCGGCTGTGGCGTCAGCCCCAGGCTGCGAAAGCCATGATCCACCGACTGGCGAAAATGCATGGCGCCGGTGAGCAGGCCGAGCGGCAAGCCGGCCACCGCCTGCCAATCCAGCGCGGCCTGGTCGAAGCTGAAATGCCGCTCGTCATAGAGCAGGCCCATGCGCGTCTCGGTCAGGGTCAGGCTGTCGAAGCGCGCCGGATCGAGGTGTTCCAGGTAGGAGATGCCCAGCTCCAGCCGATTGCTGGCCACGGCTTCGAGGATGCGCTCGGTGCTGAGCACCTGCAGCTGGAAATGCAGCTTGGGGTGCAGCAGGCGCAGGTGCTGCAGCAGCGGCATGGGATCGAAGCTGGCCAGCGGCACCAGGCCGACCCTCAGGGTGCCCACCAGTTGCCCCTGGAAGGCCTGGGCCTCGGCATAGAGACCGTCATGGGCGGCCATCAGGGTGCGCGCCCAGGCGAGGATGCGCTGCCCCGCCTCGGTGAATCCCTCGAAGCGCTGCCCGCGACGCACCAGCTCCACCCCCAGCTCGTCTTCCAGGCCACGCAGGCGCATGGACAGGGTCGGCTGGGTGACGTGGCAGCGCGCCGCCGCCTGGCCGAAGTGACGCGTCTCGTCCAGGGCGATGAGAAAGCGCAGTTGCTTGATATCCACTTATTACCTCCGGGCGCTCTGCCCCCTCTCCCCCTGGGAGAGGGCCGGGGTGAGGGTCGCCAGGACTGCGGCAGTCCTCACTGCGGCAGCAGCTCGCGATAATCCCGCACCGCCTCGAATTCCTCGCTGTCCTTGGGACCGCGCCGGCTGTCCGGCTCGTGGATCGCCAGCAGGTGGGCGACGCCGTAGTCGCGGGCGCTGCGCAGGATCGGCAGGTTGTCGTCGATGAACAGGGTGCGCGCCGGATCGAAGGCGAAGTCGGCCTGCAGGGCGTGCCAGAACTGCTGCTCCTCCTTGGGAAAGCCGTAGTCGTGGGAGCTGATCAGCCGATCGAAATAGGGCGCCAGCTCGATACGCTCCAGCTTCAGCGACAGGGAATCGCGGTGGGCGTTGGTGATCAGCGCCACCCGCTTGCCGGCGCGTTGCAGGGCGGCTAGAAAGGTGTCGGCGTCCGGCCGCAGGGCGATCAGGTGGGCGATCTCCTCCTTGAGTTCGCGCATGGAAAAGCCCAGCTCGGCGCTCCAGAAGTCCAGGCAGTACCAGGTCAGCTTGCCCTGGTGACTGAGAAACAGCGGCTCCAGCTCGGCCTTGGCCAGCGCCAGGGACTGGCCGTGGCGCTCGGCATAGCGCTGCGGCAGGTACTCCAGCCAGAAATGGTTGTCGAAATGCAGATCGAGCAGGGTGCCGTCCATGTCCAGCAACACGGTATCGATACGGCTCCAGTCGAGAGGGGTCATGGTGACTCCGGATCATGTAACAGGCGGGTTATCATACCCGTCCGCCCAGCCCAGGAGCCGTCCATGCGCCAGAAACCCACTGTTCTCGCCCGACAGATCGTGGCCAAGAGCCGCCTGTTCACCGTCGAGGAGATGCAGTTGCGCTTCGCCAACGGCGAGGAACGCACCTATGAGCGCCTGGCCAACAAGGGCACCGGTCATGGCGCGGTGATGGTGGTGGCCCTGCAGGACGCCACCCACGCCCTGCTCATCGAGGAATACTGCGGCGGCGTGGAAGACTACGAACTGTCGCTGCCCAAGGGCCTGGTGGAGCCGGGCGAAGAGATCCTCGACGCCGCCAATCGCGAACTCAAGGAAGAAGCCGGCTTTGGCGCGCGCCAGCTGGAATACCTCACCGCCCTGTCGCTGAGCCCCGGCTACATGAGTCAGCGCATCCACGTGGTGCTGGCCCGCGACCTCTATCCCGAGCGCCTGCCGGGCGACGAACCCGAGCCCCTCGAAGTCAGCAGCGTCGACCTGCGCGAGCTGTCGCAGCTGGTGCAGAATCCGCGCTTTTCCGAAGGCCGCGCCCTGGCCGCCCTCTACCTGGTGCGCGACCTGCTCACCCAACGCGGAGAACTGCCGGCATGATGGCGCCCGTTTCCATTACCGCTCCGCTGGTGCTCAACGTCGTCGACCTGGTGCGCCAGGCCGGCGCGGCCATCCTGCCCCATTGGCGCCAGGGCGTGGCGGTGCGGCAGAAGAGCGACGACTCGCCGGTGACCGCCGCCGACCTCGCCGCCCACCGGGTGCTGGCCGAAGGCCTGGCGCGCCTGACCCCGGACGTGCCGGTGCTGTCGGAAGAAGCCTGTGACATCCCCTTCGCGGCGCGCAGCGCCTGGGACGTCTGGTGGGTGGTCGACCCCCTGGACGGCACCAAGGAATTCATCGACGGCAGCGAGGAATTCACCGTCAACGTGGCCCTGGTCGAGCGCGGCCAGGTGATCTTTGGCGTGGTCGGCATCCCTACCCGGGACGTCTGCTTTAGCGGCGGCCGCGAACTGGGCGCCTTCCGTATCCAGGGCGAGGACGGCGTCGAGATCGGCGTGCGCACCCAACCGGAAGAAGCCTTCACCGTGGTCGCCAGTCGCCGTCACGGCAGTCCGGCCCAGCAGCGGCTGCTGGAAGAACTGGGCACCACCCTGGGCGAACCCAAGCTGGTCAGCGTCGGCAGCTCGCTCAAGTTCTGCCTCCTGGCCGAAGGCCTGGCCGACTTCTATCCCCGGCTCGCCCCCACCTCCCAGTGGGACACCGCCGCCGCCCAGGGCGTGCTGGAAGGCGCTGGCGGCGAGGTCCTGACCCTGGACGGCCAGCCCCTCACCTACGAGATGCGCGAGTCCTTTCTCAATCCGCACTTTCTCGCCCTGCCCCGCGAGGCCACCTGGCGGCAGCAGGTGCTGGAGCTGGCCGGAGACCTGGGCGACGCCTGAGGCTGCTAGGCCACTACCTTGGCCAATTCCGGCACATCGCCGGACAGGCCCAGGGCGCGGCGCACGAACAGGGCCTTGGCTTCGAAATGGCGATCGACCTGCTTGAGCGCGGCGTTGCGCAGCCAGCGCAGCGGCAGGCGGTCGTCCTGGAACAGCCGCTGGAAGCCTTCCATCGCCGCCATCATCGCCAGGTTGTGCGGCATGCGGCGGCGCTCGTAGCGCTCCAGCACCCGCTGCTCGGCGATGGATTCACCGCGCGCCTGGGCATGGCGCAGTTCCTCGGCCAGCACCGCGGCGTCGAGAAAGCCCAGGTTGACGCCCTGCCCGGCCAGCGGGTGGATGACGTGGGCGGCATCGCCGATCAGGGCCAGACCGGGTTCCACATAGCGCTTGGCATGGCGCTGGCGCAGCGGGATGCACAGCCGTGTGTCGCTGCACTCCACCTTGCCCAGGCGCTGCTCGAAGGCCTCGCCCAGGGCCTGGCAGAAGGCCGCGTCGTCCAGGGCCATCAGCCGCTCGCCCTGCTTGGGCGTGCAGGACCAGACGATGGAGCACCAGCGGGTGTCGCCACCGCGGTCCAGCGGCAGGAAGGCCAGCGGGCCGTCGTCGGTGAATCTTTGCCAGGCGGTGCGCTGGTGCGATTCGGCGCAGCGCACACTGGTGACGATGGCATGGTGCAGATAGTCCCATTCGCGGGTTTCCAGCCCGGCCAGACGGCGCACGGCGGAGGTGGCGCCATCGGCAGCCACTACCAGGGGCGCGCGGATCTGGCGATCGCCGGCCAGTTGCACCAGCCACTGATCGCCGGAGCGGCGCAGCAATTCCAGGCGCGCCTCGGGCAGGAGCAGGACGTTGGCCTCGGCCAGGCGTTCGAGCAGGGCATCCTGCACCACGCGATTCTCGACGATGTGGCCGAGCACCTCGGCGTGCACGCTGGCGGCATCGAAATGCACGGCGCCGGTGCCGGAGCCGTCCCAGACGTGCATCGCCTGGTAGGGACTGACGCGCCGCGCGAGGATGCCGTCCCAGGCGCCGAGGCGCTGCAGGATGCGCTGGCTGGCCAGCGACAGGGCGCTGACCCGGGGTTCGAAGGGCAGGTCGCTCTCGACCGCGCCGGGGGTGAGCGGGCCGCGGTCGAGCAGCACCACCGACAGGCCGCTGTCGGCCAGGGCCAGGGCCAGGGCGCTGCCGACCATGCCGGCACCGACGATCACCAGATCCGCATGGGTCAGCATGCTCGTTTCTCCTCGCAGGTCAGGGACGGGTACCCAGGCCCATGGCCTGGCGGGCGAAGGCACTCTTGGCCGGCGGGCACAGCTCCAGGCCGACCAGGCCCAGGTTGCGCCCGGCACTGAGCCAGGGCCGGCTGTTGGAAAACAGCCGGGTGATGCGATCGGAAAAGCCGATGGTCAGCTGCTGGTCCAGGCGCTGGCGCTGCAGGTAGTCCTGCAGGGTGGCGAAGTCGCCGGGCGCCGCGGCGCTCTCCAGCAGGCACTCGGCCAGACTGTCGACGTCGCGCAGGGACAGGTTGAAACCCTGGCCGGCGATGGGGTGCAGGCTGTGGGCGGCATTGCCCAGGACCACCAGATGCGGGCGGACCTGTTCGTTGGCTTCCAGCAGGGTCAGCGGATAGGCATGGCGGGCGCCGACCTGGGTGAAGCTGCCGAGGCGATAGCCCACCGCCTGCTGCAATTCGGCGAGAAAGACGGCAGCGGGCGCCTGTTGCAGTCGCAGGGCCTCGCCGTCCGGCTGGGTCCAGACCAGCGCGCTGCGCTGGCCCGGCAGGGGCAGCAGCGCCAGGGGGCCGTGGGGCGTGAAGCGCTCGAAGGCGCGGCCGCCATGGCCGAGATTGGTCGAGACGTTGGCGATCAGCGCGGTCTGCTCATAGACCGTCCGCCGCACCTCGATGCCAAGGGACTCGCGCAGCGCCGAGCGGCCGCCGTCGGCCAGTACCGCCAGGCCGCATTCGAGGATGTCGCCATCCTCCAGCTCCAGGCGATAGCCGTCGGCAACGGCGGTGAGCGTGCGTACCTCGGCCGGGCAGCGCCATTCCACCACCTCGCGATCCAGCGCCTGCCAGAGCACCTGGCCGATCCAGGCGTTCTCCACCACATAGCCCAGCGCTGGCAGGTTCTCGTCGCGGGCGAGCAGCTGGGTCACGCCGAAGCGGCCCTGGTCGGAGACCTGGATCTCGCGGATCGCCTCGGCATGCTCGGCCAGGGCGTCCCAGACACCGAGGCGCTGGTAGATCAGCCGCGAGCCGTAGGAGAGCGCCGAGGAGCGGGCATCGTAGCTGGGCTGATAGGTGTCGCCGGGAGCGAAGGGCTCCACCAGCAGGATGCGCCAGCCGCGCGCCTTGGCGCCGGCCTGCAGGGCCAGGGCCAGACTGGCGCCCACCAGGCCGCCACCGATGATGGCGATATCAGGACGTTGCATGAGCGTTCTCCCGGCGGTCGCGCGCGGCCGCCATCAAGCCTTCGATCTCCGCGGCCGCCTTGGGCAGGCCGGCGGTCAGCACCTCGCAACCACTGCGCGTCACCAGCACCTCGTCTTCGATGCGGATGCCCAGGCCGCGCCATTTGCGCGGCACCTCGGCCTCCACCGGGATGTAGAGTCCGGGCTCCACGGTCAGCACCATGCCGGGCTCCAGCATCCGCCACTGATCGCCGATGCGGTATTCGCCGACGTCGTGGACGTCCAGCCCCAGCCAGTGTCCGGCGCGGTGCATGTAGAACTCACGACAGGCGCCGGCCTCGATCAGCGCATCCAGTTCGCCCTGCAGCAGCCCCAGGGCTAGCAGCCCCTCGGTGATCACCCTGACCGTGGCTTCGTGGGGTTCGTTCCAGTGCCGTCCGGGCGCGACGCAGGCGATGGCGGCCTGGTTGGCGGCCAGCACGATGTCGTACAGCTGCCGCTGCTCCGGCGAGAAGCGGCCATTCACCGGAAAGGTGCGGGTCACGTCACTGGCATAGCACTCCAGCTCGCAGCCGGCATCGATCAGCACCAGGTCGCCGTCGCGCAGAGGGGCATCGTTGGCCTGGTAGTGCATGACGCAGGCATTGGCCCCGGCGGCGACGATGGAGCCATAGGCCGCCAGCCGAGCCCCGCCCTGGCGGAAGCAGTAGTCCAGTTCCGCCTCCAGGTGGTACTCGCGCAGCCCCGGCCGACAGGCCTGGATGGCGCGCAGGTGGGCGGCGCAGGTCAGCTCGGCGGCGGCCTTGAGCAGGCGCACCTCGGCGGCCGACTTGTACAGCCGGCTGTCGTGCAACAGGGTATCCAGCGCCAGCAGCTCCCGCGGCGGCGAGGCGCCCTGGTCGGCCTTGGCGCGGATCAGTTCGATCCAGTTGAGCAGCTGCCGCTCGAATTCCGGATGGGCGCCCATGGCGTAGTAGACCCGCTCGCGCCCTTCCAGCAGCCCGGGCAGGATGTCGTCCAGATCGCCGATGGGAAAGGCATCGTCGGCGCCATAGTCGGCCAGTGCCCCTTCCTGACCGGCGCGCCGGCCTTCCCAGCGCTCCAGCTCCGCGTCCCGCTCGCGGCAGAACAGTAGGTATTCACCGTGGGCCCGGCCGGGAATCAGCACGGCCAGGGCTTCGGGTTCGGGAAAGCCGGTGAGGTACTGGAAGTCGCTGTCCTGGCGATAGGGCTGTTCGATGTCGCGATTGCGCAGGCACACCGGAGCGGCGGGCAGCAGGGCGATGCCGCCGTGGCCGATCTCTGCCATCAGGGCGCGGCGGCGACGGGCGAATTCGGCCTTGTGGATCCGCGGCATGGCCGCTCAGTGCACCACGGGTGCGGGTTCGGGAATGGGACCGCGGCCGTATTCGCCATAGAGCAGCAGCGGGGCGACGCGCAGGTACTCGGTGACTTCCATGAAGTCGTTCTCGCCCTCTTCGCCTTCCTCGGCCGGCTCCTGGATCTGGGCGATGGCCGCCAGGTCCTCGAGCACCTCGCGCGCCTCGCCGGAGACCTCGCCGGTGCGGCCGGACAGGCCGAAGCCGGCGAGGAAGCCCTGACACCACTGGCCCAGGGCCGCGGTGCGCTCGGCGAGCGGCACCTCGTCCGGCGGCAGCATCAGCACCAGGGCCACCTGCTGACCGGCGAATTCCTGCTGCACCATGCCCAGCAGACCCGAGAGCGCCGCCTGCAGACGCTCGCCCGGCGCGCCACCGAGCAGCTCGCTGGCCGCGGCCAGCCAGTCGTTCTCGTCGAAGCCCGCGCCCCCGCAGACCCGCCCGAGCAGGTGACCGTGGAGTTCGGCGGGCGAGACCGGCAGAGCGGCCTCGGCGAGCAGGGTGGCGAAGGCGGCGTAGGCGGATGCTGAGCTGGACATGGCGTCGAGGTGAGGCGCTGGCTAGAATGAAGCCTTATCCTACGCGCTGACCCCGCCGGCGGCCAATCTCGTTGCACCCTTCTGGAGCTGTAGCCCTCATGCGCGAGTCTCGCGACACGCCCCTCGACGCCGATCTGGAAGCCCTCGGTGACCGTGTGGAGCGCCTGCTCCTGCGTCTCGAGGAATTGCAGCGGCAGAATCGACAACTGCGCCAGGGCGAGCGCAACTGGCGCCAGGAGCGCGCCGAGTTGATCGAAAAGAACGAATTGGCCAGATCGAAGGTCGAAGCGATGATTTTACGCCTGAAAGCCTTGGAGCAGGACTCATGAGCATCGAGACCGTGACCGTCCAGATACTGGAAAAGGAATATCGCATCAGCTGCCCGGCTGACGAGCGCGCCAACCTGGAGAGCACCGCTCGCTACCTGGACGGCAAGATGCGCGAGATCCGCGGCAGCGGCAAGGTCATCGGCGCCGACCGCGTGGCCGTGATGGCCGCCCTCAACATCACCCACGAACTGCTGCACCGCCAGGACGATGTCAGCCTGGAAGTCAGCAGCACCCGCGAGCGGGTTCGCGATCTGCTGGATCGCGTCGACCGGGCGCTGATCACCGAACACGACACCACCGCCTGATCGCCGACCGGGGACAGGTGGGGGTTTGCATCCCGGCTCAGGGGCGTATACTGGAGGTCACTCTCTGGTGTGTGCGCCAGTCGGTCATGTCCCCGAGCCGATAAGCAACACCCCGGGGGTTGCTCGTCAGACTGGTGTGCATGTCCGCTACGGCGGAAAGCCTAAAGGTCTACGACTTCTCCCACCTTGAACCAAGGGTTCAAGGGCTACACCGGCAGCGGCATTCCGGAGAGCTCATTTCCTTCATGACCACCCCGTCTTCTCCCGATCTCAGCAGGCCCGCGCTGCGCAAGCTCCTCCGCCAGCGACGTCGCGCCCTCACCCCTGTTCAGCAACGCCAGGCCGCCCGCCAGCTCTATCGGCAGCTCGCGCAGCATCCGCTGTTTCGTCGTGCCCGGCATATCGCCTTCTACCTGCCCAGCGATGGCGAGATCGATCCGCGTCCGTTGCTCGAAGAAGCCCAGCGTCGCGGCAAGGCCACCTACCTACCGGTGCTTTCGCGCTGGCCGCGGACGGCGATGATCTTTCAGCGCGTGGGTCGTGGCGAATCCTGGGTGCGCAATAGATTCGGCATCGCCGAGCCGCGCCCGGATCGGCGCCTGGGGCGCCCGACCTGGGCGCTGGACCTGATTCTGATGCCACTGGTGGGTTTCGATCCCCAGGGCGGACGCCTGGGCATGGGCAAGGGCTTCTATGACCGCAACCTGGCCTATCTGGCACGCCGGCGGCAATGGCACAGCCCGCAACTGATCGGCTGTGCCCATGAATGTCAGAAGGTGGAGCGGCTGGCACTGGCGGCCTGGGACGTGCCCATGGCGGCCGTGGTGAGCGATGACGGCTGGTACGCTCAGCGTACGGGCGAGACTTCCCGCGCCGGCTGAGTGTCGCTGGCATAGCGGGCGTATTGCTGGCTCTGGCGCTGCTCCCAGAAGCTCTGGGTGTACCCGGTGGTGACGACACCCAGGGTAAAGATCAGGACCAGCACCCACAACAGATCAGGTTTGCGTTTCATCGAGCTGGGCCACCCCCTTGCTGGCACCTTTGGGCAGGACAGGACGTCGCCCTGTTATGCTCAGCGCGTACGATCAGACTACATCCGGAATGCGCGGCATTCTGCGACAAGCGGTCGCCCCTTGCAATCGACCAGACCCTTTCCTGGAAGCTCCCGAGCCTCCATTCGTCAGGAGACGAACCGTGGCCTGCTGGCTGTTGAAATCCGAACCCGATGAATTCTCGCTGGCCGACCTGGAACGCCTGGGCCAGGCGCGCTGGGACGGGGTACGCAACTACCAGGCGCGCAACTTCCTGCGCGCCATGGCGCCCGACGAGCTGTTCTTCTTTCACCATTCGAGTTGCGCCGAACCCGGCATTGCCGGCATCGGCCGCATCGTCGGCGAAGCCTTCGCGGAT
Source organism: Pseudomonas sp. GM_Psu_1 (assembly GCF_026544185.1). NCBI lineage: Bacteria > Pseudomonadati > Pseudomonadota > Gammaproteobacteria > Pseudomonadales > Pseudomonadaceae > Pseudomonas > Pseudomonas sp. GM_Psu_1. Next base: position 299,140 of record NZ_JALNUX010000004.1, read on the forward strand.
CCCACCGCCCTGGATCCCGAAAGTCCCTATCATGCGCCCAAGGCCAGTGTCTCAGACAACCCCTGGACGGCGCGCCAGGTCGCCTTCGTCGAGGCCTTTCCGCGGGTGCTGACCCTGCCGCGCCTGCGCCAGCTGTCAGCACTCGCCGACTTCGCCCTGCTGCGCAAGGGCAACCGCCTCTCGGTGATGCCGGTCAGCGCAGCGGAATGGGCGGCGATCGTCGCCGCGGCCCGCGGCTGAGCGCTGGCTTCAGGGCTGGATGATCAGGTTGTTGAACAGCAGGTCTTCCACCAGGGGCTTGCCCTCCTCCTGGGTCAGGACGCTCTGCACCTGCTTGAGGGCCTCCTGGCGCAGCTTCTCGCGGGCTTCGACACCCGCCAGGGTCTCGTCGGTCTGCTGGGCGAAGAGCATCACCAGCTGATTGCGCAGCAGCGGCTCGTGGAACTCGACCTTATCCTTGGCTTCCTTGCCGGTCATCATCAGGGCGATGTCGGCCTTGTAGTACTTGAGCTTGGGACCGCTGCCATAGTTGCCGACCAGCGCCGGGGTCAGGTTGTAGAACTCGGTCTTGGGCGCCTCGCCTTCCTTCCCTTCCTTCTTCTCTTCGCCCCAGACATTCATGGCCAGGCAGAAAGACAACACAATGGCAACGACAGCTTTCACGTTGGATCCTCGCGGGTGGATGGCTGCAGCATAGCCAGCACGGCTCAAGGGGTCACCTCGAACCTGAGGGTTCCGATCACCTGGCCGACGTCCGTCACCACTTGCACCTGCCAACGGCCGGTCACGTCACCGGGGAAGTTCTGCTTGTGGGTCCAGGCGCGATAACCGGCCTCGCGACCGCCGCTGATATCCAGCGGAATCCGATCCACCTCCTGACCGGCATGGCGCCAGACGTGGTAGATGCGCTCGTTCAGACCGCGCGGCGCATTGATGGCGGTGAAGGCATAAAGCCCCTGGGCGCGCAGTTGGGCAATGCTCAGGCTTTTCACCGCATCGCCGGGCTGGCGCTTGAGGCTGTCGAAGTTGGTGCTCATGCCCATGTCGGTCAGCCACAGGGTGGCCGGCGGCACCCAGGCGCGCCCCAGCCAGCCGAAGGCGCCGATGGCCAGGCACAGCCCCAGCAGCCCCAGCCAGCGCCAGCCGAGGCGTACCCGGAAGGCCACCGCCAGACTGGGAAAGGACAGCAGCACGGCGACCCCCAAGGCCAGTTCGTAGCTCTGGGTGGTGGTCAGGTGCAGGATGATCGGCAGCGCCGTGAGCAGCACCGCGAACAGGGTCAGGGTGTGGTAGCTGAGGAACACCCAGCGCCGCGGCGCCAGGGCCTTGTAGTAGAGCGGATCGATGATGGACACCAGCGCGGCCGCGCCGAGCAGCCCGGTGAACAGCGCCTGGCCGCTGTTCCAGGCCGTGGTGATGGCAAAGAACGGCAGGCAGAAGAACAGGCTTTCCTGGTGGATCAGCTGGGTGGCGTAGCGCAGCAGCGGCGGCGGCAATTCCCAGCCGAAACGGCGGCTGACCCAGCCCCGCAGCACGTTTTCCAACATCAGCCAGACCCAGCTCGCCAGCATGACCACGGCCATCACCGGGGCGAAGCCCTTCTGCCGGTCCACCAGCAGGAAGCTGCAGATCCCCGAGATGAAGCCGGCCAGGGCGATCAGCCGCGGATAGCGTTCGAACAGGGCGGTGGCCAGGTTCAGGGCGCGGGAGGAGAGGACTTTCCAGGCAGGCATGACGACTCGCGAAAACAACGGCAAAGACGCGCCACCCTAGGCGCGCAACCCCCGCAGATCAAGAGGGAATCCGGGCTGCCGCTGCCACAGGGCGGAAAAGCCTGGACCCGCTGTAATATCATTGTAATATTCGAAAACGAACCTGGAATGTTCGCTTTCGATTAATACCTATAACAATACCGAGGCTCCCATGCTTGGAATCTTCGCCCCCGCGGCCCACCGCGCGCCGCTGCCCGCCGATCGCATCGACCCCGTCTACCGCCGTCTCCGCTGGCAGATCTTTGCCGGGATCTTTATCGGCTATGCCGGCTACTACCTGCTCCGCAAGAACTTCTCGCTGGCCATGCCCTACCTGGTGGAGCAAGGCTACAGCCGGGGCGAACTGGGCGTGGCGCTGTCCGCGGTGGCCATCGCCTACGGCCTGTCCAAATTCCTCATGGGGCTGGTCTCGGACCGCTCCAATCCGCGCTACTTCCTGCCCTTCGGGCTGGTGATGTCGGCGCTGGTGATGCTGCTGTTCGGATTCGCGCCCTGGGCCACCTCCAGCGTCAGCATCATGTTCGTCCTGCTGTTCCTCAACGGCTGGTTCCAGGGCATGGGCTGGCCGCCCAGCGGTCGCACCATGGTGCACTGGTGGTCGCAGAAGGAGCGTGGCGGGGTGGTTTCGGTGTGGAACGTCGCCCACAACGTCGGCGGCGGCCTGATCGGTCCGCTGTTCCTGCTCGGCCTGGCCTGGTTCAACGACTGGCACGCCGCCTTCTATGTCCCGGCCGTGGTGGCCCTGGCGGTCGCGGCCTTCGCCTTCATCGCCATGAGAGACACCCCGCAATCCTGCGGCCTGCCGTCGGTGGAACACTGGAAACAGGACTTCCCCGAGGGCTACAGCGAAGGTCACGAACGTGAATTCTCCACCAAGGAGATCTTCGTCGAGTACGTGCTGAAGAACCGCCTGCTCTGGTACATCGCCTTTGCCAACGTCTTCGTCTATCTGCTGCGCTATGGCGTGCTGGACTGGGCACCCACCTACCTCAAGGAAGCCAAGCACTTCTCGGTGGACAAGACCTCCTGGGCCTACTTCTTCTACGAGTGGGCCGGCATCCCCGGCACCCTGCTCTGCGGCTGGCTCTCGGACAAGCTGTTTCGCGGCAACCGCGGCGCCACCGGCGTGGTGTTCATGCTTGGCGTGATGATCGCCACCCTGGTCTACTGGCTCAACCCGGAAGGCAATCCCGGCGTCGACCTGGCGGCCCTGGTCTGCATCGGTTTCCTGATCTACGGTCCGGTGATGCTGATCGGTCTGCAGGCGCTGGAACTGGTGCCCAAGAAGGCCGCCGGCACCGCTGCGGGCTTTACCGGACTGTTCGGCTACCTGGGTGGCTCGGTGGCGGCCAATGCCCTGGTCGGCTACACCGTGGACCACTTCGGCTGGGATGGCGGCTTCATGCTGCTGATCGGCTCCTGCGTCCTGGCCATCGTCTTCCTGGCGATGACTCTGAGACACACCGGCATGGTGGCCAAGTCGCAGCGGTAGCGCTGAACGCCACTGACAAATCGCGGCCATGGGCCGCTCCTACAGTTAGGGTGAACTGTAAGAGCGGCCCATGGCCGCGAGCCGCATCAACCCCGCGGCGCGTAGGCGAAGACGTCGGCGCGCATCTGGTGCGCATCCATGCCGGCGTCCACCAGGGCGTCCAGGGTGGCATAGACCATCGCCGGTGAGCCGCTGGCATAGACGTGCAGGCCGCTCAGGTCGGTGAAATCCGCCCGCACCACCTCGTGCAGCAGACCACAGCGCCCTTCCCAGCCACAGGCATCGCTCACCACGCGGTTGAGGACGAGATTGGGCAGCTCCGCCCATTGCTCCCAGGCCTCGATGGCATAGAAGTCGTCCGGCGTGCGCACGCCCCAGTAGAGGTGCACCGGATGGGCGAAGCCGCGGGTGCGGGCGTCTTCGATCAGGCTGTGCATCTGCGCCATGCCGGTCCCGGCGGCGATCAGCACCAGGGGACCATCGGGCAGCTCGGCCAGATGGGCATCCCCATAGGGCAGCTCGACCTGGGCCATGCCCTTGCCTTCCAGTTGCGCCAGCAGCGCCTGGCTGCTGGCCTCGCGCGCCAGCACGTGCAATTCCAGCTCACGCCCCTGGTGGGGCGCCGAGGCCAGGGAAAAGGCCGACTGCTTGCCGTCGTCACGACCGATCAGCAGGTACTGGCCGGCGTGATAGCGCGGCGGTCGCCCGGCCGGCGCGCGCAGCCGTACCCGGCGAACATCGCCCCCCACGTCATCCAGCGCCACCACCTGGCAGGCCAGCGTGCGCACCGGCAATTCGCCGGGCGCCAGGACGCCGTCCCACTGCAGCAGACAATCGCTCAGGGGCACCGCCACGCAGACATAGACCTCGCCGTGATCGACCGTCTGGCCGTGCTGGCTGACCTGCCCCTCCACCAGCAGCGCGGCGCAGAGCTGGCAGTTGCCATTGCGGCAGCTGTGCGGTCCGCTGTAGCCGAGGCGCTGCGCGGCGGCCAGGATGGCTTCGCCAGGCTGGGTTTCCAGTACCGCACCCGAGGGCTGCAGGGTGACCTTCATCGTCGTCTCCGTTAATCGATCCCGAGACTGGACCACATCTCGTCCACCCGTTTGACCACCGCTTCGTCCTTGACGATCGCCCGCCCCCACTCGCGGGTGGTTTCGCCCGGCCACTTGTGGGTGGCATCCAGGCCCATCTTCGAGCCCAGGCCGGAGATCGGCGAGGCGAAGTCCAGGTAGTCGATGGGGGTGTTGTCGATCATCACGGTGTCGCGCTTGGGATCCATGCGCGTGGTCACGGCCCAGATGACGTCGTTCCAGTCACGGGCATTGATGTCGTCGTCGGTGACGATCACGAACTTGGTGTACATGAACTGCCGCAGGAACGACCAGACGCCCAGCATCACCCGCTTGGCGTGGCCGGGGTACTGCTTCTTGATGGTCACCACCGCCATGCGGTACGAGCAGCCTTCTGGCGGCAGATAGAAGTCGACGATTTCCGGAAACTGCTTTTGCAGGATGGGCACGAAGACTTCGTTGAGCGCCACGCCCAGGATGGCCGGCTCGTCCGGCGGACGCCCGGTGTAGGTGCTGTGATAGATGGGATCGCGACGCCGGGTGATGCGCTCCACGGTAAAGACCGGGAAGGTATCGACCTCGTTGTAGTAGCCGGTGTGATCGCCATAGGGCCCTTCCGGCGCGGTCTCGCCCGGATGGATGACGCCTTCCAGCACGATCTCGGCGCTGGCCGGCACCTGCAGGTCGTTGCCCACGCACTTGACCAGTTCGCTGCGACTGCCGCGCAAGAGGCCGGCGAAGGCGTATTCGGACAGGGTATCGGGCACCGGAGTGACCGCGCCGAGGATGGTGGCCGGATCGGCGCCCAGGGCCACGGCCACCGGATAGGGCTGACCGGGATGCTTCTGGCACCACTCGCGAAAGTCCAGGGCACCGCCCCGATGGCTCAGCCAGCGCATGATCAGCTTGTTGCGGCCGATGACCTGCTGGCGATAGATGCCGAGGTTCTGACGCTCCTTGTTGGGGCCGCGGGTGACCGTCAGGCCCCAGGTGATCAGCGGCGCCACGTCGCCCGGCCAGCAGTGCTGGATCGGCAATTTGCCCAGATCGACCGCCTCGCCCTCCTCGATCACCTCCTGGCAGGGGGCGTCCTTGAGGACCTTGGGCGCCATGCTGATGACCTTCTTGTAGATCGGCAGCTTCGACCAGGCGTCCTTGAGGCCCTTGGGCGGCTCGGGCTCCTTGAGGAAGGCCAGCAGCTTGCCGATCTCGCGCAGGGCGCCGACGTCCTCGGCGCCCATGCCCAGGGCTACGCGCTGGGGCGTGCCGAACAGGTTGCCCAGCACGGGCATGGAGAAGCCCACGGGATTCTCGAACAGCAGCGCCGGGCCTTGCTTGCGCAGGGTCCGGTCGCAGATTTCGGTCATCTCGAGGATCGGCGAGACCGGGGCGGTCACGCGCTTCAGTTCACCACGCTGCTCCAGGCTGCGGATGAAGTCACGCAGATCTCGGTATTGCATGCGGCCTCTTGGCGCTGGGGAAAGTCTGGCAGTCTACCGCCTGAGTCGCGCATCGAGAAAGCACTGGCCCAGAAACGCCAAAGGCCGGGATTTCCCGGCCTTTGTATGCGACTGCGCCTTACTTGCTGCGCTTCATCGAATCGAAGAACTCGTTGTTGGTCTTGGTCTGACGCAACTTGTCGAGGAGGAATTCGATGCCGGCGATCTCGTCCATCGGATGCAGGATCTTGCGCAGGATCCACATGCGCGACAGCTCTTCCTCGTCGGTGAGCAGTTCTTCGCGGCGGGTGCCGGACTTGTTGATGTTGATGGCCGGGAAGACCCGCTTCTCGGCGATGCGCCGCTCCAGGGGCAGCTCCATGTTGCCGGTGCCCTTGAATTCCTCGTAGATCACCTCGTCCATCTTCGAGCCGGTTTCCACCAGCGCGGTGGCGATGATGGTCAGGCTGCCGCCTTCCTCGATGTTGCGCGCGGCACCGAAGAAGCGCTTGGGCTTCTCCAGGGCGTGGGCATCGACACCACCGGTGAGCACCTTGCCGGAACTGGGGATCACGGTGTTGTAGGCACGCGCCAGACGGGTGATGGAGTCCAGCAGGATGACGACGTCCTTCTTGTGCTCGACCAGGCGCTTGGCCTTCTCGATCACCATGTCGGCGACCTGCACGTGGCGGGTCGGCGGCTCGTCGAAGGTGGAGGCCACCACTTCGCCGCGCACGGTGCGCTGCATCTCGGTCACTTCCTCGGGACGCTCGTCGATGAGCAGCACGATGAGGTAGCACTCGGGATTGTTGCGGGTGATGTTGGCCGCGATGTTCTGCAGCATGATGGTCTTGCCGGCCTTGGGCGGCGCGACGATCAGACCGCGCTGACCCTTGCCGATGGGGGCGCAGAGGTCGATGACCCGACCGGTGAGGTCTTCGGTGGAGCCGTTGCCGGCTTCCATGGTCAGGCGCTTGTTGGGGAACAGGGGCGTGAGGTTCTCGAACAGCACCTTGTTCTTGGCGTTTTCCGGACGGTCGAAGTTGATGGTGTCGACCTTGAGCAGCGCGAAGTAGCGCTCGCCCTCTTTCGGCGGACGAATCTTGCCGATGATGGTGTCGCCGGTGCGCAGGTTGAAGCGGCGGATCTGGCTGGGAGAGACATAGATGTCGTCGGGACCGGCCAGGTAGGAGGAGTCGGCGCTACGCAGGAAGCCGAAGCCGTCCTGCAGGATCTCCAGCACGCCATCCCCGGAAATCTCGTCGCCACCCTTGGCGTGCTTCTTGAGCAGCGCAAAGATGATGTCCTGCTTGCGGGACCGGGCCATGTTTTCCAAGCCCGCGGCATCCGCCATTTCCAACAGTTCCGTGATGGGCTTTTGCTTGAGTTCGGTCAGATTCATAGACGTATGTTGACGTGAGAAGAGGCGAAGGAGGGATTCGAGCTGAGCGGCCGGATGCGAGATTAGCTTCGCGGGATGCGTTCTGAAGAGGAGAACTGACGGCTACAGCAGATGAGAAGACGGCCCGCTGATGGGGTCGTGGGCTGGAATCTAGCACCTGCACCTGTGCTCGTCCAGCCGTCCAGGCATAAAAAAGCCCCGCATGGCGGGGCTTTCGACTGGCTGACTCAGACGTTGGCGTCAAGGAAGGCGGCCAGTTGCGACTTGGACAGGGCGCCGACCTTGGTGGCCTCGACCGCGCCGTTCTTGAACAGCATCAGGGTCGGGATGCCACGCACGCCGTACTTCGGCGGGGTATCCTGGTTTTCGTCGATGTTCAGCTTGCAGACCTTGAGCTTGCCTTGGTAGTCCTTGGCGATCTCGTCCAGAACCGGGGCAATCATCTTGCAGGGACCGCACCATTCGGCCCAGTAGTCGACCAGCACGGGGCTGTCGGACTTCAGCACGTCCTGCTCGAAGCTGGCGTCGCTGACGTTGGTGATGTATTCGCTCATTGACTCTCTCCGAATTCGGGTGCGACTTGATGTACGGCCATGATAGCCCTGCTGCCGTCACTTCGAAAGCATTCGAACATTGATGGTGGCTATGACCGGCATTGATGTTAGACCGCAGGTACCGGGAAAGGGGTTCCACTGCGCAGCGCCGCATTGCGGATATGTTCGCGCATGGCCTTTTGCGCGGCCGCGGGCGAGCGGCGGCTCAGCGCCCTGAGGATCCGCCGGTGTTCCTGCCAGGTTTCCAGGGCCCGCTCGGGGCGCACGAAGGGTAGCTTCTGGCTTTCGTGGAAACGCTCGGGGCTGCTGGTGATCACCGCCAGCATGGCCGGATTGTCCGCGGCCAGCAGCAGTTGGCGATGGAAATCGAAGTCCAGCACGGCCGCCTCTTCCAGCTCGTTGGCCCGCAGCGCCCGATGCAGGGCGGCCAGATTGACCTCCAGGCGATCCAGGTCGGCGGCGCCCAGGGTGACGGCGGCGAGGCCAGCCGCGAAGCCCTCCAGGGCGAATCTCAGCTGGAAGACATGGGCGGCGGCGACCTCGCCGGCGAAGGGCCAGTGTCCGTCCGGCGCGCCCGTCGCTTCCTGCACATAGACCCCGCGCCCGGGCTGGACGCTGACCAGGCCCAGGGCACTGAGGGTGGACAGCGCCTCGCGCAGGGAGGCGCGACTCACCCCCAGCCGCTCGGCCAGCTCGCGCTGCGCGGGCAGGGCCGCGCCGGGGGCATAGCCTTCGGTCTCGATCAGCCGGCGAATGGCGTCGACGGCATATTGGGGTACGGCACGGGTGGCAGCGAGGGGCATGGCGTGGTCAGGCCAGTCAGTCCGGAAGCTTGCCTTTTATGCCCAATTTACAGCGACTTCAAGTGCAGCCCCAAGGCAGAGCACGCCGCCATAGCCGCGCACCAAAGCGGCTCACGGCAAGCGGAAGTTCAGGGCACTGAGCGGGACAACTGTTCAGACCAGTAAGACCAATCCTCAGGCCAGACGGCCCTTGCACCCGTCTGGCAGGGGACTGGCACATGAAATGCACTGGGCAGAGCCATCCCTTCCTGCTTTCGGAGTCTCGTCATGCTCAAGCGCTGGACCGCCCTCTCCCTGCTCGCCCTGGGCCTGACCGCCCTGCACACCCCCGCCCAAGCCGATCAGCTGGCCGACATCCAGCAGCGCGGCGTGCTCAAGGTCGCCGTGCCGCAGGACTTCCCGCCCTTCGGCTCGATCGGCCCGGATCTCAAGCCGCGCGGCCTGGACATCGACACCGCGCAACTGATGGCGGACAAGCTGAACGTGAAGCTGGAAGTCACCCCGGTCAACAGCACCAACCGCATTCCCTTCCTGACCACCGGCAAGGTCGACCTGGTCATCTCCAGCCTGGGCAAGAATCCCGACCGCGAAAAGGTCATCGACTTCAGCAAGCCCTATGCGCCCTTCTACCTCGGCGTCTTCGGTCCCAAGGATGCCGCCATCAGCACGCCCGAGCAGCTGGCCGGCAAGGTGATCTCGGTCACCCGCGGCTCCATCGAAGACCTGGCGCTCACCGACGTGGCGCCCAAGGACAGCGTGATCAAGCGCTTCGAAGACAACAACTCCACCATCGCCGCCTACCTGGCCGGGCAGTCCGAACTGATCGCCAGCGGCAGCGTGGTGATGAAGGTGATAGGTGCGCGCAATCCGGCCAAGGAGCCAGTGCTCAAGGTCAAGCTCAAGGATTCGCCGGTGTACGTGGGCATCAACAAGAACGAGCCGGCGCTCAAGGCCAAGGTCGACGCCATTCTCGACGCGGCCCGCGCCGACGGCACCCTGAGCAAGAACTCCGAAAAATGGCTGGGCGATCCCCTGCCGGCCACTCTCTGAGGATCGACGCGCCATGGCGTATCAGTTCGACTTCCAGCCCGTGCTCGCGCAGAGCGACCTGCTGCTCAAGGGAGCGCTCTACACCCTTGAGCTGACGGTGATCGGTGGCTTCTTCGGCATCCTCATCGGCATCGTCGGCGCCACCTGCCGCGCCTGGCGCCTGAAACCCTTCGCGCAGGCCTTCGGGGTCTATGTCGAACTGATCCGCAACACGCCCTTCCTGATCCAGCTGTTCTTCATCTTCTTCGGCCTGCCCTCCATCGGGGTGCGGATCGAAGCCGGCCAGGCGGCGGTGCTGGCCATGGTCATCAACCTCGGCGCCTACTCCACCGAGATCATCCGCGCCGGCATCCAGGCGATCCCGCGCGGCCAGCTGGAAGCGGCGGCGGCCCTGGCCATGACCCGCTTCGAAACCCTGCGCTACGTGATCCTGCGCCCGGCGCTGGCCAAGGTCTGGCCGGCGCTGTCGAGCCAGGTGGTGATCGTGATGCTGGGCTCGGCGGTCTGCTCGCAGATCTCCACCGAAGAGCTGACCTTTGCCGCCAACTTCATCCAGTCGCGCAATTTCCGCGCCTTCGAAACCTATCTGCTGACCACCCTCATCTATCTGCTCATGGCCATCGGCGTGCGCCAGGCGCTGCACTGGCTGGGCGTCTTTTTCATCGTCAGGAGGCGCTGATGGACTTCACTCTCGCCGACATCCTGCGCAGCCTGGCCAGCGGTCTCGGCCTGACGCTGCTGCTGTCGCTGGCGGCCTTCCTCTTCGGCGGCCTGGCCAGCGTGCTGGTGCTGCTGGCGCGCAACTCGACGCTCCGGCCGCTCCGCCTGCTGGCGCGTGGCTACATCGAGCTGTTCCAGGGCACCCCGCTGCTGATGCAGCTGTTCCTGACCTTCTTCGGCCTGTCGCTGCTGGGCCTGGAAGTCCCCGCCTGGCTGGCCGCCGGCCTGGCCCTGACGCTGTTCACCAGCGCCTATCTCGCCGAGATCTGGCGGGGCTGCGTCGACGCCATTCCCCATGGCCAGTGGGAAGCCTCGGAAAGCCTGGCGCTGACCCGCTTCGAGCAGTTGCGCCACGTGATCCTGCCCCAGGCCCTGCGCATCGCCGTGGCGCCCACCGTGGGCTTCTCGGTGCAGGTGGTCAAGGGCACCGCGGTGACCTCCATCATCGGCTTCACCGAACTGACCAAGATCGGCGGCATGCTCGCCAATGCGACCTTCCAGCCCTTCACCGTCTACGGCCTCGCGGCCCTGGGCTATTTCATCCTCTGTTATCCGCTGTCGCTGGCCGCCCGCTGGCTGGAAAGGAGACTGCATGCCGCTGCTTAGAGTGACCGCCCTGCACAAACACTATGGCAACCACCATGTGCTCAAGGGTATCGACCTGACCGTCGAGGAAGGCCAGGTGGTGGCCATCATCGGCAAGAGTGGCTCGGGCAAGAGCACCCTGCTGCGCACCCTGAATGGCCTGGAATCCATCAACGACGGCGTCATCGAGGTGGATGGCGAATACCTGGACGCCGCCCGGGTCAATCTGAGGTCGCTGCGGCAGAAGGTCGGCATGGTTTTCCAGCAATTCAACCTCTTCCCGCACCTGACCGTGGGCGAGAACGTGATGCTGGCGCCCCAGGTGGTCAAGAAGACCAGCAAGGACGAAGCCCGCGCCCTGGCGCGGCAGATGCTCGAACGGGTCGGCCTGGCGGAGAAATTCGACAGCTATCCGGATCGCCTCTCCGGCGGCCAGCAGCAGCGGGTGGCGATCGCCCGCGCCCTGGCCATGTCGCCCAAGGTGTTGCTCTGCGACGAGATCACCTCGGCGCTGGACCCGGAACTGGTCAACGAGGTGCTGATGGTGGTCAAGCAACTGGCCCGCGAGGGGATGACGCTGATCATGGTCACCCACGAGATGAGATTCGCCCGCGAGGTCGGCGACAAGCTGGTGTTCATGCACCAGGGCAAGGTGCACGAAAGCGGTCATCCCCAGGAGCTGTTCGCCCATCCGCAGACGCCGGAACTGGCCCAGTTCATCGGTCAGGTGGCCTCCTGAGGCGGAAAAACCCTATTTTTTCTGCCACTTTGCGCAACCGTAACCGCTGTGCGCTTGAAGCCGCCACCGGCTAGCTGGCACGATGGCGCGGTTTATCGCCGAGAGCCTCCAGATGCAGCCTTCGCCAGCCGAACCCCACGAACTGATCGCCGCGATCGACCTGGGCTCGAACAGCTTTCACATCGTCCGGGCGCGCCATTCCCACGGGGAAATCCGCATCCTTGAGCGGTTGGGCGAAAAGATCCAGCTGGCCGCCGGTCTGGACGAGTCGCGCCTGCTCAGCGAAGAGGCCATCCAGCGGGGCCTGGACTGCCTGCGCCGCTTCGCCCAGCTGATCGCCGGCATGCCGCGCGGCGCCGTGCGGGTGGTGGGCACCAACGCCCTGCGCGAGGCGCGCAACCGCGCCGAATTCATCCAGCGCGCCGAAGCCGTGCTCGGCCATGCGGTCGAGGTCATCTCCGGTCGCGAAGAGGCCCGTCTCATCTACCTGGGCGTGTCCCACTCCATGCCCGATGTGCCCGGACGCCGCCTGGTGACCGACATCGGCGGCGGCAGTACCGAATTCATCATCGGCCAGCGCTTCGAGACCCTGCAGCGCGAGAGTCTGCAGATGGGCTGCGTCAGCTTCACCAAGAGATTCTTCGCCGACGGCAAGATCACCGCCGCCCAGTACGCCCGCGCCTATACCGCCGCCCGCCTGGAACTGATGAACATCGACCAGGGCCTGCGCGAGATGGGCTGGCACCAGGCCCTCGGCGCCTCCGGCACCATCCGCGCGGTGGCCCTGGCGATCCAGGCCGCCGGCCGCGGCAATGGCGAGATCACCCCGGACGGCATCGAATGGCTCAAGCGCAAGCTGCTCAAGCAGGGTGACATCAACCTGCTCAACATCGACGGCGTGAAGCCGGATCGACGCGCCATCCTGCCAGGCGGCCTGGCCATCCTCGAAGCCCTGTTCAAGGCACTGGAACTGCAGGAGATGCATCTCTCCGAAGGCGCCCTGCGCGAAGGGGTGCTCTACGACATGATCGGCCGGCACAGCCACGAAGACGTCCGCGAGCGCACCCTCAACGCCCTGGCCGAGCGCTACCACGTCGACCAGCGCCATGCCGAGCGGGTGGAAAAGCGCGCCCTGAAGTCCCTGGCACAGGTCGCCGAGGCCTGGGCCCTGACCGACGAGAACCATGCCGAACTGCTGCGCTGGGCCGCGCGTCTGCACGGCGTCGGCCTGGACATCGCCCACTACCAGTACCACAAGCACGGCGCCTACCTGATCGAGCACTCGGACCTGCCCGGCTTCTCCCGCCGTGACCAGCAGGCCCTGGCCCTGCTGGTACGCGGCCATCGCCGCAACATTCCGCTGGACCGCCTGCAGGAGCTGGGCCCGGAAGGCGAGCCGCTGCTGCGCCTGACCTTGCTGCTGCGCTTCGCCATCCTTTTCCACCACATCCGCCACAAGAGCATTCCGGACGTGCAGCTCAGCGCTGGCGAGCGCAGCCTGGACGTGCAATTCCCCGATGGCTGGCTGGCGGAAAACCCCCTGACCCAGGCGGATTTCGAGCTGGAGGCCCAGTGGCTGGAGCGGGTGGGGTATCGGTTGAGCGTACGCTGAGGGGATTTTTCGTAGGTTGGGTGGAGCGGGAGCGAAGCCCCACGCTTTGGGTTTTAGCCTTTCACGGCACTAGCTGATTATCGTGGTCTGCTGATGGCTCTTGTTTCGCCCACCCGGGCGACTCACTTTTGCCAATCGCGGCTGCGCGCCCCGGACAAAAGTAAGCAAAAACGCTTGCCCCACGTTTCGGCCCTCCGCTGCGCTCCGGCGCCGCTCCAAGTGCACGACACGAAGTGGACTCTTGCCCCTTGCGCCTTGCTCGCCGTCCTGCCTCGCATCCCCCTCCGCGACACCTGGACTCTGCCTCACTGACGGGAACAGGGCGCAAGCCTGATGCCTGATGCACATCCTTGTAGCGTGGAAAACCGCGCAGCGTTTTCCACTGGTATGCACCGCGGGCTTTGTGGACAAGGCTACGCCGTTGGCCACGCTACGGTTTTTCAATCAAAACTTTCAGGCTAGCGATTCGCCCCGTTCAGGAGGGCGAACGCCAGTGCCGTGGAGTGGGTCGAGCCGCATGGATGCGGCGAGAGGTTCAGTGGGCCATGGATGGCCCATCTGGACCGACCCCGGAACGGTGCTGGTGTGAGCGGACCCGGAGCGAAGCGTAGGGCCGGATGGTCGGGGCAAGCGTTTTTGGTTACTTTTTGCGCGACTGCAAAAAGTGACTCGCCCGGGCGGGCGAAACAAGAAACATCAGCAAAGCTCAATGCACAGCCAGGGCACCCACAAAACCTAAGGTGCAGAGCTGCACACGCAACAGCTGGGCTTCGCTCCCGCTCAACCCACCTTACGAAACCGGTCAGGGCCCATGGCGGCATGGGCCCGACACGCCATCAGCGGGTATTCACCACCGGACTGGCCAACCGCTCCAGCAGCGTCGCCTGCACGCTGCGGGCATTCTGGTTGCCGGTGGGCGATTGGCGGATGTAGCTGCCGTCTTCCTGCAGCACCCAGGCCTGGGTGTTGTCGGTGAGGTAGCCTTCCAGCTCCTTCTTGACCCGGCTGATGAGCTTCTTGCCCTCCACCGGGAAGCAGGTCTCGACGCGCATGTCGAGGTTGCGCTCCATCCAGTCGGCGCTGGAGAGATAGAGCTTCTCGTCACCACCGTTGAGGAAGTAGTAGATGCGGCTGTGCTCCAGGAAGCGACCGATGATGGAGCGCACCTGGATGTTGTGGGACACGCCTGGTACGCCTGGCCGCAGGCAGCACATGCCGCGCACCACCAGGTCGATCTTCACCCCGGCCTGGCTGGCCTTGTAGAGGGCGCGGATGACCTTGGGATCGGTGAGGCCGTTGACCTTGGCCATGATCTGCGCCGGCCGCCCTTCGCTGGCCGCCACCGCTTCGCGGTTGATCATCTCCAGCAGGTTCTTCTTCAGGGTGAAGGGCGCGTGCAGCAGCTTCTTCATGCGCAGGGTCTTGCCCATGCCGATCAGCTGGTTGAACAGCTTGTGCACGTCCTCGGTCAGGGCCACGTCGGCGGTCAGCAGGCTGTAGTCGGTGTACAGCTTGGCGTTGCCGGCGTGGTAGTTGCCGGTGCCCAGGTGGGCGTAGCGGCGCAGCTCGCCATTCTCGCGGCGCAGGATCAGCATCATCTTGGCGTGGGTCTTGAAGCCCACCACGCCATAGATGACCACGGCGCCAGCCTGCTGCAGGCGGCTGGCCAGCTGCAGGTTGGATTCCTCGTCGAAGCGCGCGCGCAATTCGATGACCGCGGTCACCTCCTTGCCGCTGCGCGCCGCATCCACCAGGGCGTCGACGATCTCCGAGTTCGCGCCGCTGCGGTAGAGCGTCTGCTTGATCGCCAGGACGTTGGGGTCCTTGGCGGCCTGGCGCATCAGGTCGATCACCGGGGTAAAGGACTCGAAGGGGTGCAGCAGCAGCACATCGAGCTTGCCCAGCACGTTGAAGAGGTTGTCCTTCTTCTGCAGGAGCTTGGGAATGGTCGGGGTGAAGGGGGCGTTCTGCAGCTCCGGGTGACTGTCCAGCCCGGTGATGGAGAACAGCCGGGTCAGGTTGACCGGACCATTGACCTTGTACAGCTCGCTGTCGCCCAGGCCGAATTGCTTGAGCAGGTAGTCGGTGAGGTGTTTCGGGCAGATGTCCACCACCTCGAGCCGCACCGCATCGCCGTAGCGCCGTGAGAACAGCTCGCCGCGCAGGGCGCGGGCCAGGTCTTCGACATCCTCGGTGTCCACCGAGAGATCGGCGTTGCGGGTCAGGCGGAACTGGAAGCAGCCCTTGACCTTCATGCCGGGGAACAGGTCATCGGCATGGGCGTGGATCATCGAGGACAGGAAGACATAGTTGTCCCCGGGTCCAGCGACCTCCTCCGGCACCCGGATGATCCGCGGCAGCAGGCGCGGCGCCGGGATGATGGCCAGACCCGAGTCGCGGCCGAAGGCGTCCATGCCCTCCAGCTCGACGATGAAGTTGAGGCTCTTGTTCACCAGCAGCGGAAAGGGGTGGGTCGGATCCAGGCCGATAGGGGTGATGATGGGCGCGATCTCGTCGCGGAAGAACTTGCGCACCCAGGCCTTGATCTTGACGTCCCAGTAACGCCGGCGGATGAAGCGGATCTGCTGCTCGGCCAGGGCCGGCAGGAGCACGTCGTTGAGGATGGCGTACTGCCGCTCCACCTGGCCGTGGACGATGTCGCTGATGCGCGCCAGCGCCTGGTGCGGCAGCAGGCCGTCGGCTCCGGCCTGCTCGCGGGCGAAGGTGATCTGCTTCTTCAGACCCGCCACGCGGATCTCGAAGAATTCGTCCAGGTTGCTGGAAAAGATCAGCAGGTACTTGAGCCGCTCGAGCAGCGGATAGGATTCGTCGAGGGCCTGTTCCAGCACCCGGATGTTGAACTGCAGCTGCGACAGCTCGCGATGGATGTAGAGGCTGCTGTCATCCACATTGGCGGCAGGCACGCTGGGCGCGGCCGGCGCCTCGGCGGCAGGTGCCGGTCCTTCGGCGTCCAGCGCCAGCGTCTCTTCCGCGGTCTCCAGGGACTCGGCGCTGACGGGCTGTTGCAGATCGGTTTCGACGAAACCCTGGCTACTCATTGAAGCTCCTTAGGAACGCGAAGGCCCCTGACGAAGTTGTTGGGCGGCGCGTTTGGCGAAATAGGTGAGGATGCCGTTGGCCCCGGCGCGCTTGAAGGCCAAGAGCGATTCGAGGATGACGGCGTCGGACAGCCAGCCGTTCTGGATCGCGGCCATGTGCATGGCGTACTCGCCACTCACCTGGTACACGAAGGTCGGCACGCGGAATTCCTCGCGGACCCGGCGGACGATGTCCAGGTAGGGCATGCCCGGCTTGACCATCACCGAGTCGGCGCCCTCGGCCAGGTCGCCGGCGATCTCGTGCAGCGCCTCGTCGCTGTTGCCCGGATCCATCTGGTAGGTGGCCTTGTTGCCCTTGCCCAGATTGGCGGCCGAGCCGACGGCGTCGCGGAACGGCCCATAGTAGGCGCTGGCGTACTTGGCCGAGTAGGCCATGATCTGCACGTTGTGATAACCGGCGTCTTCCAGGGCCGCGCGGATGGCGCCGATGCGACCGTCCATCATGTCCGAGGGGGCGATCACCTGGGCCCCGGCAGCGGCATGGGACAGCGCCTGCTTGACCAGCACCTCGACCGAGACGTCGTTGAGCACGTAGCCGCGCTCGTCGAGGATGCCGTCCTGGCCGTGGGTGGTGAAGGGATCCAGGGCCACGTCGGTGATCACCCCCAGCTCGGGGAAGTGCTCGCGCAGGGCACGGGTGGCGCGCTGGGCGATCCCGTCCGGGTTGTAGGCCTCGGCGCCGTCCAGCGACTTGCGCTCGGTGGGGGTGACCGGGAACAGGGCGACCGCGGGAATCCCCAGCGCCACCAGCTCGGCGGCCTCTTCCAGCAGCAGGTCGATGGATAGCCGCTCGACGCCGGGCATCGAGGGGATCGCCTCGCGGCGGCCTTCGCCATCGAGCACGAATACCGGCAGGATCAGGTCATCCACCGTCAGCACATGCTCGCGCATCAGGCGACGGGAAAACTCGTCGCGGCGCTGACGGCGCATGCGAGTGGCAGGGTAGCTACGGTTGATGGGGGTAAAACTCACGATCGACTCCCAGACCCGGATCACGGGTCAGTGTGATGGGTTATAGGCCACAATCATGACCGATTGGTAACAGCAGATGACAATATGGAGTGCCTATAGGTCCTATCCAAGGCAGACGCCGGCTGGACCCGGCGTGACACAGGGTCGCAGTGAAATCCCTGCCTGACCGTCTGGCGCCCGGCGGACGGAAGTCCGTCACACTTTCTTTCCAGACGCCAACCGGGGTAGGCTGCGCCATCTTTATTCATCTCGTGTAGCGCCGAATGCTCCAACAATTCCTCCATGATTTCGGCTATTTCGCCCTTTTTCTCGGCACCTTTTTCGAGGGCGAAACCATTCTGGTATTGGCCGGCTTCCTGGCCTTCCGCGACTACATGAACATCCAGACCGTCATCCTGGTCGCCTTCTGCGGCAGCTACGCCGGCGATCAGCTCTGGTACTTCCTCGGCCGGCGCCACGGGCGCAAGCTGCTGGCGCGCAAACCCAAGTGGGAAGCCGCCGGCGAAAAGGCGCTGGCGCACATCCGACGCCATCCGGACCTCTGGGTGCTGAGCTTTCGCTTCGTCTACGGCCTGCGCACGGTAATGCCGGTGGCGATCGGCCTGTCGGGCTATCCGCCGGCGCGCTATCTGATCCTCAACGGCATCGGTGCCATCGTCTGGGCCACGGTGCTCGGTTACGCCGCCTATCATTTCGGCGCCGTCCTCGAAGGGGTGCTGGGCAATCTTAAGCGGTATGAACTGATGGTGCTGGGCGGCCTGGTGGTGATCGGTCTGCTGCTCTGGCTGTGGCGTCGCAGCCGGACGCCCAAGGCCTGATGGCCAGGCAGCCCCTCACCCGGTACGTCCATCGAACGGATTAAAGGCCCGGCTGCCGCTGCCGATGCCCTGAGCAGCAACCCCTCCCAAAACCTCGTGTGCACGCTGGCGATTGAGCATGCTGAACTTCTCCACCCTGCTGCCTCCCGGCCATCAGATCCTGGCTGCCAACGAGTACGAAAGCCTGCTCGTGGTGCTGGCGTACCTGATCGCCAGCGCCGCCGGCTACACCGCCCTGGCCATGGCCGACTGGGTGACCAACAGTCGCTCCCGCCGCGGCAGCGAGCTGGCCAAGCTGATCGGTGCCGTCGCCCTGGGCGGGGGCATCTGGTCGATGCACTTCCTCGCCATGCTGTCGTTCAAGATCGGCATCCATGTGCACTATGCGCCCCTGCAGACCCTGGCCTCGCTGCTGATCGCCATCGCCGTGTCCTATACGGTCATGCACCTGATCGGGCGCGAGTCCCTGACCGCACCGCAATACGGGCTCGCCGCCCTCGCCGCCGGCCTGGGCATCGCGACCATGCACTACACCGGCATGCTGGCCATGCAGTCGGTGGCCGTGCAGCTCTATGATCCTCTGCTGGTGGTGGTTTCGGTGGTGGTCGCCAGCCTCGCCTCCCTGGGCGCGCTGCTGCTGGCCTTCCGCCTGCGCGGCAGGACCGGCCTCAGGACCTTCTGGCTGCGCCTGCTGGGCAGTCTGGTCCTGGGTTTCGCCATCGTCTCCATGCACTTCACCGGCATGGCCGCCCTCACCCTTGCCGTGCCCATCGGTTTCGAACCCGGCGGCCTGGCGGAAGCCAATCAGCACCTGGAACTGGGCATGGGCATCGCCCTCGGCACCCTGTTCATCATCATGGTCGGCCTGCTCGCCGCCTGGGCCGGCGAACGCTTCAATGCCCAGCGCCTGCGGCTGGAGCGGGTCTCGACCACCCTCGACCAGATCACCCTGCACGATCCCCTCACCCACCTGCTCAATGGCGGCAGCTTCATCCAGACCGTCGATCGGGCCATCGGCCAGGCGCGCACCGGTGAGCAGTTCGCCCTGCTGATGCTGGACATCGATCACTTCAAGCGCATCAACGACAGCCTCGGCCATGCCCTTGGCGATGAACTGCTGATCCAGATGGCGCAGCGGATCCGCGCGGTGCTCGATGACGACCTGCCGCTGGCCCGCTATGCCGGCGACGAATTCAGCCTGCTGCTGCCGCTCGGCCAGCGCGGCGACAGCCAGCCCCTGGCCATGCGCCTGCTGGAGCAGTTGCGACCGCCCTTCGAGCTGGCCGGGCAGCGCATCGCCATGACCTTCAGCCTGGGCATCGCCCACTATCCCCAGGACGGCGCCAACGCCGGCCAGCTGCTGCGCAGCGCCGGCCTCGCGGTCGGCCATTGCAAGCGCAGCGGGCGCAATCGCAGCCAGAGATTCACCACCGAACTCCAGCGCGACGCCGACGACCTGCTGAGCCTGGAGATGGACCTGCGCCAGGCCCTGGCCCAGGGCGGCCTGCACGTGGCCTACCAACCCATCGTCGACCCCGCCGGTGCGCCGGTGGCCCTGGAAGCCCTGGTCCGCTGGCAGCATCCGGTCCTGGGTCCGCTGAGTCCCGAGCGCTTCGTCCGCGTCGCCGAGGAAACCGGGTTGATCGCCGACCTGGATGGCTGGGTCATGCGCCAGGCCTGCGCGGACCTCGCCCAGCTGCACCGCGAAGGTCACGCGGCTCTGCGCGTCTCGGTGAATTGCTCGGCGCTCAATCTGAGCGATCGTCTCCTGCCCCAGTCCATCGCCCGGGTACTGCAGGCCGAAGATCTGCCGGCCTCGGCGCTGATTCTCGAGGTGACCGAGAACGCCCTGATGCACAGCCTCAACGTGGCCGTCGAGGTGCTCGGCGAGATCCGGACCCTGGGCGTGCGGGTATCCATCGACGATTTCGGCAGTGGCTACTCGTCGCTGGCCTACCTGAGCCGGCTGCCGGTGGATTCGCTCAAGGTCGATCGCGCCTTCGTCCGCACCATCCCCAAGCAGAGCAACGACATGGCCATCGCCGCGGCGATCATCGCCATGGCGCACAAACTGGGCCTCAATGTGGTCGCCGAGGGGGTGGAAACCAGCGAGCAACGCCAGTTCCTGCAGGCCAACGGCTGCAACTTCATGCAGGGCTATCTGTTCGGCCGGCCCATGCCGTTGCCGCAGCTGCGTACTTGGCTGCAGCAACCCGCCCTCGCCGCCGTGCCCGCCTAGCAGGCCGCCCTAGCCGGCGGCGCTGCGCTGGAGGCGGGTGATCAGCCGGTCCAGGGCGTTGGCGAAGGCCTGGCGATCACGCTCGCCGTAGCCGGCCTGGCCCCCGCCCATCTGTCCCTGGTCGCGCAGATCGGTCATCAGATTGCGCATGGCCAGCCGCTGCCCCATGTTGCGCTCGTCGAATTCCTGACCACGCGGATCCAGCGCGGCCACGCCCTTCTTCACCAGCCGATCGGCCAGGGGAATGTCGCTGCAGATCACCAGGTCACCCGGCTGAGCCTGCTCGACCAGGTGGTCGTCGGCGGCGTCGGGGCCACTGGGGACCACCACCAGGCGGACACAGGCGAAGGGCGGCTTGATCTGCGGCTGCCCCGCCACCAGCACCACCTCCAGCTTGCGCTTGAGAGCGAACTTGCAGACCAGCTCCTTGGCGGCGCGTGGACAGGCATCGGCATCGATCCACAGGATCACGGGAATTTCTCCGGCAAAAGCCCAGGATACCGCGCTACGCCGGCGCACCCCAGCGCAGCGGCGCGGTCGGACAGGGATAGCGACCTGACTGGAGTCCCCCATGACTTTCTGGCAACGCCTGGCGCAGCCCGCCCAGGCCCTGGTGTATGGCGCCACCGGCGGCCTCGGCCTGGCCCTGTGCGAACAGCTGCTGGCGCGCGATGACGTCGCGCGGGTCTGGGCCTGCGCGCGCCACGCCGAGACGCATGACGGCCTGGCCGCGCTGGAGCGGCAGCATGGCCCGCGCCTGCGCCGCCTCGACGTTGATCCGCTGACCACAGTCGATCTGGCAGCCCGGCTGGCGGACGAGACGCCCCGTCTGGATCTGCTGCTGTGCGCCTCGGGGCTGCTGCAGGGCGAACGGGCGCGCGCCGAGAAGAGTCTGGCGCAGGTGGATCAGGCCGGGCTGCTGGAAAGCTATCTGGCCAATGCCGTGCTGCCGCTGCTGCTGATCCGCCAGCTGACGCCACTGCTCAAGGGCCAGCATCCCTGTCAGATCGCGGCGCTGTCGGCACGCGTGGGCTCCATCGGCGACAACCAGCTGGGTGGCTGGTATGGCTATCGGATGGCCAAGGCGGCGCTGAATCAGGGGCTGCGCTGCGCCAGCATCGAGCTGACCCGGCTCAATCCCCAGAGCTGCGTGCTGGCCCTGCATCCCGGCACCACGGACACGGCGTTGTCCCGGCCCTTCCAGGCGCGGGTGCCGGCGGACAAGCTGTTCACGCCCGCCTACGCGGCAGAGCGCCTGCTGGCGGTGCTGGCCGCCCGTACGCCGGCCGAGACCGGCAGTTTCTGGGATTGGCAGGGGCAGTCGGTGGTCTGGTAGCCCCGGCTTCAGACCGCGGCGCGGCGCACCGTGGACAGCAACGCGGCCGCCGCGAGGAACAGGCTGGCGAATACCCGGTTGGTGATGCGCTGCTGGCGCGGGGTGCGCAGCAGGGTCAGCACCCGGGCAGCCAGCCCGGTGTAGCCCGCCATCACGATCAGGTCGACATTGACCATGGTCGCCCCGATGATCAGGTACTGCGCGGTCAGGGGCGCATGGGGATCGACGAATTGCGGCAGCACCGCGAGCATGAAGATCAGCGCCTTGGGATTGCTGACGTTGACCAGGAAACCGCGCATGACCAGGGCGCCGATCCGCGGTGGCAGACGCTCGCCGACCACCTGTTCACCCAGATCCATGGGCGCCGCGCGCCACTGGCGGAGCGCCAGGTAGGCGAGATAGGCCACACCGAACCACTTTATCAGGGTGAAGGCCAGCTGCGAGGTCGCCAGCAGGGCGCCGACGCCCACGGCAACGATGGCGATCTGCAGCGCCAGTCCCAGCTGCAGACCGATGGCCGTCCAGTAGCCGCGGCGGAAGCCCAGGGTCACGCCGGCGCTCATGGAGGCGATCGCCCCGGCTCCGGGCGAGAGACTGATCATCCAGCAGGCAATGAAGAAACCGGTCCAGACCTGCAGACTCATGGGTTCACCTGTCGAGATGGAAATCGAAGGAGCCGTCGGCATCGCGCCAGCGACGGACCGACTTCTGGAAGAACTGGGTGTTGGGAATCTGCACCAGGGCGCCTTCCTGGTTGTCGTCCAGTTCCTGCAGGGTCACGAAGAGCATGTTGATCGCCACCACCCGGCCCTTGATGCCGGGTTTGTCCGAGGCGTCCAGCACCTCGATGCGATCGCCCAGGCGGAAGGGGCCGACGGTAAAGATCAGCACCGCGCAGAACAGGTTGGAGAGCACGCTCCAGATGGCGAAGAAGGCCACCGCGGCCACGGCGACGAAACCAGAAATGGCCGTCCAGAGCACCGCTGCGGACACCCCGAAGCGCTCCAGGGCCATGAGGATGGCACTGCCCATGATCAGCCAGCGCAGGGTGCCGCGCAGGCCGAGGACGATCTGCGGCGGCAGCGGATAGCGTTCGCCCAGGCCGGTGACGGCGCGGGCCACGATGCGCTGCAGCACATAGCCGATCAGCAGTACCAGGGCGACCTGGCCGGCCACCAGCAGGTAGTCGCCCCACCCCGGCAGCCAGGTGTGCAGCCACTCGGTCATCAGCCCCCCTCGAGTTCGGCTTGCAGGCTTTCCAGCCGTTCCAGGGCCTCCAGCCACTGCTCTTCCAGCTCGGCTTCGCGGGTCTTGGCCGCGGCCTGGTCGGCCAGCGCCTGGCGCAGTTCTTCCTTGCGCGCGGCGTCATAGAGACCGCTGTCACCCAGACGGGCTTCCAGGGCGGCGAGCCTTTCCTGCAGCTTGCCCAGCTCGGCTTCCAGCTTGTCGGCGGCCTTCTTCAGCGGTGCCAGCTGCTGGCGCAGGGCGGCAGCGGCCTGGCGCTGGGCCTTGCGATCGGTCTTGTCGACCGCGGCGCCCTCGCCGGCGGCGAGGCCCGGCTCCTGGCGGGCGCGGAAGTCCACCAGCCAGCGGCTGTAGTCGTCCAGATCGCCGTCGAAGGCCTGCACCTTGCCATCGGCCACCAGCAGGAATTCGTCGGTGGTGCTCTTGAGCAGATGACGATCGTGGGAGACCACCAGCACCGCCCCGGCGAATTCCTGCAGGGCCAGGGTCAGGGCCAGGCGCATGTCCAGGTCCAGGTGGTTGGTGGGTTCGTCCAGCAGCAGCAGATTGGGCTTCTGCCAGGCGATCAGCGCCAGGGCCAGGCGCGCCTTCTCGCCACCGGAGAAATTCAGCACCGCCTCGTCGCAGCGCGGACCGCGGAAATCGAAGCCGCCGAGGAAGTCGCGCAGGCTCTGTTCGCGCTCGCCGGGGGCGATGCGTTGCAGGTGCAGCAGGGGACTGGCCTTGGCGTCCAGCGAATCGAGCTGGTGCTGGGCGAAGTAGCCGATGGCCAGGTTCTCGCCGCGCTGCAGCCGGCCGCCGAGGGGTTCGAGTTCGGCGGCCAGGGTCTTGATCAGGGTCGACTTGCCGGCGCCGTTGGGGCCGAGCAGGCCGATGCGGGCGCCTGGTGTCAGCTGCAGCTTGACCGGGTGCAGGATGGTGGTCTCGCCGTAGCCGAGTCGGCCTTCGGCCAGGTCGAGCAACGGACTGGACAGCTTGTCCGCCTCGCGGAAGACGAATTCGAAGGGCGAATCGACATGGGCCGGCGCCAGCTCTTCCAAGCGTTCCAGGGCCTTGATCCGGCTCTGTGCCTGACGGGCCTTGGTGGCCTGGGCCTTGAAGCGGGCGATGTACTTCTCCATGTGGGCGCGCTGGGCCTGCTGCTTGTCGTAGGCCTGCTGCTGCTGCGCCAGGCGCTCGGCGCGAGTACGCTCGAAGCTGGAGTAGCCGCCGCGATAGAGCACGAGTTTCTGCTGGTCCAGGTGCACCACATGATCGACCACGGCATCGAGGAAGTCGCGGTCGTGGGAGATCAGGATCAGGGTGCCGGGATAGCCCTTGAGCCAGTCTTCCAGCCAGAGAATGGCGTCCAGATCCAGGTGGTTGGTGGGTTCGTCGAGCAGCAGCAGGTCCGAGGGGCACATCAGCGCCTGGGCCAGGTTGAGACGCATCCGCCAGCCACCGGAGAAGTCGCCGACCTGGCGCTCCATCTGCGCGGCGGTAAAGCCCAGACCGGCCAGCAGCTTGCGGGCGCGGGCATCGGCGGTATAGCCGTCGGCGGCCTCGAAGTCGGCATGCAGCCGGCCAAGGGCGTTGCCGTCCTGGGCCGCTTCGGCCGCCGCCAGTTCGCGCTGGATGCGGCGCAGGTCGATGTCGCCGTCCAGCACATAGTCCACCGCCAGCCGCTCCAGGGTATCCACCTCCTGGCGCATGTGGGCGATGCGCCAGGCCGCCGGGATGTGGCAATCGCCGGCATCGGCCCCGAGCTGCCCGCGCAGCAGGGCGAAGAGACTGGATTTACCGGCGCCATTGGCACCGATCAGACCGGCTTTCTGGCCGGGATGCAGGGTCAGTTCAGCGCTTTCGAGCAGACGCTGGGGACCACGCTGTAGAGTAAGGTTCTGTAGTCGGATCATGGCGGCGGAGTGTAGCAGCTCCACCACCCACGAACGGGGAGGCGGACATGCAAGAGGACCTGTGGGAATTCGCGTTGGCAGTATACGCCCGGCCCGGCGTGGAAGGCGCCTGTTTGCGTCTGCAAGAGGCCGGCGCCGACGTCTGTCTGGTGCTGACGGCGCTCTGGCTGGATCGCCGCAACTGCGCCCTGGATGCCGAGGGCCTGGCCCGGCTGCAGCGCGCCTCGCAGCACTGGCAGGATACGGTGGTACGCCCCCTGCGCCAGTTGCGCCAGGCCTGGAAGGCCGCGTCCAGCGCGGACGAGAGCCTGGCGGCCCTGCGGGAGCAGCTCAAGGGACTGGAATTGGCCGCGGAACGTGAACAGCTCGCGCGTCTGGCACGACTCGCGGGCCATTGGCCGTGTCGCGGGGCACAGGGCCCGGGGGATTGGCTGCACGCGCTGGCACCGCGCGAGGCAGCCGCAGCGGACCTCGACCTGCTGGCCGAGGCCGCGCGGGGGAACCGGGGCTAGACCGACGCCAGCCGCGGTTGCTGGTGCGAGGTGTGCAGCACCTCGATCAGGCAGTCTTCGAGTTCGAAGCGCTCGCGCAGGGTTTCGCCCAGCAGCTTGAGTTCGATGGTCAGCAGACCCGGGTCCCGATAGGCCCCGCGCTCGAATCTGTCGTTGAAGTTCAGAGCGGCGTCGGTCAGGGCCTGCAGGCGCGGATAGACGCTGTCGGCGAACTCGATGGCGCGCTCGTCCTGGAATTCCCGGGCTTCGGCCACCAGTTGCTCGTAGATCTCGAAATGCGCGGTGGACATGTAGTCGACCAGCATGTCGCAGAGCCGCTCCAGTTCGCTGACCTCGCGCACCGGTCCCAGCAGGGGCTCCATGTCCAGGGTTTCGTAAGCGGTCACCAGCTCGCGGCGGGCAATCAGCCAGCGGTCGATCAGCTGGTGGACCCCACCCCAGCGTTCCTGGGCATTGCGGCAGGTTTCTAGCATGACGGCAGCTCTCTATACGGGCGAGACGGTCCGGGCGCAGGCGCCCGGCTGTTATCAGGAACTATACCGACATCGCCTCGCCAGGCGAGTGCCGTTGCTCGGAGAAAGCTCAGCGACGGCGGAAGATCTTGACCAGGCTCAGGGCCATGAGCAGCACGAAGGCCAGCAGGCTCCATTCCGGGATGCTCAGACCGAACAGCGTCCAGTTGACCTCGGCGCAGTCGGCGGTGCCGTGCAGGACCAGGCGGATGATTTCCTGGAAGGGCAGCGCCTGCATCATGTAGTCGAGGCTCGGCAGGCAGGCCGCCAGCTCTTCCGCCGGGACCGTCTGCAGATAGACCTGGCGGCCCGCGGTGGCGGCGCCGGCGGCGGCCAGCAGCAGCAGGACCACGCCATAGATGCGTCGTCCGCGCTTGCCCGGCGCCTGGATGCCGGCGATCAGCGCCACCACCCCGACCAGAATGAAGAAGATCCGTTGCATGACGCACAGCGGGCAGGGCTCGAGGCCGACCACGTGTTCGAGATAGAGACCGACGCCCATGAGCACCGCACAGGTGGCGGCCATGAACAGAAAGATGAAGCGGGGACTAGTCACGGACGCGCCGTCTCCAACAGGGAATTGGGACGTTACGGTAGAGAAAGCCCGGGCACCTTTCAAGGACCCGGGCAGACGAGCCGCGCCGTCAGACCCGCGGCGTCGGCAGCGAAGTGGTGTCGGACTCGCGCCACTGGCTCTGCAGGAGCTGCTGGCTGCGGTCCACATCGCCCAGCTGGATGGCCACCCTGGCCAGTTCGCCGGCGGTGACTGCGGACGGCCGCTGCGCCAGACTGCGCTCCAGATATTCGCGCGCCTTGCCCCACAGCTGGTTGTTCATGCACAACCGGCCCAGGGCCAGCAGCAGCACCGCATCCTGGGGGCGATCCTTGAGCCAGCCTTCGGCGTGGTGCAGCGGACGACTGGCATCGCGCGGACGCAGCTGGCCATAGAGCTCGACCAGGCGCTCGTCCCACTGGCGATTCAGGGTGATGTGCAGCACCTCTTCGGCCAGGTCGTCGCGGCCGATGGCGCGCAGCTGACGGGCATAGGCCAGCACCACCGAGGCATCGCCCTTGAGCGCCGTGGGCACCTGCTGCCACTGGGCATCCACCGCCGATTCCGCGCCCTGGGCGGGCACCTCGTCGAGGGTCGCGATCCAGACCTTGCGCTCCAGGTCGTCCTGCTCCTGGGGGCGCAGCACCTGCTGCTTGCGCAGTTGCGGCAGCAGGGCGATCAGTGCCGGCCAGTCGCGCAGGGTCACCTGCAGGCGCTGCAGTTGCAGCAGCACCTCGCCATTCTTCGGATACTTGGCCTGCAACGGCGCCAGGCTGTCACGGGCTTCCAGATACTGGCCGCGGTCGATCTGCAACCGGGCCTGCTGCAGACCGATGGCCAGGTCGGCCTGGGGCTCGCGCTCGCGGGCCTGGCGCAGCAGGCGGTCGCGTTCTTCGAGGTCGCCCAGTTCGTTGGCGGCGCGGGCGGCGCCCAGCAGGACGAACAGCGGCTGGTCGGCGTGCTCGGCGGCGCCTTTCAGGTGCTTGAGGGCACCGCTCCAGTTGCCTTCGGCCAGTTCCAGCTGACCCTTGTGACGCGCCTGCTCCAGGCGGCGCTGGCGATTGTGCCGCGACCAGGGGTTGAGCACCTTGCCGGTCAGGCCGAGGGCCCCCAGCACCAGCTTGAGGATGTAGAGCGCCAGCCAGACCGCCACCAGCAGGGCCAGGAAGGCCCAGAGACTCGATTCGTAGCGGAAGTTGCTGTAGGACAGCAGCACGTAGCCCGGCTCCTTGGCCAGCACCACGGCAACGCCCAGGCCGACGAGCAGGGCGAACAGGAACAGCAGGTACAGGCGCTTCATGGGCGATTCTCCTGAGCCGCGCCGGCGGCGGCATTGTTCGGCTGGATTTGCTGACGCTGAGCGATGTAGGCCTGCAGCGCGGTCAGGGCCGGCGTCAGGTCAGGGGCCTCGAAGGTGACCGGCCGCTCGGCCAGCTCCTGCAGGCGCAGCTTAACCGCACGGCTGTCGGGATTCTGGTTGTTGAAGTGGGCGGCGAGGACGTCTTCGGCCTGCTCGATGGAGAGCCGGTAGACCTCCTGGTTGCCGTTGAGCACGGTCCACTGCGCCTGTTCCAGGGCCAGGCTCATGGCCAGGCGGACCTGGGCCAGGGATTCCTCGGCCAGCAGCGGACGAATCGGCTGGTCGGCGGAAAAGTCGATGCGGAAGTAGCTGGAGATGCGCTGGCGGAAATCCTGCCACCACTGCTGCAGGGCATTGCTCGGCGGGACCGCGGCCTTTTCGACGCCGGGCTGGTCGGCCACGGTGGTGGAAAAGCGTGGCGGCAGGGGTTCCAGGCTCTGCACCTGATTGCGCAGCGATGCCAGCTGGACGAATTGCCCGGTGCGATCCAGGTCGGGCAGCTGGCGCAGGGTCTGCTGGGCATTGGCCAGTTGCTGGCGGGCGGCGAAGGCGGCCGGATCGTTCTGGGCCTTGAGGATGTCATCGACACCCTGCAGCAGATTCTGGGCGCTGGGCACGTCCTGCAGCGCGGTCATGCGCAGGGTGGCCATGCGCAGCAGGTGCTCGGCCTCGGTCAGGCGCCAAGCCTGGCGACTCTGGCCGACCACCTCCTTGAACTGTTCGGCGAGGTGCTGCTGGTCGCCCTGCAGCTCACCAAGCTGACGGCGGCGCTCTTCCAGCTCGTTGGCCGAGGGCAGGCGGCCCAGATCGGCACTCAACGCCTGGTTGCGCATTTCCAGCTGGCGCAGCTGGCTGCGCAGATCCTCGGCCTGGGCGGCCTGACTCTGCTCGGCCTGACGCACCTGCTGCAGTTGCCAGACGCTCCAGCCGCCGACACCCAGGCCACCGGCGGCCACCAGCAGGGCCAGCAGCGCCAGACCGGACGCCTTGCCCGAGCCCTTGCGGCGCACACTTGCCGGTGGGGGTGCCGGCGGCGGCGAGGCGGGAGTCACGACAGGATCGGGAGAGACGTCGTCGGCGCGGGGGGCTTGAGTTTCGCTCACGGGAATTCCTTGTAGGGTCAATCCGGATGGTGATGGGCAAGCGCGGCGATCAGGGCGCCGGCGCTGGC
Organism: Pseudomonas sp. GM_Psu_1; assembly: GCF_026544185.1. NCBI lineage: Bacteria > Pseudomonadati > Pseudomonadota > Gammaproteobacteria > Pseudomonadales > Pseudomonadaceae > Pseudomonas > Pseudomonas sp. GM_Psu_1. The sequence goes on from NZ_JALNUX010000004.1 coordinate 328,113, forward strand.
GCCCTGGCACTCGATGATGAGCTCGCAGCCGCTGGCACGAGCCAGTTCGGCCACACGGGCGCTGGGTACCAGCAGGGGATAACGGCGCACCGCGGGCCAATCCGCACCCGCACAGGCCTGCAGATGCGCGAAACCCTGCCCACTGCTGACCATGATGGCATTCAGGCGTTCCGCTGCCAGGGTCTCTAGGACCTGCCCTGCGGGGTAGTCCGGGCACTGGCGGCGATAGAGTTCGAGCACCTCGACGCGGGCGCCGCGGGCGGTGAGGGTGTCGACCAGCAGGTCACGGCCGCCCTCTCCGCGCAGCAGCAGCACCTCGGGCACCGGGCGCTCTAGGGCTTCCTGCAAGGCCGGCAGGGCCAGCAGGCCTTCGCTGTCCTCACGCTGGGGATGGTGCACCTGCAGTCCATAGTCTTCGAGCACGGCGGCGGTGGCCGCGCCCACGGCGAACCAGGCCTGCAGCGGCGGTTGGGGCCAGTACTGGTCGAGGGCGGCGAGGCCCAGGCGGGCCGCCGGCTTGCTCACCACCAGCACGGCGGCATAGCGATCAAGATCGAGCCAGAGCGAGCGCTGTTCGGGGGTTTCCGCCAGGGGCTGCAATTCCAGCAGCGGCAGGCTGGCCGTGGCGATGCCCACCGTGTCTAGGGCGGCGGCCAGGGGTGGATTCTCCTCCGCCGGCCGGGTCAGCAGCAGTCGCCAGGCGCTCATGATGCGCCGGAGGCCCCATAGACGGCATCGAGAATGCCCTGGGCGCCCTGGGCCAGCAGGTCTTCGGCCACGGTCACGCCCAGTCCGGCCGGGTCGTTCAGCGGGCCGCGGGCCTCGGCACGCAGCAGCAGCCCGCCATCGGGCTGGCCAACAAGGCCGCGCAACCAGAGCAGTTCGCCTTCCTGCACCGCATAACAGGCGATGGGCACCTGGCAGCCGCCATTGAGACGGCGATTCAGAGCGCGCTCGGCGGCGACGCGGCGTTCGGTGTCGAAATGGTGCAGGGGTTCGAGCAGCGCATGGACCTCGGCATCGTCGGTCCGGCATTCGATGCCCACGGCGCCCTGGCCGCCCGCCGGCAGGCTGTCTTCGACGGTCAGGTATTCGCGGATGCGCTCGGCGAAGCCCAGGCGGATCAGCCCGGCCGCGGCCAGGATGATGGCGTCATAGTCATCGGCATCAAGCTTGGCCAGGCGGGTATTGACGTTGCCGCGCAGAAAGCGGATCTCGAGATCCGGGCGCAGGGCCAGCAACTGGGCCTGACGCCTCAGGCTGGAGGTACCCACCACACTGCCCTGGGGCAATTCGGCAAGACCGGAATGGCGATTGGAGACGAAGGCATCGCGCGGGTCTTCCCGCTCGCAGATGGCATACAGCCCGAGACCTGCGGGGAATTCCATGGGCACGTCCTTCATGGAGTGCACGGCGATGTCGGCGCTGCCGTCGAGCAGGGCGTTTTCCAGTTCCTTGACGAACAGCCCCTTGCCGCCGATCTTGGCCAGGGGCGCGTCGAGCAGCTTGTCGCCGCGACTGGTCATGGGCAGCAGACTCACCCGCAAACCCGGGTGGGCCGCTTCGAGGCGGGCTTTCACATAGTCGGCTTGCCAGAGTGCCAGGGCACTCTGGCGCGTGGCGATACGGATTTCGCGGAGCATGGACATTACCGGCACGTCAGATTGCCGGCCATGATAGCAGGTCGACCGGCGCCCCTCCCCCGCTGCGCGCCGGTCGCCAACCCGCGAGCGACGTCAGATGCTGTGCATCAGGCGGCGCACACCGGCCACATGACGGCGACTGACGGTCAGGGCGTCGCCGTTCATGCCCTTGAGGAACAGCTGGAAGTGGCCCAGGGGCGTGCGCTGCAGGCGCTCGATGCGCTCGCGGGAGACCAGCGCATTGCGGTGGATGCGCACGAAGCGCTCACCGAATTCGTCTTCCAGCGCCTTGAGCGGTTCATCCAGCAGCACCTCGCCACCGGAGTGTCTCAGGGTCACGTACTTGTGGTCGGCGATGAAATAGACCACGTCGTCCAGGGGGATCAGCTCGATGCCCTTGCGGGTCCGGGCGCTGATATGGCTGCGCGGACCCGGGCCACCACTGGCCGGCGGTTTGGTCAGGGCGGCCAGCTGCATCCGGTTGGGTCGCTGGGCCTTGCTCAGGGCAGCGGCCAGGTCCTCCTGCCGCACCGGCTTGACCAGATAGCCCACGGCGCTGACCTGGAAGGCGTCGAGCGCGTATTCGTCGTGGGCGGTCACGAAGATCACCGCGGGCGGCGATTCGCGCTCGCAGAGACGCGCGGCCACTTGCAGACCGTCCAGACCCGGCATGCGGATGTCGAGCAGGACGATATCGGGCTTGAGGTTTTCAACCAAAGCGAGGGCTTCCTCACCGTTGGTGGCTGTTGGCTCCAGGGCGGTATAACCGTCCAGTTGCCCCACCAGACGGGCCAGACGCTCGCGCGCCAAGGGTTCGTCATCGACGATCAGGACATTCATAAGCTCAGGCTTCCCGCATGAGTCGCTCGCATGGATAGCGAAGAGACGTTGTATGCCGCTGGTCGCGGCGTTCGATTTTGAGACTCGCAGCTGGTCCGAAAAGTGCCGTCAATCGCGCCTCGATATTGCTTAAAGCTTGACGGGTGCCCTTGGGTGGGCGTGGCTGCTGCTCCACCTCGGGGTCATAGGGGTTGCTGATGACCAGCTCGAACACCCCCTCCCGGTAGGTGGCGAAGATGGTGACCAGGCCCCCTTCGATGCGCGGCGCCACACCATAGATCAGGGCGTTTTCCAGCAGCGGCTGCAGCGTCAGCTGGGGAATCGGCAGGTCCGCCGGCACCCCGTCCACGTCCCACTGCAACTGCAGGCGATCGCCCAGGCGCAGGCGCTCGATCTCCAGATAGCGCCGCGACAGCTCCAGCTCCTCGACCCAGCGCACCTTGGTGCCGGGCTGGGCGAGGCTGGCGCGGAACAGCGCCGACAGGTCCAGCACCGCGCGCTCGGCCTTGTCGGCGTCCAGGGCGACCAGGCTGGCGATGCTGTTCAGGCTGTTGAACAGGAAATGCGGGCGGATGCGCGCCTGCAGCGACTCGATGCGCGCCTGCAATTCGGCCTGCTGCTGGCGGCGCCACTGGCTCTGCAGCCAGAAGTAGCGCAGCAGCAGCATGGACATGATCAGGGCGATCAGCGCGTGCCTCATGTACAGCCGCACCTCGCCGACCCGCTGTAGCGGTCCGGCCAGCTGCAGCCAGTCGGCCACCAGGGTGCAGAGCAGGGTCAGGGCCACCACGATGGCGCAGCAGAAACCACCCGCCACCACCGGTCTATGGCGTGCCAGCCAGGGCCGCAGGCGACAGAGCAGCGCCGCCGACAGTAGCACGATCCACTGCACGAACAGCGATACCAGCGCCAGGCGGATCCAGTTGAACTGCAGGGTGAAGGGTTCTGCCAGCACCAGGACCAGCACCAGCAGCTCGGCCAGCACCACCAGCACGAGCAGGGCCTCCGGTTCGCAGAGCGCCGGGACGAAGAAGTCGTCGACCTTTACCGGTCGGGGGGTTTTGCGGCGTTCGAGTATCATGGAGGCAGTGTGGGTCAGATACCACTCGTCGGCAAGTCGGCTCCGTTGAATCGGGCCGGCACCCGCTCAGGACTGCTATCATCGACCCCCTCCTTTCCTTACCGACAAGCCCAGCAGCAGGCCGATCCATGAGCAGCGAAAAAACCAACCAGTCCTGGGGCGGACGCTTCAGCGAACCCGTCGACGCCTTCGTCGCCCGCTTCACCGCCTCGGTGGACTTCGACAAGCGTCTCTACCGCCACGACATCCTCGGCAGCCAGGCCCATGCCCGCATGCTGACCCAGGCCGGAGTGCTCAGCGAAGCCGAGCGCGATGCCATCGTCGCCGGACTGGACGAGATCCGCAGCGAGATCGAGGCCGGCACCTTCGAGTGGCGCGTCGACCTGGAAGACGTGCACATGAACATCGAGGCGCGCCTGACCGAGCGCCTGGGCGTGGTCGGCAAGAAGCTGCACACCGGTCGCAGCCGCAATGACCAGGTGGCCACCGACATCCGCCTCTGGCTGCGCGACGAGATCGATGCCATCCTCGTCGAGCTCGACCGCCTGCAGGCCGGCCTGCTGCAACTGGCCGAGACCGAAGCCGACACCATCATGCCCGGCTTCACCCACCTGCAGACCGCGCAACCCGTGACCTTCGGCCACCACCTGCTGGCCTGGTTCGAGATGCTTTCCCGCGACCACGAGCGCCTGGTCGACTGCCGCAAGCGCGTCAATCGCATGCCCCTGGGCAGCGCGGCGCTGGCCGGCACCACCTACCCCATCCAGCGCCAGGTCACCTGCGAGCTGCTGGGCTTCGAGGCCATCGGCGGCAACTCCCTGGACGGCGTCTCGGATCGCGACTTCGCCATCGAATTCTGCGCCGCGGCCTCCCTGGCGATGATGCACCTGTCGCGCTTCTCCGAAGAGCTGGTGCTCTGGACCAGCGCCCAGTTCCAGTTCATCGACCTGCCCGATCGCTTCTGCACCGGCTCCTCGATCATGCCGCAGAAGAAGAATCCCGACGTGCCCGAGCTGGTGCGTGGCAAGACCGGCCGGGTGTTCGGCGCCCTCACCGGCCTGCTGACCCTGATGAAGGGCCAGCCGCTGGCCTACAACAAGGACAACCAGGAAGACAAGGAACCGCTGTTCGACGCCGCCGATACCCTGCGCGACTCCCTGCGCGCCTTCGCCGACATGGTCCCGGCCATCAAGCCCAAGCGCGAGATCATGCGCGAGGCGGCCCGCCGCGGCTTCTCCACCGCCACCGACCTCGCCGACTACCTGGTGCGCAAGGGCCTGCCCTTCCGCGACTGCCACGAGATCGTCGGCCATGCGGTCAAGTACGGCGTGGACAGCGGCAAGGACCTGGCCGAGATGAGCCTGGACGAACTGCGGCGCTTCAGCGATCAGATCGAGCAGGACGTCTTCGCCGTCCTGACCCTGGAAGGCTCGGTCAACGCCCGCGACCATATCGGCGGCACCGCCCCGGCCCAGGTCCGCGCCGCCGTGCAGCGCGGCCGCGCGCTGCTGGCCCAGCGCTAACGCCCGCCGCTGCGCTTCTCGCCTACCCCTCCGCGGACGGGCGAGAACGCCGCCGGCCGAAGACCCCACCCCTGCCGCTCATCGGCCGCGCCAAAGGGCACAAGGGTTCCCTCCACCGCCCCGCAGGCGCCTGGTCCGACGGCAAGGGCTCTAGGCCAGGGGTCTCCGCGCAGGAGGCCTGAAAGCCGGTCGGACGAGCGCCGACCAGCCGTTGATAGGTACGACGACTGGTGCTCAGGAAGGAGACCCGGCAGCCGATACTTGAGGCTTGACCAGCCGTTCGAGTCAAGTCTCATGCGCCTTTCAGCCTGTTCCCTCCTGCTTTGCGGAATGTTCGCCGCGGCTTCCAGCCAGGCCGCCCTGCCGCCGCCGCTGCCACAGACGCTCACCTGGCATGTCCAGCTGAACGGCGTGCTGCAAAAGCCCAATCGCACCCTCTACGACATCGATCTCTATGACACCAGCAAGGCGGTGATCGCCAATCTGAAGGGCAATGGGAAGACGGTGATCTGCTATTTCAGCGCCGGCACCTGGGAAGACTGGCGGCCCGACGCCGCCCTCTATCCCAAGGCCGCCCTGGGCAAGGCGCTGGACGCCTGGCCGGGCGAGCGCTGGCTGGACATCCGTCGCGCCGACGTCCGCGTGCTGCTGGCCAAGCGGCTGGACCTGGCCGTGCAGAAGGGCTGCCAGGGAGTGGACCCGGACAACGTCGATGGCTTCAGCAACCCCAACGGCCTCAAGCTGACCCGGGCCCAGCAGCTGGATTTCCTCAACTGGCTGGCCGACGAGGCGCACAAGCGCAGTCTGCTGGTGGGCCTGAAGAACGCCGTGGACCTGGTGCCGAGCCTCTACACCAAGTTCGACTTCGCCCTCAACGAGAGCTGCTACGACTACGCCGAGTGCAACGCCTACAGCTACTTCCGCACCCAGAAGAAGCCGGTGATGATCATCGACTACGGCCTCTACAGCACCAAGCGCTGCAGCCAGGCCAAGACCTCGGGCTACAACCTGCAATTCTACCCGCTGTCGCTGGCGGCGCTGGGCACCGCCTGCAAGTAGCCGCGAGAGCCTATTCAAAGGCTCGCGAGCTAGAGCCAAACAAGGCGAAAAGGCCTGAGGAAGCGGAGTTTACGAGTGGTAAATGAGCATTCCGAAGGCCTTTTCAACGTAGTTTGGCCGACGCGCAGCAGACTTTGAGCGGGCTCTCAGTCGAGGCCGGCCTTCTTGTGCGACCGCTGCCCCAGCGCGATCCAGTCCAGATCGCCTTCGCCCTGGGCGACGGCCTCCAGCAGGTTGTCCCTCAGGACGCTGGCGAAGGGTAGCGGCACCGCCTTCTCCTGGCCGGCCGCCAGGGCCAGGCCGACGTCCTTGAGCCCCAGGCTGAGCTTGAAGGCTGCCGGCGAGAACTTTCGCTCGGTCAGCAGGCGCCCGTAATTCTGGTACACCGGCGCGGCGAACAGGGTGCTGGTGAGGATCTCCAGCAGCGCCGCCGGCTCCACGCCATAGCTGCGCGCCAGGGCGGTGCTCTCGCCCATGGTCTCGATGGCGCTGGCGATCATGAAGTTGCCGGCGATCTTGACCACATTGGCCTGCCGCGGCTCCGCGCCCACCGGCCAGGTCTTGCGCCCCAGCACATCGAGCAGTGGCTGGACCCGCGCGATCGCTTCAGGATCCCCTGCCACCACGATGTTGAGCTGGCCACTGGCGGCCACGTCGGTACGCCCGAACACCGGCGCCGCCACGTAGCCCACGCCGGCCTCGGTATGGCGCGCGGCCAGTTCGTCGACCAGGGCCACCGACAGGGTGGCCATGCTGACGTGGACCAGCCCGGCCTGCGCCCGCTGCAGGGCGCCGCTGTCGAGGATCACTTCGCGGGTGGCCGCGTCATTGGCCAGGATGCTGAAGACCACCTCGGTCTCGAAGGCCTCCGCGGGCGACGCCGCCGCGCGGGCGCCCTGGGCGACCAGGCCCTGCACCGGCTCCGGGGAGCGATTCCAGACCACCACCTCATGACCGGCCTTGAGCAGATTGGCGGCCATGCCCTGGCCCATGCCGCCCAGGCCGATGAATCCGATACGCATAGCTTTGCCTCCTCGAGGTGCGATGGATGCCGCCGGCTACAACCAGCGGCGAAATTTGAACCAGGCATAGGGAATCAGCGCCGAGACCACCATGGCGCCCAGCGCCAGCGGATAGCCGAAATGCCAGTCCAGCTCCGGCATGACCTTGAAGTTCATGCCGTAGATGGTGCCCACCAGGGTCGGCGGCAGGAACAGCACCGAGGCGATGGTGAACACCTTGACGATATTGTTCTGCTCCACGCTGATCAGGCCCAGGGTGGCGTCGAGCAGGAAGCCGATCTCGCCGTTCATCTTGGCCTGGTAGTCGCTCAGCGAGCGGACGTCGCGTTCCAGCGTCTTGAACCAGGTCTTGGCCGTGCCGGAGATCCAGGTCGCCCCGGCCCGGCGCAGGTAGGAGACGATGCGATTGATGCCCAGCAGGCTCTCGCTGAGCTGCGCCAGCAGCTGGTTGCTGCGGCCCAGTTGCTTGACGATGGATTGCAGGTCGGTCTTGGGCTGCTGCTTTTCCTGTTGCGGATCCAGGGGTTCGCGAAACACCGCCTTGGCCAGGCGATTGAGGTGCGCCTGCACCGATTCAAGGATGTCGGCCACGCGGTCCACCAGGCTGTCCAGCAGCGAGGCGAAGATGACGTCACTGCGACAGTGCTGCCGTGCCTGCTGCTGGGCCTTGCCCAGAAAGGCCTTGAAGGCGGCCAGCTCGGCGTAGCGCACCGTCACCAGCCAGTCGGGGGTCAGCACGAAATTGACCACCGAGGCCTGCGGCTGATGCTCACTGAAGCCGCTGACCACCGTAGTGGTCAGGTGCAGGGCCTGGTCGGTCTGATAGAGTCGCGAGGATTCCTCGATCTCGGCGATTTCTTCCCGGGTGGGGATGTCCATCGCCAGCGCCTGTTCGAGATAGCGTTCCTCTGCCTCGCTGGGGTCGAGCAGATCGACCCAGAGCAGATCCGCGGGCAGCGGGTCTCCCGGCGACAGGGGCTGGGCGACCAGCTCGTCGGCGGACAGGCGATAGCAGGTGATCATCGAGAAGACTCCAGGCCGGCATCAGGGGTCGCACTGTAACAAAAGGTATCCAGACATGATTGACCACGCCGATGACGAAGAATCCTTTGTCTCCTCGCATCTAATCGAAGCGGTGGAGAATCAGCTCGCCGCCGGCGAGCCGAGCTATGTGCAGGCCGTACTCAACAAGTTGACCCTGGTCGGCTATGACCGCGAGGAAGCGGTGCTGTTGATGGCTCAGGCGCTGTCCTGCGAGATCGCTGCCATGCTCGACGCCGATAGGCCCTTCGACGGCGCCCACTACGAGCGCCTGTTGCGAGCCCTGCCGGACCTGCCCGAGATCGCGGACGACTAGGCCTCGGCCGGCTCCAGCGCCAGCAGCTCCACCTGCTGCTCCTTGCCACCCGGCACCGGCCAGCTCAGGTGCTCGCCGGGCGTGGCTCCGAGCAGCGCGCTGCCGGCCGGCGCCAGCACCGAAACCCGTCCCTCGCCACCGGCGTCCTCCGGATAGACCAGCACCACCTGGTACTCCTTGCCGGTATCGGTCTCGCGGCAGCGTACGCGCGAATTCATGGTGACCACCGCGCCGATCTCCTCGGGCGCCACCACCCGGGCCTGGGCCAGTTCCTCGTCCAGGGCCTCGGCCACGGGGCCGAATTCGGGCAGGGCATCGAGCAGGCGTTCGAGACGGGGCAGGTCGACGGCGGAAACGGTAATGGGCGATGCATGGCGCATGGCGGACTCCTGGAGGACGAGACGGTGCGATCCCCGCCGCGGGAGGCGGCCGGACCACCGGGGATGACGGGCGGCAGGCGCCCAGCGGGAAGCCGCCTGAGGCGGCAAAAGAAAACGGCGCTCGAAAGGCGCCGTCAGGTCACGCTAGCACAGGGGTCTCGGCAGCGGTCAAGCCGCACCGACCGCAGGTCGTTACAGCCCCGGCAGGGTCACGCTCTCGCCGGTCTGCTCCAGGGTCACCCGCACCAGCAGCGCGCCGAGGGTTTCGGACGAGGTGTCGCAGATCCAGTTCTGGCCATCCCAGTCGAAGTGATAGCCACCCGAGCGCGCGGCCACCCAGAGCTGCACCAGCGGGGGCTGGCGGCTGAGAATGACCTGGCTGCCGTTGTCGAACTTGATCGTCAGCACGCCACCGGCATTTTCCAGATCGAGGTCCAGACCGCTGTCGTCATAGGCGTCCTCGACCTGACGCTGGGTCTGGTCGACGAGGTGATGGAATTGCGCTTCGCTGAGCCGGCTCATGACGATCCTCGAAAGAAGGGAAAGAATCGCCGCACGGTAGCGGGCCGCCCAGATGACGTCCAGTCGCGACGGCGGCCGGCAGCTGCGCTTCAGCCATCCGGGCGTGTCAAAGAGTCGTTCAACCCCGTTATACTCCGGGCAATATTCGCCTGAATAAAGGTTTAGCGTCATGAAGCGCCTGTCTCTTCTCTTCATCGCCTGCGCCTGCCTGCTGGCCGGCTGCGGTCAGAAAGGCCCGCTGTACCTGCCCGACGACCAGAAAGCCGCCAAAGAACACCGCCACGACGTGTTCTAAGGAGCCACCATGGAAGTCTTCGCTGTCCGTGCAGGTGAACTGCATGCGGAAGGGGTAGCCCTGAGCGCCGTGGCGCAGGAATTCGGCACCCCCGCCTACGTCTACTCGCGAGCGCACATCGAGGGCCAGTACCGCGCCTATACCGATGCGCTGGCCGGTCTGCCGCACCTGGTCTGCTTTGCCGTCAAGGCCAACTCCAACCTCGGCGTGCTCAACGTCCTGGCCCGCCTCGGCGCCGGCTTCGACATCGTTTCCCGTGGTGAACTGGAGCGCGTCCTGGCCGCCGGTGGCGATCCGCACCGGGTGGTGTTCTCCGGAGTCGGCAAGACCCGTGACGACATGCGCCGCGCCCTGGAAGTGGGCGTGCACTGCTTCAACGTCGAATCCACCGACGAGCTGGAACGGCTGCAACAGGTGGCCGCGGAGCTGGGTGTGGTCGCGCCGATCTCGCTGCGGGTCAATCCCGACGTCGACGCCGGTACCCATCCCTACATCTCCACCGGCCTCAAGGAAAACAAGTTCGGCATCGACATCGCCGACGCCGAGGCGGTCTACGCCCGCGCCGCCGAACTGCCCAACCTGGACATCCTCGGGGTGGACTGCCACATCGGCTCCCAACTCACCACCCTGCCGCCCTTCCTCGACGCCCTCGACCGCCTGCTGGCGCTGATCGACCGCCTCGCCGAGCGCGGTATCGTCCTGCGCCATCTGGACCTCGGTGGCGGCCTGGGCGTGCGCTATCGCGACGAGCAGCCGCCGCTGGCCGGCGACTACATCCAGGCCATCCGCGAGCGCATCGCCGGGCGCAACCTGACCCTGGTGTTCGAACCCGGCCGCTTCATCGTGGCCAACGCCGGCGTCCTGCTGACCCGCGTGGAATACCTCAAGCACACCGCCCACAAGGACTTCGCCATCGTCGATGCGGCGATGAACGACCTGATCCGTCCGGCGCTGTACCAGGCCTGGATGGCGGTGGAGCCGGTGACCGCGCGCCAGGGCGATGCCCGCCGCTACGACCTGGTCGGCCCCATCTGCGAGACCGGCGACTTCCTCGCCAAGGACCGCGAGCTGGTCCTGGCCGAAGGCGATCTGCTGGTCATCCGCTCCGCCGGGGCCTATGGCTTCACCATGAGTTCCAACTACAACACCCGTGGCCGTGCCGCCGAGGTGATGGTGGATGGCGACCAGGCGCACCTGGTCCGTCGGCGCGAGACGCTGGAAGAACTCTTCGCGGGCGAGAGCCGGCTGCCGGCCTGAGGGGAGTTCCATGCAACTGCGCTTCACCAAGATGCACGGTCTGGGCAACGACTTCATGGTCCTCGACCTGATCAGCCAGCACGCGCACATCCAGCCCAAGCACGTCCGTCTGTGGGGTGACCGCAAGACCGGCATCGGCTTCGATCAGCTGCTGATCGTCGAGACCCCCAGCACCCCGGACGTGGACTTTCGCTATCGCATCTTCAACGCCGATGGCTCCGAGGTCGAACAGTGCGGCAACGGTGCCCGCTGCTTCGCCCGCTTCGTCTTCGACAAGCGCCTGACGGTCAAGAAGCAGATCCGCGTCGAGACCAAGGGCGGCATCATCGAGCTGCTGCTCAAGGGCGACGGCCAGGTCCGCGTGGACATGGGCGCACCGCGCCTGCAGGCGGCCGAGATCCCCTTCATCGCCGAGACGGAGACCCTGAGTCATGCCGTCCAGGTCGAGGGCGAGACGGTCGAGCTGGCGGTGGTCTCCATGGGCAATCCCCATGGCGTGCTGCGCGTCGCCGACGTCGACCAGGCGCCGGTGCTGACCCTCGGGCCCAAGCTGGAATGCCATCCGCGCTTTCCGCAAAAGGCCAATATCGGCTTCCTGCAGGTCATCGACGCCCAGCGCGCCCGCCTGCGGGTCTGGGAACGCGGTGTCGGCGAAACCCGCGCCTGCGGCACCGGTGCCTGCGCCGCCGCGGTAGCCGGTATCCGCCAGGGCTGGCTGAAATCGCCGGTGAGCATCGAATTGCCGGGCGGCCTGCTCAACATCGAGTGGGACGGCGTCGGTCAATCGGTGCTCATGACCGGTCCGGCCACCCGTGTCTACGAAGGCCAGGTAAGAGTATGAGCGACACCCCCGAACTGACCGCGGACCAGGTCGCCGACTGGCTGCTGGACCATCCGCACTTCTTCGCCGATCGCGAAGAGCTGCTGGCGGAGATGCGCGTGCCCCATCAGCGGGGTACCGCCATCTCCCTGGTCGAGCGGCAACTCGGTCTCTTGCGCGATCGCAACGGCGAGATGCGCCATCGCCTGACCCACCTGATGGACGTGGCGCGGGACAACGACCGGCTGTTCGACAAGACCCGTCGGCTGATCATCGGCCTGCTCGACGCCAACAGCCTCGAAGAGGTGATAGGCACCGTCGAAGACAGCCTGCGTCATGAATTCAAGGTGCCCTACGTCGGCCTCATCCTGTTCCACGAGCATCCCCTGCCGGTCGGCCGCAGCGTCACCCCCGCCGAGGCGCAAAAGGTGATCGGTGGCCTGTTGGGCGGTGAGAAGACCACCAGCGGCGTCCTGCGCGCCCACGAACTGGCCTTCCTGTTCGGTGACTCGGCCAAGGAAGAGGTCGGCTCCGCCGCCGTCGCCGCCCTCTCCCACCAGGGCCTGCATGGCGTCCTGGCGATCGGCAGTCCCGATCCCCAGCACTATCGCAGCAGCCTGGGCACGCTGTTCCTCAGCCATGTGGCGGAAGTCCTGGCGCGGGTCCTGCCGCGCTTTCCCGTCCCCTTGCGTACGGTGCGCTGAGCCCGGGAGCGGAGCATGCAGGTCCAGCTCGATGCCTATCTCGATCATCTGCGCCTGGAACGCCAGGTTTCGCCCCACACCCTCGACGGCTACCGGCGCGACCTGCGCAAGCTGCTGAGCTTCGCCGAAGCCGAAGGCCTGGGCGACTGGGGCGGCCTGGACAGTCGGCGCCTGCGCGCCCTGATCGCCCAGCTGCACCGGGCCGGCGCTTCCAGTCGCAGCCTGGCGCGGCTGCTGTCGGCCTGCCGCGGCTTCTATCTCTATCTGATCCGCGAAGGCCACTGCAGCCAGGACCCGGCCCACGGCCTCTCGCCGCCCAAGGCGCAGAAGGCCCTGCCCAAGGTGCTCGATGTCGACCGCTCCATGCAGCTGCTCGACGGCGCCGTGGAGGACGACTTCCTCGCCCTGCGCGACCAGGCCCTGCTGGAGCTGTTCTACAGCTCCGGGCTGCGGCTGTCCGAGCTGGTGGGGCTGGACCTGGCGGATGTGGACCTGGCCCAGGGCCTGGTCCAGGTGCGCGGCAAGGGCAACAAGGAGCGGGTGCTGCCCATCGGCAGCAAGGCCCGCGACGCCCTGGAGACCTGGCTCAAGGTCCGGCTCCAGGCCGCACCGCGTGACGACGCCCTGTTCATCGGCCAGCGCGGTCTGCGCCTGACGCCCCGCGCGGTACAGCTGCGGGTGCGCGAGGCCGGCGTGCGCGAGCTGGGCCAGCATCTGCATCCGCACATGCTCAGGCACAGCTTCGCCAGCCACATGCTCAGTGCCTCCGGCGATCTACGCGCGGTCCAGGAGCTGCTCGGCCACGCCGACATCGCCACCACCCAGATCTACACCCACCTGGACTTCGGCCAGCTCGCCGAGGTCTATGACAAGGCGCACCCCCGCGCCAAGCGCAAGGCCAGCCGATGACGATTCGCCTCGTGACCTTCGACCTCGACGACACCCTCTGGGAAATCGCCCCGGTCATCCACTCCGCCGAAGCCCTGCTGCGTGACTGGTTCGCCGCCTCCGCGCCGCGGCTGGGCAGCGTGCCGGTCGAGCACCTCTGGGCGATTCGCGATCGCCTGCTGCAAGAGGACGCCGGTCTCAGGCACCGCGTCAGCGAGCTGCGCCGCCGGGTCATCCATCAGGCGCTGCTCGATGCCGGCTATGGCGAACCCGAGGCGGCGCAGCTGGCCGAAGCCGGCTTCGCGGTCTATCTGGCCGCCCGCCAGCAGGTCACCCTGTTCGACGACGTCCATCCCACCCTGGAGCAGCTAGCCGATCGCTACACCCTGGGGGTGCTGACCAATGGCAATGCGGACGTCCAGACCATCGGCCTGGCCGACTATTTCCGCTTTGCCCTGAATGCCGAGCAGCTGGGCATCGGCAAACCCGATCCCACGCCCTTTCGCGAAGCGCTGCGCCTCACCGGCATTCCCGCCGAAGCCACCGTGCACGTGGGCGATAACCCCGTGGATGACGTCCAGGGCGCCCAGCGCGCCGGCATTCGCGCCGTCTGGTTCAATCCCCTGCAGCATCCCTGGCAGGGGCCTGGCCAACCGGATGCGGAGGTCCGCAGCTTGAGCGAGCTTCCCGCCGTCCTGGCAGGCTGGTAAGCCAGCGGAAAACATTAGCAATACTAAATAGCGAAAAGCTGATTTATTTCCGCTCGCCAGCCGTCTACTAGACCCCTGGGTTCTGTTAACCAATCGCCAAAATATTCGTCACATTTATTGCCTTGCCTGGCAGAGGCTTTGCGACTCCCTTCACCAAAAGCTTCGGCCTCGGCCGTTTTTTTGCCAAGCACACCTCATTTGGCCGCCGATTCACCCGGATCAACGGCATTAATAGTCGTCTCGCTGGCCGGATTTGCCGTTCGGACCTCGCGTTGACAGTCCAAACCCTTTTGACAATCATTGCCCCAGGTTCGAAGTAGCGCTGGGATTGCGCGCTGAACCTGCTGCCGTACAGGTCAGGGAAGACAGCATTACCTCCCCTCCTCTGCGTCTCGCCGATGGCTTTTCAAGTTCCTGTTTTCTGCGTTGTCAGGTCTTGATATCGGTAAATAACCCTCTGTTCATCCCGTCCAGGTGCAAACCCGTGCGGTAGCCATGTCCCGACCGGACCGGTTACCACCCAAGACACGGCAAACCTGTGCGGTAGCCATGCCCAGGCACTGGACAGCAGGGGACGATCACCGTGCCAGCGAGCACCTGCAGGACTACATGGATGTCACCTGAACTGGACTTAACTCTTTTCGCTCATGCCACTTCAGTCTTGCCTGCAACAGGCGGGCGAGTGGCTGCCCAGCCAAACGAACTTCAGCACCCTTAAGGCGGCACGCAGTGTGGCCGGAATCAGCGGGTAAAGATCGAAAAGTCTTCGGCAGATGGCCGTGAGCAAGTTGCTGTACACCCGGCGCCGATACTTTCGAATTAATTACCGGCAATGGCTGGCACCGGTACTGACCGACGTTCATCAGCCGGTCACTCAATCAATAAAGATTAAAACGATCTCTTGAATTTCTTGCTGACTGCCGGGCACTGCGAAAGCCAGTTTCTACCACGTTAATTGCGCCCTGATTGCGCACAGAGAGGATGCCCCGATGGCAAGGAATGATCTATCGGAATCGACATTAGGATGTCTAATTGGCGGCGCCGGTCCGGCGGGCCTGGGATTCCTGTTCAATGCCATCAAGCGTGGCGCCCTCGAGCAACTGGCCCAGGCCGGCACCATCATCGTCGATGCCGGGACCGAACTCGGCGCCGGCAAGCTGGGTGACTATCAGATCATCGCCAACTCGGTCAGCGACGTCTTTCTGGACTGCCTGCGCGATCCCCTGCTGGCGCCCATCCTGGCCCCGCTGCAGGCCTCGCCGACCTTTCGCCACCTCAAGCTGAATTCCCAGGAAGCGCCGGCGCTGCCCATCGTCGGCCAGCTCTTCCAGCAGGCCGCCGGCCTGGTCCTGCCCTGGCTCGAACGCCAGTACGGCATCCCCACCTGGCGCCAGACCCGCATCACCGAAGTCACCTGCGAAGGCTCGAGCTATGTCGTCTGGCTGGAACAGGCCGGTGCCATCCGCCGCGTGCGCACCTCCAGCCTAGTCCTCAACCTGGGTGGCCAGCAGACCCGCCACAGCTTCGAGGAAAGCATCCAGGCCATGGGCCTGCAACTGCCCCAGAGCGCCTCGATCGACAGCTCCGACAATCTGCTGCGCCTGCAACCCGAGGCCCTGCGCCAGCGCTATCGGGCGCGCCTCAAGGATGGCGGTCCGATCTGCGTGGTCGGCGGCTCCCACAGTGCCTTCTCCGCCCTGGACAACCTGGCCAGCGCCCTGCACCACGATGGTCTGCGCGAGCTGACCCTGGTCCATCGCTCGCCGATCCGGCTGTTCTACGAGACCGCCGCCGAAGCCCTGGCCGCCGGCTACGACTTCGACCCGATCCAGGACATCTGCCCCATTTCCAAGCGGGTCAACCGTTCCGGCGGACTGCGCTACCGCGCCCACGAGATCGGTCGCCAGGTCCTTGCCGGTCAGGGCATCGGCGGCACCCCGGTCAAGGTCAGGACGCTGCAGCTGGATGGCAGCGCCGACCAGCTCGCCAGCGCCCAGACGCTGTTCGACAGCGCCGCCCTGCTGGTCCAGGGCATGGGTTACCAACCCATAGTGCCCGAGCTGCGCTGCCAGGACGGCCGGCCGCTGACCCTGCGCACCCTGCGCGGCGGCCTGGACTCCGACGCCGCCGGCAGTCCGCTGGACCAGCACGGCCAGCGCCTAAAGGGCCTGCACCTGTTCGGCCTGGGCTCGGGATTGGCGGTGGATCCCCGCCTGGGAAGCGAAGCGTCCTTTTCCGGACGCATCTACGGGGTCTGGCAGTTCCACAACGATGCCAGTCGCGAGGCCCTGGAGTCGGTTCTGGAGCGCCTGGACAAGCCCGGCGCCTCCTTCCGGCAACCGGCCAGCCCGGTCGCCGAGCACGCTTGACCGAACCGACACGTATCAAGGACTCGATAAGCAGGTACCGGATCATGATCAATGTGACCAAGCCCTACCTTGGCGATAAGGAACGCTTCAAGGCGTATATCGACAAGATCTACGCCAACAACTGGATCACCAACCAGGGCCCTTTGCACGCGCAACTCGAAGAGCGCCTGCGCGACTATCTGGGCGTCAGAAACATCATCCTGGTCAACAACGGTACCCTGGCCCTGCAGGTCGCCTATCGCGCCCTGGGCCTGACCGGCAGTGCCATCACCACGCCGTTCAGCTTTGTCGCCACCACCAGCACCCTGCACTGGGAAGGGATCCGGCCGGTGTTCGCCGACATCCACCCGGAAACCTGGAACCTGGATCCGGCCAACGTCGAGGCCGCCATCGAGCCTGATACCTCGGCCATCGTCGCCACCCACGTGTTCGGCAATCCCTGCGACGTCCGCGGCCTGCAGCAGGTCGCCCAGCGCCACGGCCTGAAGGTCGTCTACGACGGCGCCCATGCCTTCGGCACCCTGTTCGAAGGCCGCTCGGTACTGCAGTGGGGCGACATCACCACCGTCAGCTTCCACGCCACCAAGCTGTTCCACACCATCGAAGGCGGCGCGATCATCACCGAGGACGACGAACTCGCCGAGCGCGTTCGCCGCATGATCAACTTCGGCATCGTCGATGCCGAGCGCATCGAGGGCGTCGGCATCAACGCCAAGCTCAACGAGGTCTCCGCGGCCATGGGGCTGTGCATCCTCGACGAGCTGGAAGACATCCTGGCCCGCCGCGCCGTCATCGGTCAGCACTATGAAAGACGCCTGCAGGGCGCCTTCGACCTGCAGCGCCCCACCTACGGGACCCAGCTGAACTACAGCTACTTCCCGGTGGCCCTGCGCGACGAGCCGAGTCTGCTGGACACCAAGAAGGCGCTGAACGCCGTCGGCATCAATCCGCGCCGCTACTTCTATCCGTCGCTGGAAACCCTGGATTACCTGCAGCCCCAGGCGATCAAGCCGGTCTCGCGCAAGCTGAGTCACCGCATCCTCTGCGTGCCGCTCTATCCGGACCTGCCGCAGGCGACCCAGGACCTGCTGATCGACACCCTGCTCCTGGCGCAGCAGAAAAAGACCAGCATGGAATCCCTGCGGGCACTCATCACCCCGGCGCAGCTGCTGCCGAGCTGGGATTTTCCCGGCGACTCCTCTCCTGTTCTAACCTGACCCTGGCCCGCTATCTCCCATGACCAGTCCCGCGAAAGTGTCGGTGTTGCGCAACACCCTGATCAACTATGCCGGCCAAGCCTATGCGCTGCTGATCGGCATCTTGATCCAGCCGATGTATCTCGGTCATCTGGGTGCCGAAACCTATGGTCTGATCGGCTTCTTCGCCGTGCTGCAGACCTGGCTGCAACTCCTCGACGTCGGCATTTCCGCCTCGCTGGTCCGCGACGTCGCCCACGGCCGCGGTCAAACCGGCGCGGGGCGTACCCGCGGCCAGCTGCTGCGTTCGCTGGAATTCATCTTCATCCCCCTGGCGACCCTGGCCTTCGTCGCCATCGAGCTGAATGCGGAGTGGATGGCGGGGCACTGGCTCAACGTCCAGGGCCTGCCAACGGAAACCGTGGCCCACTGCATCGGCCTGATGGGGCTGATGATCGCCTTCCGCCTGCTGTCGACCCTGTACAAGAGCGGCGTCCAGGGGGTCGAGCTGCACGGCTGGCTGAACATGGTCAACGTGCTGATCGCCACGGTGCGCTACTTCGGCGGCCTGGTCCTGGTGATGTGGATTTCCCAGGAGCCGCTGGACTTCTTCGTGTTCCAGGCCTTCGTCGCCGTGTTCGAGATGCTGGTCTATGCGCTCAAGGCCTATCGCCTGCTGCCCAACCCCACCTGGTGGAGCGGCTTCGACTGGCAGCGGGTCAAGCCCATCGTGCCCTTCGCCCTGAGCATGTCCTTTACCTCGATCCTGTGGATCGCCCTGACCCAGCTCGACAAGCTGGTGCTGTCCAAGGCGCTGCCCCTGGCCGAGTACGGCTACTTCAGCCTGGTGGCGTTGATCTCCACCGGCATCGTGACCCTGACCAATCCGCTGGTGCAGGCGCTGTTGCCACGCATGACGGTGCTGGTGTCCCAGGACAAGCCGCTCGAACTGGAACGGCTCTATCGCAACGCGGCGCGCTTCGCCTTCGCCATCCTGCTGCCGCTGGCGGCCATGGTGGCCTTCCATGGCGAGGCGCTGGTCTTCGCCTGGACCGGCGATAAGGTCTCCGCCCACTGGAGCGAGCCGATCCTGTTCTGGTACGCCCTGGGCTCGGCGCTGCTCGCCCTCAGCCAGTTCCAGTTCTACCTGCAGTACGCCTACGGCAAGTTGCGCCTGCACGTCTGGTACAGCCTGGTATCGGCGGCCATCTCGGTGCCCATCGTGATCCTGGTAGTCCTGCACTACGGCGCCTATGGCGCGGCGCTGGCCTGGTTCTTCATGCGCCTGATCCCCTTCGTGATCTGGCCGATGATCGTCCACGGCCGCTTCGCGCCGAATCTGCAGCGCTACTGGAACCAGGATCTGCTGGTGGCCGTGGTGGTGACCGCCATCGGCGTGGGCCTGAGCAAGCTGCTGTACCAAGAGATTCAACCGCAGGAGCGGTTCTCCATCCTGGCCACCCTCGCCCTGGGCGGTGGCCTGACCCTGGTGCTGATGGCGCTGAGCTACGTGCTCTGTTCTCCGAAACAGACCCGCTCGCGCCTGTTTTCCCAACTCTACAAAGCAGGTATCTGACATGGACGCTCGGACCGAAGCAGAGATCATGAAGCACTGGCCGACGAATTGCAGTCGGCCGGTCGCCAGCATCGTCTGCCTGACCTTCAACCATCGTGATTACATCGGCCAGGCCATCGACGGCTTCCTGCGCCAGCAGACCGATTTCCCCTTCGAGATCATCGTCAACGACGACGCCTCGACCGATGGCACCCGGGAAATCCTCCAGGACTACGAGCGCCGCTACCCCCGGCTGATCCGCCTGATCCTGCAAAAGGAAAACCAGTACAGCCAGGGCAAGCCCTATGGCATGCCGGTGTTCCAGCACGCCCGCGGCGACTACATCGCCTATTGCGAAGGCGACGACTACTGGAACGATCCGCGCAAGCTGCAGCTGCAGGTGGACTTCCTGGAGAACAACCGGGACTACGCCCTGACCTTCCACGCCTCCTATGCCTTCAACAGCACGGGGATCGTCAATCCGCAGCGGTTCAATGGCCAGGATCACTACGATCGCAGCGAAACCGACCTGAAGAAGGCTCTGCCGCTGTCGACCCTGACCGCCTGCTTCCGCAACGTCCTGCGCGAACTGCCGCCGGAGCTGGAAACCGCCGCGCTCATGGACATCGTCTGGTGGTCGCTGCTGGGTGCCCACGGCAAGGGCAAGTTCATGGACGAGATCCGCCCCGCCGCCTACCGCGTGCACGAGGGCGGGATCTTTTCCATGCGCGCCAGCCAGAAGCGCCTGCAGATGGATCTCCACACCCAGTACTGCCTGGCCAACTACTACTACCGGCTGGGCGAGCGCGACCTGCACGTGTTCTTCCTGCGCCAGGTCCTGAGTCTTTCGCTGTCCTCGATTCCGCCGACGCAGAAGGTCAAGGCGCTCCTGCGGGCGGTAAGCAACATCACCCTCAACATCGGCCGACGCTTCGCCCCCAAGCGCGTCACCTACTGAACTTACGCAGAGCAGTTTTCCGGCTGCGCTGTATCCAGCTAAAAGGAAGGGACCCCAATGACCGTCATGCAGCGCTCTTCGTTCGAACAACACGAAGAACAACATCTGGACCTCAAGACGATGGCCCTCACGCTTCTTGATCACAAGAAGCTGATCGCGGGCATCACCGCGGGTTTTCTGGCCGTGGGCATCACCTATGCCGTGCTGTCGACTCCGCAATACGTCGCCGGGGCGATGATCCAGATCGAACCCAAGAAGAATGCGCTCACGGCGGTCGCCGAGACCGTGGTGCGACCCAACTCCGCCTCGCCGGCGGTAGCCGAGATCGAGCTGCTGAAGTCACGCGCGGTGCTGACCAAGACCGTGGAGAACCTGCGCCTGGACATCGAGGCCAAGCCGCGTTTCTTCCCGCTGATCGGCCACTACCTGTGGCGCCACTACGAAGCCGAAAAGCCGGGTCAGCTGGCGGACAGCTGGCCGCAACTGCGCGGCTTCGCCTGGGGCGGCGAACAGATCGACGTCTTCCAGTTCGACGTGCCGGACGACATGTACGGTGAAACCCTCACCGTGGTGGCCGGCAGCAATGGTCGCTACCGCCTGCTGGACAAGGACAAGCAGCCCCTGCTCGACGGCCAGGTCGGCCAGATGGCCAGCGGTAACGGCTACCGCATGCAGATCAAGACCCTGACCGCGCGTCCCGGTACCGAATTCAAGGTGACCCGCAACCGCGTCATCACCACCGCGCAGCTCTATCAGAACCGCATCAAGACCAGCGAAGCGGGCAAGGAATCGGGGATCATCTACCTGTCCCTGGCCGACGAGAATCCTGACCTCGCCAAGAGCGTCCTGTCCGAGATCAGCCGCCTGTACGTGCTGCAGAACGTCGAGCGCAGCTCGGCCGAAGCCGCCCAGCGCCTGGACTTCCTCCGTGGCCAGCTGCCGGCGGTGCGCAAGGACCTGGAAAGCGCCGAAGCGGCCTTGAACAACTACCAGACCAACAGCCGCTCCGTGGACATCAGCCTGGAAACCAAGGCGGTCCTGGACAAGATCGTCACCCTCGACACCTCCATTTCCCAGCTCAAGCTCAAGCAGGCCGAATACGATCGCCTCTATACCCGCGATCACCCCAGCTACAAGACCCTGCTGAACCAGCTCGCCCAGCTGGAAGTGGAAAAACGCAGCCTGCAGCGCAAGGTGGAGGCCCTGCCGAGCACCCAGCAGGAGCTGCTGCGCCTGAACCGCGACATGAAGGTCACCAACCAGACCTATCAGCTGCTGCTCAACCAGGCCCAGGAACAGGACATCATCCGTGCCGGCACCATCGGCAACGTACGCCTGGTCGACAACGCCGACGTCAACCTCGACGAGCCGGCCACCAACCGCAAGATCGCGCTGATCCTGTCGCTGCTGCTGGGTCTGGTGACCTCGGTGGTGGTGGTCTTCGTCCGCCAGGCCTTCCAGAAGGGCATCGAAAATCCGGACACCGTCGAGCAGATCGGCCTGCCGGTCTATTCCACCCTGCCCTTCACCAAGGACCAGGAGCGCCTGAACCGTCGCCTGAAGAAGAAGACCCGTACCGGCGAACCCAATCTGCTGAGCGTGGTGCAGCCGGCCAACCTGGCGGTGGAATCCCTGCGCAGCCTGAGATCCAGCCTGCACTTCGCCATGCTGGAAGCCAAGAACCGGGTGATCATGATTTCCAGCCCGACCCCGGGCGTCGGCAAGTCCTTCGTCTCCAGCAACCTCGCCGCGGTGGTCGCCCAGTCGGGTCAGCGCGTGCTGCTGATCGACGCCGACATGCGCAAGGGCTATCTGCACCGCGTGTTCGGCCTGCAGCCGCAAGCCGGCCTGTCCGAGCTGCTGACCGGTCGCAGCAAGCTGCGTGAAGCCATCGTGCCGAGCGGTATCGCCCAGCTGGACATCATCAGCTGTGGTCAGGCCGCGCCGAATCCCTCGGAGCTGCTGATGCACGCCAACTTCTCCCGTCTGCTGGACGAAGTGGGCGGCCTCTACGACCTGGTGATCATCGATACCCCGCCGATCCTGGCGGTGACCGATGCCGCCCTGGTGGGTCGCCTCGCCGGCACCACCCTGCTGGTCACCCGTTTCGGCCAGAGCACCCTCAAGGCGGTGGAGAACTCCCGTCGCCGCTTCGCCCAGAACGGCATCACCATCAAGGGCGCCATCCTCAACGGCGTGCAGCGCAAGGCCTCGACGTCCATGGAAGACGATGGCGTCTACGGCTACTACGAATACGGCCCCCGTACCTGATACGCCGCTCCGTCGCGACCGATAGCCCCAAGAGAAGGAACTCGCCCATGACGCTCGCCCATCCCGCCGGTCACTGGTACCTGGTGCAGACCAAGCCCAATCAGGAGGCCCGCGCCGAAGAAAACCTGAGCAGACAGGGCTATGTCTGCTTCCGGCCCCAGCGCGAGCGCAAGGCGTCCGGCAGAAGTCGCGCGGCCGGCAGCGAATCGCTGTTCCCGGGGTACCTGTTCATCCAGCTCAATGACGTGAACGACAACTGGTACCCCATCCGCTCGACGCGCGGCGTCAATCGCATCGTCAGCTTCGGCACCCAGCCGACGGCGGTGAGCGAAGCCATCATCGACGATATCCGCCAGCGGCTCGCCGCCCTGGCGGAGCCTGCACCCGCCCACCAGCCTGGCGCGGCCGTGCGGATGCAATACAGCCAGGAGCTGGAAATGGACGCCGTGTTCCTGAGTGCCGATGGCAACGAGCGAGCCATCATCCTGCTGCGCATCCTGCAGCGCGAACAGCGGGTCAGCGTCGCTCTCGATCAATTGTCGGCAGCGGCCCCTGTCAGCCAACGGCTGCGCGCCTGACCCAGTACCAAGGCCCTTTGGAGAGTCTCTTCATGCAATGCAAAACCACGGTCGTTACCGTCACCTACGGCAATCGCCTCTGCTACCTGGAGCAGCTCGTCACCCGCGCCCTGGCCGAGCGCACCATTCACCAGGTCATCGTGGTGAGCAATGCGGCGACGGTGTCGCTGGATAGCCTCGAAGCCCGCTGGCCCGGTCAGGTCAAGGTGATCGCCCTGAGCGAGAACACCGGTTCCGCCAACGGTTACGCCGTGGCCCTGGAAGCGGCCCTGGCCACCGACACCACCCATATCTGGATGATGGACGACGATAACGCCCCCCTGGGCGATGCCCTCGACGTTCTGCACCGGCGCCTCGGCGAACTCGGCGCCGTCCATGGCCACGACAAGGTCGCCGTGCTCGGCTACCGGCCGACCCAGCAGGCCGACATCGCCCAGTGCATCCCGACCAAGATGATCACCCAGCCACGTTCGAGCTACTTCGGCTTCCACGTGGCCCGCATCCCCTACAAGATCTGGCGCCGCCTGCCCTGGGGCCGTCCGCGCGGTGGCCAGCCGGAAGCCCTGGTCGAACTGCCCTTCGCCCCCTATGGCGGCATGCTCGCCCACCGCAGCCTCTATGAGCGCATCGGTCTGCCCCTGCGCGAGCTGGTGCTCTATTCCGACGACACCGAGTACACCTACCGCATCACCCAGGCCGGCGGAAAGCTGTTCATGGTCACCGAGGCGGAACTCGAAGAACTGGAGCATTCCTGGAACATCAAGGAAGGCACCAGCAACGTCTACCAGAACTATCTGCAGGCCGGCTCGGACTTCCGCGCCTACTACGCCGCGCGCAACCAGGCCTGGTTCGACAAGAACGTCTGGGCCAGCTCCCGGCCGATGTACAGCCTCAACCGCTATGTCTTCCACACCCTGCTCAAGCTGTTCGCCCGTGACGACAAGAGCCGTCAGCGCCTGGCGCTGATCCGGCAGGCGGTCCAGGACGGCGAAACCGGCGCGCTGGGGATAAACCGCAGCTATCCGCTATGAAACTGCTCTTTCTCAACAGCTTCTATCCGCCCCATGTGGGCGGTGGTGCGGAGCTCATCCTGCAACGCAGCGTGGAAGGCTTCCAGCAGCGCGGTCACGACGTGGCCGTGCTGGTGACCGGTCCCGAGCAGGGTGTGCGGCAGGAGACGGTAAACGACGTTCGCGTCTATCGCGCCGGGCTGAAAAATTTCTACTGGCCCCTGACCCAGCAGCGCCCCGGTCCGCTGGCGCGCTTCGGCTGGCACTTTCGCGACCAGTACAACAGCGCGATGCGGGCGCCCCTGCGCCAGGTGCTGCAACAGGAAAAGCCGGATCTGGTGGTATGCCACAACCTGTCCGGCTGGTCGGTCGCGGCCTGGGACGAGATCCGCGCCAGCGGCGTGCCCATCGTGCAGGTGCTGCACGACATGTACCTGCTGTGCCCGAAGAACACCCTGTTCAAGAAGGGCCAGAGCTGCCAGAAACTCTGTGGCAGCTGCGCGGCCCTGCGCCGGCCCCATGCCGAGCAGTCCGCCAAGGTGGATGCCGTCGTCGGCGTCAGCCGGTACCTGCTGGATACCATCGTGAACAAGGGCTACTTCAGCGGCGTTCCGCGCCAGGTCATCCACAACGCCAGCCTGATCGCCGGCAGCAATGCCGAGACCGCGACCCCCAGTCCGGACGGCGTCGTCCGCTTCGGCTACATGGGCACCCTGTCGGAAAACAAGGGTGTGGGCTGGCTGATCGAGCAATTCCAGCGGCTGTCGCTCAACGCGACCCTGACCATCGCCGGCAAGGGCCAGCTGGACTACGAAGCCCAGCTCAAGGCCATGGCCGATCCGCAAAAGGTCAGCTTCGTCGGTTATCAGAAGCCCGAAGCCTTCTACCGGAACATCGACGTCTTCGTCGCGCCGTCGCTGTGGGCCGAGCCCTTCGGCATGGTCGCCGTCGAGGCCTGTGCCTTCCAGAAGCCGGTCATCGCCGCCCGCATGGGCGGTCTGCCGGAGATCGTCCGTGATGGCGTCAACGGGCTGCTCTGCAACCCCGACGACCGCGACTCCCTGGGCCGCGCCCTGCAGTGCCTGCATGACGATACCGAGCTGCGCCAGCGGCTGAGTCTGCTGAGCCGCACCGCGGTGGCCGATCTGCTGAGCATGGACACCATGCTCGACCAGTACCAGGCGCTCTTCGAGGACGTCCTGGGCAAGGCGCAACACGGCTCCACCAAGCCGCTTCTCGTACCTCACACACAGCTTTCCAACTGATCCACCCCAGGTCACGGCAACGGGCAGAATCATGATCATCGTCAATTCCCGCTTCATCACCCAGGATCTTCGCGGCGTTCAGCGCTTCGCGGAATGCATCTCGCTGGAGCTGGCGAAGCTGAGATCCGACCTGCGCTTCGTCGCACCGCCCGGCGCCGTCAGGCCCGAGGTGGCCAAACGGCTGGGCATCGAAGTCATCGGCACCCGCCAGGGGCAGCGCTGGGAGCAATGGGATCTGCCGAACTGGCTGAAGAGCCAGGGCAGCCCCCTGCTGCTGTCGCTGTGCAGCACGGCGCCGCTGCTCTACACCAACCAGATCGCCACCCATCACGACATCAACTACGTGCGCTTTCCCGAGAGCTATTCGTGGAAATTCCGCACCTCGTACCGCTGCCTGATCCCCATGCTGCTCAAGCGCTCGAACGCCCTGATCACCGTGAGTGAATTCTCCCGGGACGAGATCTCGCGCTTCTATCGCTATCCGAGCGACTCGATCACGGTGGTGCCCAACGCCGTCGCCGATGCCTTCACCCTGGAGCCGCGGATCGATCGCGCCGACACCCCCTATCTGCTGGCGGTGTCCTCGCCCAGCTACCACAAGAATTTCTCGCGGATGCTGGAGGCCTTCGCCGCCCTGCCGCGGGATCTGAAGGTCGAGTTGCGCATCGTCGGCGACAGCCACGCCGTGTTCGGTCAGAACGACCTGGCGACCCTGGCCGCCCGGGATTCGCGGGTCAAGCTGCTCGGCCGCATCGACGATGCCGAACTGGCGCGCCAGTATCGCCAGGCCACCGCCTTCGTCTTTCCGTCGCTCTACGAGGGGTTCGGCATCCCGCCCCTCGAAGCCCAGGCCTGCGGCTGCCCGGTGATCTCGGCCAACACCGCCTCCATGCCGGAAGTGCTGCAGGACAGCGTCCTCTACTTCGATCCCTACGAGACGGCCAGCATCACCCAGGCGATGCGCACCATCCTCCAGGACGCACCGCTCAGGGAGGCGCTCCGCGCCAAGGGCCTGGCCAACATCCAGCGCTTCAACTGGCAGACCTCGGCGAGAAAGGTCTCCGACCTGCTGGACAGCGCCCTGGCGACCACCACGAAGGCCACGGCCAGAGCCGCCTGAAACGACCCCACAACAACAATTCAGCGATCAAGAACTCATGGAAGAGACAAGCAACGCCATGGCAGGCCAGAGCCGTTCCTCTGTACCCCTGACGCTCGACGACTCGAGTGTGTCCGGGCGCGTCCTTCAGGTCGCTGATTGCCACCGGCTGCCCAGCAGCTCGGACGCCACCGCGGCAGAGACCGTGGAGCGCCCGGAAAACGCCGAATGTTTCGAAACGCCTGCAACAGACGCCGTCTTTGCACCAAGCCCAACCATCAAGTTGCATGAACTCGACAGCGCTTCGGACGAGATCGAGATTACCCGGCTGCCCTGGGGATATGCAGTGACCAGAAAGACCCGCACTCCATGATTCAGCACCAGCACTTGATTTCATTTCACGCTTAAGGAAGACGACATGAAAATCGCCATCGTTCACGATTGGTTGGTAACCTTTGCTGGCGCCGAACGCGTGCTCGCCGAACTGCTCGACATCTGGCCGGAGGCCGACCTGTTCAGCGTGATCGACTTCCTCTCGGACGAGGATCGGGCGCAACTGCAAGGTAAGCAGGCGACCACCACCTTCATCCAGCGCCTGCCCCAGGCCAAGAAGCGCTATCAGACCTATCTGCCGCTGATGCCGCACGCCATCGAGCAACTCGACCTGTCCGGCTACGACCTGATTATTTCCAGCAGCCATGCGGTGGCCAAGGGCGTCCTGACCGGTCCGGACCAGCTGCACATCAGCTATGTCCACTCGCCCATCCGCTACGCCTGGGACCTGCAGCACCAGTACCTCAAGGAAGCCGGTCTCGACCGCGGCCTCAAGGGCAAGCTGGCGCGCGTCATCCTGCACTACGTGCGCATCTGGGATCAGCGCACCGCCGCCGGCGTGGACGCCTTCGTCGCCAACTCCCACTTCATCGCCCGGCGCATCAGCAAGGCCTATCGCCGCGAAGCCAAGGTCATCTATCCGCCGGTCGACATCAGTCGCTTCACCCCCAGCGGCGGCAAGGAGGACTTCTATCTCACGGCGTCGCGCATGGTGCCCTACAAGCGCATGCCCATGATCGTCGAGGCCTTCAGCTCGATGCCCGACAAGAAGCTGGTGGTGATCGGCGCCGGCCCCGAATTCGAGAAGGCCAAGGAAGTCGCCGGCCCCAACGTCACCCTGCTCGGTTACCAGGACTTCGACTGCCTGCTCGACCACATGCGCAGAGCGCGGGCCTTCGTCTTTGCCGCCGAGGAAGATTTCGGCATCACCCCCATCGAAGCCCAGGCCTGCGGTACCCCCGTCATCGCCTATGGCCGGGGTGGCGTCCTGGAAACCGTGCGCGGCCTCGATGCGCAACACCCCACCGGCGTCTTCTATCCGGAACAGACCGCTGCCTCGCTATGCGCCGCCGTGCGCCAGTTCGAGGCCCTGGAAACGCCGATCAGCCAGCAGGCGTGCCGGCAGAATGCCGAGCGCTTCGCCACCAAGCGCTTCCGTCAGGAAATGCGCGCCTTTGTCGAGGCCCGGGTCGCTGCGCTGCATCTGCCCGCCGATCTGGATCTGGAGATCGTGACACCCTTTCCCAGCAAGGCTCTGCAACCGAGTTCGCTGAGCACCGCCTGATGGTTACTCCTTTACGTCCATGAATTCCCGCGCCCAGACTCGATACTCCTGCAGGGTCGAGTACTTGGTGGAGAGTTCGGACGCGGACAGGTCGGACGCGGTGATGTCGCGCTGCTCTCTGAGGCAGTCGTAGGTCGCCTTGATCGCCGCGAAGTAGGCTGCATGCCCGTTCACCACCACCCGGACCCCGGCCTTGGCCAGGCGGGCGTTGTCGCGCAACTGGGGATTGCCGTAGGTCACCAGCATTACCGGCACGCTCAGGTGCTGGGTGATCTCTTCCAGATGAGCGAAATCGCGAATGCCGACCATGCAGATACCGTCCGCACCCGCGGCCTCGTAGGCCTTGGTGCGGGAGATGACTTCCTCGGTGCTCAATTCGGTGGCGTTGGTGCGGGCGAAGATGCTCAGGGCCTCGTCGATACGGGCTTCCAGCGCACCCTTGATCTTGCCGATGCCTTCTTCGACGCTCACCAGATCCGTGGACTTGCGACCATAGCCGGCCGGCAGCACGGTGTCCTCGATGGTCAGGGCAGCCACCCCGGCGCGTTCGAGTTCGGTGATGGTGCGCATCACGTTCAGCGCATTGCCGTAGCCGTGATCGGCGTCGGCGATGATGGGCAGCCGGGCGACCCGCCCGATGCGCGTGGCCTGCTCGACGAACTCGCTGAGGGTGATCAGGGCGAAGTCCGGCGCGGCCAACACCTGCAGGGAAGCCACCGACCCGCCGAGGATGCCCATTTCGAAACCCAGGTCGTTGGCGATACGCGCCGACATGGGATCGAAGACGGACGCCGTGTGATAGCAGCTGTCCGATTTGAGCAGGGCTCTGAACGCTAGACGCAGCTTGTGCGGGGAGGTTGGCTTCATAGGATTTTCCTTCTGGGAGATACCGAACAGACAATGTTAGCGCGACAAGTACTGGTCACACGACCGGATGTCCGGCTTTGAGATAAATCGATTCATCCAACTGACCCACGGTCGTCGCCTGGCCTCGCTCTTCGAGAGCCGCAGGCCCCGCGTCGAACGTCAAATGAATGCGGATCGGCAGCGCAGCCAGCCACCTGGCCAGGCGCGGGAAATTTCGATACCCAAGCATGCCCGGGCGAAGTGACAATAGTGGCCAGGCCTTGCCTTCCTGCCAATCCCGTCACTGCATAATGCCATCATGCTCGCCGCTGCTTTCCTCGAACGCTTCACCGCCCTGGATCTCTTTCTGACCCGCCATCAGCACCTGTGGCGACCCAGACCCTTCGTCGAACGGGAGCTGGCCTGGGAATCGAGCCATGCGGAGCTGGCTCGCTGGCTGCGGGCCCGCAGTCTGGAGGAAGCCGAGGCCGCCCATAATACCCCTCAGCTGCTGGCTGCACCTGAGCCCTTCCGCTCCCTGGCAGAGACCTCACTGGCGCTCAGTCAGGTCCACGAATACCAAGACGCTCCTGGCCGCACCTTGTCCGGCAGGCAAGACGTCGACGTGCCGGGGCGCAAGTGGCTGCAGATAGAAGCCTTCAGCCGCACGCTGGACTTCAGGCAACCGGTGCAGCGCTGGGTCGACTGGTGCGCGGGCAAGGGCCACCTGGCCAGGCACCTGACCCATCAGGGTGCGCCAGCCATCTGCCTGGAGGTCGATGCGACCCTTGTCGAGGAGGGCGAAAGGCTCAGCCACCGGGGCCAAGCCCCGGTGCACCATTATCAGGCCGATGTGTTCCAACCGCTGGCAGGCGACCTGCTCGGCGGCCGCGATACTCCCGTCGCCCTGCACGCCTGCGGCGATCTGCACACCCGACTGCTCAGAGTTACAGCCGAGCGCGGCTGTCAGCAACTGGCCCTGGCGCCCTGCTGCTATGACCGCATCTCTGCCGAGGTGTATGACCCGTTGTCCACCGCGGCGCAGGCCTCGGCGCTGCGCCTGGACCGCGAAGCCCTGCGCCTGGCGCTCTGCGAAACCGTCACCGGCGGGCAGCGGGTGCGGCGGGACAGGGACCTGTCCATGGCGCGACGCCTGGGATTCGATCTCCTGCAACGCGAACTCAGTGGGCGCGACGTCTATCTCAATACGCCGCCGCTACCCAGCCACTGGCTGCGCCAGCCCTTCTCGGCGTTCGGTGCGGAGCTGGCGCGGCGCAAGGCGCTGAAGCTTCCCGCGGCGATCGACTGGCCGCTGTGGGAACGTCGAGGCTTCCAGCGGCTGGCAGAAGTTCGTAATCTCGAACTGCTGCGCGGCCTGTTCCGCCGCCCGCTGGAACTCTGGCTGGTGCTGGACCAGGCGCTGTTCCTACAGGAACAAGGTTACAGTGTGACGTTGGGGACCTTCTGTCCGGCCAGCCTGACACCCCGGAATCTGCTGCTGAGCGCGGAAAAACCCTGCCCGGCATAGGCCTACAGCCGCTCTATCCTGCACGTTTGTCGGAATCTGAGCTGAGGAGTGTAAAAAATACCTTTTGGTGATGGACTTCTCACAAAGTCTGCACAATAGTTAGGTTGCAATCTCGCAAAAAAAGCAGGAATAACAAAAATGCGCTACTACCTGCCCGTTTGGACCGGCGTTGCCGGTTGCCTCGTCTTCGCCCAAGCCCAGCTGCCCTGGCTTGCGGTGGCCTCGCTCCTCGTCAGCTGGTCGTTCCTGTTGTTCTCCCACGACAACTCGAGAAATTCAGCCTGGCACTCCAAGATTTCCAACCTTCCCGTCAATTCCCCCCTGAGTTTTCAGTCCCATCATCGCCATTGAGGCGTGTTTCAGGCCAGGGACTGGCCTACACCCGACCTGACCGGTCTGGCTGTCTCATTGTTTGGTGAAGCAGCTCACAATTCCCACATCCCGCGTTAAAGTCCGACGGAACGTTTTCCTGCCTTCCGCTGCCCGGGCAAGCCACTCATCGCACTCTGATGCGAGAGAAGTGTGCCAGCCGTCCGCCCGCGCTGTGACGCACTCCCCCCTTCTTCACTTCCCCTCCTCCGCCGTAGCCCGACTGGCGTGCTATTTGCCCTGATCTGGGCCAACTCGACAGCGCCTTCCCGCCTTTTTACCGTGTGAACCTCTTTATCAGTGCCGAGTCCTAACGTCGCTACAGCCATCATGGCATTTAGCGATCGGTGGTCAGTCATCGGTCCTAGAGCGCCATAGTGAACATTTCATACGCTGGTAGCTGCCTCGCCCAGTTGAAAGTTCGTGCACGGTATACGCACAAGGATGGAACCATGAATTTGAAAGAACGCGGCATTTTGCATACGAATTCCTCGGCAATCTCGCTCGCACACCGCCTGCTCGACCTCGCCGTGATCACGCTGAGCGCCTATGTGGCAGGCACCTGGGCGTCGGAAACCGGCATGCGTCCCGAGCATTGGGTCGTCATCTTCCTGTCCTTGCTGATCTTCCATTTCCTCACCGAGCTGAACCACGTCTATGGTTCCTGGCGGGGTGAGCGCATCACCGACGAACTGCTCAAGATCGCCACCTACTGGGTGCTGACCTTCGCGACCGTGTTCATGGTCGACTACTTCTTCTTCGATCAGTCCTATCTCTCGCCTGGCGTGATGCAGGGCTGGCTGGGTCTGACGCTGGGCACGCTGTGCGGCTATCGCGTGCTGCTGCGCTCGATCATGCATTCCCTGCGCAAGGCCGGCATCAACACCCGCAATGTCGCCATCGCCGGCAATGGCATGGTCGCCCAGCGCCTGGCGCACACCATCAGCACCGCCCCCTGGATGGGCCTGCGCATCGCCGGTTTCTACAGCGACAACCAGGACACCGGTGAAGAAGGTGTACCCAGCCCGGCGCTGAATGGCGGTCTGGATCGCCTCATGCAGGACGTTCGCTCCGGCCAGGTCGACAAGGTATACATCACCCTGGGCATGGCCGATCAGAGCAAGATCAACTGGCTGGTCCAGGAGCTGAGCGATACCACCGCGTCGGTCTACATCATCCCGGACATCTTCATGTTCCACCTGCTGCATGCCCGTAGCGAGAGCCTGGACGGCCTGCCCAGCATCAGCATCTTTGATACCCCGATGGATGGCGCCAGCCATATCGTCAAGCGTATCGAGGACATCGTGCTGTCTTCGATCATCCTGGCCATGATCTCCCTGCCCATGCTGGCCATCGCCATCGGCATCAAGATCACCTCGCCCGGTCCGATCTTCTTCAAGCAGAAGCGCTACGGCATGGACGGCAAGCCGATCGAAGTGTGGAAATTCCGCAGCATGAAGGTCATGGAAAATGGCGCCAAGGTCACCCAGGCGACCAAGAATGACTCCCGCATCACCCCGTTTGGTGCATTTTTACGACGTACGTCTCTCGATGAATTGCCTCAATTCATTAATGTACTCCGCGGCGAAATGTCCATCGTGGGTCCCCGTCCCCATGCCGTCGCTCATAACGAGCAATACCGCAAGCTGGTGCAGGGCTACATGCTCCGCCACAAGATGAAGCCCGGCATTACCGGTTGGGCTCAGGTCAATGGCTGGCGCGGCGAGACCGACACTCTGGACAAGATGCAGAAGCGCGTCGAGTTCGATCTGGACTATATCCACCACTGGTCCTTCTGGTGGGACGTCAAGATCATCTTCCTCACGCTGTTCAAAGGCTTCATCAATAAGAACGCATACTGAGTCTGGCCGGGGCCGTTGGCCCCACTACTCAGCACGACGATCTGGAGCCTGGACTCCCGACTCTAATTACATCGGCAGCGAGCAACTCCTGTACGGGCTTTGCTGGGCTATCTGCCGTCGATACCTGTTGTCCGGACAACAGGAAGGTTTTTGAAGAATGATCAAGTCGATATTGGTTGTATGCGAAGGGAACATCTGTCGCAGCCCGGTCGCAGAAGCACTACTGGCCAAGGCGCTGGAAGGCCGTGACGTCCAGGTCGGTTCGGCCGGCATCAGGGCGCTGGTGGGCCACGGCATGGAAAAGACCGCTCAGGAGGTATTGCTACGGGAGAACGGCATCGATTTCACCACCCACAAAGCTCGCCAGGCGGATGCAGAGATGCTGCGCAAGGCGGATTTGATTTTGACCATGGAAGAGTTCCACTCACGCTCCGTCGAAAGTATTGCTCCTGAAGTCAGGGGTAAGGTTTTTCTGATCGGGAAATGGTTGAGCAATCAAGAAGTACCAGACCCTTATCGCCTTTCTAAAGAGATGTTTCAAAATGTCCAAATACTTTTGACGCGCTGTGT
This sequence comes from Pseudomonas sp. GM_Psu_1, assembly GCF_026544185.1. Lineage (NCBI taxonomy): Bacteria > Pseudomonadati > Pseudomonadota > Gammaproteobacteria > Pseudomonadales > Pseudomonadaceae > Pseudomonas > Pseudomonas sp. GM_Psu_1. The sequence goes on from NZ_JALNUX010000004.1 coordinate 361,308, forward strand.
AGACAGTTGGCTTCCATACATCAAATAGGGAAGAAGGAATTTCATGACCACGATGCCTCGCTTTACTCCCGAAGTTAAAAATGAGTCGGATATCAACTTCTCCGCACTCTTCGGAATGTTGATCGATTACAAATGGCAACTGCTGTCGGTAATCGGCATTTTCGCTGCGCTCGGTATTGGCTACGCCATCCTGGCCACGCCGATGTATTCGTCCAACGCCATGATCCAGATCGAAATGGAGAAGAAGGGCGTTACCCGACTGACCGACCAGACCAGCGGCATGCCGCCGCCCATGCCTGAGGCGGTGACCGAGATCGAGCTGCTCAAGTCGCGCTCGGTGATCGGCAAGGCGATCGAGAACCTCAAGCTGGATATCGAGGTCAAGCCGCGCTATTTCCCGCTGATCGGCAACTTCGTCGCGCGCCGTTTCGAGCCGCAGAATGAAACCGACGTCGCCTCTCCCCTGCTCGGCCTGAACAGCTTCGCCTGGGGCGGCGAGAAACTGGTCATCGACCAGCTGGAAGTGCCGGACAGCAACCTCGACAAGCCGATGAAGTTGAAGGTCGAGGACAACCAGAACTTCACCGTCTTCAACGCCGACGACGAAGTGGTACTGCACGGTGGCCTCGGCCAGCCGGTGAGCAATGCCGGTTACCAGATCAAGGTGACTACGCTGCAGGCTCGCCCCGGCACCGAATTCACCATCATGAAGAAGCGTTTCTCCAAGACCATCCAGGAATACCAGGGCCGCATCGTCGCCGGTGAACGCGGCAAGATGTCGGGCATCATCGGTGTCGGTCTGCAAGACGCGGATCCGCTGAAGGCCCAGGCCATCGTCCAGGAAGTCGCGGACATCTACGTTCAGCAGAACATCGATCGCAACGCCGCCGAGTCCACCCAGAGCCTGGAATTCCTACGCGCCCAGATCCCGGTCGTGAAATCCGATCTGGAAAAGGCTCAGTCCGCGCTGAACTACTACCAGACCAACAAGAAGTCGGTCGATATCGACAGCGAGACCAAGGGTGTCCTGGAACAGACCGTTGCCCTGGATAACCAGATCTCCGAGCTGAACCTCAAGCGCACCGAGATGGACCGCAAGTTCACTCGCCAGCACCCGGCCTACCAGGCGCTGATGAGCCAGCTGGGCCAACTCCAGGCCGAGCGCGCCAAGCTGCAGAAGCGCGTCGAAGTGCTGCCGGAAACCCAGCAGGAACTGCTGCGCCTGAACCGCGACATCGAAGTGACCGGTCAGACCTATGCGCTGATGCTGAACAAGGCCCAGGAGCTGGAAGTCATTCGCGCCGGTACCGTGGGTAGCGTCCGCATCATCGACAACGCCAACGCCAATGTCGACGATCCGTCCGCCCCCAACAAGCCGCTGATCATCGCCGTCGCCATCATCCTGGGCGGCATCGTCGGCCTGGCCATCGTCTACACCCGTCACACCCTGCGTCGCGGTGTCGAGACCCCGGAAGCCATCGAGCAGATCGGCCTGCCGGTCTACGCCTCGATCCCCTACAGCAAGAACCAGGCGGACACCACCAAGGTACTGGGCACCAAGCAGCCGGGCGAGTCCTCGCTGACCGCCCTCACCCATCCGACCGATCTGAGCACCGAGGCGCTGCGCAGCCTGCGTACCAGCCTGCACTTCGCCATGATCGAGGCCAAGAACAACATCCTGATGATCTCCGGTCCCAGCCCGGGCGTCGGCAAGTCCTTCGTGTCCTCGAACCTGGCCGCGGTGATCGCCGAGTCCGGTCAGCGCGTCCTGCTGATCGACGGCGACATGCGCAAGGGCTATCTGCACAAGCTGATGAACACCAAGCAGCAGGACGGTCTGTCCGATCTGCTGAGTGGCCGCATCGCCCTGAACGACGCCATCAAGAAGACCGAAGTCGGCAGCCTGGATTTCGTCTCCTGCGGCCAGTTCCCGCCGAATCCGTCGGAACTGCTGATGAGCCTGAGATTCACCACCGTGCTGAAGAAATTCAGCGAGCTGTACGACATCGTGATCATCGACACCCCGCCGATCCTGGCGGTGACCGAGGCCGGCATCATCGGCAGCCACGCCGGTACCAGCCTGATCGTCGCACGTTTCGGCGTGAACAGTGTCAAGGAGCTTGAGGCGACCAAGCGCCGCTTCGACCTCAACGGCATTCCGCTCAAGGGCGTGATCTTCAACGCCGTGGAGCGCAAGGCCAGTAACTACGGCTCTTACGGCAACTATCACTACTCTTACGAGCAGAACGCCAAGAGCTGATGCACGACCCGGCTGGACGGCCCGAGCGCCGTCCAGCCAATCCCTTCAGGGATCGCGGCAGTATTCGTACAGGCGCATCGAACAAGAAACTACCTCACACAGCGATTTCGAAGGGTTCGCTCCTGAACCCGGCCACGCTTGGCAGCCTTGGATCTCGACGCTGTACCGGATTGATGATTCTGAAGAATAGGAACACGCCAATGAACGTAGTCATGGTGCTCAACTACAAGGCCCCCAACGAAACCATCAGTTGTGTGGAGAGCATCCTCAAGCACTGCCCGTCCATCGATCACGCGGTGGTGGTGGACAATGATTCCCAGGACGGCTCCATCGACGTCCTGCAACGCTGGCAGGCCGACAACGGCCTGAGCCAGGTCACCGTGCTCGCCAGTCCGCGCAACGACGGCTATGCCGGTGGCAACAACTACGGCATGCGCTGGGCGCTGGACAACCTGGCGGTCAAGCATTTCTGGGTCGTCAACAACGACGCCTACGTCAAGGACGATGCCTTCGCCCCGCTGCTGGCCGAGCTGCAGCGCGCGCCCAAGACCATCGTCGGCTCGGTGATCCTGAGCTCCCAGACCGGTCGCCTGGAATGCTATGGCGGCGGCATCCTCTACCCGCTGCTGGGCAAGTCCAAGCTGCTGGGCAAGGACATCGCGGTCAGCGACATCGCCAAGCTTGATCGTGAACCCGACTACATCATGGGTTGCAGCATGGCCTTCTGCGCCAGCCTGCTGACCGAGATTGGGTTCATGGACGAAGCCTACTTCATGTACTCCGAAGAGGTGGACTGGCAGTACCAGGCCAAGCGCAAGGGCGTCGCCCTCAAGGTGCTGCGGGAGAGCCAGCTCTATCATTACGGCTCGATGAGCTCGGGCGGACGCAGTGCCTTCTATCACTACTTCCGCAATCGCGCCGCGACCCGCTTCAATCGCAAATTCCATGGCACGCCCTACGCACTGGTCTCCGCCGTGCTGCTGTCCGGCATCACCGTGCTTAAGGAATTCAAGAATCCGAAACTGGCCTGGTCCGGCGTGAAGGGCGCCTTCAAGGGAGCGACGATGCATGTCTAACCTACGCACCCAAGCCTTTGGTATCGACTTCTTCACCGGTACCAAGGACGAGCTGATGAGCTCGATCAGCCAGGACATCCATCGGCCCTACAGCTACATCGTCACGCCAAACATCGACCATGTCGTGCAGCTGCAGAGCAACCCCGACATGCGCGAGTCCTACCAGCGCGCCGGCAAGCGCATCTGCGACAGCCGGATCCTGATGCCTATCCTCAAGTCGCTGGGGGTGGCCGTACCCGAGGTCATCACCGGCAGCGATCTGACGCTGAGCATCCTGCGCAAGGCCAACGACGAGCGCCTGTCGGTGGTGTTGATTGGTTCGAGCGAGAATGACGTAGGCAAGCTGCGGCGGATGTATCCGCACATGCAGCTGGCGCACTACAACCCGCCGATGGGCTTCATCAACGATCCGCTGGAAACGCAGAAATGCGTCGACTTCGTGATGCAGAATCCGTCGGAGTTCATCCTCTATGCCGTCGGGGCGCCGCGTCAGGAAAAGCTCGCGCGGCAGATCGACAGCAGCAAGCGCACCGGCGTCGGCCTGTGCATCGGCGCGTCCATCCTGTTTGCCGTCGGCACCGTCAAGCGGGCGCCGCGCTGGATGCAGAAGGCCAAGCTGGAGTGGCTGCACCGGATGTGTTCGGAGCCCAAGCGGCTGGCCAAGCGTTACGTGCACGATGCGGTGAGCATCCTGCCCATCTATCTCAAGGAACGCAGCAGTCGACGCACCTGAGGGGCTGCCCCGCAGCGTTCTCAGCCGCAAGGAAGATGACCACCGGACAAGCAGTCCGGTGGTCCCGTCTGGATGGGTAGGTCTATGAGCATTCTCCGTAAAAGTACCGTTTCCTTCGTTCTCCTGGTTCCGTTGCTGATCCTGCACCTGGACGTGTTCGGCGAAAGCCCGCACAACCCGGTCGGCATCCTCTATCTGAACGAGTTGTACCTGGCCATCTGCATGGCCTTCACCTTCTTCTACCTGCTGACCAGCATTGGTACCCAGCAGCGCGAATTCAAGATCCTGATGACCTACGCCGTCTATTCGTCGGTGGTCTTCATCGGTCTGCCAGCGATCTTTTCCTTCCTGTTCTACGGCCAGCCGCTGGTCTACGGCCTGATCGAGGAGCGGCGGATCCTGTTCAGCTTCGGCTTCGCCACCCTGATGTTCCTGGGGCGCAACATGAGCGCCTCGCAATTCGAGAAGGCCCTGCTGATCACCGCGCTGCTGGCCGCCGTCATGGCCTGGATGTTCAAGTTCGGCGTGCTGCCGGACCTGCGGGACAAGCAGTCCTCCTTCGACCGCCCGGACCGTTCCTCCATCGGTGCGCCGGCGCTGTGCCTGGCCTACTTCTACTGCATCCAGACCTGGAACAAGGGCATCTCGCCGATCGATGGCTCGGCGCGCAGCAAGACCGTGCACATCGTGCTGGCCATGGTGTTCCTGCTGACCCTGGTGTTCGGCACCCAGACCCGGCAGCTGATCGTGCTGGCGCTGGTGTTCACCGTGTTCTGCCTGAAGAGCAAGTCGATCGTCTGGATCTGCGTCTCCGCGCTGCTGCTATCGCCCTTCTTCATCTTCCCGGACCTGATGAAGGTGCTGGGGTTGAACCTGGACTTCTATGCCCAGTCGGTGCAGGACGGCCCCACCGACGGGGTGCGCGAGCAGACCATCGGCTACATCTTCTCCCACCTCAGTCAGAACCACTGGTTGCCGAGCGGCTCGCTGTCGCTGATGTGGAACAACGGCTTCATCCCCTACTTCGGTGAGTACTTCTTCCTTTCCGACGTCGGCGTGTTCGGCACCCTGTTCCGCTTCGGCTTCCTGGCCTTCATCATCATCCCGGTGTCGCTGTTCCTCTACTATCGCTGGGCGAAGATGCTGCACCCCGATACCGGTTTCGTGGTGACCGCCACCCTGGCGCAGCTGGTGATCTGGCCGCTGGCCGGTTTCTTCGAGTACCTCCAGGCCACCATCTGCTACCTGCTGGTGATCCAGGCGCTGCGTGCGCTGCACCATTACAGCTCCGCATCCGTCCAGGAGACCTACGTCAGCAGTCCCTACCCGCGTCCGAGCAGCCAGCTGGCTCGCCCGGTCTGATCCCGCGTGCCGCCCGACGTCGGTCGGGCGGCCTCAAGGAGTTTTCACCCCCACGATGTCGATGATCAAAAACAGCACCTGGAACATCCTGGGTGTCGTCATTCCCAGTGCCATCGCGCTGCCCACCATGGGCGTGCTGTCGCGCCTGCTCGGGGTCGAGCAGTTCGGCCTGTTCACCCTGGCCTTCGCCATCGTCGGCTATGCCACCCTGTTCGATGCCGGCCTGTCGCGGGCGGTCATCCGCGCCGTGGCCATGCACCATGGCGACAAGGGACTCAACCGGCTGGTCATGGGCACGGCCACCGGCGCCGTCATCGGCCTGAGTCTGCTGGCGACGCTGCTGCTGTGGTTCGGCGCGGGCAAGGTGGTGAGTCTGCTGCACGTCTCGCCCGAACATTTCGACAATGCCGTGGCCGGCTTTCGCTGGCTGAGCCTGTGCGTGCCGCCCTTCCTGCTGGCGACGGTCTGGTTCGCCTACCTGGAAGGCAACGAGCGCTTCGGTGAATTCAACATCCTGCGGACCTTCTCCAACAGCCTGCTGGCGATCGCGCCGCTGATCGCGGTGCTGATCGAACCGAGCTTTTCCGCCACGGTGATCGGTCTGGTGCTGGCGCGGGTGGTGTCCATGGCGCTGGCCTACTGGCCGCTGCACAAGGACTTCCCGGAAGGCATCCGCACCTTCAAGGTCGAGGTGTTCAAGGAACTGCTGAAATTCGGCAGCTGGATGACGGTGAGCAACATCATCAGTCCGCTGATGGTCTACTTCGACCGCTTCGTGCTGTCGCACATGGTCGGCGCCAGCCGCGTGTCCTTCTATACCGCTCCGGCCGAAGCGGTCTCGCGGATGCTGATCATCCCCAATGCCGTGGCCCGGGTGGTGTTCCCGCTGCTGAGCAAGAGCGGCGACGACGCCGCGCGCCAAGCCAACAAGGCCTTTTGGGGCCTGCTGCTGATCAGCCTGGCGATGGTGCTGCCGATCCTCGTCCTGGCGCCCTGGATCATGACCGTGTGGATGGGTCCGGAGTACGGCGGCGATGCCGCGCAGATCCTGCGCATCCTGGCGGTGGGTTTCATCTTCAACGCCCTGGCGCAGATTCCCTTCGCCAAGATCCAGGCCCGCGGCCATTCGCGGACCACGGCGATGATCCATCTCGCCGAGCTGCTGCCCTACCTGGGTCTGCTGGTGGTGTGCATCCAACACTTCTCCATCATGGGCGCCGCCATCGCCTGGACCATCCGGGTGACCGTGGACTACCTGGCGCTGGAATACTTCGCCCGGCGCACGCCGCCGCTGCAACCCACGCCGGTCTACCAGCAGAGCTCCTGAGGGAGCCCTGTCCAGACGAACTTACGCAACACACGAGAGGTGCTGTCCGTGTCACGAGTGAAACGTCGTATCGGTGGTGGCCTGCTGGCCACCGTATTACTTTCCGCGGCGCTTTATGGCCAGGCTCAGCCACAGCCGGCGACAGCCAAGGTGGATCTCATCGGCATCAACCTGTCGGCCGCCGGCTTCGCCGGCCAGGTGCTGCCCGGCGTGGAAGGCACCAACTACTTCTATCCCACCGAGGATTACTTCCGCCGCTACGCGGCCAAGGGCATCCGCTTCATCCGCTTCCCCTTCCTCTGGGAGCGGGTGCAGCCCCAGCTGGGCGGTGAACTGGATCAGGCCCAGGTCGCCCTGCTGCAGCGCACCCTGGACTTCGCCGACAAGTACGGCATCCGGGTGATCCTCGACCTGCACAACTACGCACGCTATCGCGGCCAGCTGATCGGCTCGCCCCAGGTGTCCTATGCCAGCTACGCCGATGTCTGGAAGCGCCTGGCGCTGACCTTCCAGAAGCATCCGGCGCTGTACGGCTACGATGTCATGAACGAACCCCATGACACCCAGGGCCTCTGGCCGCGGGCGGCGCAGACGGCCGTGGACAGCATCCGCACGGTGGACATGAAGACGCCGATCTTCATCGCCGGCGACAGCTGGTCCAGTGCCCAGCGCTGGCCGCAGGTGAATGGCGATCTGCTGATCAAGGATCCGGCGGACAACCTGATCTACGAGGCGCACATCTACTTCGACGAAGACTCCAGTGGCAACTACGCCTCGGGCATGAAGGGCGTCCATCCCATGATCGGCGTGGAAAGAACCCGCCCCTTCATCGAGTGGCTGAAAAAGCACAATTTGCGCGGCTTCATTGGCGAATATGGGATACCTGCACACCCGCAATGGCTGGAAGCCATGGACAATCTGCTCAGCTATCTGGGCGAGCAGTGCGTACCCAGCGCCTATTGGGCGGCGGGTCCGGGGTGGGGCGACTATCCTCTGGCCATCGAACCGAAGAATGGCGCGGAGAAGCCGCAGACGGCCCTGCTAGAAAAACACCTGAACAAACATGACTGCGAAGTCATAGGACCTCGTTAGCGGAGATATGACAGATTTCGAACGGCGTCACCTTTTTCCGCTCCGATGGCGCTGAACTCGATGGCCAAGGGCCAGTCCTAGACCAGCAGACTCAGGTGCTCGTACAACTAAAAGCTGAGACCCGAGTTCTCTCGCCGCTGGATAGGCTGGCCGCATGGAATCCAGTCCCCTGTCGAGGACCGTTATGTCTCGCGAAGGAACACCATGAATAACCGGCTCGTTGCTTCTACCTTCCGATTTATTCCTCTTGCTCACACTCAATCAGCAATCAAGGACGAATGACATGAAAACCAAATTTACCGCTCTGGCCTTGCTGTCTGGCATCGTCCTGCAGGGTTGTGCCTACTCCCCGGGTCAGTACCTGGATCAGGACGACCTGAAAAGCGATCCGAGCATCCAGGGCACCAAGGTCCAGCTGATCCCGATCACCAGCTCGCTGCTGATGAGCCAGGATTCCGCGGCCCTGTCCAAGGCTCCCGACCTCAAGCCCCTGCTGGACTACAAGCCGCAGGCTTACCGCGTCGGTGCGAGCGACCTGCTCTACATCACCGTCTGGGATCACCCCGAACTGACCGCTCCGTCCGGCGCCCAGCAGCAGCTGGAAGCCAACGGTCGCCTGGTGCGTCCGGATGGCACCCTGTTCTACCCCTACGTCGGCACCGTGCGCGCCGCCGGCAAGACCCTGGAAGAGATCCGTACCGATATCTCCCGTCGTCTGGCCACCTTCATCGACAATCCCCAGGTCGACGTCAGCGTGCTGAAGTTCGGCAGCCAGAAGGTCACCATCTCCGGCGCCGTAAACAAGGGCGATGCCATTCCCCTGACCACCAAGCCCATCACCCTGGTGGAAGCCCTGGGTCAGGCCGGCGTGGCCAACAGCGGTGGCGCCGATCTGACCGGCGTGACCCTGGTGCGTGACGGCAAGGAATACCGCCTGGACACCGACAGCCTGAACCGCAAGGATTCCAAGCTGTACGGCATCTACCTGAAGGACGGCGACAGCCTGCACCTGCCCTACAACGATGCCCGCAAGGTCTATGTGGTCGGTGAAGTCCGCGCTCCGGCAGCGGTCAGCTACAAGATCACCAACCTGAACCTGATGGAAGCCCTGAGCCAGGCCGGCGGCATCCAGCAGGAAACCGCCAACGCCGATGCCGTCTACGTCATCCGTGGCCCGGAAGACCTGAAGGCCCCGGGTGCCACCGCCCAGGTCTTCCACCTGGCGGCCAAGAATCCCACCGCCTATGTGCTGGCGCAGAACTTCCATCTGCAGCCGCAGGACGTGGTCTTCGTCGGCCCGGCCGGTATCACCCGCTGGAACCGCTTCGTCAGCCAGCTGCTGGGCTCGACCAACATCCTCTCCACCAGCGCCAACCTGAACAGCAGCTTCAAGTAACAGCGCTCGCTTGCCGTCATGCCGGTTACCGCCGCGCATGACGGCAATTCCCCTGATGTTCCGCGACACCCGTCCTGCCTTCCCGCGCTACACCTCCTTGCCCACACGTCTGAAACCCGCTGCCTAGAAAGGCTTTCCAGCAGACGATTAATTATTTCGATACCTATTAACCCGGTAATTGCTGCCGCTCGGCTTGGCGCAGGCAGTTTTTCGTCACGCTTTTGCGTAATGTAGCTAACCTGATACCGAAGTTGGGCACGTTTAAGGACTGGGTGTGGCGTCAGGCAAGGCAATTAGAGCAGGGTCCCGCTTGGGTTGGTGGAGCAGGCTGACGGTATGGCTGCTGGGCTCCCTGTCCCTCATGGGGACGGCCCTGGCCGCGCCCGCCAGCGTGGCCTTCTGGTATGCGGAAAAGCCGCCGGTGGCCGAACTCGCCCAGTTCGACTGGGTGGTGCTCGAACCCGGCCATGCCAGTACCGCCGATGTCCGCGCGCTGCACGACGGCGGTGCCCAGCCCTTCGCCTACCTGTCCATCGGCGAATTCGCCGGCGATGCGGCGGCGCTGGAGAAGGCCGGTCTCAGCGCGGGTGCCAGCCCGGTGGCCAACAAGGCCTGGGGCAGCCAGGTGATGAACCTGGCAGCGCCGGTATGGCGAACCCACCTGCTCGAACGCGCCGCCCAGCTGGCCAAAGCCGGTTACACGGGGCTTTTCCTCGACACCCTCGACAGTTTCCAACTGGTGGCCGAAGACCAGCGGGAAACCCAGCGCCTGGCGCTGAAGAGCCTGCTGGCCGAGCTGCACCGCCGCCAGCCAGCGCTCAAGCTGTTCTTCAACCGTGGCTTCGAGGTGCAACCGGAATTGCCCGGGGTGGCTGCCGCCATGGCGGTGGAATCCCTCTACGCCGGCTGGGATGCCGGCAAGAAGACCTATCGTCCCGTCAGCGAGCAAGACCGCGAGTGGCTGAAGCCGCGGATCGAGGCGGCGCGCAGTGCCGGCATCCCGGTCATCGCCATCGAATACCTGCCGCCGGAGCAGCGTGACGAAGCCCGGCGCCTGGCCAGGCGGCTGCGCGACGAAGGCTATGTGCCCTATATCACCACCCCCGACCTCAACACCCTGGGCATCAGCTCGGTAAACCTGCAGCCGCGCCGGCTGGCGCTGCTCTACGACGGCCGCGAAGGCGCCCTGCGCCAGTCGGCGGTGCACCGTTTCCTGGGCAGTGCCCTGGAGTATCAGGGCTATCGCCTGGACTATTTCGATGCCTCCAAGCCGCTGCCCGCGGCCTGGCCCAGTGCTCTCTACGCCGGGGTGGTGGTGTGGATGACCAGCGGTCCGCCCCCTCATTCCCGGGAATTCAGCGACTGGATCGGCCTGCGCCTGGACGAAAAGACCCCTCTGCTGATCCTCGGCGGGCTGCCGCTGGACAACGAGGCCCTGCTCAAGCGCCTGGGTCTGGGCGTCAGTCGCAAGCCGCTGCCCGACGGCCTGACCCTCAAGGTGCTGGACCCTGCCCTGGCCGGCAACTTCGAAGCACCGGTCAAGTTGCGCACGCGTGACCTGCCCGCCGTGCAGACGCTGCCCGGTGGGCCGACCCCGGTGGTCAGCCTGAGCGGTCCGGGCGGTACCTTCGTGCCCATGGGCGTGGCCTCCTGGGGCGGCTTCGCCTTCGGCCCCTATGTCATGGAAGACGGTCCCGAAGCCAGTCGCTGGATCATCGATCCCTTCGACTTCACCGCGAAGACCCTGCAACTGCCACCCCTGCCGGTACCCGATCCGACCACGGAGAACGGTCGACGCATCGCCACCGTGCACATCGACGGCGACGCCTTCGCGTCCAAGGCGGAGATTCCGGGGGCGCCCTTTTCCGGCCAGGTGGTGCTGGAGCAGTTCATCCAGCCGCATCCCTTTCTGACCTCGGCGTCGATCATCGAAGGCGAGGTCGGCCCCAAGGGCCGCTATCCGGAGCTGACCGCGCAGCTGGAGCCCATCGCCCGTCGCCTGTTCGCCGATCCCAAGGTGGAGGTGGCCACCCACACCTTCAGCCATCCGTTCTTCTGGCAACCGGCGGTGGCCGAGCAGAGCGAGAACTTCGAAGCCCAGTACGGTTACATGATGCAGATTCCCGGCTACGACAAGGTGGATTTCACCCGGGAGATCGTGGGTTCGACCCGCTATATCAACGAGCGCCTGACCACCCCGCAAAAGCCGGTGAAGATGGTGTTCTGGTCCGGGGACGCCCAGCCGGATGCCGCCACCCTCAAGCTCGCCTACGACAATGGCCTGCTCAACGTGAACGGCGGTAACTCGCACATCACCCGGTCGCAGCCTTCGGTGAGCGGACTCTATCCCTTCATCCGCCCCACCCCGGGCGGCCTGCAGTTCTATGCGCCCATCATCAACGAGAACGTCTACACCAATCTCTGGCGCGGTCCCTACTACGGCTTTCGCGATCTGCTCTATACCTTCGAGCGGACCGAGCACCCCCGGCGTCTGCGCGGCCTGCATCTCTATTACCACTTCTACTCGGGCACCAAGCAGGCGTCACTCAAGGTCATGGAAGAGATCTACCAGGGCATGGCCGCCGAACATCCCATTTCGCTGTGGATGAGCGACTACCTGAGTCGCCTGCGCGGCTTCTATACCGCCAGTCTCGCCCGGGAAGACGACGGCAGCTGGTCGATCAAGGCCCTCGACGGTCTGCGTACCCTGCGCCTGGATCCGCGCCTGGGTTGGCCGGATCTGCAGCGCTCCAGGGGCATCGCTGGGGTCCGCGACCTGCCGCAGGGGCGTTATGTCCACCTGGCCGGCGCTCAGGCGCGGCTGGTCCTGCGCGACAGCCGCGACCCCACCCCCGCCCTCGAAGAGGCCAATATTCCGCTGCAGCAGTGGGACTACCTGTCGCCGACGCGCATCCGCTTCGCCTTCGCCGGGCAATTTCCGCTGGAGCTGACCCTGCGCGCATCCTCGGCCTGCGAGGTGCGGGTCGGTCGCGAGCGCTACAAGAGCCAGCCGGCTGCGGCCGGACTCCAGACGTTCAAACTTCCGCTAACACGAGTGAGTGACGGTGAGATCGTCTGCGGCTAAGAAAACCCGGCTCCTGAGTGGTTGGACGCTGCTGGGGGTCGCGCTCCTCACCGCACTGGTGCTGGTGCTGACCTTTCATGGCAAGCAGGTCTTCCTGCCCGGCGAGGAGCCGGCCGATCAGGTATCCATCAGCTACGCCCAGGTGCTGCTCAAGGCGACCCCGGACGACACCGGGCTGCGCATGAAGCTGATCGACCAGCTGATCGCCCTCGGGCGCATCGACGAGGCGCGGCGGCAATTGCAGCTGCTGCCGAAACCGCTGGCGTCGACGCCCTTCTATGCCCTGGAGCTGGACATCCTGCAGGCTGAAGCCCAGCCGCAAGGCCTGGCCGACGCCGAGCGCGAGCGCCTGGCCCAACAGCTGAGCGCCCTGGACGTGGCGACCCTGAGCACGCCCCAGCTGCAACGGGTCGCCGAGCGCGCCCTGCAACTGGGCGATCCGGCCACGGCGGCGCAGCGTTATGTCGAACTGGCGCGCCGCGATCCGCCCCGGCGCCAGCAATGGCTGGAGCAGGCGGCGCGCTGGAGCCTGGCCGGCGGTCGTCAGCAGGAGGCCGCGCGCCTCTATCTGCGCCTGGCCGATCTCGCCGATTCGGCCGAGCAACGCCAGGGCTACCGGCACCAGGCCTTCGATGCCTGGCTTGCCGCCGGCCAGGGCGCCGAGGCCGCCGCCCTGCTGGAGCAGGAACTGCCGCGGCTGCAGGCCGATGCCAGCGGTCTGGCCTGGCTGCAGGCCGGGGTGGCCGCCGCCCAGGGCAGCGGGCGCCTGGACCTGGCCCAGCGCCTGATCGATCGCTGGCGCGAGTGGCAGCCGGACGACCCGGCCGCCCTGGAGGCCGCGTACCGGCTGGCCCTGGGCCGAGGCGACACCGAACGTGCCTGGGAAGAGGGTCATCAGCTGCTGGCGCTGCGTCCGGACGATGAAAAACTGCTCGCGGAACTGGCCCAGCTGGGCGAGTGGACCGGGCATATGGACGAAGCCCTCGACCTCTGGTTGCGCCTGCTGGCGCGCCAGGACGATCCGGAACGGCGCGATCATGCCTGGAAGCTGGCCGCCCGGGCGTTTCGCTTCGATGCCGTGGTCGAGTTGCTGGCCGAGGCTTCGCGGCAACGGCAACTGGACAAGACCGAACTGGATGCGCTGATCTTCGCCTACGAATCCCTGGGCGATCCCGCCGCCGAGGAGCGCTGGCTGCGCGACTACCTCCGGCGTCAGCCGAAGCAGCGCCTGGCCTGGGAGCGGCTGCAGCAGCTGCTGGCCCGTACCGAGCAGGGCGACGCCGAAGCCGCAGGCTGGGCCGCGTTCGGCAAGAGATTCCCGCTGACCAACGCGGAGTATCTGACTTGGGCCGGCACCCTGTGGGAGCTGTTCAAGCCCGAAGAAGCCTGGAAGGTGCTCGAGGGCATGCCGGCCAAGCAGCGGCAGGGCGTCGACTACTGGCGGCTGCGGGCGGAGCTGGCCTGGGAGCTGGAGCGCGACGGCGAAGCCCAGCTGGCCTTCGAACGCCTGGCCACGATCGACAAGGGCCTGACCGCCAACGACGAGGATCGACTGCTGGCGATCTATCTGCGCACGGCGCCGCGCAAGGCCCTGGCCTTGCTGGAAAAGAGCTGGGAAAAGAGCAAGAACCAGAAGCGCCTGACCGACGCCCTGCAATGGGCCGAGCAACTCAAGGACACCGCGGCGCTGGAGCGGCTGCTGGCCAGTGCCGCGCGCGAGCCGGCTTCGGCCGACAATCCCGCGGTCTGGCTGGCGCGCTCGGGGCTGGACTTCCAGCGCGGGCGCATCGCCCAGGCCGAAGAGGGCTATCGCCAGGCCTTGCAGCGCTTTCCGGATGACGACCGCTTCCGCGAACGGCTGCTGTGGCTGCTCATTGATCAGAATCGCCAGACCGAACTCGCCACCCTGCTGCGCGACTGGAAGGGTCGGGCCCGAGACAGCGACGTGCTCTGGTTGCCCTTCGGCAGCGGTCTGGTGCTGCTGGGCCAGGCGGAAGAGGCGCTCGGCTGGTATCGCCGCTACCTGGACGCCCATCCCCAGGACTGGCTGGTGCAGGCCGCCTACGCCGACGCCCTGGACGCCGCCGGTCACCAGGACGCGGCGCTGCGGCTGCGCAAGGCCGTCACGCCGCACCTGGCCAACGACGAGGTGCCGGCCACCCCCGAGCGCTATGCCACCTACCTGCGCCTGCTCTCCAGCCTGCGCGGTCCCCAGGCGGCGCTGGCCCAGGCGCGTGCCTGGCAGGATGGCTCGCCGAGCATGCTGCAACTCTGGTTCGATCAGTGGCTCGACGCCCTCAGCCAGAACAACGACGACGGCCTCAAGGGCGAATGGCTGGCCTGGGCCAAGAGCCGTGGTCTGAAGGTGCGCCAGTACGAGCAGTTGCAGGAAGTCCTGCGCCGGCAGAATCGCGGCGAGCTGGAAAAGCTGCTGGCAGCGGGCGACCTGGATCCGGCGCAGCGTGTCGAGGTGCTGCAGCGCCTCGGCCATGCCGGCGACGCCCAGGCCGCGGCCCTGACGGCCGCCGGCGACGAGCCGCCGGAGGTCATCCAGCGACAGTTGCTGCGCCAGGCCACCGAGCAGGCCGAGCGCACCCCCAACGGCGTCCAGGCCGGCTGGGAACGCCGCGACTATGGCGGTCTGATCGAACAGGGCACCGAGGTGCGCGCCGCCCGGCGACTCAGCGATGACATCTATGCCGATGTCCAGCTCAAGCAGAATCGCGTGAAGAGCAGCGGCCTCAAGTCCGATGCCCTGGGCAACGAACACCAGATGCTGCTCAAGGTGCTGAAGAACCTGGCCGATGGCGGTCTGGAAACCACCGTCGACGCCAGCCAGCGTTCGGACAGCAATCGCCTGGGCCTGGGCGTCGCCCGCACCTGGCGTATCGATGGCAACACCGAGATCGAAGCGGCCCTGGACTGGCACCGGCAACCCGACGAGAGCGGCTATCTGCGCGCCCTCGGCCGGCGGGATAGCGTCAGTCTGGCCGGTCGTCACAACCTCACGCCACGCGACCAGCTGAGCTGGCGGGCGGCGCACAATCGCTATTCCAGTCGGGACGGCGATGCCCTGGGCAGCGGCTTCGCCTTCAACCTGGAGCTGAGCCACATGATCTTCTTCGAAGGTCCCACCTGGCAGGTGCGCAGTGGCATCACCTATCAGCAGAACAGTGCGCGCAGCACCCTGCCCGCCAGCGTCACCCGCTACCTGCAACCGCTGGCCGGCAGTGGCGAGAACGGCGAGGTCACCGTGGCCGACCTGGAAGCCCTGGGCGGCACCCAGCTGTTGCAGGATCGCTATGGCCAGCTCTATGTCGGCAGCAGCTGGCGACGCGGCATTCCCGGTTCGCTCAACCGCACCCATCCCCAATACAGCTGGCTGGTGGACACCCTGGTCGGCTGGCAGTGGACCGAGCGCGAATTCAACTACGGTTTGAATGTCGGCCTGGGCATGGCAGTGCTCGGCGACGACGAACTGGCGTTCACCGCCGGCTACCAGTCCGCGCCCCAGGGCAGCGGCGGTCAGGCCGGCAGCACCCTGGGCATTCAATACAGCAATCGAATCGGTCGCTAGGCCGCTTCAAGGGAGAGACCTCATGAACATCACGCGTCTGCTCGTCGCCAGTGTCGCCACCGTGCTCCTGGCCGGCTGCTCGAGCTTTACCCGACCCAGTGGCGAAGCCCTGCCCAAGGATGCCCGCTGGGGCCTGGTGCCCCTGGCCAACTATGCCCAGGCGCCCATGGCCGGCGATCGCGCGGCGCAGATTCTGGTCAGCGTGCTCGGCGAGCGCGGCATCCGTCCGCAGGTCTATGACGACAGCCAGGGCGGCAATCCCACCGACGACGAGAAGGCTCGCCAGCGCGCGGCCCTGGACTGGGCGCGGCAACAGAATCTGCAATACGTGCTCACCGGCAGCGTCGACGAGTGGCAATACAAGAACGGCTTGGACGGCGAACCGGCGGTGGGCGTGACCCTGCAGGTGGTCGAGCCGGCCAGCGGCCGGGTGGTCTGGAGCAACAGCGGCGCCCGCTCCGGCTGGTCGCGCGAGAGCCTGGCCGCCACCGCGCAAAAGGTCCTGCGCGGCACCGCGCAAGAGCTGCAGCTGCGCTGATGGCCCTGCAATCCGTCCACAAGGACTACACCCTGGCGCCCCGCGCCAGTGGCCGCCTGTCCTGGCTGGAAACCCTGCTGGTCACGGCGGCCGCCCTGGGGCTGGGCTTCTGGCTGGTGCCGGAAGATCCCCTGATGGTCGGCCTGGCCTTTCCCTGGGTGGTGTTCGCGCCCATCCTCATGGGCGTGCGCTATGGCTTCATGCGCGGCCTGGTGAGTGCCAGCCTCTTGGTTGTGGCCCTGCTCTATCTGCACCGCCAGGGCTATCCGGCCTACGAGGAGATCCCGCCGTCCTTTATCGTCGGCGTGTTGCTCTGCGCCATGCTGGTGGGCGAATTCCGCGACCTCTGGGATCGGCGCCTGGAACGGCTGGACCTGGCCAACGACTATCGCCAGCTACGGCTGGATGAATTCACCCGCGCCCACCACCTGCTGCGCATCTCCCACGATCGCCTGGAGCAGCGCGTCGCCGGCAACGATCTCAGCCTGCGCAGCTCCCTGCTGGACCTGCGTCGCCAGCTGCGCGAGGTGCCGCGCGAGCAGGATGCCCTGCAGGCCCTGGCCGAACCCATCGTCGGCCTGCTGACCCAGTACGGTTCGCTGCGGGTAGCGGGGCTGTACCGGGTCGACGGCAACGGCCGGGTGGATCGTCGCGCCCTCGCCAGCCAGGGCGAGATGCCCGGCATCGATCCCGACGACCTGCTGGTGCGCCTGACCCTGGAGCGCGGCGAGACCCTGAGCATCCGCCAGGCGCTGCTGGAACGCGGCGAGACCCAGCATTCGGCGCTACAGGCCTGCGTGCCTCTGCTGGACACCGAGGAGCGGCTGCTGGCGGTACTGGCCATCGAGCAGATGCCGTTCTTTTCCTTCAACGAACGCACCCTCAACCTGCTGACCATCCTCGCCGGCCACATCGCCGACCTGCTGGGCAGCGATCCCCAGGCGCTGGCCCTGGCCGACGATGACGCCCAGCAATTCTCCCAGCACCTCAAGCGCTCGCTGCGCGACGCCCAGCAGCACGCCCTGCCCGCCTGCCTGTTCTGCTTCGAGATGACCGAGGCCGACGGTGGCGAACGCGCCCTGGCGCTGCTGGAAGGCAGTCGCCGCGGCCTCGACCTGCAACTGCGCCTGACCAATCAGGCCGGTCACCCCTGCCTGCTGGTCCTGCTGCCGCTGACCTCCTCCGACGGCCTGGAAGGCTATCGCCGCCGGCTGCGCCAGCTGCTGGCCGAGCGCCATGGCCAGGACAGCACCCTGGAAAGCCTGGGCGTGCGCAGCCATGAGCACGAGCTGCTGCCCAAGACCCGCGCCCAGGAGCTGCGCGTCTTCCTGTTCAACGAGTGTGGCCTACATGAACAGCAAGTGGCTGTTTAGCGGCGCCTTCGCCTTCGAGGCCAGCAGCTGGGCGCTGCTGTTCGCCAACCTGCCGGTGGCGGCGGCGGCCCTGGCCTTCGCCGCCGCTCATGCCGCCGGCAGCGCCCTGCTGGCAGGGGGCGCCTGGCTGCTGCTGCCCCGGCGCTACCAGCGCCCGCTGCCCTGGAGTCCGCTGTTTCTCTTTGCCCTGGCCTTCTTCATTCCGCTGCTGGGCGCGGCCGGGGTGATCGCCGCGGTGTTTCCGGCACTCTATCTGCCGCGCAAACACCGCGAGATCGCCTGGGAGGCGCGCAGCGTGCCCAATCTGCCGTTCCGCCCGCTGGAACGGCGCGAGGAGATGCTGTTCAGCGACGGCGGCCTGCAGGACGTCCTGCGCCACGCGCCCAGCACCGACAAGCGCCTGACCGCACTCTTCGCCACCCGCCGCATGCCCGGACGCGACGCCATCCCCATCCTCAAGCTGGCCCTGCGCGATCCGGCCGACGACGTGCGGCTGCTCGCCTATTCGATGCTCGACCAGCAGGAAAGCCAGATCAACCAGCGCATCGAGACCCAGCTCGGCGAACTGGCCAGCACCCCCGCCGAGCGCCAGCCGGCGCTGCACGGCACCCTGGCCCGCGGCTACTGGGAACTGGCCTACCTGGGCCTGGCCCAGGGCAGCGTCCTGCGTCACGTGCTCGGCCAGGCCCGCGAACACATCGAACTGGCCCTGGCCGGGGAAGAAAACGAAGAATTGCGCATCCTCGCCGGCCGCATCGCCCTGGAGCAGGGCGAGCCCGAGCGCGCCCTGGAATTCTTCCAGGCCGCGGAAGCGGCGGGCGTGCCCCTGGCGCAACTGGCGCCCTTTCGCGCCGAGATCGCCTTTCTGCGCCGCGATTACGCGGTCATCCCGGCGTTGCTCGACAGCCTGCCGGCGGATCTGAAGAAGCGGCCGCCGTTCGCCGCCCTGGTGAAGTACTGGTTATGAAAGACGCCCCCGCCGCCACCGTCACCCCCGATGTCTGCCTCTTGCTGGAGGGCACCTGGCCCTATGTGCGCGGCGGGGTGTCGAGCTGGGTCAACCAGTTGATCCTCGGCCTGCCGGAGCTGACCTTCTCGGTGTTCTTCATCGGCGGTCAGCGCGAGAACTACGAGAAGCGCCATTACGCCATCCCGCCCAACGTGGTGCACATCGAGGAACATTTCCTCGCCGGGTCCTGGGTGCCCAAGGCGGCGCCCATCAGTCCAAGACGCCAGGCGCCGGTGCAGCTGCTGCGCGACCTGCACGCCTTCCTGCACCACCCCGACGAACCCAGCGCCGCCCAGGGCGATGCCCTGGTGGACGCCTTCGCCCAGGGCAGCGTGACCCTGGACGACTTCATGTACAGCCGCGCCAGCTGGGAGGCCATCACCGAGGGCTACGAGCGCTATTGCACCGATCCCTCCTTCGTCGACTACCTCTGGACCCTGCGCGCCATGCAGGCGCCCTTGCTGATGCTGGCCGAGGCCGCGCGCCGCCTGCCGCGTCCGCGGATGATCCACTCCATCTCCACCGGTTACGCCGGCATGCTCGGCGCCATCCTGCAGCGGCGCTGGGGCTGCAACTTCCTGCTCAGCGAGCACGGCATCTACACCAAGGAACGCAAGATCGACCTGGCCCAGGCCAAGTGGATCGCCGAAGGCCCCGACGAAGCCCTGCGCACCGGGCTGGACGTGGACGTCAGCTACATCCGCCGGCTGTGGATCCGCTTCTTCGAGCGCATCGGCCTGCTCACCTACAAGGCCGCCGATCCGATCATCTCGCTCTATGACGGCAACCGCCGCCGGCAAATCCAGGACGGCGCCGATCCCGCGCGCTGCCGGGTGATCCCCAACGGCATCAGCCTCACCCAGTGGCAGGACGCCCTGGAGCGCCGCCCGGAAGGGGTGCCGCCGGTGGTCGGGCTGCTCGGCCGGGTGGTGCCGATCAAGGACGTCAAGACCTTCATCCGCGCCATGCGCGGGGTGATCAGCGCCATGCCCGAGGCCGAGGCCTGGGTGGTCGGCCCGGAAGACGAAGACGAGGAATACGCCGCCGAATGCCACAGCCTGGTCACCAGCCTGGGCCTGGAGGGCAAGGTGAAATTCCTCGGCTTCCAGAAGATCGGCGACATCCTGCCCAAGCTCGGCCTCATGGTGCTGACCTCCATCAGCGAGGCCCAACCGCTGGTGATCCTCGAAGGCTGGGCCGCCGGGGTGCCGGTGGTGAGCAGCGACGTGGGCTCCTGCCGCGAGCTGATCGAGGGTTCCATCCCCGAGGACCGCGCCCTGGGCACCGGCGGCAGCGTGGTCGCCATCGCCGATCCCCAGGCCACCGCCCGCGCCATCCTCGCCCTGCTGCGCAATCCCGGCCGCTGGCAGGCCGCGCAGCGCACCGGCCTCGCCCGGGTCAATCGCTACTACACCGAGCCGCTGATGCTGGAACGCTATCGCGAGCTCTACCAGGACGCCATCGGGAGGGTCGTCTGACATGGCCGGCATCGGCTTCGAACTGCGCAAGATCCTCGCGCGCGACTCCTACACCGCCACCCTGCGCGCCTATGTCTATGCCGGCCTGATCAGCTCGGGGCCCTGGGTGCTGTCGATCATCAGCGTCATGCTGATCGGCGTGCTGGCCACCGGCATCGTCACCCCCAGCGTGCTGATCCGCCAGTTCCTGGTCACGGTGACCTACCTCATGGCCAGCTCGCTGATCCTCACCGGCGGCCTGCAGCTGTATTTCACCCGCTTCGTCTCGGACCGGCTGTTCGAGGAGAAACAGACCAGCATCCTGCCCAATCTGGTGGGCATCCTGCTCCTGGTCACGCTGGTCGCCGGCGGCCTGGGTTTCCTGCTGCTGGCCACCCTGTTCGACCAGCCCTTCGCCTACCGGCTGCTGGTGCTGGCCAACTTCGTCACCCTCTGCGATCTCTGGCTGGTGATCATCTTCCTGTCGGGGATGAAGGCCTACAACCGCATCCTGGTGGTGATGACGCTGGGCTACGCCATCATGATCGCCGCCGCCTTCGTGCTGCGCTTCCTCGGCATGGACGGCCTGCTGATGGCGTTGCTGCTGGGCCACGCCGCCCTGCTGTTCATGTTTCTCTACGACATCATCCGCGAATACCCGGCCGAGCGTCTGGTGGCTTTTGACTTCCTCGACCGCAAGCAGATCTTCATCAGCCTGCTGGTCACCGGGCTGTTCTACAACCTGGGCATCTGGGTCGACAAATTCGTCTTCTGGTTCAATCCGCTGACCTCCGATGCCGTCATCGGTCCCCTGCGCGCCTCCATCCTCTACGACCTGCCGATCTTTCTCGCCTACCTGGCCATCATCCCCGGCATGGCGGTGTTCCTGGTGCGCATCGAGACCGACTTCGCCGAGTGGTACGAGCGGGTGTTCAACGCCGTGCGCGGCGGCGAGACCCTGCAGCACATCAGCCAGCTCAAGGAGCAGATGATCCTGGCCATCCGCCAGGGCCTGCTGGAGATCTGCAAGGTCCAGGGCCTGACCCTGGTGCTGGTGTTCCTGCTGGCGCCCCAGCTGCTGGCCTGGCTCGGCATGTCGCACTACTACCTGCCGCTGTTCTATATCGACGTGGTGGGGGTGAGCATCCAGGTGGTGTTCATGGCGCTGCTCAACGTCTTCTTCTACCTGGACCGGCGCGACACCGTGCTGATGCTCTGCACCCTGTTTCTCGGCCTCAACCTGGCGCTGACCCTGCTGAGCATCGAGCTGGGTCCGAGCTTCTTCGGCTACGGCTTCACCGTCTCCCTGGCCTGTTGCGTGCTGCTGGGCCTGCACCGCCTGGACCGGGTGCTGGACGACCTGGAATACGACACCTTCATGCTTCGGCACTGAAGGCCGCCGGCACCGGACGAACGGTGTGACCCGCTCCCTCTGGAGGCGTCCAACACAGCTCATCCCTGCAGGACCCTGCCATGAATACCGCCGCCTTGCGCCTCGTGATCCAGACCACCCAGGGGCGCGCTCGGGACAGTGGCGAGGCCAGCCGTACCTTTGCCGACCAGGCGGCGCGTACCGCCAGCGCCGACGCCACCCGCGGGCCGGCCCTGGAGCGCTTCGCCAGCGCCTATGTCGACAAGGTGCCCGATGCCCTCGAAGCCCTGCTGCTGCAGGCGCGAGCGGTGGCCTTCGAGGCGCCCCTGACCGGGGTGCTGGAACGCGCCCTGGCCGGCTTCGCCCCGGCGGCGCTGGCCCAGGCACCCTCGGCCAGCCTGGCCCTGCTGGCCGCGGCCTATCGCCTCCATCGCCTGCTTGAAGGCCTGCAGGAGCGCCTGGCCGCCTGGTGGGGCGCCACCCGCGCGCCGGCGGCGCCCAGCCTGGGCAATCTCATCGCCCATCAGGTACTGGGCCAGCTCACCGTCGCCGCCCTGGAAGACGCCGTGGAGGGCTGGCTGGATGACCTGGACGCCAGCGTCGAGGCGCCGCTCACCCAGCAGTGCTTCCAGCCGCGGCAACGGCGTGGCGCCCTGACCACGGCTCGCCCGGCCCTGGCCCTGAGTCGTCAACGCCAGCGCAGCGTTCGATAAAACGCACGTTTCGGCGCCTTTGGCGGCCGAGTGTCAAATATATTGATAACCCTTCCGGGCCGGTTTAGGGTGGCTGCTCACCGCCATTAGCGAGGAGTCACCCATGAGCTTGCCCAGCCGCGCCGAGTGGGAGCAGCGCTTCCAAGGTCTCACCCTGGAAGGTCGCGCCTTCATCGACGGCGCCTATGTCGACGCCACCGCCGGCGCCACCTTCGACTGCCTAAGTCCGGTGGACGGACGTTTCCTCGCCAAGGTCGCCAGCTGTGACGCCGCCGATGCCGACCTGGCCGTGGCCGCCGCCCGCGCCGCCTTCCAGAAGGGTACCTGGGCGCACCTGGCGCCGGCCCAGCGCAAGCGTGTGCTGATCCGCTTCGCCGACCTGCTGCTGGCCAACGCCGAAGAGCTGGCGCTGCTGGAAACCCTGGACATGGGCAAGCCCATCGCCGACTCCCTCACCATCGACGTGCCGGCCTCGGCCAACGCCATCCGCTGGAGCGCCGAGGCCATTGACAAGCTCTACGACGAGGTCGCCCCCACGCCCCATGACCAGCTCGGCCTGGTCACCCGCGAGCCGGTCGGCGTGGTCGCCGCCGTGGTGCCCTGGAATTTCCCGTTGATGATGGCCTGCTGGAAACTCGGTCCGGCGCTCGCCACCGGCAACTCGGTGGTGCTCAAGCCCTCGGAGAAGTCGCCGCTGACCGCCATCCGCGTCGCCCAGCTGGCCCAGCAGGCGGGTATCCCGGCCGGGGTGTTCAACGTGCTGCCGGGTTACGGCCATACCGTCGGCAAGGCCCTGGGCCTGCATGCGGACGTCGACACCATCGTCTTCACCGGTTCCACCCGGGTCGCCAAGCAGCTGCTTGCCTATTCCGGCGAATCCAACATGAAGCGCGTCTGGCTGGAAGCCGGCGGCAAGAGCCCCAACATCGTCTTCGCCGATGCCCCCGACCTCAAGGACGCCGCCGCGGCCGCCGCCAGCGGTATCGCCTTCAACCAGGGCGAGGTCTGCACCGCCGGTTCGCGCCTGCTGGTGGAGCGCTCCATCAAGGAAGAATTCCTGCCGCTGGTGGTCGAGGCCCTCAAGGGCTGGAAGCCCGGCCATGCGCTGGACCCCGAGACCAACGTCGGCGCCTTGGTGGACACCACCCAGCTGGACACCGTGCTGCGCTACATCGAAGCCGGCCATGCCGAAGGCGCCACCCTGGTGGCCGGTGGCAAGCGCACCCTGGAAGAGACCGGCGGCGTCTATGTCGAGCCGACCATCTTCGACGGCGTGAGCAACGCCATGAAGATCGCCCGCGAAGAGATCTTTGGCCCGGTGCTCTCGGTGATCACCTTCGACACCGCCGAAGAAGCCGTGCAGATCGCCAACGACACCCAATACGGCCTGGCCGCCGCGGTCTGGACCCGCGACATCTCCAAGGCCCACAAGACCGCCCGCGCCCTGCGCGCCGGCAGCGTCTGGGTCAACCAGTACGACGGCGGCGACATGACCGCGCCCTTCGGCGGCTTCAAGCAGTCCGGCAACGGTCGCGACAAGTCCCTGCACGCCTTCGACAAGTACACCGAGCTCAAGGCGACCTGGATCAAGCTCTGATCCCTGACCAGCCGGGTCATGGCGACCCGGCTGGTCGCGGGCGCAGGCCTAGCGATAGACGTGGTAGGTGGCGTATCTGCTCACCTCCACGCTACCGCTCCAGCTGCTGATCACCCGCTTGGAATCCCAGTCGTACCAGTGCATCCCGGGTGGGTTGCCGATGCCGCGCGAACAACTGCCGGTGCGGACCCAGGCGCCGCGGAACTTGCCGCTTTTCCAGCGTCGCTCCACCACCTGAATGGGTTGCGCCTTGTAGCCCGGCTCTATCCTCACGCCCCAGGTGAAGGCGGTACTCATCGTGCGATCCTGCTTGTAGCTGCCATCGACGCCGAGGATGCTCAGGTATTTGCCGATGAAGGGCAGCTTCTCCGGATTGATCTTGACCCCTACCGACCAGCCGTAGCTGGAGGTCTTGGTCTCGCCCCAGGTGTAGGTGCAGTCGATGGTTCCTCTGGTCGAGCAGCGGAAGATCGGCCCGCGCCAGATCCAGTCCTCCCAGGTCTTACCTGCCTGCTGGGTGGCGAAGGCCCGGGAACCGTCACCCAGGATGGCGGGCTCGGTGTGGTCGGTGAAGCACTCGCCGGCCTGCACCAGACCGGTCGACAGCAGGAAGCCGAGCGCACCAACCAAGGTGGATTTCGCAAAGGTATTCATAACTTTGGTCCCTCAAAGTCCGAAGACGTTTTCGATGGTGTTGCTCGCCTGATCCTGCTTGTTGCTCTGGGCCTTGCTCGCGGACAGGGCATCGGCGCGCGTGGGCCGATCGACGGGGGTTATCAGCAGGCCAGTGTCCTTCTCCGGCTTCTTCACCATCAGGGCATCTGCCTCGACGGTCATGCCCAGCGCCAGGGCCGCGTTCTCACTGGCGAGGTGCTGACCGGGTTGATTGTCGAAGATCACGCGTTTGCCTTGATCAAGGGCGTCGTTGATCTCCTTCTTGACGTTGCCGTCGACCTGCACATTGGGCCCGACCACCAGATAGTCGTATTCACCACCCGTGACGATCTTGGTGTCTTCCGCCTTCAATCTATTGAGGACGAATCCGGTATTGCCCAGCACCTTGAGCCGCAAGTAAGGACCCGTACTCAAAGACTCTGCTGCCTGGGCGGTAGTACCCAACAGCGTTGCCAACATCAGCGTGGCCACAGGTTTTAATTTCATATCGAACGCTCCTGTTACGACAGTCATGTCAAAAATGAAAGTCCCACTGAAATACCGAAAGCTCCCGCGAAATGCTCAACTACGCGGCCCTGGCAGTTCTTGCGGACAGCAGGAAACCCTTTACCGAAGTCAGCTCCGATAATTGTTTCCCTGACAGTGCTCAGGTAATCAGACAACCGCTAACAGCAACGACCTTGATAGCTAAATGCCCGCCTTTAGCGCACGGGCAACTTCGCTAGTCGTCCGGAAAAAGCCTAGCCAAAGTTTCTTTAAACAAATAGTAACGAATGGCGACCAGGCGAAAGCCGGTAGAAAGTCGCTGTTTTAATGCTTTTAAATAAGCATATAAAAAGCGGCCTTACATTCGAGCAGAGCCCAATAACCGTCAGCCGATGATCAATCTTGTTTTTGTAAAACCAGATAAATAGCGCGACTGCCAAAACATCGACAGGCGCCAGCCGCCCAAGCCAAGGCCCAGAAAAAATGTAACGAGATATTTCATGGCTTTGGAAGGGCGCCGGACGTCCTGCCGGCGGCCACGCGGGGAGCGGACAGCCCGCGCGCTGAAGGCGCGGGCCGCGAGGCAGGTATCAGCCCAGCAGATCCACCAGCAGATCGTCGTGCCGGCGCTGCTGACGATCCAGGCGCAGCTGGCGGGTGCGGAAGATTGACTTGAGGTCTTCCAGGGCGCTGGCGAAGTCGTCGTTGATGATCAGGTAGTCGTATTCGACATAGTGACTCATCTCGCTGACCGCCTCGCGCATGCGTCTTTCGATGATCTCGGCG
Organism: Pseudomonas sp. GM_Psu_1; assembly: GCF_026544185.1. Classification (NCBI taxonomy): domain Bacteria; kingdom Pseudomonadati; phylum Pseudomonadota; class Gammaproteobacteria; order Pseudomonadales; family Pseudomonadaceae; genus Pseudomonas; species Pseudomonas sp. GM_Psu_1. The sequence continues at coordinate 387,222 of NZ_JALNUX010000004.1, forward strand.
CTGTCCTGGCCGCGATTGTCCAGGCGCTGGCGCAGGGCGGCCTGGCTCGGCGGCAGGATGAAGATCGACTGGGCGTGGGGCAGCTTGCGACGGACCTGCTGGGCGCCCTGCCAGTCGATTTCCAGGATCAGGTCGTGGCCTTCGGCGAGGGTGCGCTCCAGGGCGGCCTGGGAGGTGCCGTAGTAGTTGCCGAACACCTCGGCGTGCTCGAGGAAGTCGCCGTGTTCGAGCAGGTTGGTAAAGGTCGCGCAATCGACGAAGTGGTAGTTCACCCCGTCGGCTTCACCCGGGCGCATGGCGCGGGTGGTGTGGGAGACCGACACGCGGATGTCGGGCAGGGCATCCAGCAGGGCCTTGACCAGGCTGGTCTTGCCGGCGCCGGAAGGCGCGGAAACGATGTAGAGGGTGCCGGGAAGGGCTGTCATGAAGGTCCGCCTATTCGATGTTCTGCACTTGCTCACGCATCTGTTCGATGAGCACCTTGAGATTGATGGCCGCCTGGGAGGCCCGGGCGTCGATGGCTTTGGAACCCAGGGTATTGGCCTCGCGATTGAGTTCCTGCATGAGGAAATCCAGCCGCCGGCCGGCCGCGCCGCTGCCCGCCAGGACCCGCCGCACCTCGGCCACATGGGTCTCCAGACGATCCAGTTCCTCGGCCACGTCGCTCTTCTGCGCCAGCAGCACCAGTTCCTGCTCCAGCCGCGCCGGTTCGAACTCGACGCCCGCCTCGGCGCAGCGCTCGAGGATACGGCGCCGTTGCAGGGCCAGCAGCTCGGGCAGCAGCGCGCGCAGGGTCGCCACCTCCGCCAGCACCTGGTCCAGGCGTTCCTCGATCAGGCGCGCCAGTTCGCGGCCCTCGCGCTGCCGGCCGTCGAGCAATTCATCCAGCGCCGCCTCGAACAGCGCCAGGGTCTGGGCCTTGAGTTCGGCGCCATCCACCTCGGTGCCCGCCAGCACCCCGGGCCAGGCCAGCACGGCCAGGGGATCGAGCTTGGCCGGGCGCGCGATCAGCGCGGCGACGTCTTCGGCGGCGGCCACCAGCTGCGCGGCGCGGCGGGCATCGACGCGCAGGGCCACGCTCTCGTCGCGCTCCTCGCGCAGCACGCACTCCAGCTTGCCCCGCGACAGGCGCCGGCGCAGCGCCTCGCGCACGCCGGACTCCAGATCGCGAAAGGTCTCCGGCAGCCGCAGGTGGGGCTCCAGATAGCGGTGATTGACCGAGCGCAACTCCCAGCTCAGGGTGCCCTGGGGCCCCGGCCGCTCGACCCGGGCGAACGCCGTCATGCTGTGCACCATGGCAGGATCCTCGTCTGACGATGCGTGGATCTGGGGCGATCCCGAGCGACCACGCATGTAAAACGCACGATTCTAGCGCACCTGATCGGAGCGACCCAATGCATCCGTGTCGCATGAGCCGGACGCTCCCTATACTATGGACCTGATATCTACGCCTTACAGGAAGCCCGCAATGAAGCGTCCCAGTGGCCGCGCCGCCGATCAGCTGCGCCCCATCCGCATCACCCGTCAGTACACCAAGCACGCCGAGGGTTCGGTCCTGGTGGAATTCGGCGATACCAAGGTGATCTGCACCGCCAGCGTCGAGGCCGGGGTGCCGCGCTTTCTCAAGGGCAAGGGCCAGGGCTGGCTCACCGCCGAGTACGGCATGCTGCCGCGCGCGACCGGCGAGCGGAACCAGCGGGAAGCCGCCAAGGGCAAGCAGGGCGGTCGGACCCTGGAGATCCAGCGGCTGATCGGTCGTTCGCTGCGCGCCGCCGTCGACCTGTCCAAGCTGGGCGAGAACACCATCTATATCGACTGCGACGTGATCCAGGCCGACGGCGGTACCCGCACCGCCTCGGTGACCGGTGCCTGCGTGGCCCTGGTCGATGCCCTGGGCGCGCTCAAGCGCCGCGGCAACCTCAAGGGCAATCCGCTCAAGCAGATGGTGGCCGCCATCTCCGTGGGCATCTACCAGGGCACCCCGGTGCTCGACCTGGACTACCTGGAAGACTCCGCCGCCGAGACCGATCTCAACGTGATCATGACCGACGCCGGTGGCTTCATCGAGGTGCAGGGCACCGCCGAAGGCGCGCCCTTCCAGCCGGCCGAACTCAACGCCATGCTCGAACTGGCCCAGGGTGGCCTGCGCGACCTGTTCGAGCTCCAGCAAGCCGCCCTGCGCGGCGAGTAAGGAAGCCCGCTCATGCACGATCTCGTCCCCGCCCCCAGCGCCGAAGCCCGGCGCTGGGCCATGCTCTGCCACTACGCCGCCTTCCTGGGCTTCGTGGTGCCCTTCATCGGTAACGTCATAGGTCCGCTGGTGGTCTGGCAGTTCAAGCGCGAGGACGACCCCTTCATCGACCGCCAGGGCAAGGAGGCGCTGAACTTCCAGCTCACCGTCACCCTGCTGCACATGATCTGCTGGCTGCTGGTGTGGGTGCTGATCGGCTTTCCGCTGATGCTGCTGGTGGCCTGCGTGGCCTTCGTGCTGACGGTGATCGCCGGCATCAAGGCCAACCAGGGCCGCGATTACCGCTATCCCCTGACCTGGCGGATGGTGAAATAGCGGGCTTTTTGTGGCCTGCTTCTGATATCCGCGTTGAGGATTTCCGGTCGGCCCGGCGCCGTTTGACAGGCGCCGGAAGCCCTCCGCTATCATCCCCGCGTCGTACCTTTTTCCACCTGTCGCCCGTGGCCGTTCCTGACCGCCATGGGCGGTAGCGTGCCTGCCTTTCGCTTGCAGACCTCATCCAGCCCAGGGACTACGCCAAGGTGGCGAGCCCTCGCGCTGGTTATCGCTTTAGCGCCTTTCACGTCAGCGCAGCGGCGCCCACGGCCCGCTGCCTCGGCATCAACCCAGGGATGATGATCATGTCGGCCGTAGTCGCCCCCCCGCAATCGGCGTTCCAGCAGGCTTTGTCCTGGCGCTATTCGACCCTCGCGGTCTGGACCGCCATCTCGCTGCTGTTCGTCGAGACCTTTTCCGGCGCCCTGCGCTACTACCTCGACATGGCCGGTGCCTCGGCACTGATCTACCTGCCCAAGATTGCCTGCCTGGCGCTCTTCGCCCTGCAACTGGCCACCGCCAAGCTACCGCGCATCCTCTGGGTGGCCCTGCTCAGCATCCCGGCCTATGCGGCCCTGGCGTTGCTGCATGGCGCCAGCATCAACAACGTCTTCTTCTCGCTGTTCGTCTACAGCCCACTGCTATTCGGCCTGCTCTGCGGCCGCGAGCTGCTGGAGCAGCGACGCCTGCTTGGCCGGGTGGTGCTGGGTCTGCTGATCGCCTCGCTCATCGGCATCCTGCTGGACAAGTACACCTCCGTCCCCTGGAAGGGCTACAGCTACACCCTGGGTGGCAACGACATCGCCGGCAACACCAACTGGATGGCCGGCGAGGCCGACCGCATCGCCGGTTTCGCCCGCGTGTCCAACGTCCTGGCCGCCCTGATCGCCGTCTACTGCCTCTATCTCTCCTATTTCGCGCGCTCCTACACGCTTTGGCTGCTGATGGCCCTGACCGGCCTGTTCGGCATCCTGCTGACCACCAGCAAGGCCCCGGCTGCGGCCTTCGCCTTCACCCTGATGCTGATGCTGGGTCGGCGCTTCCCGTGGTCCACCTACCTGCTGTTGCTGCTCGGCGTGGTGGGCGGCCTGCTGCTGCCGATCCTGAGCCTGATCCGCGACTTCGATCCCCATGTGGTCACCAGCGACAGCGGCCTGGCCTCCTTCTACGACCGCCTGGTCAACACCTGGCCCAACGTGGTCGAGGTCATGAGCGAAGCCGGCTGGACCCTGACCGGCGCCGGCTTCGGCATGTTCGGCAGCACCATGGCCGCCTTCCCGGTGCCGGGCCTGGACCTGATGGTCAACTGCGACAGCAGCGTGGTCTATCTGTGGTGCGTGTTCGGCGTGGTCGGCATCGCTCTATACTGCCTGCAGCTGCCGCTGTTCATCCGTCTGTACCTCAATCGCGACCGTGAAAGCCACACTCTGCTGGCCATCGCCTTCTGTCTCTGCCTGATCGGCTGGACCACCGACCTCTTCGAGATCGGCGTGGCCAACCTGTTCATCGGCATCACCCTGGGCTATCTGCTGCTCAAGCCCAAGACCGACCCCGGCCTGCACCTGGTCCGCCCGGCACCGGAAACCCTGGCCCCCCACGCCTAGCCCGACGCCTCCTTCTCTCGCCTTCCCCTTGCTGCCCGGATGCCGCTCATGGACTTCAGGAAAGATATCAATGGGCTGCGCGCGATCGCCGTGATCGCCGTCGTCCTCTTCCACTTCAATGCCGACTGGCTACCGGGCGGTTTCGCCGGGGTCGACGTCTTCTTCGTCATCTCCGGCTTCCTGATCACCGGGATCATCTTTCGCGCCCTCGAACAGCAGCGCTTCCGCCTGTCCGCCTTCTACCTATCCCGCGTCCGCCGCATCGTGCCGGCGCTGGCGGTACTCTGCGCCGTGCTGTTGATTGCCGGCTGGTTCTTCCTGCTGCCCAACGCCTATGGCGAACTGGGCAAGCACGTGGCGAGCAGCCTGGGTTTCGTTTCCAACCTGGTCTACTGGAAAGAGGCCGGCTACTTCACCGCCGCGGCCCATGAGAAATGGCTGCTGCACACCTGGTCGCTGTCGGTGGAATGGCAGTTCTACCTGGTCTATCCGCTGATCCTGGTGCTGCTGTCCAAGCTGGTGTCGCTCAAGACCCTGCGGGTGCTGATCCTGCTCGCCACCGCGGCCGGCTTCGCCTTCGCCGTCACCGCCTCCCTGCTCTGGCCGGAAGCGGCTTTCTATCTGCTGCCGACCCGTGCCTGGGAGCTGATGGTGGGCGGCGTCGCCTATCTCTTCCCGCTGCAACTCGCCGCCCGCTCGCGCCGGCTGCTGGAAGGCGCCGGGCTGATCGCCTTGGCAGTGGGTTTCCTGACGCTCGCCGAAGGCGATGTCTGGCCGGGCTATCTGGCGCTGATCCCGGTGCTTGGCACCGCCGCCATCATCCTGGCCGGCCGCCAGGATTCGCTGGTCACCGGCAACGGTTTCTCCCAGTGGACCGGTACCCTCTCCTACTCGCTCTACCTCTGGCACTGGCCGGTGGTGGTGTTCATGAGCTATGCCGGCCTGCTCGACAAGACGCCGCACCTGCTGCTGGGCATCGCCGCCTCCTTCGCCCTGGGTTGGGCTTCCTACACCCTGGTGGAGAGCCGTGCCTCGCGCCGCAAGGGCCAGAGCGGTGCAGCGCTGGCCACCGGCACCGGCCTGCTCGCCACCCTGTTCCTCAGTGCGGGCGCGGTGAACGCCACCGACGGTGCCATCACGCCGCTGCGCAGCATCAGCCAGTCGGACCGCGCGCAATTCGTGCAGGAATACCTGGATCGCCAGAAGAATCTCCACGACCTCTACTGGCTCAAGTGCGACGCCTATTCGGCCTTTACCCAACGCCACCAGGACGCCATCGACCCCAGCTGCACCCACGGCCAGGGCAAGGGTGGTCTCTTCGTCTGGGGCGATTCCCATGCCCAGGCCCTGTCCTTCGGCTTGCGCAGCCTGCTGCCGGCCGGCCTGCCCTACTACCAGGTGGCCTCGGCGAGCTGCAAGCCGCGCCTCACCGACGACATGGGTCGGCAAACCGAGACGCGAGTGACCTGCAACTACTCCAATCGCACCGCCCTGGAAGCCATTCAGCGCCTGCGTCCGGAGGTGGTGGTCATGGCGCAGAAGGCCGACCACGAAAAGACCGACTGGAACGCCATCACCGAGCGTCTGCACAGCTATGGCGTCAAGCGCATCGTGCTGCTCGGCCCCGTTCCCCAGTGGAGTCCGTCGCTGCCCAGCGTCATCGCCATCCGCCACTGGGGCAGCACCGATGACCACATCGCCGACTCCGCCCTGGATCGCCACGTCCTCGCCACCGACCAGGCCATGCGCCAGGCCAGGCTCCCGGCAGGACTGGAGTACATCTCCTTGGTGCAACGACTCTGCGTCGAGGATGCCTGCCGGGTACGGGCTGCGGATGGCCGCACCCTGCTGCAGATCGACGATGGTCACCTGAGCGACAAGGGCTCGCTGTTCATCGTCGGCCATTACCTGCTGCCCAGTCTGCAACTGACGGCGGCCACTGCCCAGCGCTAGGGCGCCGACCGCACGCCAGCTTCCTGGCTCCATGAAAAAAGGCCGACCCCATCGGGGTCGGCCTTTTTTATTGCCGTGGCAGGATCAGGTTACCGGCGCCGGATTGAACAGCGCCAGGTCGTTGTGCAGGCGATGGCGCTCGGCCCAGGTCTGGCGGCGGCCGCTGGCCACGTCCAGGTAGCACTGGAAGATCTCCCAGCCCATCTCCTCCAGCGACAGCCGCCCGCTCACCACCCGACCGGCATCGATGTCGATCAGGTCCGGCCAGCGCTCGGCCAGCTGGGTGCGGGTCGAGACCTTGATCACCGGCACCATGGACAGTCCGTAGGGGGTGCCGCGACCGGTGGTGAAGATGTGCAGGTTCATGCCCGCGGCCAGTTGCAGGGTGCCGCAGATGAAGTCGCTGGCCGGGGTGGCGGCGAAGTACAGGCCCTTGCCACGGATCTTCTCGCCGGGCGCGATGACCCCGGCGATGGGGCTGGTACCCGACTTGGCGATCGACCCCATGGCCTTTTCGACGATGTTGTTCAGCCCGCCCTTCTTGTTGCCAGGGGTGGTATTGGCGCTGCGATCGGCCATGCCCCGCTCCAGGTAGCGGTCGTACCAGTCCATCTCGCGGATCAGGGCGTCGGCCACCTCCGGGGTGGCGGCGCGCGGGGTCAGCAGGTGGATGCCGTCGCGCACCTCGGTGTTCTCGGAAAACATCACGGTGGCGCCGGCCCGCACCAGCAGGTCGGCGGCCACGCCCAGGGCCGGATTGGCGGTGATGCCGGAGAAGGCGTCGCTGCCGCCGCACTGCATGCCCACCACCAGTTCGGACGCTGGTACCGTTTCACGGCGGCGCTGATCGAGCACCTCCAGACGCGCTTCGATCAGCCCCATGATCTGCTCGACCATGCCGGCGAAGCCGTTGGCCGAGTCCTGCAGGCGGAACAGCCAGTCTTCTTCGTTCTGCCCGGCGGTGAGGTCATCGCCCGGCATCAACTGGCTGGCCTGCAGCTTCTCGCAACCCAGGCCGATGACCAGCGCCTGGCCGCCGAAGTTGGGGTTGCGGCTGATGTTGTGCAGGGTACGGATGGGAATCACCGCATCCGGGGCGTTAATGGCCACCCCGCAGCCGTAGCTGTGGGACAGCGGCACCACGTCGTCGACATTGGGGTAGCGCGGCAGGATCTCCTTGCGTACCCGCTCCACGCAATGGTCCAGCACCCCCACCACGCACTGCACGGTGGTGGTCACCGCCAGGATGTTGCGGGTGCCGACGCTGCCGTCCGGATTGCGAAAGCCCTCGAAGGTGTAGCCTTCCAGAGGTTCGCCGACCTGACCGGGCGCGGTGGCCTTGGGCAGGTTGTCCAGCGCGGGCGGCTCCGGCATGCGCAGCAGGGCTTCGGTGATCCAGCTGCCGGCGGGAACGTCCTGCAGGGCGTAGCCGATGACCTCGCCATAGCGCACCACCGCGGCGCCCGCCGCGAGAGCCACCAGGGAGACCTTGTGGCTCTGGGGAATGGCCTCGACCGTGGTCAGGCCATCGGCGAAGGCGGTGCCGGCGGCCACGCCGGGTTCGTTGACCACCACCCCGACGTTGTCCTGGGGGTGGAGCTTGATGTAGCGCGGCGAATCACGGTGATCGATCAGGTTCATGTTCTTATCCTCTGCCGGGGCTCAGGCCCGGGCCGGGTCAGGCTGGGTCGCGCCCAGGATCTCGCCATCGGCGGTACGCAGCTCGACGCGCTGGATGCGACCGACGATGAACAGGTAGCTGAACACCGCCACCAGGGCATTGGCCCCGACATAGACCAGCGCCCACTTGAAGGAGCCGGTGGCAGCGATGAGATAGCCGATGACGATGGGGGTGGTGATGGAGGCCAGGTTGCCGAAGGTGTTGAACAGGCCGCCGGAGAGCCCGGCGATCTGCTTGGGCGAGGTGTCCGCCACCACCGCCCAGCCGAGGGCGCCGATGCCCTTGCCAAAGAAGGCCAGGGTCATGAAGCCCACCACCATCCAGTCGGCGTCGACGTAATTGCAGAAGATCATGCTGGTGGAGAGCAGCAGGCCGCAGACGATGGGCAGCTTGCGGGCGAAGGTCAGGGAATGGCCGCGCCGCAGCAGGTAGTCGGAGATCACCCCGCCGAGCACCCCGCCGATGAAGCCGCAGATGGCCGGCAGCGAGGCGATGAAACCGGCCTTGAGAATGGTCATGCCGCGCTCCTGCACCAGGTACACCGGGAACCAGGTCAGGAAGAAATAGGTGATGGCGTTGATGCAGTACTGGCCGAGGTAGACACCGAGCATCATGCGATTGGTCAGCAGCTGAGTGATGTAGTGCCACTTGGGGCCGCCGCCCTGCTGGCGGGCGCCGTTGTCCATGTCCACCAGACCGCCGTTGTCACGGATGTGCGCCAGCTCCGCGGCGTTGATGCGCGGATGCTCCTTGGGGTTGTGGATGTACTTCAGCCAGATCCCGGAGAAGAGGATGCCCAGGGCGCCCATGATGACGAAGACGTGCTCCCAGCCGAAGTGGAAGACGATGCCGCCCATGATCGGCGCGAACAGCGCGGTGGCGAAATACTGCGCCGAGTTGAAGATGGCCGAGGCGGTGCCGCGTTCGGCGGTGGGGAACCAGGCGGCGACGATGCGCGCGTTGCCCGGGAAGGACGGTGCCTCGGCCAGGCCGACCAGGAATCTCAGCATGAACAGGGTGATCACCGCCCAGGCCACCGGCAGGCCGCCGACCAGCCCCTGCAGCAGGGTGAACAGCGACCAGAAGAAGATGCTGCCGGCATAGACCTTCTTCGAACCGAAGCGATCCAGCAGCCAGCCGCCGGGAATCTGCCCGGCCACGTAGGCCCAGCCGAAGGCGGAGAAGATATAGCCGAGGGTGACGGCGCTGATGCCGAGGTCCTTCTGCAGGCTGGAGCCGGCGATGGCGATGGTGGCGCGGTCGGCGTAGTTGATGGTGGTCACCACGAACAGCATCAACAGGATCAGGTAGCGCACTCGGGTGGGTCTTGCGGCATCCATGGGGATCCCTCTTGCATGATTGTTTTTATTGAAGGTGCGAGTCACCGGATGATTGCGCAATCATATCCTGATGCGACAACCTGACTCAGCCCTGGCGTTTGCCCAAGACTAAGGCATGATTGCGCAACCATACAAGTATGACGTCTAACAACTTGAGCGCCGATGGTCAGGTCGTGGCGCGGTCGATGATATGGAAACCGGTGTCGATGCGCACCGCCTCACGGACACCATCGCCCAAGTCGAACCGCCGCAGCAACGCCTCTGCCGCCAGGGTGCCCATGCGATCGCCCTCGACACTGACCGAGGACAGCGCCGGGTGCATCTGGGCGGCGCTGGAAAGATTGCCGAAGCCCAGTACCGCCAGGTCCTCGGGCAGGCGCAGTCCACGACTGGCGGCTTCCGCCATGACGCCCTGGGCGACGGTGTCCGAGCTGCACACCACCACATCGAAGGCCTCGTCACGGGTCAGCAGCTGGCGCAGGCCTGCCCGTCCGGACTCCACCAGCGCCGGCGCCGGCAGGATCTCCAGCGGCGGTTCCGCCACGCCCAGCTCGGCCAGCCGCGCGACCAGGCTGCGACAGCGCCGCAGGGCGCGGGGGTCGTCCACCGAGACCACGGCGAAGCGCCGATAGCCACGGGCGTGCAGATGCTCGGCCTGGGCGCGCCCCACGGCTTCGTGGGAAAAGCCCACCTGCATGTCCAGGGGGTCTTCACCGAGGTCCCAGGACTCCACCACGGGAATGCCAGCCTGGGCCAGGCGCTGCCGACTGGCGGCGGTGTGCAGGGTACCGGTCAGCACGATGCCATCGGGCTTGCGCCCCAGCACCGCGGCCAGCAGCTGCTCTTCCTGTTCGGCGCTGTAGCCGGTCAGGCCCAGCAGGGTCTGGTAGCCGGCCTGGGACAGCCGTGCCATCAGCGCCTGGACGGTCTCGGCGAAGATGGAGTGAACGATCGTCGGCACGAACAGCGCTACCAGGCGACTGCGATTGGAGGCCAGGCCGCCGGCCAGCAGATTGGGCACGTAGCCGGTGGCCTGCACCGCCGCCAGCACCTTCTCCCGCGCCGCCTCGCTGACGATCTCCGGTCGATTCAGCGCCCGCGAGACGGTGATCGGCGACACCCCGGCGACCCGGGCCACGTCGATGAGCGTGGGGGCAGCGGAATTGACCGCGGTAGAGAGGGCTTTGCTGGACTTCTTGGCCATGAATCGCTGGAGACGAGGAAGAGATCGGCCATGGTAACGGTTGGTGCGGGCGGCGTCCCCGGAGAACACCGGAGCGTAAAAAACCGCGCAGCGTTTTCCACCTGGGAATGGGCAGCGATGGATGAGAGAGCATCGAATCCCGTAGGAGCGGCCCATGGCCGCGATAAAGCCAGCGCCAGGTCTGATCGCGGCCATGGCGGTCCGCCGATGCGGCCGCTCCTACAGTTTAAGCAGCCATCGCACCGCCACGGCCGCGATACGCCCTACCCGCCCATCGCCGTCCGAATGTCCGCCGCCAGCTCCAGTACCCGCGCCTCTTCGGTATCCCAGGAGCACATGAAACGCGCCCCGCCGCTGCCGATGAAGGTGTAGAAGCGCCAGCCGCGGGCGCGCAGGAATTCCAGCGCCGGTTCGGAGAGCTGCAGGAACACCGAGTTGGCTTCCACCGGGAACATGAAGTCCACACCGGGCACCCCGCGCACCCGCTCGGCGAGCAGCTGGGCCATGGCGTTGGCGTGGCGGGCGTGGCGCAGCCAGGTGTCGTTTTCCAGCACGCCAAGCCAGGGCGCGGAGAGGAATCTCATCTTGGACGCCAGCTGGCCGGCCTGCTTGCAGCGGTATTCGAAGTCCTCGGCCAGCTCGCGGTTGAAGAAGAGGATCGCCTCCCCCACCGCCATGCCGCTCTTGGTGCCACCAAAGCAGAGCACGTCGACGCCGGCCTTCCAGGTCACCTCGGCCGGGGTGCAGCCCAGGCCGGCCACGGCATTGGAAAAGCGCGAGCCGTCCATGTGCAGGTGCAGGCCGAGGTCGCGGCAGGTGGCGCTGATGGCCTGCAATTCGTTGAGGCCATAGAGGGTACCCACCTCGGTGGCCTGGGTGACGGTCACTGCCCGCGGCTTGGGAAAGTGGATGTCGGCGCGCTTGGTGGCGATCTGCTGGATGGCGCCCGGGGTCAGCTTGCCCTGGTGGGCCGGTGCCAGCAGCAGCTTGGAGCCGTTGGAAAAGAATTCCGGCGCGCCGCATTCGTCGGTCTCGACGTGGGCGGTGTCGGAGCAGATCACGCTGTGGTAGCTCTGGCACAGCGCCGCCAGGGCCAGGGAGTTGGCCGCGGTGCCGTTGAAGGCGAAGAACACCTCGCAGTCGGTCTCGAACAGCTGGCGAAAGCGATCGGCGGCGCGCGCCGTCCAGGTGTCGTTGCCGTAGGCGGTCTCGTGGCCGACGTTGGCCGCGGCCATGGCGGCCCAGGCTTCCGGGCAGATACCGGAATAGTTGTCACTGGCGAATTGCTGGGCGTTGCTGCTCATCGGGCAGTCCTCGCGACGGGTTCGGTGCGGGCCAGCAGCCAGTCGCGCGCGGCGCCCTCGACCAGCGGCAGCACGCGGCGGCGGACCTCGGCGTGATAGCCATCCAGCCAGTCCAGCTCGTCGCTGCGCAGCAGCGCCAGATCCAGGCAGCGGGTGTCCAGCGGACAGAGGGTCAGGGTCTCGAAGGCCAGGAAATCGCCGAATTCGGTGGTTTCCGCGCGGGTGCACAGGAGCAGGTTCTCCAGCCGCACGCCCCACTGGCCGGGGCGATAGATACCCGGTTCGTTGGAGGTGATCATGCCCTCGCGCAGGACATGGTGCGGGGTGACCGTGGCATAGAAGGAAATCGACTGCGGCCCCTCGTGCACATTGAGGAAGTAGCCCACGCCATGGCCGGTGCCGTGGCCGTAGTCGATGCCGGCGGCCCAGATCGGCTCGCGCGCCAGGGCGTCGAGCATGGGCGCGGCGACTCCGGCCGGAAAGCGTGCCCGCGACAGCGCCAGCATGCCCTTGAGCACCAGGGTGAAATCGCGCTTCTGGGCGGCGCTGGGGGTGCCGATGGGCACCACCCGGGTGATGTCGGTGGTGCCGCCCAGGTACTGGCCGCCACTGTCGATCAGCAGCAGGCCATCGCCCTGGAGTTCGGCATGGGCTTCTTCGGTCGCCCGGTAGTGCGGCAGGGCGCCACCGGCGTTGAAGCCGGCGATGGTGGCGAAGCTCAGAGAGACGAAGTTGGGGCGCGCCGCGCGGGCCTCGCTCAGCCAGTCGTCCACGGTCAGCTCGGTGAGGCGCTCGCCACGGGCCAGGGCCGCCTCGAAACGGGCGAAGAAGACGCACAGCGCCGCGCCGTCCTCTTCCATGGCCATGCGCACCTGGGCCACCTCCTCGGCGGTCTTGCAGGCCTTGAGCAGGGTCGAGGGATTGATCTGCTCGTGCCGCTCGACCCCCTGGGGCGCGGCCTCGGCCAGCCCGAGGGTGACCCGCGCCGGGTCCACCAGCAGGCGACTGCCGACCGGCAGCCGGGCCAGCTCGGCGGCCGCCTGGTGGTAGTCGGCCAGGGTCACGCCGTCCGCCACCAGGGCCGTGCGGATCTCGGCCGGCACCTTGGCCGGGTCGATGAACAGCTGGCAGCTGTCGCTACCCAGCAGCACATGGGCGAGGAACACCGGGTTGTAGGGCACGTCGGCGCCGCGCAGGTTGAGCAGCCAGGCGATGTCGTCCAGCGAGGAGATGAAATGCCAGTCGGCCTTGGCGTCCTTCAGCTTCTCGCGCACCTGGGCGAGCTTGGCGCTGCGCGGCTGGGGGGCCTGGGGGGCGGCATGGGCATAGACCGGCGCCGCCGGCAGCGCGGGGCGCTCGCGCCAGATCGCCGCCAGCGGGTCGAGATCGGTCCGCAGCCGGATACCCTTGGGCTCCAGCGCGCGGCGCAAGGCCGCCGCTGCGCCGAGCGACAGCACCTGGCCGTCCACCAGTACCGTGCCGCCCGCGGGCACCTGGTCGGCCAGCCACTGCAGGTGGGCCTGGGGCTGGCTGGCGACCTGCTTCATCAGGTCGATGCCGCTGCCCGCCAGCTCCTGGGTGGCCTGCTCCCAGTAGCGGCTGTCGGTCCAGACGCCGGCGGCCTCGCGGGTCACCAGCAACAACCCGGCGGAGCCGGTGAAACCGGACAGCCAGGCACGGCCCTGCCAGTGTTCCGGCAGGTATTCGGATAGATGGGGATCGGCGCTGGGGATCAGGCAGGCATCGGCGCCCTGCTCGGCCAGGAAGGCGCGCAGGTCGGCAAGTCGTTGAGCGGAAGTGGCGGTCATGAGCACCTCGACAAGGTCAGGGGCTCAGTGTGCCGCAGATATAAAAAAGCCGCACCCAAAGGGTGCGGCGGAGAAAGACCAAAGGAGCAAGGAGGGGTGGTCTTTCGAAAGCGGAGCGGCTCAGCGACGCGCGTCGGCGGCGGGAGCGGCCTGATCGCCGTAGTGCTGCATGGCGGCATGATTCTGATCGACCAGCTTGTATCTCAGGCTGGGATTGTCGTCGGCAGCGGCGAACTGGGTGGCGGTCAGGGTGGCAAGGGTCAGCAACAGGGCGGACAGAGAACGTTTCATGGCGAACTCCTCAAAGGTCGTGTTCATCGGGGTACAGGACCATTCTAGGAAAAGAACGCCGCCTAATAAATAGCATGCTAATTAAATGACTGTTGCAAGGATTGCAACAAGCCCTGGCCTAGTCCTTGGCCCAGTAGCGCTGGTCCTCAAGCACCCGATTCTCCAGCTGCAGCCGTTCGGGCAATTCTTCCTTGAGGAAGTCGATCCAGGTCTTGATCTTGGCGTCGAGAAAGCGCCGCGAGGGATAGAGCGCATGGATGTTGCGTTCGCGCAGGCGGAAGTTGGGCAGCAGGCGCACCAGGCTGCCATCGCGCAGGTAGTTGACCGCGATGTAGCTGGGCAGCAGGCAGATGCCCATGCCCTGGCGGGCCACGCTGGCCAGAGCCTCGGCGACATTGACCTGGAAGACGTAGCGCGGCGCCACCTGCTGCTCGCCGTCTTCACCGGCGAAGACCCAGCGTTCGGAGAAATTCGGATCCAGCAGGCGCAGGCAGTCGTGCGCGGCAAGATCGGCCGGCACCTTGGGCGCCGGGCGCTGCGCCAGATAGCTGGGCGCCGCGCAGACCACGCTGTAGACGCCACCGAGACGCTGGGCGACGAAATCCGAGTCGGCCAGTTCGGTGTCCAGGGTAATGGCGATGTCGTGCCCATCCTCCAGCAGCGCCGGGTGGTTCTGCGAGAGATTCATGACGATCTCGACATGGGGATAGCGCGCGCAGAAGCGCGACACCAGCGGCGCCAGCAACTGGGTGCCTAGACCGGTCATGGAATGCAGGCGCAGATGGCCATGGGGCTTGAGATGGGCGCCGCTGGCCTCGGCTTCGGCCTCGCCGACGTCCTGCAGGATGCGCCGGCAGCGTTCGAGATAGCGCTCGCCCGCCTCGGTCAGCGCCAGCCGCCGGGTGGTGCGGTGCAGCAGGCGGGTCTGCAGATGGCTTTCCAGTTCCGCCAGCAGGCGCGACACCTGGGCGGTGGACAGGTCGAGGGTGTGGGCAGCAGCCGTGAGACTGCCCAGATCCACCACCCGGACGAAGATGCGCATGCCTTGGAAAATATCCATTATTGCCTTTTTCGCAATGGAGTTTCGTCAAGTCGTCACTTTATTGAAAAGTCGGACGCCCGATAGTGGTGCAGTGAGCTGCTGTGGATTCGACTTGCTGACCGCGCGAATCCTTCCCTCCGGCAGTGGCTCCTTGGATAGCTCCTTGCGGCCTTCCGGCAGACGTCTCCCCTGGAGACCTCAGCCGGAGGGCCGTTTTTTTTGCCTGGCGTTCCGACCAGGCCCCGGCCATCAGTCCCGCCGCTCCGGCTCGCGAATGCGATAGCTGGCGATGTACAGCGCCGGCAGGAACAGCAGCGTCAGCAGCGTCGCGGCGACGATGCCGCCGATCATGGCGTAGGCCATGGGGCCCCAGAACACCTCGCGGGCGATGGGAATCATGCCCAGGCTGGCCGCGGCGGCGGTCAGCAGGATCGGCCGGCGGCGGTGTTGGGTGGCTTCCACCACGGCGTCCCAGGGCGAGCGACCGGCCTGCTCGAAGGCATCGATCTGGGTCACCAGGATCACCGAGTTGCGGATGATGATGCCGATCAGCGCCAGCACCCCGAGGATGGCGACGAAGCCCAGCGGCTGGCCGAAGGGGATCAGCCCCAGCACCACCCCGATCAGGCCCAGGGGCGCCACGCTCGCCACCAGGAACAGCTTGCGGATGCTGTGCAGCTGGATCATCAGGAAGGTGGCCATGAGAAACAGCATCAGCGGCACCACCTCGGCGATCGGGCCCTGGGCCTTGCTGCTCTCCTCCACCGTGCCGCCCACCGCCACCTGGTAGCGCGGCGGCAGCTTGGCGATGAAGGCATCAACGTCCGGCTGCAGCTGCTTGACCAGATCCGGCGCCTGGATCTCGCTGAGGATCGAGGCCTTGAGGGTGATGGTGGGCAGCCGATCGCGGCGCCACACCAGCGGCTGCTCCAGGGCGTAGTCGATACGGGCGAAGGCCTTGAGCGGCACCGCGACGCCCTGGGGCGTCATGATCTGCAGATTCTCCAGGGTCTCCACCGAGCGCCGTTCGGCCTCGCTGGCGCGGGCCACCACGTTGACCAGGTAGATGTCGTCGCGCACCTGGGTCACCGGGGTACCGGTCACCACGCCATTGAGGATCTGCGCCACGTCCTGGGAGGAGAAGCCCAGCTGCCGCGCCTTGTCCTGGTTGACCTCGACCTTGAGCATCCGCGCCGGCTCGTTCCAGTCGTAGAGGAAGTCACCCAGTTGCGGACTCTTGCCCAGCACGCTGGCCAGCGCCAGCGCCTGGCGGCGTACCTCGGCGACGTCCGGACCGCTGATGCGGTACTGGATCGGCCGGCCCACCGGCGGCCCCATCTCGAGCGGCTGGACGTAGCCGGACAGCCCGACGAAGTCCTGGCGCAGCCGCTGCTTGAGCTTGGGCAGGAGGCGATTGCGCGCCTCCAGGTCCTTGGCCACCAGGATTACCTGGCCATAGAAGGGATTCTCCAGCTGCTGGTCCAGCGGCAGGTAGAAGCGCACCGCGCCCTGGCCGACATAGGAACTCCAGTGGGCCACGTCAGGATCGTCGGCCAGGGTCTTCTCGAATCTGTCCATCTGCGCCCGGGTGGCGTCGAGGGAGGCGTTCTGCGGCAGGTTGAAGTCGATCAGCAGTTCGGGTCGATCCGAGGACGGGAAGAACTGGTTCTGCACGAACTTCATCGAGAACAGCGCCGCGGCGAACAGCAGCACCGTGAGGAGGATGGTCAGCCAGCGGTGGCGCATGGCGCCCAGCAGGAGGCCGTCGGACCAACGCGCCAGGCGGCCGGGCTGGTCATGATCCTTGGGCTTCACCTTCTTCGGCAGGATGTGCACGCCGATCACCGGCGAAAAGAACACCGCGACGATCCAGGACAGCAGCAGGGCCACGGCGATCACCGCGAACAGGGTGAAGGTGTATTGGCCGGCGCTGCTGGAGTTGAGGCCGATGGGCACGAAGCCGGCCACCGTCACCAGGGTGCCGGTGAGCATGGGAAAGGCGGTCGACTCGTAGGCATAGGTCGCCGAGCGGTGCAGCGACTCGCCCTCCTCGCGCTTGGTCACCATCATCTCCACGGTGATCATGGCGTCGTCCACCAGCAGGCCGAGGGCGATGATCAGGGCGCCCAGGGAGATCCGCTGCATGGTGATGCCGCTGTATTCCATGAAGACGAACACCAGCGCCAGGGTCAGGGGAATCGACAGCGCCACCACCAGGCCGGCGCGCACACCGAGGCTGATGAAGCTCACCACCAGCACGATGATGACCGCCTCGAACAGCGCCCGGGTAAAGCCGCCGACGGCCTTTTCCACCACCTGCGCCTGGTTGGAGACCACATGCACGCCGATGCCCACCGGCAGGGCGCCGGTCAGCTCCTGCATCTTCTCGGTGAGGGCGGCGCCAAAGGTCTGGATGTTGCCGCCGCTGCTCATGGCGATGGCCAGGCCGATCGCCGGCTGGCCGTTGTAGCGGAACAGCGAACTGGGCGGATCGGCGTAGCCGCTGCGGATGTCGGCCAGGTCGGTGAGGCGGTAGAAGCGATCGTCGATGCGCAGATTGACCGCGGCCAGATCGGCGGTGGAGCGGAATTCGCCACTGGTGCGCACGCTGATGCGCTCGGCGCCGGATTCGATGGTGCCCGAGGGGGTCACCGCATTCTGCTGTTGCAGGCTCTGCATCACCTGGCGCTGGTCCAGCCCCAGAGCAGCCAGCTTGCGGGTGGAGAAGTCCAGGTAGATGACCTCGTTCTCCGCGCCGATCAGCTGCACCTTGCCGATGCCCGGCACGCTGCGGATCTCGCGGCGCACCTGCTCCACCTGGTCGCGCAGCTGGCGCATGCTGAAGCCGTCGCCGGTGAAGGCATAGATGCTGCCGAAGACGTCGCCGAATTCGTCGTTGAAGGCCGGGCCCTGGATGCCCTGGGGGAATTCGCCCTGGATGTCCGAGACCTTCTTGCGCACCTGGTACCAGATGTCGGGAATCGCCTTGGCCGGCGTGGTGTCGCGCAGGTAGACGAATACCGTGGACTGCCCCGGCCGGGTAAAGCTCTTGGTGTAGTCGAGGGAATCCAGCTCTTCGAGCTTCTTTTCCACCCGCTCGGTGACCTGGCGCAGGGTCTCCTCGGTGGTCGCCCCCGGCCAGCGGGTCTGGATGACCATGGTCTTGATGGCAAAGGACGGATCTTCCTCGCGTCCCAGCTTCATGTAGGAGAAGACGCCCATCAGCAGGGCGACGAACATCAGGTACCAGACGAAGGATTGGTGGCGCAGCGCCCAGTCCGACAGGTTGAAGCCTTTCATGGCCGAGCGCCCTCCTGATCCTTCACCCGCTGTCCCTCCTCGAGACTGTTGACCCCGGCTATCACCACCCGCTCACCCGCCTTCAGGCCGTTGCCGACCCACGCCAGGCCCTCGGCCTCGCGCAGCACCTCGACCGGCCGCTGGCGCACCTGCGCCTGCTCGCCCTGGCCTTCCACCACCCAGACCGAGGTCCGGCCGTCCTGACGCCGCAGCGCCTGGGTCGGCAGCGGCAGGCCCGCCGCCGGTGGCGACTCCAGCTCGCCCTGCACCAGGCTGCCGATGCGCAGCGCGGCCGGTGGCTCGTCCAGGGTCAGGCGCACCCGCCGGGTGCGCGTGGTGGCATCGGCCTGGGGCTCGATCTCGCGCACCCGACCGGCGACCGCCACCTCGGGATCCAGGGCCATGCGCACGGTCAGGACGCGTCCCGGGGTCAGCTGGCCGATGGCCTGGGCCGGCAGGTCCAGCACCGCCTCGCGGACGTCCGGACGGGCGACCCGCACCACCGGCTGACCGGCGGACACCACCTGGCCGACCTCGGCCTGCCAGGCGGTGATCACCCCGTCGAAATCGCTGTAGAGCTCGGCATAGTCGCGCTGATCGCGGGCCTGGCGCTCGGCGCTCTGGGCCTGTTCGCGGGCGGCTTCCAGGGTGTGCAGGCGGGTCAGCGCCTGATCCAGCTGGGAGCGTGAACCGACGCCCTGGTCGAACAGCTGCTGCTGGCGCCGGGCATCGTTGCGCGCATCGCGCCACTGGGCTTCGGCATCGGCGGTCTGGCCCTGCCGACTGCGCAGGGCATTGTCCTGATCGGTGGGGTCCAGCGCCGCCAGCAACTGGCCACGGCGCACCGGCTGACCCACGTCCAGCAGCCGCCGGGTCATGCGACCGCCGACGCGAAAGCCCAACACGCTCTCGTAGCGCGCCTGGATGCTGCCGGCAAAGACTTCGCGCCCGGGCGGCGGGGCACTCAAGGTCAGGGTCGCCACCGGCCGGATCGGCGGCGGCGGCGCCTCGTCATCCGAGCAGCCCGCCAGGACCAGCAGCAGACACAGCGGCAGCAGCGGCTTCATGGGCGCACCTCGTTGAAGGCCGAGCGCTCGGCGACTTCGACCCTCTGCCCGGGACTCAGCGCCTGGCCGCCGGCGACCACGATGCGGTCGCCAGCCGCGAGGCCCTCGTTGACGATGATGCTGTCGCGGGTGAAGCGCTCGATGCGCAGCGGCTGCAGGCTGACCCGCCCGTCTTCGCCGAGGCGCCAGGCGGCGGGCTGCTCGGTGGTGCCGTTCAGCGCCGTCCAGGGCAAGGCGAAGCCCTGCTCCGTCGCGCCCTCGAGCTGGGCATTGACCACCGCCCCCAGGGTCATGGCCGCCGGGGGTCTATCGAGTTGTACCTTGACGCGCACCGTGCCACTGCTCGCCACGGTCGGGGCGATCTCGCGCAGGGTACCCCGGGTCGTGACGGCCGGTTGCGCCTGCAGGGCGACGGGCAGGGTCTGGCCGACCTTGAGTTCGCGGGCCAGGGATTCATAGAGATCGAAGACGGCGTCGAGGTCGCCACTCACCGCCAGGTCGAAGATCGCCGTGCCGGCCTGCACCACCTGCCCCGCTTCGGCGTGGCGGGCGGTCAGCACCCCGGCGGCGCTGGCGCGCAATTCAGTATAGCCCAGTTGCTTGCGCGCATCGTCGCGCTGGGCGACGGCGGTCTGTAGGGCGCTGCGGGCGCCGTCGAGGGTGGCCTGGGCCTGGTCGTACTGGCTGCGACTGGTATAGCCCTTGGGCAGCAGCGCGGCCTGGCGCTCGAAATCGACCCGCGCCAGCCGGGTGCGGGCTTCCTGGGCCTCCACCTGGGCCTGGGCGGCGGCCAGGTTATTGCGCAGATCCTGGGGATCCAGCCGGGCCAGGACCTGACCCTCGCGCACGCGATCGCCGACATCCGCCAGCCGCTCGCTGATCTTGCCACTCACGCGAAAACCGAGCGGCGCCTGCACCCGCGCCTGGATATCCCCGGTAAAGGGAATGCGCTGACTGTCCCTTATCGGACTCAGCTGCACCACCACCACCCGCGCCAGTTCCTCGGTGGGCGGTTGCTCCTGGGAGCAGCCCGGTAACAGCGTTACCAGGGTCAGAGCAGCCGTTACCTGGCAGAGGCGAGCAAGGCGGAGAGCCCTCATGATTGTCCTTATCGGTGGAAGAGGCGCGATCTGCGAACTGACCACAGGCGGCGCAGGGGGTTCGTCTGACGAATTGTCAGGCGCCTGGCGATGCTTGGGAAGCGCTACGACGAGGGCGCTGGGCAAATGCCCGGCAGCGGAGCGGCCATTCGCCCACAAATGTTCACAAATGCCCTGGAACCCGGCATTCCAGGCCGCAGTCAACTGAGACGTGCGCTGTGGACCTGCCCGTCCGCAGCTGATGCCCGCCACCGTTCCGGCGCGGGCCCCATCAGATTCACAGGTTTATTTCGACGAGGCCGAACTCATGAAAAAGCTGCTGATCACCTCTACCGCTGCTGTGATGCTGTCGATGGCCACGGGTGTCTTCGCGGCCGAAACCTCCAAGAGCGCCACGGCCGTCAATGGATCCGCCACCACCGAGGTGCCGGGCAAGACTACCGTGAAGGGCGGTGCCGATGGCGCTGCCGAAGTGCCCTTCAAGAGCGACAAGCCCAACAAGGTCGACGCTCGCAACCAGAACAACATGCAGTAATCACCGTCCCTGGCGGTAACAGAAAGCCCCGGCATGCCGGGGCTTTCTGCTGTCTGCCGTTCAGCCTGCAGACAAGACAAACCCCGCCGAAGCGGGGTCTGTGGAAGCTGTGCAGCAGCCGGGCTTAGCGCCAGAACGGCTTGTGCATTTCCTGGTAGCGCTGGGCCTCGGTGATACCGGCGTCGGCCAGCATACGGGCGTCCAGGCGGGCCAGTTCGTTGCGGCTGGCGATGCGACGCTGCCAAGTGGACAGGGTGGAGATAACGCGCAGGGCAGCGGGCACACGGTTGCTGGGCTTGGCGTTGTACAGCGAGGAACTGAAGGTGCGTTCCATGGTGGCTTTCCTTCCCGCTTGTGACGGGTACTGGTCATCGAATGGCGCCATTGTCTCGCCAGGCGAGTGCTACCACCAGTAACAGTCCAGAGAAAGGTTCGCGGATCACTCGGCACACAATTGCAACTGTACTGCTGCAATTTGGGTCATTCTGTAACGTCTTGCACCATTGCAGTGCAAAATTTGGTTACCAGAGGGAACATCGCGGGAATTTGAGCTGTACAGTTGCCCGGAAGGCCAGGAAACAGGAGTGCTGTTCTACCTGTTACCGCGGCCGCTGTCCAGCCTGGAAGGAACTCCGTGCTCCAGAAAGGAGCGCTTCCGACGCCCGGTGGCGCCGGAAGCCTCTGGTCATCAGCGCGCGGCAGCGGCCAGGCTCGGGGTGGCGGGCTGACGCCGGCCTACCCAGGTGCCGATGGCCACGACCAGCAGCGCCAGCAGACCGGTCGCCAGGATCTCGAAGCGATGGGCTTCGCTGAACAGCATCACGGTCAGGGCGCCGACGATGAAGACGATCACCGCCCAGGTCAGCCAGGGGAACAGCCACATGCGGAACTCCAGGGTTTCGCCGCGGGCAATCAGCTTGCGTCTCAGGCGCAGCTGGGTCACGGCGATCACCAGATAGACCAGCAGAGCCACGGCGCCGGAGGTGGACAGCAGGAAGCTGAACACCGCCTCGGGCATGGTGTAGTTGGCGATGGTGGTGAGGAAGCCCACGGCGGTACTGGCCAGCACGGCCGCGCGCGGCACGCCGCTGCTGGAGGCACGACCCATCTTGGCCGGGGCATCGCCACGGCGGGCCAGCGAATAGAGCATGCGCGAAGCGGTGTAGAGCGCCGAGTTCAGGCAGCTGGCCACGGCGACCAGCACCACGCAGTCGACGATCAGCTTGGCATTGGGGATCGACAGCACCTCGAGGGCGCGCTGGTAGGAACCCACGATCGGCAGCTGGGCATCGTTCCAGGGCACCATGGACACCACCAGGAAGATGGAGACCAGGTAGAACAGCGCGATCCGCCAGATCACCGAGTTGGTGGCCTTGCTGATCTGCCGCGACGGGTCCTTGGACTCGGCGGCGGCGATGGTGACGATCTCGGTTCCCATGAAGCTGAACATGGTGGTCAGCAGGGCGCCCAGCACCGCGCCGAAGCCATTGGGCATGAAGCCGCCGGTATGGGCCATCAGATTGCTCAGGCCGCTGACCTCGCGACCCGGCAGGGCGCCGACCAGGGCGGCCGCGCCCAGGGCGATGAAGGCGACGATGGCGATGACCTTGAGCAGGGCGAACCAGAATTCGAACTCGCCGTATTTGGCGACGCTGAACAGGTTGGTCACGGTCAGGATGCCGGTAATGATCAGGGCGAATTGCCAGGTGGCGATCGCCGGGAACCAGGCGTTAAGGATGGCGGCGGCGGCCACGGCCTCCAGCGGGATCACCAGGACCCAGAACCACCAGTACAGCCAGCCAATGGTGAAGCCGGCCCAGCGGCCGATGCCCTGCTGGGCATAGGACGAGAAGGAACCGGTATCGGGCGAGGCGACGGCCATTTCACCCAGCATGCGCATGACCAGCACCACCAGGGTACCGGCCAGGGCGTAGGCCAGCAGCACGGCCGGGCCGGCCGCGGCGATGGCATGACCGGAGCCGACGAACAGACCGGCACCGATCACCCCGGCGATGGACAACATGGTCACATGGCGCGGTTTGAGCGCCGGAGAGAGGTTGCATTCTACGTTGGACATAAGGTGTTACCTGACAACGGAAAGCCTCCCAAGTGCAACTTGCGCGCCACCCAAGCTGAAATCGGCACAAAATGAACGCAAAGGGTGCAACGCCTCGCGGAAAGCGGCGAAAAAGCGGCGTTCTGTCGAGCTATCGCGCTAACCATCTGATGTGAAAAGCGATTTCTTTCAGGTATGCGCGCCCCATCGGCTTGCTTCGTTAGGTATCACCTTGTGCAACTTGCACTCTTATGGTGCTTACACAGGTGGAACCTTAGGTAACCCCAGGCCTGGAGCTGGCCGCCACGCCCTTCGCTACCTGACCGCAGGACCAGGACACGACGGAAGCGACCGCCTTGCCTGGCATCCGCTGTTGGCTCGCCTGGGTGGCAGGGATCGCCCAAAGCCGCGGCTTAGGCGCTTTTCTATGCCGATGCAGCAGCAGTGGGAACTTGCCGAGCCGCCAGGGCTCTGCACACCTGCGACAAAATGTAACCGCGACCGGCAGATGTTGGTAATATTCCAACATATTAGCTAGCTAACCATAAGCCCTGCGGTTCCACGTCGGGCACCTGATGAGACCCTGACCATGTCCGCAGACGATTCCGTCCCGGCCCGCCGCGACTTCCTACGCAAGTCCCTGAGCCTGATTCCCGTGGTCGCCCTGGCGAGCGGTGCCCCCTCGGGCCTGGCCCTCGCCGCGCCCACCCCTGAAAGCAAGCCGGGCAGCAGTCCGCGCGCCGACCACTATCAACCGGTGTTCTTTACCGCCGAGGAATGGGCCTTCGTGCAGGCCGCGGTGGCCCGGCTGATTCCGGCGGACGACCTGGGCCCGGGCGCGCTGGAAGCCGGTGCGCCGGAATTCATCGACCGGCAGATGCAGACCCCCTACGCCCGTGGCGGCCTCTGGTACATGCAGGGCCCCTTCGCCGCCGATGCCGCGCCGGAGATGGGCTACCAGAGTCGCCTGGTACCCCAGGACCTCTATCGCCTGGGCATCGCCGCGGTGGATCGCTGGGCCCGCCAGCAGCACGGCAAGGTCTTCGCCGAGCTGGCACCCGCCGCGCAGGACGCGGCCCTCAAGGCGCTGGAAAGCGGTGAGGCCAGCCTGGACGGCGTACCGGCCAAGCTGTTCTTCGCCCAGCTGCTGCAAAACACCCGGGAAGGCTTCTATTGCGACCCGCTGCATGGCGGCAACAAGGAACTGGTCGGCTGGAAGCTGGTGAATTTCCCCGGTGCCCGCGCCGACTTCATGGACTGGGTGGAGCGCGACGAGCGCTATCCGCTGCCCCCGGTCTCCATTCGCGGGGAGCGCGGTTGATGGCCAAGGTATTGCCCAGCAAGCAGGTAGTGATCGTCGGCTTCGGCTGGACGGGGGCCATCATGGCCAAGGAACTGACCGAGGCCGGCCTGGACGTGGTGGCCCTGGAACGTGGCAGCTACCGCGACACCTATCCCGACGGCTCCTACCCGCAGGTGATCGACGAACTCACCTACAGCATCCGCAAGAAGCTGTTCGTCGATGTCTCCAAGGAAACCGTCACCATCCGCCACAGCGTCAACGACGTCGCCCTGCCCAACCGCCAGCTCGGCGTCTTCCTGCCTGGCGATGGCGTGGGCGGCGCCGGCCTGCACTGGTCGGGGGTGCACTTCCGCGTCGACCCGGTGGAGTTGCGCCTGCGCAGTCATTATGAAGAGCGCTACGGCAAGAAATTCATTCCCGACGGCATGACCATCCAGGATTTCGGCGTCAGCTACGCCGAGCTGGAGCCCTACTTCGATTTCGCGGAAAAGGTCTTTGGCACCTCGGGTACCGCCTGGAGCATCAAGGGCCAGGTGGTGGGCGACGGCAAGGGTGGCAATCCCTATGCGCCGGATCGCTCCAGCGATTTCCCGCTGCCGGCGCAAAAGAACACCGTCTCGGCGCAGCTGTTCGAGAAGGCCGCGCGGGAGGTGGGCTATCACCCCTACAACCTGCCCTCGGCCAACACCTCGGGGCCCTACACCAACCCCTACGGTTGCCAGATGGGCCCCTGCAACTTCTGCGGCTATTGCAGCGGCTACGTCTGCTACATGTATTCCAAGGCCTCGCCGAATCTCAACATCCTGCCGGCGCTCAAGCAGGAGCCGCGCTTCGAGTTGCGCAGCCAGGCCCATGTGCTCAAGGTGAACTTGGACAGCACCGGCAAGAAGGCCACCGGGGTGACCTACCTGGACGCCCAGGGCCAGGAGCTGGAGCAGCCGGCCGACATCGTCATCCTCGCCGCCTTCCAGTTCAACAACGTGCGCCTCATGCTGCTGTCGGGCATCGGCCAGCCCTATGACCCCAAGACCGGCGAAGGCGTGGTCGGGCGCAATTTCGCCTACCAGAACATGGCCACCATCAAGGCCTTCTTCCGCCAGGACCAGCACCACACCAACCCCTTCATCGGCGCAGGCGGCAATGGCGTGGCGGTGGACGACTTCAACGCCGACAACTTCGACCACGGCCCCCACGGCTTCGTCGGCGGCTCGCCCATGTGGGTCAACCAGGCCGGCACCCGGCCCATCGCCGGCGCGGCCAATCCGCCCGGCACGCCCCAGTGGGGTAGTGCCTGGAAAAAGGCCCAGGCCGGCTACTACAACCACCAGCTGTCGATGGACGCCCACGGGGCGCACCAGTCCTATCGCGACAACTACCTGGATCTGGATCCCACCTACCGCGACGCCTATGGGCAGCCGCTGCTGCGCATGACCTTCGACTGGAAGGACAACGATATCCGCATGACCCGCTTCATGGCCGCCAAGATGAAGAAGATCGCCGAGGCCATGAATCCCGAGCACATCAGCGTGTCGGTCAAGGATTTCGGCGGTCACTTCAACACCGCCAGCTACCAGACCACCCACCTGAACGGTGGCGCCATCATGGGCACCGACCCCAAGACCAGCGCGGTCAATCGCTACCTGCAGAGCTGGGACGTGCACAACGTCTTCGTACCGGGCGCCTCGGCCTTTCCCCAGGGCCTGGGCTACAACCCCACCGGCCTGGTGGCGGCCCTGACCTACTGGTCGGCGCGGGCCATCCGCGAGCAGTACCTGAAAAATCCCGGCCCGCTGGTGCAGGCATGAGAGGCGCGCCCATGATCCTTCGCACCCTCGCGACCCTGCTGCTGGGCAGCGGCCTGGCGCTGGCGGCCCAGGCCGCCGAAGACACCGACCTGGCGCTGGTCAAGCAAGGCGAATACCTGGCCCGCGCCGGCGACTGCGTGGCCTGCCACACGGCGCCGGGTGGCCAGCCCTTCGCCGGCGGCCTGCCCATGCAGACGCCCATCGGCACCCTCTATTCCACCAACATCACCCCGGATCGGCAGACCGGCATCGGCGACTACAGCTATGCCGACTTCGACGCCGCCATCCGCCAGGGTATCGCCAAGGAGGGCCATACCCTCTATCCGGCCATGCCCTACCCCTCCTATGCCCGGGTCAGCGAGGGCGACATGCGCGCCCTCTATGCCTACTTCATGCACGGCGTGACGCCAGTCGAGCAGGCCAATCGCGACAGCGACATCCCCTGGCCGCTGTCCATGCGCTGGCCGCTGGCGATCTGGCGCCAGCTGTTCGCGCCCGAGGTGGTGCAATTCCAGCCCGCGCCGGACCAGGACCCGGTAGTGGCCCGCGGCGCCTACTTGGTGGAAGGCCTCGGCCACTGCGGCGCCTGCCACACCCCGCGTGCCTTCACCATGCAGGAGAAGGCGCTCTCCCCCGCCGACGGCAAGGATTTCCTGGCCGGCAGCGCGCCCCTGGAAGGCTGGATCGCCAAGAATCTGCGCGGTGATCACCGCGACGGCCTGGGCAGCTGGAGCGAGGAACAGCTGGTGCAATTCCTCAAGACCGGGCGCTCCGCCGACAGCGCGGTGTTCGGCGGCATGACCGAGGTGGTGCAGCACAGCCTGCAGTACCTGAGCGACGCCGATCTGCAAGCCATCGCCCGCTACCTCAAGACCCTGCCGGCCAAGGATCCGCACGACGCGCCCTTCCAGGCCGACGGACGGGCCGCCGCAGCGCTCTGGCGCGGCGACGACAGCGCCCGTGGCGCCCAGGTCTATGTGGACAACTGCGCCGCCTGTCACCGCACCGACGGCCAGGGCTACGACCGGGTGTTCCCGGCGCTGGCCGGCAATCCGGTGCTGCGCACCGCCGACGCCAGTTCGCTGATCAACATCGTGCTCAAGGGCGGCACCCTGCCCGGCCTGCACACGGCGCCGTCGACCATCGTCATGCCGCCCTTCGGCTGGCGGCTGAACGATGCCCAGGTGGCCGACGTGGTCAGCTTCATCCGCGCCAGCTGGGGCAACGCCGCCGCCCCGGTCAGCGCCGCCGACGTCGCCAAGTGGCGCACCGATGACAACCGCACCACGTCCGGTGATGACCTGGGCCAGGCGTTCGGTCACCAGCAACCCGCTCCGTCGCCCGCTGGCGGCGACACCCCGGCAGGGGCGCACTGAGTCCCTGCCAGACTGACGCTCGGTCAGTCTGGCAGCAGCTCGTCGAGTGCCAACGACCATCAAGCCCATCGCCGACCGACGGGCTTGCGCGGTTGGCATCGATCCTGCTAGCTTGATCGGGTTAGTACCAAGCTGACCCCAATCGCTGGACGCCTTTCCGCTCGTTGTAGCAGCGCGAAATCAGCGTCACCCGGATCGACTGATCCCTCGATTGCTCAGGATCTGCCGCCGCGGCCTCTGAATCTCGTGCCCGGCCGGTTGCCTGCCTTCCCAAGTACTTACCTGCATGCCTGGGCGTTTCGCCCACACGCTGCCTTCCTCCAGCCAGAGATTCAGCCGTCGGCCGTCATGGGTACGAGGTTGCTGGAGTTATTTCACCGCGCCGACTGAGCGTGGATCCCAAGGATAGTTATATGAACATTCAAAACCAGGCCATCGCGGCCATGCAACATCTCCAGGCGGCCTTTGCGCCGTTCCACTGCATCACCACCCCGGCTTCGCGCAAGGGCGGCTTCAGCTTCACCGTGGTCGACGAGCGCGGCGTGGCCTGTCGCAGCGAGCGCCTCTACCCCGAGCAGTACAGCGCTGCCGACGGACTGGAGCGCGTCATCGCCCGTACCCGCCGCGCCCTGGCCGCCTGAGACGCGCTACGAGTGCCGGACGCATCACGGATTCCGTGATGCCCATGCCGGCCGCCTCCATCTGCGGTATGTTTGGCACAGCTTCGCGTAGGCGTGAGCCAAACAATGAATCCCAAGATGGAGGTCGCATGTCGCAAGTCGTATTCATCCGCCATGGCCAGTCGGCGTGGAACCTGGAAAACCGCTTCAGTGGCTGGGCGGATGTGGATCTGACCGAACAGGGGATCCGCGAGGCCCACGAGGGCGGTCAGGCACTCAAGGACGCCGGCTTCCTCTTCGACGTGGCCCACGTCTCGGTGCTCAAGCGCGCCGTGCGCACCCTCTGGCACGTGCAGGAAGGCATGGACCAGATGTGGTTGCCAGTGGTGAGCGACTGGCGCCTCAACGAGCGTCACTATGGTGGCCTGACCGGACTGAACAAATCCGAGACCGCCGCCAAGTACGGCGAGGAACAGGTGCTGGTCTGGCGCCGCAGTTACGACGTGCCGCCGCCCGAGCAGAGCGTCGAGGAGCAGCAGGCGCTGGCCGCCGATCCGCGCTATGCCGGTCTGTCGCTGGATCAGGTACCGCGCACCGAATGCCTCAAGGAT
Organism: Pseudomonas sp. GM_Psu_1; assembly: GCF_026544185.1. Taxonomy (NCBI): domain Bacteria; kingdom Pseudomonadati; phylum Pseudomonadota; class Gammaproteobacteria; order Pseudomonadales; family Pseudomonadaceae; genus Pseudomonas; species Pseudomonas sp. GM_Psu_1. Next base: position 415,788 of record NZ_JALNUX010000004.1, read on the forward strand.
TGCGTCGAACGCGTCCTGCCCTACTGGAACGAAGTCCTGGCGCCGGCCATTCGCAGCGGCCAGCGCGTGCTGGTGGTCGCCCATGGCAACTCCATGCGCGCCCTGATCAAGTACCTGGACAACATCTCCGACAGCGACATCGTCAGCCTCAACATCCCCAACGGCGTGCCGCTGGTGTACGAGTTCGACGAAGACCTGAAGCCTACCAAGCACTACTACCTGGCCGACCCGGACGAGGTCGCCGCCAAGATGGCCGCGGTGGCCAATCAGGGCAAGGCGAAGTAAGAGGCCTTTGGTATGGCTGCTTCCACGAAGGCGTGGAAGTAGCCGTCTGATCGCGGCCATGGGCCGCTCCTACAGGTTCCCAGGTTGACCGTAGGAGCGGCCGCATCGGCGGACCGTCATGGCCGCGATCACCCATGTGCCTGGCGTTTTCCACAACCAAGGGTCACCGTCGAACGGTGGATAAGGCTGGCGCCGTTATCCACCCTACGGCCTCAGGTGCGACGCTCCGGGCGCTTCACCACCCGCGCCTCGCCCAGCACGCCCTCTTCTTCCGCCTGGGCCGCCTGGATTTCCTCGTCACCTTCCACCCCGCCATCGCCCGGGGTCTTCTCGCCCTTTTCCTTGCCGTCGTCGCTGTGGTGCTCGATCACCGCATTGATCTCCGCGCCGAACAGCAGCACCGCGGACGACAGATAGAAGTACAGCAACAGCACGATGATGGCGCCGATGCTGCCGTAGGTAGCGTTGTAGTTGGCGAAGTTCTGCACGTAGTAGCCAAAGCCCAGGGACGCCAGGATCCAGACCACCACCGCCAGCACCGAGCCGGGGGTGATGAAGCGGAAGTCCTGCTTCACGTCCGGGGTGACGTAGTAGAGCGCCGCCACGGCGATCATCAGCAGGGCCACCGCCAGCGGCCAGCGGATCAGTGCCCAGAGGGTCACCATGTAGTCTTCCAGCCCCACGTAGGCAGCCAGCCAGTTCATCACCTGAGGCCCCAGCACCATGAGCGCGGCGGCGCTGAGCAGGATTCCGGCGAGGCCGATGGTATGCAGCAGCGACAGCGGAATGCGCTTCCAGGCCGGACGGCTTTCCACCACGTCATAGGCGCTGTTCATGGCGGTCATCAGCGAGCGGAAGCCACCGGAGGCGGACCAGAGCGCGACGATGATACTGAAGGACAGCAGCCCGCCCTTCTGCGTCTGCAACTGGTCGATGATGGGATTGACGGTGTCCAGCGCCGTGACCGGCAGCAGGTAGGCGGCCTGTTCGCGCAGGAAGGTAAAGAAGTCCGGCAAGTGCAGGAAGCCGATCAGGGCGATCAGGAACAGTAGGAAGGGAAACAGCGAGAACAGCATCTGATAGGCCAGCGCTGCGGCATAGGTGGGCATGTCGTCGGCCACGAATTCCTGGACGGCACGCTTGATGAGGGTGAACGGCGAAACGCCGCGCAGGCTGAAGGCAAACAAGGACATAACGGCTCCTGACGAACGTTCCTCACGAAGGATTCCTGGGGCCGGCCTGCACGGCCTGCGCCCGGCGGCTTTGCAGGTCCGCCCTACCTTCAGAGTGGCAGCGGCCGGGTTGGTTGCGCCCTGACGTCAGAAGCCGGACCCCGAGGCATCCCGGCAGGCAGCGACTTCGGCGGCGGTAGGCGTGCGGATTTCCTCTATCCCGCGGCTTTCGTCGAAATCGATGTAGCCGGCGGCGGCGAATTCGCGCAGCCAGCCATCCATGGGCCAGAGTCCCCAGCGCGCCTGGAAGCGCCGGGCGTTCTCCAGGATGCTGGCGAAATGGTTGAGCGGTGGGTGATAGGTCGGATGGTACTGGTGGAAGGCCCGCGCCTCGGCCTGGTAGACCGGCACCCCCGCCGCGCGGGCGCGAAAGGCGAAGTCGGTGTCCTCGCCACCATAGCCGCGATAACCCTCATCGAAGCCGCCAATGCGGCCGAAGGTGGCGCGGGTACAGGCGAAGTTGAGCGACCAGAACAGCGGGTGGGGAATCGCCTCGCCAGGCGGACGATCCCGGTGCAGGGGATGGACGACGCCGCTGGCGCGCAGCTCTTCCGGCGTCCAGTCACCTTCCGCGACGCCTGCCGGCAAATAGTGGACGAAGCCCTGGTGCAGGGCTTCGGGGTGGGCCGTTAGCGCCTCCCGGTAGGCGTCGAGCAATTCCGGCGCGGGGATGCAGTCCACGTCGAGAAACACCAGCTCCTCGCCTGGCGCGGCGGCCACGGCGGCATTGCGCGCAGCGGCCAGGGGCAGGATGCCGTCGCCCTCGACTCCGTGCACCTGGATCGGAAAGCGTGGGCTGTGCCAGGCGCGCGGTGCCTCGTTCATCTGCACCACCACCAGGGCCGCAGGGGGGGTCGGCGCCCGCTCCAAGCCACGGATGAGATTGGCCAGTTGCCGCTCGCGGCCATGGACCAGGGTCAGGACGATCATGCCAGCACCTCGTGGGCGACCTGTCGAATACAGGCAGCGGCGCGCCGGGCGCCCTCGCCATCGCTTACCGCCGCCCAGCGCTCGGGATCGAGTTCGCGCGCCCTGGCCAGCAGCCCCGGCCAGTCCTCGTCGGCGGGCCAGCTTTCGCAGGTGATCGCCAGGTCCTGGGCGGCCAGCAGGCGCCCGGTGGACAGTTGCTCGTCGAAGGGCCGGGCATCCGGCAGGCAGAGGAAGCGGCAGCGCAGGTCGGCCAGTTCCGCCACCAGGCTGTCACCCGCCGAGCCGACCACCAGCTCGGCGCGGGTCAGCCAGGGTGCGGGATCGGCCACGCTGCCCAGAAAAGTCAGATTGGCCGGTGCCTCGATGGCGTCCTCCAGCACCGGCCCCAGCACCGTCCAGTGCCAGGCGGGACAGGCGCGGGCGGCCGCCACCAGGCGCGCGCGGCTGAAGGCGGTGCCGCCATGGCCGGCGATGACGGTGATCGTGCCGGGCTCGCGCCCGCGGTCGGCCCCTTGCCCGGCATAGCGCGACAGGCTGCCGGCATAGCAGGTCTTGGCCCGCCAGACGGCCGGGGTACCCGGCTCTTCCAGGCAGTCCGGATAGGGTGCCAGCAGGCGACTGGCACTGGCGTAGGCCAGTTCGTGGGCGGCATCGAAGCGACTGCCACGCTGGCGCAGATAGATCGTCGGCACGCCGCACAACCGGGCCAGCAGCGCCACCTCCACCGAGACGTCGACCACCAGCAGGCAGGGCCAGGCGCGGCGAAACCAGTCCACCAGCAGGCCCATGCGTTCGCGCAGCCCTGCCACCCCCAGCGGGGCATAGTGCAGGCAGGCGAAGGCTTCGCCTTCGACGCCCGCGGCCACGTCGGGCGGCAGCGGGCAGAGCTGGACGTTGGGCAGCGCCACCCGTTCGGGCAGGCGACTGCCGAACAGGGTCAGGGGACCGTCGAAGGCCGCGGCGATGGCCAGGGCGCGGGTCACGTGGCCGGCGCCGTGATGGTGGGCGTAGTAGCCGACGTTCAGCTCAGTCACGGGCGGTCTAGCCACGGGCAGTCTAGCCACGGGCGACTCGGCCGGCGGCGACATCGGCGAGCAGGCGCTCGTAGCGGTCGATCATCAGCTGGTGGCTCCACTGGGCCTCGGCCCGCGCCCGGCAGGCCTCGCGGGACAGCGACAGGGCTTCGCGCAGGGCCGCCGCCAGCGCCGGCACGTCGCCTGGCGGGGCGAGGGCGCCGGTCTCGGCGGTGAGCAGTTCCGGCAGGGCGCCGCGGGCAAAGGCGGCGACCGGCGTGCCACAGGCCAGGGCCTCGGCGACGATCAGGCCGAAGGGTTCGTCCCAGCAGGGCGTGACCAGGCAGGCACGGGCCTGGGCGACCTCGGCCGCCAGGGCGGTACGGTCCAGGTGACCGAGGTAGACGGCTCCGTCCCCCAGGCGGGGTTCGATCTCCTGGCGGAAATAGCGCTCGTCGGTGGCCTGGCCGGCCAGGCGCAGGGCCACACCGGCCTCGCGTGCGGCATCCAGCGCCAGGTGCGGCCCCTTGTCCGGCACCAGGCGGCCGAACCAGAGGGCATGGTCGCCGATCGGCGTCTCGCGCGGGCGCCAGGCGTCGAGGTCGATGCCATTGGGAATCACGTGGCAGGCCGGCGCGAGGTGCGCCCAGTTGTCGGCATTGGCCTGGGACACCGTGCAGTAATGGCCGCCACCGCGCTTGTGCAATTCGCCGAGGGCGTTGATCAATTCGAAGAACGGCGGGGTGTGCAGCACCGTGAGCATGGGGGTGCGGATCAGCCCGGACATGGTCACCGGCACATAGTGCAGGGCGTTGTTGAAGATGACGTCGAAGCCGTAGCCATCGATGCGCTGCATGCAGTCCAGATAGCCGTGGTGCTCGTCGAGGTATTCGGAGCTGAGCACGTTGCGCTTGCGCCGGCAGCCGTCCGCGCCGTAGTTGCCGTCGTCGAGGATGGGCACCACCTCCAGCTCCGGCGCCGAGGCCGAACTGGCGAACAGCGTCACCGCATGGCCACGCTCGCGCAGCTGCAGGGTGATGTCGTAGGTGAAGGCTTCGAGACCGCCGGCGAACGGCTGGCGTACCGGGTGTTTCACGTGGGTAAGAATGCCTATGCGCATGGAACCGTCCGCCTGCTGTTGCCTGTCATCCCACCGTCCTTATCGCGAGCCGCTGGTTGATAGGAGTCTCAGCGACGGGAATTGGTTGTGCGCTTCGTCGTGAAAGCCGCACGGCGGGCAAACCGCGGAACCCTGCCGGGGGTCAGCCTTCCTGGACCCGTATTCCCAGCAGACGACGGAGGTTTCCATGCGTTATGAACTGCACTACTGGCCCAGCATCCAGGGCCGCGGCGAATTCGTCCGCCTGGCGCTCGAAGAAGCCGGCGCACCCTATCTGGATGTCGGCAACGCCCCGGAAGGCGAAGGCCTGGGTGTACCCGCCCTGGAAGACTATCTGCAAGGCAGGAAGACCCGCCGCCCGCCCTTCGCCCCGCCCTTTCTCAAGGCCGGTGACGAGGTCGTCTCCCATGTCGCCAACATCCTCCAGTTCCTGGGGCCGCGGCTGGACCTGGTACCGGCCGACGAGGAAGCCCGCTTCTGGGTGCACGGCCTGCAGCTGACCATCACCGACCTCACCGCCGAGGCCCATGACGTCCATCATCCGGTGGCCATCTCCCTGACCTACGAAGAGCAGCAGGATGAAGCCCGGCGCCGCGCCAAGGCCTTTGCCGGCGAACGGATCCGTACCTACCTGAGCTATTTCGAGCGGGTGCTGGGCTACAACCCGGCGGGTGACCATTGGCTGGTGGGCGACCAGCGCTCCTATGTCGACCTGTCGCTGTTCCAGGTGGTGGCCGGCCTGACCTATGCCTTCCCCAACGCCATGCGCCGTCTGGCACCGGAAATCCCGCGGGTGCTGGCCCTGGCCGAGCGAGTGGCCGCGCGACCCAACATCGCCGCCTACCTGGCCTCGCCCCGCCGCCTGCCCTTCAGCGAGAACGGCATCTTCCGTCACTATCCGGAGCTGGATCCGGCCTGACGGGCAAAAGAAAAGGCCGCCCGGGGGCGGCCTTTTCGTCACGGCTGGACTCAGGCGCGGTCGATGGTGTTCTTGACCGCTTCCTTGCCCTTGCCGACGTTCTTCTGCAGCTTGCCTTCGGCTTCCTGGGCACGACCCTCGCCTTTCATGCGCGAGTTGTCGGTGGCTTCGCCGATACCTTGCTTGACCTTGCCGGCCACTTCTTTGGCGGTACCCTTGATCTTGTCGCTGGTGCTGCTCATATCAGTCTCCTTGGGATCGCACAGGCAGTGCGCTTGTAAAATCCGACTGCGGCTCTAGCCGGGTGGTTTCGACCATTCGTCGCACAGCGCAGCGGCAATCCGCGCCAGGAAGCTTTGGGCAGCGGCGCTGGAAGCCTTTAGACTTCCCGCCCTTTTTCGTGAGCGACCGCCCAGGCGCCACCCCTCGCGGGAACGTTGCGCAGGGGCCGTCTCTCCAATTGCCACACCCTACACAGGAGAATCCTGATGTCGCTGAGCCAATTCGACAACCTACCGGGCGTGACCGCCCAGCCCGACGCCGCCACCCGCGAGTTCGTCTTCAACCACACCATGCTGCGGGTCAAGAACCTCGAGACCTCGCTGGACTTCTATACCCGCGTGCTGGGTTTTACCGTGGTCGATCACAAGGATTTCCCGGACGCCAAGTTCAGCCTGACCTTTCTCGCCCTGGTCGACCGCAACCAGGTGCCGGAAGAGCCGGAGGCCCGCCAGCGCTGGCGCAAGTCGACCCCGGGCATCCTCGAGCTGACCCATAACCACGGTACCGAGAACGACGCCGAATTCAGCTACCACAACGGCAACAGCGATCCGCGCGGCTTCGGCCACACCTGCGTAGCGGTCCCGGACATCCGCGCCGCCTGCGAGCGGTTCGAGCAACTGGGCGTCGCCTTCCAGAAGCGCCTGACCGACGGCAGCATGAAGGAAATCGCCTTCATCAAGGATCCCGACGGCTACTGGGTCGAAGTCATCCAGTTCACCCCCCTGTCCTGATCCCCGCGGGCCCGGCGTCCGCCGGGCCCCGTCCTGCTGAAGACATCCGACGACTTTTCAGCGCTTAACTGATACCGACCGGCTCCAGGCCATCGACGCCTGCCCGGGCCTTTGGCGTACTGCTGGCGAAAAGCCTTACCAAAGTCGTATTGCGCACCCCAGCCAGCGACGTCGCCAGAGAGCCCACCATGAAAAAAACAACAAGAATCCGTACCGGGATGTACAGCGTCCTCAGCCTGTTCGTCGCCTGCCTGCTGCTCGCCTGCCTGTACGGCTGGATCAGCGCCCGGACCAGTGCCCAACAGATCCGCGACCTGGATAGCCTGACGATGGAGCAGCTGGACCGGGTCAACAACGCCGCCACCTGGATCAGTCGCGCCAGCGCCAACTCCCATACCGCCATGCTCGACCGCGTCAACGGCGATGCGGCCAAGGCCGAGAAAGGCGTGAAGCTGGCCCTAGAGCGGCTGGACATCGCCCGCAAGCTGATCACCGACATGCAGGCCAACGTCAGCGATCCCAAACTGGTCGGCCAGATCGAAGCCATGCTCAAGGCCTTCGACGCCTACAAGGCCATCGTCGAAGGGCAGATCGCCGCCTGCCGCGCCGGCGACCTGCCTGGCTACATCCGGATCAGCGACGGTGCCAAAGGGGCCAGTACGGCCTTCGCCGACACCCGCCAGGCCTTTACCGACGAGATCACCAGCCGTATCGACGCCACGCTCGCCGCCTCCGACAGCCGCGTGTCCCAGGCCCAGGTCGGCAGTCTGCTGCTGGTCGGCCTGACCCTGCTGCTGGCCGTCCTCTCCGGCTGGTTCATCGCCCGCCGCGTGCTGGCCCCGCTCAACGAAGCCGGCGAGCACTTCGCCGCCATGAGCGAAGGCGATCTGACCCGCCGCATCGAGGTGCGCAGCCATGACGAGATCGGCCAGCTGTTCGCCGGTCTCGCCACCCTGCAGAGTCGCCAGCGCGACACCCTGGCCCAGCTCAATCGCACCGCCGAACGACTCGACGGCGCCGCCCAGGAACTGGGTCAGGTCACCGCCCAGAGCAATCGCACCCTCAATCAGCAGCAACAGGAACTGGAACAGGCCGTGACCGCGGTGACCGAGATGACCGCCGCCGTGGAAGAGGTGGCGCGCAATGCCGCGTCCACCTCGGATACCGCTCGCGAATCCGATCGCCTGGCCGCCGGCAGTCGCGGCCAGGTGGCCCAGGTGCTCAGCGAATTGCAGAGCATGCAGAGCACGGTCAAGGAAAGCGAAACCGTCATCGCCAGCCTGGCGCAGCAGGCCAACCAGATCGGCAAGGTGCTGGACGTGATCCGCGCCGTCTCCGAGCAGACCAACCTGCTGGCGCTCAACGCGGCCATCGAAGCCGCCCGCGCCGGCGATGCCGGTCGTGGCTTCGCCGTGGTGGCCGACGAGGTGCGCAGCCTGGCGCAGCGTACCCGCCAGTCGACCCTGGAGATCGAGCAGATGATCGGCAACATCCAGACCGGCACCGGTCAGGCGGTGACCGCCATCCAGCGCAGCAATACCCTGGCCGGCACCACCCTGGAAACCACCGAGCGCACCGGCCAGAGCCTGGAGCACATCTTCGTCGCCATCGGCGACATCAACGAGCGCAACCTGGTCATCGCCAGCGCCGCCGAGGAACAGGCCCAGGTGGCGCGCGAGGTGGATCGCAACCTGATCAACATCCGCGAGCTGGCGGGCGTGTCCAAGCGCGGCGCCGACCAGATCGAGACCTCCAGTCGCCAACTCGCCGCGCTGACCCACGAGATCCACGGCCTGGCCGCGCGCTTCCGCGTCTGACCCGGCGCGCTCCTCCCCCCGGATACAGGCGCCCCGGGGGGAGGGGCGGCTTTACCCATCTTTACGTTTTCTTGGCATGACGTTGCTGCCGGGACAGGCGAAAATTGGCTCCGGGCGCCAGGCGTGGCGCCGGTTTTCGCTACGGAGCTGCCTGACGTCATGACGACCTGCCCTACCCCGCGCGGCCCGCGCCTGCGCTGCCTGCTGCTGTCCTTTCTCGCCTCGCCCCTGGGCCTGCTGGTACTGCTGACCGGCGTGCTGCAACTGCTCGGCCCCGGCTAGGGCCGCAGCGTCCGACCGCCAAAGCGGACGGACGCGCCAGGATCACAGGCGGAAGCGCGCTACCAGGCCATTGAGGTCCACGGCCAGGCGCGACAGCTCGGCACTGGCGGCACTGGACTGCTCGGCGCCCGCGGCGGTCTGGACCGACAACTCGCGGATGTTGACCAGGTTGCGATCCACTTCGCGGGCTACTTGAGCCTGCTCTTCCGCCGCGCTGGCGATGACCAAATTGCGTTCGTTGATGCCGCCGATGGCGCCATGGATGCGCTCCAGGGCATGACCGGCGCCGCGGGCCACCTCCAGGGTGGACTGGGCACGCTCGGTGCTGCTGCGCATGGCCGCCACCGCCTGATCGGTGCCCTGCTGGATGGTACCGATGGAGGTCTCGATTTCGCGGGTCGATTCCTGGGTGCGATGGGCCAGGGCGCGCACCTCGTCGGCCACCACGGCGAAGCCGCGACCGGCCTCACCGGCGCGCGCCGCCTCGATGGCGGCATTGAGCGCCAGCAGATTGGTCTGCTCGGCCACGCTGCGGATCACGTCCAGCACCTTGCCGATGTCGTTGACCTGGACCGCCAGATCGCCCACCAGGGTGGCACCGTGCTGGACGTCCTCGCTCATGGTGGCGATGGCGCCCACGGTTTCCTGCACCAGATCGCGGCCATCACGGGCCACGCCGGCGGATTCCTGGGACGCCTGGGAGGTGTTGACGGCGTTGCGCGCCACCTCGTCCACCGCCGACGACATCTGGTTCACCGCGGTGGCGGCCTGTTCGATCTCGGCGTTCTGGCGTTGCAGGCCGCGACTGGATTCATCGGTCACGGCATTGAGTTCTTCCGCCGCCGAGGCGAGCTGGGTGGCCGAACCCAGGATGCCTTGCAGGGTATGGCGCAGCTGGCCCTGCATGGTCTTCATGGCCTGCAGCAGGCGCGCGGCCTCGTCGCGGCCTTCGCTGTGGATTTCCTGACTGAGGTCACCGGTGGCGATCACCTCGGCGGCCTGCACGGCGCGGGCGATGGGCTGGGTGATGCTGCGGATCAGCAGCCAGGCGAAGACCACGGTCAGCAGAGCGGTGGCCGCCAGCAGCAGCACCAGCCACTGGATGGCGTGGCTGTAGTCGGCAGCGGACTGCTCGTTGGCCGCAGCGGTCTGCTGGTCGACCAGGTCGGTGAGTTGCTTGAGCACGCCGTTGACCGCATCGGAGTTGGCCAGCAGGTCTTCGTTGAGCAGGCGGCGCAGGGGCTCCAGCTGATCGGCGGCGGAAAACGCCAGCATGCGCTGCTGCAGACCGTCGTACTGGGTGATCAGCTGGCCGTAGCGGCTGTAGGCGGTGCGTTCTTCATCGGACTGGATCAGCGCCTCGTAGCGCTGCTGGGCGGCGCGCATCTGGCCGTTGCGCTGCTGGAACAGCGCCTGGGTCTTGGCGATGATCTCCGGCTCGCGATTGAGCAGCAGGCGATAGGAGAGCACCCGCAGACGCAGGGTCAGGGCGGTCAGCTCGTCGAGCGCGGCCACCCGCGGCATGGCACGGTCTTCGATGGCCAGGCCCGAGGCGCGGATGTCGTTCATCTTGACCAGGGCGGTGCCGCCGAGCAGCAGCAGGAGCAGACCGATAAAGGCGAAGCCGAGCGTGGCACGCCGCGCGATGGAGAGATTGCGAAAGGACATGGGGAGTTTCCGTTGAGCCTGGAAAGCCCCCGCTATCGACCGCCAGTTGCAAATCCTGAGGTCCGTTGTCGGACCGGATTTTTAGGCGGCTATCGAGCAAAGCCAGCAAACCCTTGTCCTATAGGGCATTGGACCTATTGAAAGCCTGGCGAAAGCTCTAGGCTGCGGCACTGTGCCGCAGATCACAGGCCGGACGCAAAGTGGGCGAAAGACGCTCGATGTCTGCCAGCGGCATTGCGTTCACATTTTTGCACATCTCTCGCAAGCCACTGATCGCCAAGGAAAACTCTTCGGCTATCGCGATTCACGTTTTCTTCACGGAGAAAAGCGCGATTCGGCGCCTATATTCCGGCTTCGTGCCGATAAAAGGGCTAAAAGCGCTGATCGTGCAGCGATAATGGCGGGATGATCTCAGTATAAGTTTGAAATATCTTCTGCGTTGTCTGTCACGAGCTATTGTTTCAGCGTGGATTAAGGTTGTGGTCACCAGACTGAGTGACCGGGTGCCAGGACGCTGCCCGACGACGCGATGGACCGCCAGACAATGAAGCCACCGGAGCTCGAGAGAGTCGGGGCGTATCGAGGCGATGCCAGGGGGCGTCTAGCCACTAACCAGCGCTTGCCGCTGCCATTGCGTACTTGAGAAGAGGTCAGAAACAGATGAGCGACAACACGGATACCTTCGGCGCACCCGACGAGGCCCTCCTGCAACTGGTCGATGGTTTCAAGCGTTTCCGCCAGGATGTCTTTCCCGAACAGGAAGCGCTGTTCAAGAAGCTCGCCAGTGCGCAGTCGCCCAAAGCCATGTTCATCACCTGCGCCGACTCGCGCATCGTCCCGGAACTCATCACCCAGAGTTCGCCGGGCGATCTGTTCGTGACCCGTAACGTCGGCAACGTGGTGCCCCCCTACGGCCAGATGAACGGTGGCGTCTCCACCGCCATCGAATACGCGGTCGTGGCGCTGGGCGTGAAGCACATCATCATCTGCGGCCACTCCGACTGCGGCGCCATGAAGGCGGTGCTCAATCCCGATCCGCTGGAAAAGATGCCGACGGTAAAGGTCTGGCTGCGCCACGCCGAGGTCGCCCGTACCGTGGTCGAGGACCATGGTCATTGCGACTGCGGCCACGGCGGCACCCTGGGCTTTTTGACCGAGGAAAACGTGGTGGCCCAGCTGGTCCACCTGCGCACCCACCCCTCGGTGGCCTCGCGCCTGGCCAGCGGTCAGCTGCAGATCCATGGTTGGGTCTATTCCATCGAGACCAGCGAGATCAAGGCGTACGACGCCCAGCAGGAGCGCTTCCTGCCCCTGGATGGCGAGAACATGCCGGTCGCCACCCCGCGTCCGCGTCTGCAGCAGGCCTGATCCACGGTGGCCATCCGGTTCGCCGGATGGCCATTGCAAGACGGGTCAGCCGATCCGTCGCCATAACAGCGCACCGCGCCGGGCGATCCCCACTTGGGGCTCCATCGGGACCGTCCACCCTTTCCGCTAGCCGCCTGAATCCCGAACCGTGTCATACGACGTGATATGACGCGCGGGCACCCCTTTACCTAGTCGCTGGAGGACCAGGACCATGCTTGGCAATCAACAGACCCCGGGGCGCAGCCTGTCGCGCGATGCCCTGGCCTCACTCGTGGTGTTTCTGGTCGCCCTGCCGCTGTGCATGGGGATCGCCATCGCCTCCGGCATGCCGCCGGCCAAGGGCATCATCACCGGCATCATCGGTGGCCTGGTGGTCGGCTTTCTCGCCGGCTCGCCGCTGCAGGTCAGCGGTCCGGCCGCCGGCCTGGTGGTGCTGGTGTTCGACCTGATCAACCGCCACGGCATCGAGGCCCTGGGCCCGGTGCTGCTGCTGGCCGGCCTGCTGCAGCTCATCGCCGGCTTCACCCGCCTGGGCGCCTGGTTCCGCGTCACCTCGCCCGCCGTCGTCTACGGCATGCTCGCCGGCATCGGCATCCTCATCGTGCTCTCGCAGCTGCACGTGATGCTGGATGCCAAGCCGGCGGCCTCGGGCCTGTCCAACCTGCTGGCCTTCCCCGGCGCCGCCCTCACCGCGGCAAGCCAGTGGAACGGCAGTGGCAGCGGCGCCCAGGCGGCGCTGATCGGTCTGCTGACCATCGCCAGCATGTGGCTGTGGGAGAAATTCCGCCCGCAGACCCTGCGCTTCCTGCCCGGCGCCCTGATCGGCGTGACCCTGGCGACCCTGGCCAGTCTCTGGCTGGCGCTGGACATCCGCCGCGTGGAAGTGCCCAACAACCTGGCCGACGCCATCGACTGGGTGACCTTTGCCGACCTGGGCATGCTGGCCAATGCCGAACTGGTGGTGGCCGCCCTCGCCCTGGCCTTCATCGCCAGCGCCGAGACCCTGCTCTCGGCCGCCGCGGTGGACCGCATGCACACCGGGCCGCGCTCGCACTTCGACCGCGAGCTGGGCGCCCAGGGTGTCGGCAACCTGCTCTGCGGTGCCGTTGGCGCCCTGCCCATGACCGGGGTCATCGTGCGCAGCTCGGCCAATGTCCAGGCCGGCGCCACCAGTCGCGCCTCCACCATCTTCCACGGCCTCTGGCTGCTGGCTTTCGTCGCCGCCCTGCCCTTCGTGCTCAAGCTGGTGCCGGTGGCGAGCCTGGCCGGCGTGCTGGTGTTCACCGGCGTCAAGCTGGCCGATCCCAAGTCGCTGACCGGGCTCAAGCGCTATGGCCGGACGCCCATGATCATCTATGCCCTGACCGCCCTGATGATCGTCGCCACCGATCTGCTGACCGGGGTGCTGGTGGGCTTCGGCCTGTCCATCGCCTTCCTGGCGGTCAAGGCGGCGCAACTCAAGGTCAGCCTGACCTATCGCGAAGACCAGCCGGACCAGGCCGACCTGCGCCTGGTGGGCGCCGCGACCTTCCTGCGCGTGCCCCAGCTGACCAAGGTGCTGGAACAGGTCAAGCCCGGCACCACCCTGCACGTGCCCCTGGAGCGCGTCTCCTATATCGATCACGCCTGCATGGAGCTGCTGGAGGACTGGGGGCGCACCCAGGCCAGCAATGGCATGCGCCTGGTGATCGAGCCCAAGGCCCTGGAGCGCCGCCTGGAAGGCCAGGCGCCGGCGGGTCAACCGGTCATGCCGGCCCAGGCACCGGCCTGATCCGGAGGGTGGAGCGGCCAGCGGCCGCTTCACCCCCTTCCCTCACCTCAGCGGCGCTGCCGGATCAGAAGTCCGCAGCGCCGTCGCTGATCGCGATACCGGCTTGCCAGAGCCCCTCATCGTCGCTCCGCCTCCTTTCTCCCCGGCCATAAAGTGGACAGAATGTCCACATAGATGGCCAAAATTGGTCGATAAATGTCCAAGTCGGCATCAGTCATCCTACCAACGGCTAATAGTCTGCTAATTAACTTTCGCTCTTCTCGGCTTTGCCTTATAACGCTATCTGGTTCGACTTTTGTCGCACCAACGATCTTTGTGTCGGGCCACCCTCTATCTCGGGGGTAATCGCTTTGCCAGGAAAGCCATGCGACGCCCACACGGCTAAAAATGACTCCAAGAGAGGTAGGTATGCGCAAGCCTGAATTGGCGACTGTGATCGCTGAAAAAGTCGGACTTCCAAAGGAACAAGCCAACGTCGTGCTCAACACGCTGCTGGACGAGATCGCGAATGCGCTGCACCGCAAGGACAGCGTTACCCTGGTCGGCTTCGGTACCTTCCTGCCGCGTCACCGCGGTGCCCGCATGGGGAAGAATCCCCAGACCGGCGAGCCGGTCAAGATTCGTGCGAGCAACACGGTGGCGTTCAAGCCGGGCAAGGCGCTGAAGGACAGCATCGAAGGCTGAGCATGAGGCGGCACGGATCGCCGCTGCAGCCAAAAGGCATCGCCCAGGCGATGCCTTTTTTGTGTCCGCGCAGAAGACGCGGAGCGGGGTGATCAGCCGATGGCGATCATCTCGAAGTCGCCCTTGCCCACGCCGCAGTCCGGGCACAGCCAATCCTCGGGCACATCCTCCCAGCGCGTTCCCGGCGCGATGCCGTCGTCCGGCCAGCCCAGGGCTTCGTCATAGATATAGCCGCACACGATGCATTGCCATTTCCGCATGTTCTGTTATCTCTCAACCGGCTTCAGGTAGCGCGCACGCTACGCGAAAGCCCGGCAAAGGCCAACCGTGCCGGAACCCCGGCGGACGCCCAGGGCTCCATAGGCTGCGCGTGGCAGCTACCCGTCTTCCACCCCGATCAGCTAGGCTGAGTCCATGAATTCCTCGCCATCGCCCATGCCCTGGGCCATCTATTTCGCCGTGCTGGGCAGTGTCATCAGCGTGGGCCTGGCCAGCGGCCTGTCGATGCCGCTGGTCTCGCTGCGCCTGGAAGGCTGGGGCTATGGCAGCTTCGCCATCGGCGTCATGGCCGCCTCGCCAGCCCTCGGCATCCTCACCGGCGCCAGTCTGGCCGGACGCCTGGCCGCGCGCATCGGCACGCCGCGGCTGATGCGACTGTGCCTGATCAGTGGCGCCGCCTCGCTGATCGTGCTCTCGCTGCTGCCCAGCTACCCCTTGTGGCTGCTCCTGCGCCTGGCCCTGGGCGCCATCCTCACCCTGGTCTTCGTGCTTGGCGAAAGCTGGATGAATCAGGTCATCACCGATCGTTGGCGCGGCCGCCTGGTGGCCCTCTATGGCAGCAGCTACGCCCTGAGCCAGCTGGCCGGTCCGCTGCTGCTGGGGGTGCTGGGCACCGAGGGCGACCAGGGCTTCTGGCTCGGCGCCCTGCTCATGCTCGGCGGCGCTGCCCTGCTGCTCGGCCGCCAGGGCGCGCCGGCCGCCGGCGGCCATACCGCGGCCTGGCGAGCGCTGCTGGACTTCTGCCGCGGTGCTCCAGCCATCGCCTGGGCGGTGGCGCTGTTCGCCTGCTTCGAGGCGATGATCCTCACCCTGCTGCCGGTCTATGCGCTCAACCAGGGCTTCGGCCAGCAACTGGCGCTGTACATGGTCAGCGCCGTGGTGGTGGGCGATGCCCTGCTGCAACTTCCCCTGGGCCTGCTCGCCGATCGCCTCTCGCGCCAGGGCCTGTTCCTTGGCTGCGCCCTGGGGCTGCTGGCGGTCAGTCTGGCCCTGCCGCTGCTGCTGCATACCGCGGGCGTCTGGCCACTGCTGGTGCTGTTCGGCGCCACCGCCGGCGGCCTCTTCACCCTGGCGCTGATCCTGGTGGGCGAGCGCTATCGCGACGCCGAACTAGTCAGCGCCAACGCCTGCATCGCCCAGCTCTGGGGCGTCGGCTGCCTGGTCGGCCCACTGGTCACCGGCGCCGCCAGCCAGTGGCTCACCGGCCACGCCCTGCCGCTGCTGATGGCGGCCGGCGCTGCGGTACTGCTGGTGATCGTCGGCCGTAGGGGCAGCGCGCCGACCGTGCAAACGGCAATTTAATACCCAATATCGCGCTATATAAGCTTTTTCAGGCACTATATTGCCGATAATACGTATAGTACCCATAATTATCGGCAGTATATTGCCGGAGGTCTGCCGTGAGTACGCTCGTGGTTCAAGCCTATCTGAGCGGGCATTGGCACGATGCCCTGCGCCTGGTTTTCGATGACCCTGGGCAAGGCCCCCAACAAGGCGCCTGCACCCTCAGCTATCTGGCCGCCTACCTGAGCGATCATCTCGACGATTTCGGCAAGCCGACGGCTGCAGCCGTGAGCGCCAACCTGCCTTTGAGTTGGGAGGTCGAGCGCCTGCCCCATTGGCCCGCGTTTCTCCAGGACATTCTCCCGGCTGGCGCCGCTCGCCGCTTTCTGCTGCCTCGCCTCGGACTGACCGCAGCGGAAGCTGCGCAGACCGACTTTCAATTGTTATCGCGCTGCACGCCAGCGCCCATCGGCCATCTGCGAATTCGTGAGTCGCTGGACGGGCTGGCGCAGACACCCTCCGTGGGCTTTACCCGTGAACAGGTCATCGCTCGCGATCAGGACTTTTTGGAGTATGCCTATGAGCAAGGTGCCGCCATCGGCGGTGCAACCGGGGCAGGTGGCGATGCACCCAAGCTACTGCTGGCCGAAGATGCTCAGGGCTTGCTCCATCCAGATGCCACCCTAGCCGATGACCTGGCCTGTCGACACTGGCTGGTGAAGTTTCCGCGCAACAAAGGCAACGCCACGGACCAGGACATCCTGCGTAGCGAGCACGGCTACTATCGGGCCTTGAATACCCTTGGGCTGGAGACCGTCGCTGAAAACGGACTCGCCCTGGAAGAAGGTCGCCGCCCCAGTCTCTGGCTGCCACGCTTCGACCGCTGCACCGGCCCGCAACACGTAGAGCGTCTGGCCGTTGAATCCCTCTATTCGCTGACTCACACCCTGGTGCCCGGCAGCTATCTGAATCATCTCGACGCCATCGGCGCCCTGATCAGGGTCTGGCGCGCAGCGGGTCAGGACCGCGAGATTCCGGCGCTGCTGGACGACTATCTGCGCCGTGATCTGCTCAATCAGCTGCTGGGCAACAGTGACAACCACGGCCGCAATACCGCCATTCTGCGAGATGAGCATCGCGTGCGCCTGGCGCCTCTCTACGACCTTGCCCCCATGGTCATGGATGAGCAGGGCATCACCCGAACCAGCAAATGGCCAGCGCCCGTCGAGCAGGCGGGAGCTGTCGATTGGTACGCGACCTGTCGGCTGCTGGCCGAGTGGGACGATCCCGAACGGCTGTGGGAAGCACTCAAGCAGAACGCCGAGCAGCTCCGCGCCCTGCCGGACCTGTTGCAGCCGATGCTGCCCCGGGCCACCTGGGAACATCCGCGGATTCCGTTACGGCGTCTGGATAGCTATTTGCGCGAGGCAGGGCTGCTATGAACCTCGATGATCCGGAACTGCGGCAACACAAGCTGGATGATATCCGTGAAGGATTACAGACTGGGCGCCTGAGTCTGGGCACCGGTGTCCGGCGTCTGCGTCGCGACATCACCGGCCTGACCCAGGCTGACTTCGCACGCATGGCCCGTATCTCGCTGCGTACCTTGCGACAATTGGAGCAGGATGAAGGCAATCCCACCCTGGCGACGCTGCAGGCGGTCTTTCGACCCTTCGGCCTGGGAATGGGCGTCGTCCCCCTGAAACGCCATTGAGCCCTACGAAAAACGCCGGCACTGGGCCGGCGTCTCTTGTCTCGGGCAGCGCTTAGAACGCCGGCACCACGGCGCCCTTGTACTTTTCTTCGATGAATTGCTTCACCGCCGGGGTGTTCAGCGCCTTGGCCAGCTTCTGCACGGCATCGCTGTCCTTGTTGTCCGGACGGGCGACCAGGATGTTGGCATAGGGCGATTCCTTGCCTTCCAGCAGCAGGGCGTCCTGGGTCGGGTTGAGCTTGGCTTCCAGGGCGTAGTTGGTGTTGATCAGCGCCAGGTCGACCTGATTCAGCACGCGCGGAAGGGTCGCGGCTTCCAGCTCCTTGAACTTGAGCTTCTTGGGATTCTCGGCGATGTCCTTGGGCGTGGCGAGGATGTTGGCGCTGTCCTTGAGCTTGATCAGCCCGGCCTTTTCCAGCAGCAGCAGGGCACGGCCGCCATTGGTGGCGTCGCTGGGGATGGCCACGACGGCGCCTTCGCGGACTTCGTCGAGCTTCTTGATCTTTTGCGAGTAGATGCCGAAGGGCTCGACATGCACCTGGGCGACGGTCACCAGGTCGGTACCGCGGCTCTTGTTGAATTCATCCAGGTAGGGCTGGTGCTGGAAGAAATTGGCGTCCAGACGCTTCTGGGCCACCTGCAGGTTGGGCTGCACGTAGTCGGTGAAGACCTTGATCTGCAGGTCCACCCCTTCCTTGGCCAGCTGGGGTTTGACGAATTCGAGGATCTCGGCGTGGGGCACCGGGGTGGCGGCGACGCTGAGGGTCTCGGCGGCGTGGGCGGTCAGGCTGGCAGCCAGCAGAGCGGCGGTGGCGAGCAATTTCTTCATGGCAGTTTCCTAGAACGGGGTGGAACCGTCGACGCCTCTGCGAGCGTCGACGGCGATGGAGCCGAGGCTTAGAAGCTGTTCACGGTCTCGCGAGCTAGAGACAAACAAGGCGAAAAGGCCTGAGGAAGCGGAGTTTACGAGTGGTAAATGAGCATTCCGAAGGCATTTTCAACGCCGTTTGATCGACGCGCAGCAGATCGTGAACAGATTCTTAGAACGCGGGAACGACGGCGCCCTGATACTTCTTCTCGATGAATTGCTTCACCTCGGGGGTGGTCAGGGCCTTGGCCAGCTTCTGGATGGCTGGGTCGTTGGCCTTGTCGGCACGGGTGTAGAGCAGGTTGGCGTAGGGCGACTCGCCGCTCTCGATGAAGATGGCGTCCTTGGTCGGCACCAGCTTGGCTTCCAGGGCGTAGTTGGCGTTGATCAGCGCCAGGTCGACCTGGTTCAGCACGCGCGGCAGGGTCGCGGCTTCCAGCTCCTTGAACTTCAGGTGCTTGGGATTCTCGACGATGTCACGCGGGGTGGCGGTGACGTTGCTCGGATCCTTGAGGGTGATCAGGCCCTGCTTGGCGATCAGCAGCAGCGCGCGACCGGAGTTGCTCGGGTCGTTGGGGATGGCCACGGTGGCGCCGTCCTTGAGTTCCTTGATGTCCTTGATCTTCTGCGAATAGGCACCGAAGGGCTCGACGTGCACCGCCACCACCGGCACCTGGTCGCTGCTCGGGTTGCTCTTCTTGTAGCTGGCGTAATAGGGCTTGGTCTGGAAGTAGTTGGCATCCACCTGCTTCTGATCGGTCTGACGATCAGGCTGGATGTAGTCGGTGAAGACCTTGATCTTGAGGTCCACACCTTCCTTGGCCAGCTGCGGCTTGATGAATTCCAGGATCTCCGCGTGGGGAACCGGATTAACCGCGACGGTCAGGGTCTCGGCGGCCTGGGCGGCGGTGGCGACACCCAGGCCGAAGGCCAGGGACAGCAGGGTACGTTTCAGCGACATCTGGATTTTCCTTGTGCAAAACCTTCGAGTGGATGAAGCCTGGATCAACGACGACTGAAATGGGCGACGAGGCGATCGCCGACCATCTGCAGTACCTGGACCAGCACCAGCAGCAAGAGCACCGTGACCACCATGACGTCGGTCTGGAAGCGCTGGTAGCCGAAACGGATGGCCAGATCGCCGAGGCCGCCGCCGCCGATCACCCCGGCCATGGCGGTGTAGGACACCAGGGCGATGGCGGTGACGGTGGTGGCCGCGATCAGCCCGGGCAGGGCCTCGGGCAACAGGGTGCGGGTGACGATCTGCCAGAGGCTGGCGCCCATGGCCTGGGTCGCCTCGATGATGCCGCGGTCGACCTCGCGCAGGGCGGTCTCCACCAGCCGGGCGAAGAAGGGGGCGGCGCCCACCACCAGCGGCGGGATGGCGCCCTCGACGCCCAGGGAAGTGCCGATCAGCCAGACCGTGATGGGGATCATCAGGATCAGGAGGATGATGAAGGGCACCGAGCGCAGCACGTTGACCACGAAGGAGAGGATGCCGTAGACCAGCGGCTGCTCCAGCAGCTGGCGGCGGCTGGTGAGAAACAGCAGCACGCCCAGCGGCAGCCCGAGGATCAGGGTAAAGAGCATGGACCAGCCAAGCATGGCCAGGGTGTCCTGGGTCGCCTGCCAGATCTCGGCCCAGTCGATGTTGGTGAAGAGTTCGTCCATCAGCGCAGGACCTCCACGGTGACGTCGGCGGCCTGGAAGCGAGCCAGGGCGGCGTCCAGGTCACCGCCCACCAGGGCGATGGTGAGCTGGCCATAGGGCTCGTCCCGGATGCGGTCGATGCGACCGCCGAGAATGCTGTAGTCGACACCGGTCTCCCGGGCGACATGGCCCAAGAGCGGTGCATAGGTGGCTTCGCCGCGGAAGGTCAGGCGCAGGATGCGGCCTTCGACATGGGCATAGGCGTCGGCCAGCTCGGCCTCGTCCTGGTGCTCGGCCTCGAACACGAAGCGGCGGGTGGTGGGGTGCTGCGGGTGCAGGAAGACATCGGCGACGGTGCCCTGCTCCACCACGGCGCCGCCATCGAGCACGGCGACGCGATCACAGACGCGGCGGATCACGTCCATCTCGTGGGTGATCAGCACGATGGTCAGGCCCAGCTCGCGATTGAGTTCGGCGAGCAGTTGCAGCACCTGGGCGGTGGTCTGGGGATCGAGGGCGCTGGTGGCCTCGTCGCAGAGCAGGATCTTCGGCTCGGTGGCCAGGGCGCGGGCGATGCCGACGCGCTGCTTCTGACCGCCGGAGAGTTGCGCCGGGTACTTGCGCGCCTGGTCGGACAGGCCGACCCGCGCCAGCAGCTCCTCGACGCGCTGGGCGATCTGCGCCCGCGAACGGCCGCCGGCCAGTTCCAGCGGCAGGGCCACGTTGGCCGCCACGGTCTTCGAGGAGAGCAGATTGAAGTGCTGGAAGATCATGCCGATGCGGCGGCGGAAATCGCGCAGCTCGCTGGAGCCCAGGGTGGTGACCTCGGCGCCGTCGACCAGCAGGCGACCGCCGCTGGGGGCTTCGAGGCGGTTGATCAGGCGCAGCAGGGTGCTCTTGCCGGCACCGGAATGGCCGATCAGGCCGAAGATCTCGCCGGCTTCGATCCTCAGGTCGACCGGCTGGAGCGCCGCGACCTCGCGACCGCGCGTGCGGTACGTCTTGTGGACAGCGTGGAATTCGATCAATGGAAAAACCTTGTGGGTATCGTCAGACAACTGGAGGGTGATCCAGCCGCGCAGTTTAACGCGCGCGCTTATATCTGCTTAGCACTTGTTGTCGGGTATTAAGCCAATAAAGGCATATGGCCAGTTCGTGCGCCGGGACTTCACCCGCGGGAACAGCCCGTCGCTTCGCATCAGCCAAGCGGAACACCAGCTCCAGCCCATGAGTCACTACAGGACTGCCTGAATTCGCCCCACATTCCGTAGGGGACGCAAAGAGCGCCTGACAGGCGCCTGATGAGGACTTTCCATGGCTACGCCCCCCAAGAGTGAACTCGCCGGTACCGACACCCTGGATCGCCAGAACACCTCGAAGAAAATCGAGCAACTGGAGCAATTCCGCTCCGATGCCACCGGCCAGGCACTGCGCACCAATCACGGCGTGAAGATCGCCGACAACCAGAATTCGCTGCGCGCCGGCACCCGCGGGCCTTCCCTGCTCGAAGACTTCATCATGCGGGAGAAGATCACCCACTTCGACCACGAGCGCATCCCGGAGCGCATCGTCCATGCCCGCGGCACCGGTGCCTATGGCTATTTCCAGCCCTACCAGGACTGGTCCGACCTGACCAAGGCCGCGCTCTTCCGCGACCCCAACCACCAGACCCCGGTGTTCGTGCGCTTCTCCACCGTGCAGGGCCCGCGCGGCTCCGGCGACAGCGTGCGCGACGTGCGCGGCTTCGCCATCAAGTTCTACACCGAGGAAGGCAACTGGGACATGGTCGGCAACAACATGCCGGTCTTCTTCATCCAGGACGCCATCAAGTTCCCCGACTTCGTCCATGCGGTGAAGCCCGAGCCGCACAACGAGATCCCCACCGGCGGCAGCGCCCACGACACCTTCTGGGACTTCGTCTCCCTGGTGCCCGAGTCGGCGCACATGGTGCTCTGGACCATGACCGACCGCGCCATCCCGGTGAATCTGCGCAGCATGCAGGGCTTCGGCATCCACACCTTCCGCATGATCAACACCGCCGGCAAGGGCGTCTTCGTCAAGATCCACCTGAAGCCCGCCGGCGGCGTGCGCTCCCTGGTGTGGGACGAAGCCCAGAAGCTGGCCGGCAAGGACACCGATGCCCACCGCCGCGATCTCTGGGAAGCCATCGAAGCCGGTGACTACCCCGAGTGGGAATTCGGCGTGCAGATCATTCCCGAGGAAGACGAGCACAAGTTCGACTGGGACATCCTCGACGCCACCAAGATCATCCCCGAGGAACTGGTGCCCATCACCCCGCTGGGCAAGCTGGTGCTCAATCGCAACCCGGACAACTACTTCGCCGAGACCGAGCAGGTGGCCTTCTGCCCCGGCCATGTCGTGCCCGGTATCGACTTCAGCAACGATCCCCTGCTGCAGGGTCGGCTGTTCTCCTACACCGACACCCAGATCAGCCGTCTCGGTGGGCCGAACTTCCACGAGCTGCCGGTCAACCGCCCGGTGGTGCCGAACCACAACGGCCAGCGCGATGCCAAGTACCGCATGACCATCGACAAGGGCCGGGCCTCCTACGAGCCCAACTCCATCGACGGCGGCTGGCCCAAGGAAACCCCGCCGGCGCCCCAGGACGGCGGCTTCGAGAGCTACTACGAGCGCATCGACGGCCACAAGGTGCGTGAGCGCAGCGAGACCTTTGGCGACCACTTCTCCCAGGCCACGCTCTTCTACAACAGCCTGTCGGAAGCCGAGCAGGCGCACGTCGCCGATGCCTACAGCTTCGAGCTGGGCAAGGTCGAGCGCATGTGGATTCGCGAGCGCCAGGTCAACGAGATCCTCGCCAACATCGATCTGGAGCTGGCGCAGAAGGTGGCCAAGAAGGTCGGCGTGACCCCGCCCACCGCCCCCACCGTGCAGCCGCGCAAGGTCTCCATCGACAAGTCGCCGGCGCTGAGCCAGCTCAACCTGCTGTCCGGCAACATCAAGGGCTTCAAGGTGGCGGTGCTGGTAGGTGACGGCGTCATCGCCAGCGAGGTGGACGCCATCAAGCAGGCGCTCAAGGCCGAAGGTGCCCATGTGAAGGTGCTCGGCCCCACCGCCGGCCCGGTCAAGGCCGCCGACGGCAGCGAAGTGGCCGTGGACGGTTCGGCCGAAGGCACGCCTTCGGTGGCGCTGGACGCGGTCTATGTGCCGGGCGGCGCCGAGAGCGTCAAGGCCATGCTCGACGACGGCGTGATCAAGCACTACCTGCTGGAAGCCTACAAGCACCTCAAGGCCATCGCCCTCACCGGCGAAGCCGAGCAGTTGCTCAAGGCGGTCTACCTGGACACCGACGAGGCGCTGCTGACGGGCAGTGACTTCAAGGCGGTGCAGCAGGACTTCTTCGCTGCCATCGCCAAGCACCGTTGCTGGGCGCGGATGCCGAAGATCAAGTCCATCCCGGCCTAAGCAGGCGGGCATGAAAAAGCCGACCGTCGCGAGACGGTCGGCTTTTTTTGGGGGGTCATCGCGGCCATGGGCCGCTCCTACAGGTGCATCAACTACTGTAGGAGCGGCCCATGGCCGCGATCAAAGGCTTTAACTCAGCACCAAGACCCCGTCCATTTCCACCTGGGAGCCCTTCGGCAGCGCGGCGACGCCGATGGCGGCGCGTGCCGGATAGGGCTGCTGGAAATAGCGCCCCATGATCTCGTTGACGGTGGCGAAGTGGGCGAGGTCGATGAGGAAGATGTTCAGCTTGACGATGTCGGCCAGCGAACCACCGGCGGCTTCGGCGACGGACTTGAGGTTCTCGAAGACCTGGACCACCTGGGCCTCGAAGCCGTCCACCAGCTCCATGCTGGTCGGGTTGAGCGGGATCTGCCCGGAGAGATAGACGGTGTCACCGACCCTGATCGCCTGGGAATAGGTACCAATGGCGGCCGGCGCCTTGTCGGTGTGGATCACTTGCTTGCTCATGGGTCGCTCCTGTGCGGGAAAGGCCCGATTCTGCAAGCCGGTGGTGACACCCTGCAACCTCAGCTGCGAACCCGAGTGATACCGGCCACGCCCTTGAGCGTCCGCAGCTTCTTGATCACCCGCGCCAGGTGCACGCGATCACGCACGCTGACCACCAGCTGGACCACGCTGACCCGGCCGTCGCGCTCGTTCATGCCGATCTTCTCGACGTTGGCGTCCGCGGCGGTGACGTTGTTGGCCAGCATGGCGATCAGGCCGCGCTGGTGCTCCAGCTGGACGCGCAACTCGACGCTGAATTCGCCAGTGACGTCCTTGGCCCAGTTGAGCACGATGCACTTTTCGCTGTTATGCCGGAATTCGGCGATGTTCCGGCAATTTTCCAGGTGGATCACCATGCCCTTGCCGGCCGACAGGTGACCGACGATGGGATCGCCCGGAATCGGCGTGCAGCACTTGGCGTAGCTGATCACCAGGCCTTCGGTACCGCGGATCGCCAGCGGCCCCTGGGGCGCGGTGCTGGCCTGGGGTTCCAGCGGCTCTTCCTGCTCGCTGCCGGACACCAGGCGGCGCGCCACCACATAGGCCATGCGGTTGCCCAGGCCGATCTCTTCGAGCAGGTCTTCCAGCACCACGCCCTTGTATTCGCCGAGCACCGAGAGGATGCGCATCGGCGAGATCTTCGATAGCTGGGTGCCGAAGCCGGACAGCGCCTTGTTCAGCAGCCGCTCGCCGAGGCTGATGGACTCGGAGCGACGCTGCTGCTTGAGCGCGTGGCGGATGTTGGTGCGTGCCTTGCCGGTGACCACGAAGTTGAGCCAGGCCGGATTGGGCCGGGCGCCGGGGGCGGTGACGATCTCCACCGTCTCACCGCTGCCCAGCGGCTGCGACAGCGGCGCCAGGCGGCGGTTGATGCGGCAGGCGATGCAGCTGTTGCCGACGTCGGTGTGCACCGCGTAGGCGAAGTCCACGGCCGTGGAGCCCTTGGGCAGCTCCATGATGCGGCCCTTGGGGGTGAAGACGTAAACCTCGTCGGGAAAGAGGTCGATCTTCACGTTCTCAATGAATTCCAGGGAGTTGCCCGCGCGCTGCTGCAACTCGAGGATGCCCTTCACCCACTGGCGCGCGCGCAGGTGACTGGCGCGCGGCTCGTCGCCGCCGGCCTTGTACAGGCCATGGGCGGCGATGCCGTTGTTGGCCATCTCTTCCATCTCGCGGGTGCGGATCTGGATCTCGATGGGCACGCCGTGCATGCCGAACAGGGTGGTGTGCAGGGACTGGTAGCCGTTGGCCTTGGGGATGGCGATGTAGTCCTTAAAGCGCCCCGGGAACGGCTTGTAGAGATTGTGCACCGCGCCGAGCACGCGGTAGCAGGTGTCGACCTTGTCGACGATGATGCGAAAGCCGTAGACGTCCATGATCTCGTTGAACGACTTACGCTTGCCGCGCATCTTCTGGTAGATGCTGTGCAGGTGCTTTTCGCGCCCGACCACCTCGCCGTCCAGGCCGTCGCGGGCCAGGCAGTTGGCCAGGGATTCCTGGATCTTGCCGAGGATCTCGCGGCGATTGCCCCGCGCGGTCTTGACCGCCCGCTGGATGCGTTCGGCGCGCATCGGGTGCATGGCGCGAAAACCCAGGTCCTCGAATTCCACGTAGAAATCGTGCATGCCCAGCCGGTTGGCGATGGGCGCGTAGATTTCCAGGGTTTCCTTGGCGATGCGCCGGCTCTTGTCCGGCGGCATGGCGTCCAGGGTGCGCATGTTGTGCAGCCGGTCGGCCAGCTTGACCAGGATGACGCGGATGTCCTTGGACATCGCCATGGTCATCTTCTGGAAGTTCTCCGCCTGGGCCTCGGCCTTGGTCTCGAACTTCATCTGGGTCAGCTTGCTGACCCCGTCCACCAGCTCCGCCACCGTCTCGCCGAACTGGCCGGCCAGGGCTTCCTTGGCGATGCCGGTGTCCTCGATCACGTCGTGCAGCATGGCGGCCATCAGGCTCTGATGGTCCATGTGCATGTCGGCGAGAATGTTGGCGACGGCCAGCGGATGGGTGACATAGGGCTCGCCGCTGCGGCGGCGCTGCCCGTCGTGAGCCTGCTCGGCGTAGTAGTAGGCCCGCCGTACCAGATTGACCTGGTCGGGGGTCAGGTAGTCCGCCAGACGCTCGGCCAGCAGGTCGATGCCGGTCGGGTGGACGTCACCATACGCAGGCTCGGCGGCCATGGCTTAGAGGGCCTCGCCGTCCGCTTCTTCGTTGACTTCGAAGGCGGCGAACAGCGGCTCTTCTTCGACGATGTCGTCCAGACGGATGACTTCTTCGTCGACCAGACCTTCGGCGATCTCGCGCAGGGCGACGACGGTGGGCTTGTCGTTGTCCCACGGTACCTTGGGCTCCTTGCCGCCGGTGGCCAGCTGGCGCGAGCGCTTGGTGGCGAGCATGACCAGCTCGAATCGGTTGTCTACGTTGTCCAGGCAGTCTTCGACAGTAACGCGGGCCATGGTCTTCCTCGTGGCGATGATGATCCCGGGAACGGGGGACCCGATAGTATAAAAATTCGCCAGTGGCAAGGGAAGGGGCGGTGGTCGGAGGGTCAGCGGTCGTTGGTGGTGCTCCAATAGAGGATCCGCCACCCGAAGGCCTTTTGCCTGAGCTACTGGATCGCTAACGTACTACACGCTTTTCCTTCATTTACAGAAAACGCCTTTTTGAGTTCCTTCGAGAAGGCCCGATGGATCGTACGGCCCGGGCGATAGGCTATTAACCAAGCCGCTGAATAGCTTTCTGATCAAAAGGAATGGATCAATGTCGGGATACGCCAAGCCATGGATGAGCGTGGATGATCAGCTGGATCAATTGACTCGACGCGGCCTGGCCGTCACTGATAGAACGTTGGCGCTCAACTACCTGAGCCGAATCGGCTATTACCGCCTGAGCGGCTATTGGTATGCGTTTCGAGAGCGAAGCGGTGCCCTGTTATTGCTGGATAGAGGTAAGAAGCCGCGAAAGCTCAAGGTCACCACCGTGACACTGGACGAATTCAAAGTCGGTGCCACCTTTCAGAATGCCGTCGACCTCTATGTGTTCGACAAGAAGTTACGACTGCTGACGCTGGACGCCCTGGAGCGCATTGAAGTCGGCTTGAGAGTCGACATCGCCTACTGCCTCGGTGCCAGAGATGCCTTTGCCTACCTGCGCCCCGAACTATTGCACGGCGACTTCAGCAGCAAACTGGATCCCCGAACCGGACTCAGCCGCCACCACGACTGGATGGGACGTCAGGCAAAATTGATCGCCCGCTCCAAGGAAGACTTCATTCGGCATTGCAAGGATAAGTACGGGCTGCCTTTGCCAATCTGGATAGCGGCGGAAGTGTGGGATTTCGGCACGATGTCCACGCTGTACAGTGGCCTGCAAGAGACCGACCAGGACGCCATTGCAGCCAAGTATGGGCTATCGAACGGTCGTGTCTTTTCGTCCTGGTTACGTAGCCTCAACTATCTGCGCAATGTTTGCGCGCACCACAGCCGACTGTGGAATCGCAACATCGTCGATCAGCCAAAACTGCCCTACCTGGCCGAGGCACCTTGGGTACAGCCTTTCATAGGCAACGCCCATGCTCTGGCGCGGTGCTATCTACTGCTGCGCATGACACGCCATCTTCTGGACGTCGTGAATCCTCGATCAACCTGGTCACAGCGAATCAAGGCGCATCTACTGAGCTTCCCTGAGCTATCGCACCTGGGCCTGAACATCGCGGGCATGGGCGCCCAGCCTGGCTGGGAAGCCGACTGGTAAAAACGCAGGCAATAAAAAACCCCTCAGCAGCTTCATCACCTAAGTGAGTCAGCCGAGAGGGGCCGTGTTGGGATCCATACTAGGGAACGACCTGAAGTCCGTCAAGCCTGCGCATGCGGAGGCTCTGGACCAAGGCCAGTATCACTCAACGCTCGATCCGCAAGACACGTCCGAGCGTTGAGCATCAATCCTCTCAGACCCCCGCTTTCTTCTTCAGGCGCCAGGCGTGCAGCAGCGGCTCGGTGTAGCCGCTGGGCTGCTCGCGGCCCTTGAAGATGAGGTCGCGGGCGGCGCGATAGGCGTAGGACGTGTCGAAGTGACCGGCCATGGGCTCGTAGAGGGCATCGCCGGCGTTCTGGCCGTCGACCACCTTGGCCATGCGCTGCAGCGTCTCGTCCACCTGTTCGGCGCTGACCACGCCGTGGTGCAGCCAGTTGGCGATGTGCTGGCTGGAGATGCGCAGGGTGGCGCGGTCTTCCATCAGGCCGACGTCATGGATGTCGGGCACCTTGGAGCAGCCCACGCCCTGGTCGACCCAACGCACCACGTAGCCGAGGATGCCCTGGCAGTTGTTGTCCAGCTCCTGCTGGATGGCCTCGGCGGACCAGTCCGGCGACTCGGCCACCGGCACGCTGAGCAGACCGGCGAGCAATTCGCCGCGGGCGGCGTCGACATCGCTGCGCTCCAGCTCCTGCTGCACCTGCTGGACGTTGACCTGGTGGTAATGCAGGGCGTGCAGCACGGCGGCGGTGGGCGACGGTACCCAGGCGGTGTTGGCGCCGGCCTTGGGATGGCCGATCTTCTGCTCCAGCATGGCGGCCATCAGATCGGGCATGGCCCACATGCCCTTGCCGATCTGCGCCTTGCCGCGCAGCCCACAGGCCAGGCCGACCAGCACGTTGTTGCGCTCGTAGGCGGTGATCCACTTGGAGGTCTTCATGTCGCCCTTGCGCAGCATGGGGCCGGCCAGCATGGCGGTGTGCATCTCGTCGCCGGTGCGGTCGAGGAAGCCGGTATTGATGAAGGCCACCCGCGCCGCGGCGGCATGGATGCAGGCCTTGAGGTTGACGCTGGTGCGCCGCTCCTCGTCCATGATGCCCAGCTTGACGGTGTTGGCCGGCAGCCCCAGCAGGGCCTCGACACGGTCGAACAGCTGGACGGCGAAGGCCACCTCGGCCGGGCCGTGCATCTTGGGTTTGACGATGTACACCGAGCCGCTGCGGGAATTGCCCTGGCGCTTGAGGTCGTGCATGGCGATGGTCACGGTGACCACGGCATCGAGGATGCCCTCGGGGATCTCGCGGCCGTCTTCCAGCAGCACCGCCGGATTGGTCATCAGGTGACCGACGTTGCGGATGAACAGTAGCGAGCGACCGTGCAGGCTCAGCGGCTGGCCGTCGGCGCCCTGGTACTCGCGATCGGGGTTGAGGCGGCGGATGAAGGTCTCGCCACCCTTGCTGACCTCTTCGGCCAGGTCGCCCTTCATCAGGCCCAGCCAGTTGCGATAGGCCAGCACCTTGTCGGCGGCGTCCACCGCGGCGATGGAGTCTTCCAGGTCCATGATGGTGCTGACCGCAGCCTCCATCAGCAGGTCCTTGACCCCGGCGGCGTCGGTCTTGCCGATGGCGCTGTCGCGGTCGATCTGGATTTCCAGGTGCAGGCCGTTATGGCGCAGCAGCACCGCGGACGGTGCCGCGGCATCGCCCTGGTAACCGACGAAGGCGGCCGGATCGGCCAGTTCGCTGGTACCGCTCCTGAGGTCCACCACCAGGCGGCCATCCTGGATGCGGTAGGCGGTGGCGTCCCGGTGCGAGCCGCTGGCCAGGGGGGCCACGCCATCCAGCACCTGGCGGGCGAAGGCCACCACCTTGGCGCCACGGGCGGGGTTGTAGCCCTTGCCGCGCTCGGCGCCATCGGTTTCGGGCAGGGCGTCGGTGCCATAGAGGGCATCGTACAGCGACCCCCAGCGGGCGTTGGCGGCGTTCAGGGCGTAGCGGGCGTTGAGCACCGGCACCACCAGCTGCGGACCGGCCTGTTCGGCGATCTCGCGGTCGACCCCGGACGTCGAGGCCTGCACCTGGCCGGGGACCGGTTGCAGATAGCCGATGCCTTCCAGAAAGCGCTGGTAGGCGGGCAGATCGGTGACCGGACCGGGATGAGCGCTGTGCCAGTTGTCCAGCTCCACCTGCAGGCGATCCCGCTCGGCCAGCAGTTCGCGATTGCGCGGCGCCAGCTCGTGCACCAGCTGGTCCACACCCGACCAGAAGGCGGCGGTGTCGAGCCCGGTGCCGGGCAGCACTTCCTCGTCGATGAAGCGCTGCAGCTCGGTGGCCACCTGCAGGCGGCCCAGGGTAGTACGGTCGGTCATGATGGCTTTCCTTGATATGAAGCTGTGAATTCAGTTGAGAGCCGCGATGGCGGCTTTCGCGACCTGCGCATCTTCCGGCGCCTTGACACCCGAGACGCCGACGGCGCCCACCACCTGGCCGTCCACCAGGATGGGTACCCCGCCTTCGAGCATGCCCTGCATCAGCGGGGCGCTGAGAAAGGCGGTGCGGCCGTTGTTGATCATCTCTTCCAGCACCTTGGACTCCTTGCGCGCCAGGGCGGCGCTGCGCGCCTTTTCCGGGGCGATGTAGGCGCTGTTGGGCGCGGCGCCATCGAGGCGCAGCAGAGCCAGCGGATGGCCGCCGTCGTCGGCCACGGCGATGCACACGGCCCAGCCCTGGCGCTCGGCTTCGGCGCGACCGGCGGCCAGCAGGGTGTCGATCTCGGCAAGGGTGAGCACGGCTTTGGTCTTCATGGGGCCTCCAGGGTTCAGGGTTGGGTCGGAGCGGCCAGGGCCGCGTCGAGGATTTCGATCCAGTGGCGCACCGGGGTCCGCCCGGCGCCGTCGAGATGGCTCTGGCAGCCGATGTTGGCGGTGGCGATCATCTCGGGGTGACCGCTCTCCAGGGCATCGAGCTTGGCGTCGCGCAGCCGCCGCGACAAGTCCGGCTGGGTCAGCGAATAGGTGCCGGCCGAGCCACAGCAGAGGTGGCCGTCGGGCACCGGCGCCAGCGGGAAGCCAAGGCGCTGCAGGACGCCCTCCACGGCGCTACCCAGGCGCTGGGCGTGCTGCAGGGTGCAGGGGCAATGGAAGGCCAGCCGCGGGGTGTTGGCCAGGCGCAGCTCTTCCAGCGGCAGTTCGCGCAGCACCTCCACCAGGTCGCGGGTGCGCGCCGAGACTTCCCGCGACTTGGCGGCGTAGGCCGGATCGTCCTTGAGCAGGCTGGCGTATTCCTTGACGAAGGCGCCGCAGCCGCTGGCGGTCTGGATGATGGCTTCGGCGCCGCTCTGCAGGGCCGGCCACCAGGCGTCGATATTGCGCCGGGCGCGGTCGAGTCCGGCCTCCTGGGCGTTGAGATGGTAGTCCACCGCGCCGCAGCAGCCGGCGCGGGGCGCGGCCTCCAGGCTGATGCCGAGGCGATCCAGCACCCGCGCGGTGGCGGCATTGGTGTTGGGCGAAAGCCCAGGCTGCACGCAGCCTTCGAGGATCAGCATGCGCCGGGCATGGCGTGGCGCGGGTCGCACGCCCGGAGCGGCGATGCGCGCCGGCAGCTTGGCCTGGACGCCTGCCGGCAACAGCGGCTTCAGCGCCTGGCCGCTTTTCAGCAGCGCGCCGAACAGGCGTGGCTGCGGCAGCACCTGGCGCAGGCCGGCGCGCAGCAGGCGCTGGCCCAGCGGGCGCGGCACCCGGCGCTCCACCTCGGCGCGGCCGATGTCGAGCAATTCGTGATAGGAGACGCCCGAGGGACAGGTGGTCTCGCAATTGCGGCAGGTCAGGCAGCGGTCGAGGTGCTCGCGGGTCTTCTCGCTGACCTCGCCGCCTTCGAGCATGCCCTTGATCAGGTAGATGCGCCCGCGTGGACCGTCCAGCTCGTCGCCGAGCAGCTGGTAGGTCGGGCAGGTGGCATTGCAGAAGCCGCAGTGCACGCAGCTGCGCAGCACCCGCTCGGCATCGGCGGCGCGGGGCAGTTCGCGGGCGGCGGGACTCAGATTGGTTTGCATGACGTCTTTCCCCTACAGCCCGGCGTACAGCCGACCCGGATTGAAGATCCCCTGGGGGTCCAGGCGCGCCTTGAGGCGGCGGTGATAGTCCAGCAGCGCGGCGGGCAGCGGATGCTGAGCCTCGCGCTCGGCGTCCGGCGTGTAGCAGAGCGCATGGCCGCCGGCGCGCGCGGCGATCTCGCGCAGCACGGTGGCCGGGGCATCGCTCTTGAGCCAGTACTGGGCACCGCCCCAATCCAATAAGCGGCTGCCGGGCAGGTCCAGCAGCGGGGTGTTGACCGGCACCGACAGCCGCCACAGGGGCGCGGGCCCTTCGAAGAAGGCCAGCCGCTGTTCGTTGAGCTCGTCCCAGAAGCCTTCGCCCAGGGCTTCACCGCCCAGGCGATCGGCCGCCGAGCGTACCGAACCCTCGCCGCCTTCCAGGCGCAGGTGCAGCCGCTCGCCGTCATGGCAGGCCGCCGAGATCGGCAGGGCTTCGCGGCCCCAGACGGCCAGGCGTTGCAGGGCGCGTTCGGCATCCAGATCCAGACTCAGACTCTGGGTGCAGCGCGGCCTGGGCAGCACCTTGAAGGACACCTCGGTGATCACCCCCAGGCAACCCTGGCTACCGGCCAGCAGGCGGGAGACGTCGTAGCCGGCGACATTCTTCATCACCTCGCCGCCGAATCTCAGGTGTTCGCCGGTGCCGGTGATCAGCCGGGTACCCAGCACGAAATCCCTCAGGCTGCCGGCCCAGGGGCGGCGCGGACCGGAAAGACCGCAGGCCAGGGTACCGCCGACGGTGGCGCCCTCCCCCAGCCGCGGCGGTTCGCAGGGCAGCATCTGCCCCTGTTCGGCCAGGGCGGCGTTGAGTTCGGCCAGCGGCGTACCGGTGCGCACCGTGGCCACCAGTTCGGTGGGATCGTAGTGCACCAGACCGCGATGGCCGCTGACGTCCAGCGGCTCGCCCTCCACCGCACGGCCCAGCCGGGCCTTGGTGTCGCCGCCATGGATGCGCAGCGGCTGGCGACGGGCCAGGGCCTCGCGGACCTGGTCGAGGAGCAGGTTCAGACTGTCCATCAGAAACGCTCCAGTTCGGGGTGAGGCAACTGGCCGCGATGCACGTGCAGGCCGCCGAATTCGGCGCAGCGGTGCAGGGTCGGCACGTTCTTGCCGGGATTGAGCAGCCCGGGGGCGTCGAAGGCGGCCTTTACCGCATGGAAGAAGGTCAGCTCGCCCGACTGGAACTGGGTGCACATGGCGTTGATCTTTTCGCGACCGACGCCGTGCTCGCCGGTGATGGTGCCCCCCACCGCCACGCAGAGATCGAGGATGCGGCCGCCCAGGGCCTCGGCCTGTTCCAGCTCGCCGGACCGATTGGCATCGAAGAGGATCAGCGGGTGCAGGTTGCCGTCGCCGGCATGGAAGACGTTGCCCACCGCCAGTCCGTACTCCGCCGACAGCGCCTCGATGCCGCGCAGCACCTCGGGCAGGGCGCGGCGCGGGATGGTGCCGTCCATGCAGTAGTAGTCGGGCGACAGCCGCCCCACGGCGGGAAAGGCGTTCTTGCGTCCGGCCCAGAATTTCTGCCGCTCGGCCTCGTCGCGGGCCAGGCGGATCTCGGTGGCGCCGGCCGCAGCCAGCAGGGCGCTGACCCGCTCGATGTCGGCGGCCACGTCGGCTTCCACCCCGTCCAGCTCGCAGAGCAGGATGGCGGCGGCGTCCACCGGGTAGCCGGCGTGGATGAAGTCCTCGGCGGCTCTCAGGGTCAGGTTGTCCATCATCTCCAGGCCGCCGGGGATGATGCCGGCGGCGATGATGTCGGCCACCGCCGCCCCGGCGCGCTCGATGTCGGCGAAGCTGGCCATGACCACCCGGGCGCAGGGCGGTTTGGGCAGCAGCTTGACGGTCACCTCCACCACCACCCCGAGCAGCCCTTCGGAGCCGGTGAACAGCGCCAGCAGGTCGAAGCCGGGGCTGTCCAGGGCGGCGCCGCCCAGGGTCAGGCGCTCGCCTTCCAGGGTCACGATCTCCACCGCCAGCACGTTGTGCACGGTCAGACCGTATTTCAGGCAGTGCACGCCGCCGGCGTTCTCGGCCACGTTGCCGCCGATGGAGCAGGCGATCTGCGAGGAGGGATCGGGCGCGTAGTAGAGGTCATGGGGCGCCGCGGCCTGGGAGATGGCCAGGTTGCGCACCCCGGGCTGGACCCGCGCCCGGCGACCGTCGGGGTCCACCTCGAGGATGCGATTGAAGCGCGCCATCACCAGCAGCACGCCCTGCTCCAGCGGCAGCGCGCCGCCGGACAGGCCGGTGCCGGCGCCGCGGGCCACCAGGGGTACCTGCAGCTCATGGCAGAGGCGCAGGGTCGCCTGCACCTGCTCCACGGTTTCTGGCAGCACCACCAGCAGCGGCGTGGTGCGATAGGCCGCGAGACCATCGCACTCGTAGGGTTTGAGGTCTTCCCTGTCGTGCAGCAGGCAGTGCTCGGGCAGTTCGGCACGCAACCGCTGCAGCAGTTGCGCCTTGTCCGGGCGGGGCAAGGCGCCGTCGAGACGTTCGTCGTAGACCAGGCTCATCGGGTAACCGCCATTGTTGTTGTTCTGGCTGGAAAGGCTTCGTTGTACCCCGACTGCAAGCGGGGCGTCCATGGTCCAGCGCACTGGTCATACCAGTTTTTGTGCCCTCTTCGACCAAAGGATGAGCCGCTTTCAGCCCGCTTGACGGCAGATTCCGCCAGTGGCTCACTAGCGCCAAACCTCGTGGTCATACCAGCAGGAACTCGCCATGTCCGCGCCCGTCGCCCGTCTTCCCGTCGCCGAGAACGTCAGTCAGCAGATCGAACGCCTGGTGGTGGACGGGGTGCTCAAGGTCGGTCAGCCGCTGCCGTCCGAGCGGCGCCTGTGCGACAAGCTCGGTGTCTCGCGTACCGCCTTGCGCGAGGGCCTGGGCCTGCTGCGCGCCCGCGGCATCATCGAGACCCGCCACGGCCAGGGCAGCTTCGTCGCCCGGCTGGCGGCCCCGGCAGCGGAGAATCCGCTGCTGCACCTGTTCAGCAGCCAGCCGCGCACCCTCTACGACCTGCTGGAGGTCCGCGCCCTGCTGGAGGGCGAAGCCGCGCGCCTGGCGGCGCTGCGCGCCACCACCGCCGACCTGGTGCTGATCGGTCGCCGCTACGACGAACTCTGCGCCGCCTGCCAGGACCCGGCCACCCTGCCGGCGGAAACCCACGCGCGCCTCGATCATGCCTTCCACCTGGCGATCAGCGAGGCCTCGCACAACCCGGTGCTGGTGCACACCCTGCAATCGCTCAACGAGCTCTTGCTGGGTTCGGTGTTCGCCTGCATCGCCAATCTCTACCATCGCCCGCCGCAGCGCCGCGAGATCGACGCCCAGCATGCCCGCCTCTATGCCGCCGTGAGCCAGCGCCTGCCCGACGAGGCCCACGCCGCCGCCCGCGAGCACATCCACAGCGTCAGGGACAGCCTGCGCGAGATCGAGCAGGAAGAGCAGCGCCTGGTGCGGGCCACCATGCGTCTGGAAGGCTGGACCTAGGGAAAAACTTCTGCCGGCAAAGGTGGGCGCCAGAGCCGCTGTCCGTCAGCCCGGGGTGCGCCCCGTCCCTCCGGCAGGCGCAACATCTTGCAACTGCCCTGCCCCGCCCCCATGCTTAGCCGACCTTTTTCCAGCTCTCGGCCCTAATGGACCCTTCCACCAGTCTCGCCTCGACGTTGTTCGCCGATCTCGGCCTCGTGTTCTTCGCCTTCTTCCTCGTGCTGCTCAACGGCTTCTTCGTCGCCGCCGAGTTCGCCATGGTCAAGCTGCGCGCCACCCGCGTGGAGGCCATCGCCAAGAAGCACGGCTGGCGCGGGCGCATCCTCAAGAAGGTGCACAACCAGCTCGACGCCTACCTCTCCGCCTGCCAGCTCGGCATCACCCTGGCCTCCCTGGGCCTGGGCTGGGTCGGCGAGCCGGCCTTCGCCGAATTGCTCGAACCCCTGCTCGGCGCCGTCGGCGTCAGCAGCCCCGAGGTGATCCACGGCATCGCCTTCTTCTCGGCCTTCTTCATCATCTCCTACCTGCACATCGTGGTCGGCGAGCTGGCGCCCAAGTCCTGGGCGATTCGCAAGCCGGACCTGCTGTCGCTGTGGACGGCGGTGCCGCTGTACCTCTTCTACTGGCTGATGTATCCGGCCATCTGGCTGCTCAACGCCAGCGCCAACGGCATCCTGCGCATCGCCGGCCAGGGCGAGCCGGGCGCGCACCACGAGCACCACTACAGTCGCGACGAACTCAAGCTGATCCTGCACTCCAACCGCGCCACCGACCCGGACAGCCGGGTGCTGGCCTCGGCCGTGGAGCTGGGCGAGCTGGAGGTGGTGGACTGGGCCAATTCCCGCGAAGACCTCATCTACCTGGACAGCAAGGCCAGCCTGGACGAGATCCTCACCCAGATCCGCCGCTCCAAGTACAGCCGCTACCCGGTCTACGACGAAGACAGCCAGACCTTTACCGGGGTCCTGCACATCAAGGACCTGCTGCTGGCCATCGCCGGCCTGGACAGCGAAGCGGCTTCGTTCGACCTCGACGATCTGGTGCATCCGCTGGAGCGGGTGACCAAGCACATGCCGCTGTCCGACCTGCTGGAGCAATTCCGCCGTGGCGGCGCGCACTTCGTGCTGGTGGAGGAAGCCGACCACAAGGTCATCGGCTTCCTGACCATGGAAGACGTGCTCGAGGTGCTGGTGGGCGACATCCAGGACGAACACCGCAAGACCGAGCGCGGCGTGGTCGCCTACCAGCCGGGCAAGCTGCTGGTGCGGGGCGACACCCCGCTGTTCAAGGTCGAGCGACTGCTGGGTATCGATCTGGATCACGTCGAGGCCGAGACCCTGGCCGGCCTGATCTACGACAGCCTGAAGCGCGTCCCCGAAGAGGAGACGGTGCTGGAAGCCGAGGGCCTGCGCATCATCGTCAAGAAGATGAAGGGCCCCAAGATCGTCCTGGCCAAGGTCATCAAGCTGGATCCCAAGGACGTCCGCCGGCGCCAGCCGGAGGAACGCTGAGTCGACGCGGCCTCAGCCGCGTCCGCTGCCCAGTTCCGGCAGGCCATCGCTCAGGCAGACGCGATTGCGCCCGCCGCGCTTGGCCGCATAGAGCGCCCGATCGGCGTCTTCCAGAAGCCCCAGGCCGTGTTCGAGATTGCTCGGCACGGTCACCGCGACGCCGACGCTGATCGACGGCCGCAGGCGCCCCTGCTCGGTCTGCAACTCCAGCCCTGCCACCTCCTGGCGGATGCGCTCCGCCAGCGTCCGGGCCGCCTGCTGGTCGCTCCCGGGCAGGGCGATGACGAATTCCTCGCCGCCATAGCGCGCCGCCACCTCCCCCGCCCGCTGGACGTGCCTGCGCAGCACCTCGGCCACGCACCTCAGGCATTCGTCGCCCAGGGTGTGGCCGTGGGTGTCGTTGACCGCCTTGAAATGATCGATGTCCACCAAGAGCACCGCCAGCGGCCGTTCGGCGCGGATGGCGCGGCGGATCTCCTGCTGGAAGACCCGTTCGAAATGCCGGCGATTGCCGAGCCCGGTCAAGGAGTCGGTCTGGCTCTGGTGCAGCAGTTCGCGATTGAGCCGCTCGAGACTGGCCTTGGCCTGCTGCAACTCCACGGTGCGCAGCGCCACCCGCAATTCCAGTTCGACAAAGGAGGCTTCGCGCTCCCGGGCCAGGGCGCTGGAGGCTTCCAGCGCCTGCCGCTGCGCCTCGATCCGCGCCCGGCGCTGCAGACTCAGGCCTTCGGTGAGTCCCAGCGACAGCATCACGAAGCCCAGGGCGAAGCCGGCCATCTGCCCGTGGAAGGCCGGACTGTCGGCGGGCAGCCAGCCGGCGATCGCCAGCAGCTGGATCGAGCTGCCCAGCAGCAGCAGGGCCCAGGCGGCGCTGAACCACAGCGCCATGCGGCTGCCGCGCAGCGCCAGGTAGGTGGTGGTGCCCAGCAGCCCCAGGCAACTCAACGCCATCATGCCTAGCATTTCCTGGAAGCTCAGCAGATGCGGCCAGATCAGCGTGATGACCAGCGCCACGTTCCAGTAGCCGATCAGCAGGCGATTGCCGAAGTCGATCCAGCGGCCGCCGTGATAGAGGCTGAGCAGATAGCGCACGAACAACCCGCCACTCAGAAAGCACAGGGCGGTAAAGACCAGGTGGGCACGCAGGGCGAAGGCCGGACTCTCCGGCCAGAGCTGCCAGGCGCCGTAGCCGGTGGTGACCGCCTGATAGCCGATGACGCTGAGCAGATAGAGGGCATACCAGCCAAAGCCCGAGCGGCGGCCAAAGCCCCACAGGGTGAGGGTCAGCAAGAGGATGGTGACCAGGCAACCGAAGAAGCCGCCGATCAGCCAGGCATCCTGCTGCGCCTCGCGCAGATAGGCGGCCGGGGTCACCAGCCGCAGCGGCAGGACAAAGGTCTCCCGCGAATCCAGTCGCAGGTAGACCTCCTCCACCGCACCGGCGGTCGGCGCCAGGGCGAACATCAGCTGGCGACCGGGCAGTGTCCGTTGCGAGGCCGGCAGGGCCAGGCCGCTCTGCTGCAGCGGACTCCAGTGGCCATCGGCAGCGCGGGTGCGCAGGTCCAGGCGATCCAGCACCGGCCAGCTCGGAATCAGCCACCAGGCCTGGTCGTCGCGGCCCTGGATGGCGAAACGCAGCCAGAGACCCTGGCGACCGTCGTGGAGCAGCATTTCCAGTTCATCGGGTGCATGCCAGCCGTCCTCGCCCCCGCGTGGGCGGGCGGCGGCCTCGGCAAAGGTCAGACTGGCTGGCGCCTTGAGGATCTCCAGCGCCGGTCGCGGATCGTAGCTGCGCCCCGGATCATCTAGTCGCAGCACCTGCGCCTGGCCGTCGAGGGCAATCAACAGCAATGCCAGCAGGTACAGAGCATGCTTGCGCCCACCGGCGCACAGGGTGGCCAGGAATCCTTTCATGGAGCGGCATCCATAGCCTGAAGGAAGGGAAGGCCGCGGTGGAACCCGCGCCTTGGAGGAATAGCGTAGTGATAGCATAACGCCACCAACCCGGTTCCTGCCAAGGGATTTCTGCGGGCGGCCGGGCGCCTGGTCGCCTTATGGACCCCGTGGCGTCAGCCTGTCTGGAACGCCCTTGCGCAGGGCCTCAGCGGTCGCCCAGCGCCATGTTGGGCAGGGCTGCCAGCGGCCGCACGAAGCGGAAGGGAATGGAGACCATTTCACCACCTTCGTGGGCCTGAACCACGAAGTGCAGATGGGGGCCGGTGCTGCGCCCGGTATTGCCCGACTCCGCGAGGGGCGTGCCGACCTCCACCCGCTCGCCAGGTCGCACCTTGACCGACCCGCGGCGCAGGTGCAGATAGGCGCTCTGGCTGCCGTCCTCGTGGGCGATGCGCACGAAGTTGCCGGAGGGATTGGGACCATGGCCGAACTGGCCGTTTTCCACGTCGATCACCGTGCCGGCACGGGCGGCGCTGATCGGGGTGCCCTCGGGCATGGCGATGTCCACCGCATAGCGCCCCTTGGGCGTGTTGTGGCTGAAATCGCCGCCCGCGCCCTGGGTCACGTAGTAGACGCCCTGGCGCCAGGGCCAGGCGTAGCCATAGCCGATGCCGCTATCAACCCCGCCCGGCGCACCGGTCGCCAGCGCCGGCAGGGAGCCGACCGGCAGCTGCGGACTGTAGCTGAAGGCCTGGTCGAAGTGCATGGGAAAGCCCTGCTGCCGCTTGCGGATCACCGCCAGCTGCACCGTGGAGCGCGGCTCGATGACCTGGCGGATGGGGCGCTCGGCACCAGCCACGTTGACGGTGCGCTGCAGGCGCAGTTCGACCCGCACGGGCACGTCGAAATCGTTGCGGACCTCGAAGATGCGGCCTTCACTGGCATTGCGCACCTTGAGCTTGACCTGCCCCTTGCGGGCCGGACTCTTGGCGGAGGTCTTGGTGAGGGTCGCCTTTTCGGCGGCCGGCGCGAGGGCGGGCACGGCCAGGGCGAGGCTCAGGCAGGTGATCAGGGCGGTCAGGCGTCGGTCCATGGCATAGGGCCACCATGATGGGCAAGGACAGAACCTAACAAAGCCGTGCAGACTGGGCGATGGCCAAACCACGGCTTTGTGAAGCCGCTGGCAAAGCATCGTCGCGAATAAAAAAGCGTGGCACTCAGATCCCTGTGCCACGCTGCCACCGATCGGACGGTAGTTCAAATACAGGCCTGATGGTTCAGGCAGGTCAGCCAAGCGGCGGGTGTTCTGTGCGACACTCCCGCAAGAGGCAGGTTTTCGGCGTGCAGAGGGATCACCCCGGGCGCGCCCGATGCTCCGGCCATAGTGCTGCAGGTTAGGCCCTGGCACCTGGAGCCGGCCCAACCGAAACGGACAGCTGTTATGCAGGAACAGACAATCGACCCGACGCGGAGCGTGGTGGCGGATGCCCCCGTCCCGCCCGCCGGGCCGCTGGTATCCCAGCTCGGCACCTTCGCCCATGGCCAGGTGTGGCCGCCGCACGTGCACGATCAGGC
The DNA here is from genome assembly GCF_026544185.1 of Pseudomonas sp. GM_Psu_1. NCBI lineage: Bacteria > Pseudomonadati > Pseudomonadota > Gammaproteobacteria > Pseudomonadales > Pseudomonadaceae > Pseudomonas > Pseudomonas sp. GM_Psu_1. The sequence goes on from NZ_JALNUX010000004.1 coordinate 455,997, forward strand.
GCACCTGATGTACACGGTCAACGGCGTGCTGGAGGTCACCACCCACGAAGGGGTCTGGTACGTGCCGCCCAAGCAGGCGATCTGGATCCCGCCGCGCATCAAGCACCAGGCGCGGGCCAATGGCGAAGCCACCCTGCAGGTGGTGATCATCGCCCTGCCGAGCGGCCTGCCCTGCCCCCAGGCAGCCACCCGCATGGTGCTCATCTCGCCGCTGCTGCGCGAATTGCTGCGCTGCCTGAGACGCGGCGGCGCCGCCTACGGCGAAGCCGAGCTGGGCAGTCACGTACGGGCGCTGATGCTGGCGGAACTGGTGTTTCTCGAAGAGACCGCGCTGCACCTGCCGGCGCTGGCCGACCGGCGGCTGCGGACCATCCAGACCAGCCTGCACGCCGATCCCGCCGATGACACGGCACTGGCGACCTGGGCGCAGCAGCTGCACCTCTGCTCGCGCAGCCTGGCCCGACTGTTTCTCAAGGAGACCGGCACCAGCTTTTCCACCTGGCGCCAGCACACCCGGCTGATGCTGGCCCTGCCGCGGCTGGCCGCCGGCGAACCGGTGACCCGGGTGGCCCTGGATCTGGGCTATGCCTCACCGTCGGCCTTTACCCGGATGTTCCGCCGGGTGCTGGGGGTCTCGCCGAGCGAGTACCTCGACGCCCAGGGCTGACCCAGGCTCTCAAGGCCCGCCGACGGCGAAGTTGGGCAGGCTGTCCACCGCCTGGGCGAAGCGGAAGGGAATGGATTCGACCGCCTCGCCGGTGTTGCGCTGGACCACGAAGTGCAGGTGGGGCCCGGTGCTGCGCCCGGTGTTGCCCGAAGACGCCAGCGGCTGGCCAGGGCGCACCCACTGGCCTTCGGCGACCTTGATCGAACCGCGCTGCAGGTGCAGGTAGACGCTCATGGTGCCGTCGTCGTGGAGGATGCGCACGAAGTTGCCGGAGGGGTGGTTGCCGCGCCCGTCCTGGTCGTTCTCCACCTCCACCACCTGGCCGGCGCGCGAGACCACGATGGGCGTGCCCTCGGGCATGGCGATGTCCACCGCATAGCGACTCTTGGGCGTGTTGTGGCTGAAGCCGCCACCGGCGCCCTGGCTGACGTTGAAGGGACCGCCCAGCCAGGGCAGCGGATAGGCGAAACCGGAGGCGAAGACCGGGGTGGCGCTGCCCATCAGGGTGGTGAGCTGCGGGGTATAGCGCTGCGGACGGCCCGGATCGGGCGCGATCAGGGTCGCCAGGCGGGTCAGGCTGCGCGCCGGCAGCACCTTGCGAATGGGCGCCTCGCCCACCCCGCTGACGTTCTGCAGCGCCGAGAGGCGCAGGGTGACGGTCACCGGCAGGAAGCTGTCGTTGCGCACCTCCAGCACCGTGCCGCCGGCATAGTGCCGCGGCTGCAGCTTGACCCGCTGATCGAGCCGCTCGATGGGATCGTCGCTGAAGGTCATCACCTTGGCGCCCTTCTGCGCCTTGTCGGTGTAGGTGACCACGCCGTTGGCATCGACGTACTTGTAGATGGGCGCCGCCAGGGCGGGACCTGAGAAGGCGAGCGACAGCAGCAGCAGGCGACAGGCGAGGGGCATGGGCAGGGCGTCAAAAATCTGCGGTGTCTCAGCGCGAAGCAGTCTCCGTGCCAGGCCCTTCATCGCGCCGCCCCGCCCTAGGCGCCCGGCACGTAGTGCCGCTGGGCGGTGCCCTTGGCGATCAGTCGCGACAGGTAGTCGAGCTTGGCCGGGTCCCGGTCGATGAAGCGGAAGTTGACCTGCACCCACTCGCTGGCCGGCGTCGCTTCCACCGCGCTGAGGGAATGCAGATAGCCATTGAGGCGCGCCACGTCATTGCCGTCTTCGCCCTGCTCCAGGTCGAGCACGGCGGTTTCCAGGATCTGCGGCAGCGGATCGCCACGGCGCACCACCAGCAGGGCTTCCTTGATGCTGATGGCCTTGATCAGACAGGCCATGCTGGAGTTGGGCAGGCGCAGCTGGCCCTGACCGAAGTTGGCGGCGGGCTTGCCACGGGCGGGTGGCGGCGGCGCGCTGCCGGTGAGCAGGGCGGCACTGGAGGCGGCAGCCGGCGCCGCGACCGGTGCGGCGGTGGGCTGGACCACGTCGCTGCGGCCGGCGGTCAGGGCACCGAGGGAATCATTGGCGAAGCCGGTGGCCGGGCGCGGCTGGGCGCCGGCCTGCAACTCGGCGAGCTTGCCGGTGCGTTGCAGGGCCTTCTTGACCTTGGCCGCCAGCTGTTCGTTGGAGAACGGCTTGCCCATGTAGTCGGACACGCCGGCCTGGATGGCCTGGACGACGTTTTCCTTGTCGCCGCGGCTGGTGACCATGATGAAGGGCACGCCCTTGTGGTCCGGCTGGGCGCGAAACCAGCTCAGCAGTTCCAGACCGGTCATGCCGGGCATTTCCCAGTCGCAGAGGATGAGGTCGAAGCGCTGCTTGCCGAGCATCGTCTGGGCGCGGCGACCATCGGCCGCCTCGTCCACCGTCAGCCCGGGAAACAGGTTGCGCAGGCCCTTCTTGATCAGATCGCGAATGAAGGGCGCGTCATCCACCACCAGTACGTTCAACTTGCTCATCGGTCACTCCATGCCAAGTCTTCCAGCATAGCAGGCGGGTTCGGCACGCCACCCGGGGAGTGACCGGGCGGATCATTCGCGCGACCGATTGACCTCTTCGGCCATGCGCTTGAGGCCCATGTGCCGTACGTCGGTACCCTGCACCAGGTAGATCACCAGTTCGGCGATGTTGCGCGCATGGTCGCCGACCCGCTCCAGGGAGCGCAGCACCCAGATGATGCTCAGCACCCGCGAGATGGAGCGCGGGTCTTCCATCATGTAGGTGGCCAGTTCGCGCAGGGCGGACTTGTATTCGCGGTCGATCAGCTTGTCGTACTGGGCCACCGAGAGGGCCAGTTCGGCGTCGAAACGGGCGAAGGCGTCCAGCGCCTGGTGGACCATCTTGCGCACCTGCTCGCCGATGTGGCGGACCTCGACGTAGCCGCGGGGGGCCTCGCCGTCCTCGGTCAGCTCGATGGCGCGACGGGCGATCTTGGAAGCCTCGTCGCCGATGCGCTCCAGGTCGATCACCGACTTGGAGATGCTGATGATCAGGCGCAGGTCGGAGGCCGCGGGCTGACGGCGAGCGAGGATGCGCAGGCATTCCTCGTCGATGCCGCGCTCCATGATGTCGATCTGGTCGTCGATGGTGCGCACCTGGCGCGCCAGCCCGGCATCGGCATCGATCACCGCGCGCACGGCGTCGCTGACCTGCTTTTCCACCAGACCGCCCATGGCCAGCAGGTGGCTGCGGACCTCTTCCAGTTCGACGTTGTATTGCTGGGAGATGTGCTGCGTGTGGCCTTCTTTGTTGATCATGCTGTCAGTCCTGCCTGAGAGGAGCGAGTCGCCGGGTGGGGCACCGGCCTGCCTGGAACTAGCCGTAGCGGCCGGTGATGTAGTCTTCGGTCTGCCGCTTCGCCGGGTTGGTGAAGAGGGTGTCGGTGTCGCCGTGTTCGACCAGCTGGCCCATGTACATGAAGGCGGTGTAGTCGGAGACCCGCGCCGCCTGCTGCATGTTGTGGGTGACGATGACGATGGTGTAGCGCTGTTTCAGTTCGTGGATCAGCTCCTCCACCTTAAGGGTGGAGATGGGGTCCAGCGCCGAACAGGGTTCGTCGAGCAGGAGCACGTCGGGCTGCACGGCGATGGTGCGGGCGATCACCAGCCGCTGCTGCTGGCCACCGGAGAGACCCAGGGCCGACTCGTGCAGGCGGTCCTTGACCTCGTCCCACAGCGCCGCGCCGTGCAGCGCCCATTCCACCGCCTCGTCGAGCACCCGCTTCTGCTTGATGCCCTGGATGCGCAGGCCGTAGACCACGTTCTCGTAGATGCTCTTGGGAAAGGGATTGGGCTTCTGGAACACCATGCCCACGCGCCGCCGCAACTCGGCGATCTCGGTGCCGCGGGCATAGATGTTCTGGCCGTCGAGTAGGATCTCGCCGTCGATGCGGCAATCTTCCACCAGGTCGTTCATGCGATTGAAGCAGCGCAGCAGGGTGGACTTGCCACAGCCGCTGGGGCCGATGAAGGCAGTGACCCGCTGCCGCGGGATCTCCAGGGCGATGTCGTGCAGGGCCTGCTTCTTGCCGTAGAACAGATTGAGCCGCGGCACCGACAGGGCCACGCCACCTTCGTTCGCCGCAGGCTGGGCGCTGGCCGCGTAGGCGGCGGCGGTTCTGAAGATGGAGGAATCGGAAGGCATGGGGTCTCCTCGGCCGCGGGCGCTAGTCTTCCAGCAGCCGGTATTTTTCGCGCAGCCGGTTGCGCAGGAACACGGCGGACAGGTTCAGCCCGGCGATCACCAGCACCAGCAGCAGCGCGGTGGCATAGACCAGCGGGCGGGCGGCTTCCACGTTGGGGCTCTGGAAGCCGACGTCATAGATGTGGAAGCCCAGGTGCATGATCTTCTGATCCAGGTGCAGATAGGGGTAGTTGCCGTCCAGCGGCAGCGAGGGCGCCAGCTTGACCACCCCCACCAGCATCAGCGGCGCCACCTCGCCGGCGGCGCGGGCCACGGCCAGGATCAGCCCGGTCATCATCGCCGGACTGGCCAGCGGCAGCACCACCTTCCACAGCGTCTCGGCCTGGGTCGCGCCCAGCGCCAGGGAGCCCTCGCGGATGCTGCGGGGAATGCGCGCCAGGCCTTCTTCGGTGGCGACGATCACCACCGGCATGGCGAGGATCGCCAGGGTCAGCGAAGCCCACAGCAGCCCCGGAGTACCAAAGGTCGGCGTGGGCAGGCTGGCCTGGAAGAACAGCTGATCCAGGGAGCCCCCCAGCACATAGACGAAGAAGCCCAGGCCAAAGACGCCATAGACGATGGCCGGCACCCCGGCGAGGTTATTGACCGCGATGCGGATGGTGCGGGTCAGCGGCCCCTGGCGGGCGTATTCGCGCAGGTAGATGGCGGCGATGACGCCGAAGGGGGTGACGATCACCGCCATCAGCAGGGTCATCATCACGGTGCCGAAGATGGCCGGGAAGACGCCGCCCTCGGTGTTCGCCTCGCGCGGATCGGCGCTGAGGAATTCCCACAGCTTGCTGCCATAGAAGCCGAGCTTGGCGCCCAGGCCCATGGCGTTGGGCTGGTAGGCGCGCACGATGCGCGACAGATTGAGTTCCAGGGTGCGGCCCTCGACGTCGCGCAGCACCACGCTGTCGCGGCGGCGCTCCTGGCGCAGGCTGGCCAACTGGTCTTCCAGGTCGCCATAACGGGCTTCGAGCTCGGCGCGGCGGGCGGCGAGATCGGCCTGGGCAGTAGCGTCGAGACGACCGTCCAGTTCCAGGCCGCGGCCCTCCAGGCGCAGGCGCTCCAGGGCATGGTTGACGCTGCCGATGTCCTGCTTTTCCAGGCGCTCCAGCTGGTCGCTCAGGTCGCGGGTGCGCAGCAGGCGGCGCTGCAGCTCGGGCACGGCCGCGGCGCCCTTGGCCACTTGGCGTCCCGCTTCGCGCACCTCCAGCGCATAGCCGTAGAAGTTGCCCCATTCGCGGCGCTCCAGCACCAGGGCATCGGCCGGGGTCTGGCGATCTTTTAGCCAGTCGCCGACCAGCCAGACGAAGTCGCTGCCATAGAGGTCGCGATTGCCCAGCTTGAAGAGTTCGCGGGTCAGGGTTTCGCCGCTGTCCGCCGGCAGGGTCACTCCGGCGCTGCGCAGCCGCTCGGCCGGTATCGTCTCCTGGTCCACCACCTGGCCGAGCACCAGGCGCGCTTCCAGGCCCGGCGGCGTGTAGCGCGCCTGCACCACCTCGGCCGGCCAGAAGTGCGCCAGGCCGCGCACGGCGAGGATGCCGATCAGCCCCAGGGTCATGAGCACGGCGATGGCCACGGCGCCGGCGCTGAGCCAGACCCCGGGCGCGCCGCCGCGCAGCCAGACGCCCAGGGAGCGCCGCGGCCGGGCGCCCTGCCCCGGCGGCGCGCCAGCGCTAGAGGGCCGCATATTTTTTCCTCAGCCGCTGGCGGATCAGTTCGGCCAGGGTGTTCATCAGGAAGGTGAAGCTGAGCAGCACCAGCGCGGCCAGGAACAGCAGGCGGTAATGGGTGCCGCCCACCTCGGATTCGGGCATCTCCACGGCGATGTTGGCCGCCAGGGTGCGCATGCCCTCGAACAGGTTGGCATCCATGATCGGGGTGTTGCCGGTGGCCATGAGCACGATCATGGTCTCGCCGACGGCGCGGCCCAGGCCGATCATCAGCGCCGAGAAGATGCCCGGGCTGGCGGTGAGCAGCACCACCCGCACCAGGGTCTGCCAGGGGGTGGCGCCCAGCGCCAGCGAGCCCAGGGTCAGGCTGCGCGGCACGCTGTAGATGGCGTCTTCGGCGATGGAGAAGATGTTGGGGATGACCGCGAAACACATGGCCAGGCCGATGATCAGGGCGTTGCGCTGGTCGTAGGCGATGCCCAGGGTCTGGCTCAGCCAGAGGCGCAGGTCGCCGGCGAACAGCAGCCCCTCCAGCCAGGGACTGAGCCACAGCGCCAGGGCGGTGGTCAGCAGCACCACCGGCAACAGCAGCAGGCTTTCCCAGCCTTCCGGGATGCGCTCGCGCAGCGGCAGCGGCAGGCGCGACCAGCCAAAGCCCGCGGCGAGGATGGCCAGCGGCAGGAGCAGCAGCAGGCTGAACAGCCCCGGCAGGTGATTTTCCACGAAGGGCGCGAGGAACAGCCCGGCGAAGAAGCCGAGGATCACCGTGGGCAGGGCCTCCATCAGCTCGATGACCGGCTTGACCGTGCGCCTCATGCGCGGCGCCATGAAGTAGGCGGTATAGACCGCCGCGGCGATGGCCAGGGGCGCGGCGAACAGCATGGCGTAGAAGGCCGCCTTGAGGGTGCCGAAGGTCAGCGGCGCCAGGCTCAGCTTGGGTTCGAAGTCCGCGGTGGCGGCGCTGGACTGCCAGACCCGCGCCGGCGCCTCGTAATTCTCGTACCAGACCTTGCCCCAGAGCGCCGACCAGGAGACTTCCGGGTGCGGATTGTCCAGGCGGAAGCCGAGCAGCCGGCCATTTTCCTCCAGCAGCAGCTGATCGGCACGCGGCGACAACGCCAGTACCCCGCCAGCGGGGGCGATCTGCTCGCGCAACAGGGTACGCCCGGCGGTGCTGTGGAAGACCCCCATTTCGCCCGTGGCATCCAGCGCCACGAAGCCCTTGCGGCGCTGCTCCGGCACCAGCTGGACGATGGGCGCGGTGCCCAGCTGAAAGCTGCGGATATGTCTTAGCACCGGCTCGCCGTCCTGGCCGCGGACCATGAACCACTGGCCGATGCCGCCCTTGGCGGTACCCACCAGCAGGGACACGCCGCCCAGCAGCTGGGCGCTGGCCGTGACCTCGTCGTCAGCCGCGTCGAGCAGCTTGTAGTGGCCGTTGAGGCTGCCGTCGCGCAGGTCGAAGACATCCGCCTGGGCGCGGCCGTTGAGGGCATAGAGCCAGTGCCCGCGAGGGTCGAGGTAGAGCGCCTTGGCCGCGGTGTTGAGCGGTCCGAGGGAGAGCGAGGTACGCACGGGAGCGGCCGCGCCACCGGTCACCGGCGCCGCCAGCCCGGTCAGGCGCAGGGCGGTCACCCGATTGCCCTGGGCACCGGCCAGCACCAGCAGGTCCTCGTCACCGGCGATGGCGACCCGCTCCAGGGCGCTACGGGAGGCGCCCAGGTCCAGCGGCTCGCGCCCGTAGGGAAAGTCCAGTTCCGGGGTGATGACCCGGTTGCCCTGGGGATAGCGGGAGACATAGCGCTTGTGCGCCACCAGCACGCGACCATCGGACAGGCCCAGGGCAATCAGCCCGCGCGGGGCATCCTGGGCCTGGCTGCTGATGGTGACGCCGGGCGGCAGCGGCAGGCGCTCGCGCATGACCGGCTGGCCGTCGGCCAGGGTGAAGAAGGTGGCCTCGCCAGCCCGGGACAGATGCAGGCCGAGGCGATCCTGCTCGTCGATGCCCAGCAGCAACGGTGCCCCGGCGGCCGCCAGCCAGTCGGGCTGGGGCAGCGGCTGGGCCTCGAGGCTGGCGCCGCGCAGCAGCGGCAGCACCACATAGGCCAGATAGAAGAAGATCAGGGTGATGGTGGCCAGCACGGCCAGGCCACCGGCCAGTACCGCACCCCGTATCAGGCGATCCTGCAGGGCCCGCCAGCGCCGCCGCCGGCGCAGTGCAGGCGTGTTGAAGTCCAGCCGAGCGGGGCCGCGAGGATCGGGCGGGGACGGGGGTACCGGGGATATCATGGCGCAGAGCCTAATCACGTCGTGTGACAGAAAGGTTACAGCGAATGGACGGCCAGAGGCGCTACGCCCGGGACGGGCGCAGAGCGCCAGGCGCTCAGTAGCCCAGGGTCTTCAGGGCCTGCTGCACCACCGCCGCCGGCAGGGGGATGTAGCCGTCCTTGACCACGGCTTCCTGGCCGCTGCGCGAGAGGATCAGCCGCAGGAATTCCCCCTCCAGGGGATTGAGCGGACGATTGGGCGCCTTGTTCACATAGACGTAGAGATAGCGCGCCAGGGGATAGCGCCCGGACAGGGTGTTCGCCTGGTTGTCCTCAACGAAGTCGGTGGTGCCCTGGCGGGCCAGCGCCAGGGTGTGGACGCTGGCGGTCTGGTAGCCGATGCCCGAGTAGCCGATGCCCCCCAGGGACTGGCTGATGGCCTGGACCACCGAGGCCGAGCCGGGCTGTTCGTTGACGTTGGCGCGGAAGTCACCGCGGCACAGCGCCGCTTCCTTGAAGTAGCCGTAGGTGCCCGACACCGAATTGCGGCCGAATCTCTGGATCGGCCGCCTGGCCCAGTCGCCGGTCAGGCCCAGGTCGCCCCAGGTCTTGAGTTCGTGCGGACCGCCGCAGAGCCGGGTGCTGGAAAAGATCGCGTCGACCTGCTCCAGGGTCAGCTGGCGCAGCGGATTGTCCTTGTTGACGAAGATCGCCAGGGCATCGATGGCCACCGGCACCGCGGTGGGCGGGTAGCCGAAGCGCTGCTCGAAGGCCTGCAGCTCGGCGTCCTTCATCTTGCGACTCATGGGACCGATGCCGGCGGTGCCTTCGGTGAGCGCCGGCGGCGCCGTGGACGAGCCGGCTGCCTGAATCTGGATATTGAGGTTGGGATACTCGCGCTTGTAGCTCTCGGCCCAGAGGGTCATCAGGTTGGCCAGGGTGTCGGAGCCCACGCTCGACAGATTGCCGGAGATCCCGCTCACCTTCTGGTAAGCAGGGATGGCCGGGTCGACGCCCTCGGCTCGAGCGGTCGTGCCACCGAGCGCCAGGGCGAGCGCCACAGCGGTCAGCGGACCTTTGATGTCCATGCCGGATTCCTCGCGGGGATGGGAGACGGGCCTGGGCCGGCGACGCTCAGGCGCAAGCCGGCATTCGAGGCTCTGTACGAAAGATTGCCGAGCGAAGGTCAGGCAAGGCGAAAATCAGTGAGGAAGCGGACCGAGCTCGCGAACGAGTTTACGAGGGGTAAATGAGCATTCCGAGCTGATTTTCAACGCAGCATCACCGAGCGCAGGCATTTTTCGTACAGAGCCTAGGCGCGCATTGTGACGGATTTATGAGCGAGTGGCAGCCGAGGCGGCAGGTTCGACTAGGCTGCAAGAGGGCCGGCGCTGCACCACCCTGGCGCACGCCCGGTCTCCGGCCCCGCCACGACCGCCCAGGCACGCGGCCCGCGCGGACCGGACCGTCATTTGCATAGCTAAGCATTCATCTCAGTGCAGAGGAACGCACCATGGCCCAGGCTCTTCCGACGTCCTCCTCCCGCGCCGACGCGGCCCCCGCCAGCACGGTCGCCACGCCCTCGCGGGCCAAGCTGATCGCCGCGGCCAGTCTCGGCAACGGCCTGGAGATGTTCGACTTCACCGTCTTCAGCTTTTTCGCCGCCATCATCGGCCAGCTGTATTTCCCTTCGGATACGCCCTACGGCTCCCTGCTGATGGCGGTTGGCGTCTTTGGCGTCGGCTTCGTCATGCGCCCCCTGGGCAGCATGGTGCTGGGTGCCTATGCCGACCGCCACGGGCGCAAGCAGGCCATGCTGCTGACCATTTCGCTGATGGGCCTGGGCAGCGCCCTGATCGCCTTCACCCCGACCCACGCCCAGATCGGCATCGCCGCGCCGCTGATCCTGCTGCTGGGGCGCCTGCTGCAGGGCTTTTCCGCCGGCGGCGAGATCGGCGCCGCCACCACCCTGCTACTGGAATCGGCCAGCCCCGGCCGGCGCGGCTTCCATGTCAGCTGGCAGGTGATCAGCCAGGGCGGCAGCGCCCTGCTCGGCGCCGGTCTGGGCGCCCTGCTCACCCGCAGCCTGTCCGAGGCCGAGCTGCATGCCTGGGGCTGGCGCATCCCCTTCCTGGTCGGCTTGCTCATCATCCCGGTCGGCCTCTATATCCGCCGCCAGGTGGACGAGACCTGGAGCGGCGCCGGCACGGTCGAGGGCGGCCCGGTGCGCGCCTTTCTGCGCGAGCATCCGCGGCGCTTCGGCCTGGGCCTGCTGATCGTGATGTCGGCGACCCTGCTGACCTATCTGATGCAGTTCTACATGCCCACCTACATGACCCGCATCGTCGGCCTGCCGGCCACCAGCGCCTACCTGGCCGGGGTGGCCTCCAGCGCCGTGCAGATGGCCGCCGCCCTGGCCGCCGGGCTGCTGCTGGATCGCTTCGGTCGCTACAAGCCGGTGGCCCTGGTCAGCCTGGCGGTGGCCCTGCTGGGCATCTACCCGGCCTTCGTCTGGCTGAACGATCCCACCACCCAGGGCCTGGCCTTTGCCGCCCGCTTCGTGGTGATCACCGCCATGAGCGTCAACATGACCGCCGGACTGCTGCTGATCCTCGCCGGCCTGCCGCGGCCGGTGCGCGCCACCGGCCTCGCCATGACCTACGCCCTGGCGGTGACCCTGTTCGGCGGCACCGCCCAGTTCATCGCCACCTGGCTGATCGGCGCCACCGGCAGCCCGCTCGCCCCGGCCTGGTACCTGATCGGCATGCTGCTGATAGGATGGCTGGCACTGCTGAGCTATCCCGAACGCCACCTGGATTGAGAGAGATCGCCATGAGCCTTGCCACCGCTGCGGATCAAGACGCCACCGCCCGTCATATTGCCGGCTACCTGCCGGACATGGTCGCCCTGCGCCGCGACATCCACCGCCATCCCGAACTGGGTTACCAGGAACAGCGCACCAGCGACCTGGTGGCCGCCGCCCTCGCCGGCTGGGGCTACGAGGTCCATCGCGGCCTGGGCGGCACCGGGGTGGTCGGCACCCTGCGCGCCGGCAGCGGCAGCAAGGTGCTGGGCATCCGCGCCGACATGGACGCCCTGCCGATCCTGGAGACCACCGGCCTCGACTACGCCAGCCAGCACCCGGGGCGCATGCACGCCTGCGGTCACGACGGCCACACCACCACCCTGCTCACCGCCGCCCGCTGCCTGGCCGAGACCCGCGCCTTCGACGGCACCCTGCACCTGATCTTCCAGCCGGCCGAGGAAGGCCTGGGCGGCGCCCTGAAGATGATGCAGGACGGCCTGTTCGAGCTGTTTCCCTGCGACCAGGTGTTCGGTCTGCACAACATGCCCGGCGTGCCCACCGGCAAGTTCTGCTTCGTCGACGGCGCCGCCATGGCCTCGTCCGACACCGCCCTCCTGCGCATCCGCGGCCAGGGTGGCCACGGCGCGGTACCGGACAAGGCGGTCGACCCCATCGTCGCCAGCGCGGCCACGGTGATGGCGCTGCAGACCGTGGTCTCGCGCAACGTGGCGCCGCTGGATACGGCGGTGATCACCGTGGGCAGCATCCACGGCGGCGAGGCCTCCAACGTCATTCCCGATGCGGTGGAGATGAAGCTCACCATCCGCGCCTTCCAGGACAGCACCCGCGACCTGCTGGAGCAGCGCATCGGCGCCCTGGTGCGCGCCCAGGCGGAAAGCTTCGGCGCCACCGCCGAGCTGGACTATCAGCGGGGTTATCCGGTGCTGGTCAACCACGACGGCCCCACCGCCTTCGCCCGCCAGGTGGCGGTCGAGCACTTTGGCGCCGAGGCCCTGCACCCCTTCGCGCCCATCCCGGCCAGCGAGGACTTCGCCTACATGCTGCAGCAGGTGCCCGGTTGCTACCTGTTCGTCGGCAACGGGCCCAGCGCCAACCTGCACAACCCGGCCTACGACTTCAACGACGCCCTGCTGCCGGTGGGCGCGCGCTACTGGGTCAAGCTGACCGAGGCCTTCCTCACCGCCTGAGGCACCGCCCCGCCGGTACCTTCACCCAGGGTGCCGGCGACGGATTCTTCACGCGCGGGCCGCTAGACTGCCCGGTCATCGTTCTGCCACAGAGAGATCGCCATGCGTCGTGTTCCGCGCCTGGGCTGGCGCCAGGGTCTGGCGCTGGGCGTCGCCGTGCTGGCCGCCGGCTTCGCCTATCCGGCCTGGCGGCATTTCCATCCGGTCAGTGCGGTCGAGGGCTGGCGCTACCGGGAAGTCGCCGCCGACATCCCCATGGTCAGCGCCCTGGCCCTGGACGCCGATGGCAGCCTGTTCGTGACCCAGGAATTTTCCAGTCGCCGCGGCCGCCTGCTGCGGCTGCTGCCCAATGGCGAGCGCCAGCCGGTACTGGGCGAGCTGTCCAAGCCCGATGGCTTGGTGATGTTCCAGGGCGGCCTGGTGGTCAGCCAGGAAGGCGGACCGCTGCCGGTGTTTCTCCTGCGCGACGGCCAGCGCCAGGCCCTGTTCGACGGCAACGACGTCGAGGGCGTCGCCACCGATGGCCAGACCCTCTATGCCATCGAGGACCTGCCGCGCGGTCGCCTGCTCAGCTACGACCCGCTGCAGCGTCGCCTGGCGGTGCTGCGCGACGGACTGGAAGAAGGCGAAGGCGTCGCACGCTGCCCGGATGGCCGGCTGTTCTATACCGAAAAGGCCAAGGGTTGGGTCAAGCAGTGGCAGCCCGGGGGGACCGATACCCTGGTCGCCGCGGGTCTCGACGCGCCGGGCTTCGTGCAGTGTTCGGCCGACGGCCTGTGGATCACCGAAGACGCCACCCACGGCGCCCGGGTGCTGCTGGTGCAGCCCGATGGCCGTCTGGTCACGGTGCTCTCGCACCTGCGCTCGGCGCAGACCCTGATCCCGCGCGGCGACGGTCATTACCTGGTCGCCGAGCAGGGGCGCAACCGCATCCTGGAATTCTCGCGAGACGCCGGAGCCGCTCGCTAGGGCGAGCGGCTCCGGGGGACTTCAGGGCAGGCGATACACCAGGCAGGGATTGCCGTTGAGGCGGCGTCCCAGCACCGGGGTGAGGTCGGCCAGCGGGGTGCCCGCCAGCAATTCGCGGTCGTCGCGGGCGAGGATGATCCAGGCGCCGGACGGCAGGTGCGCCAGGTCCGCGACCTGCGGCCGGGCGATGAAGATCGGCTGTTCGTCGTGGTCCAGGTTCATCATGTAGCGGATCGCCCAGCTGTCCTGGCCGAGGCCGAAGAACACCAGGGGACCCGGCTGCTGCTGGCGCAGACCTTCCACCTGCTGGACGAAGCCGCGGGTGTCGTACTGCAGGTCCTGGGCCGGCTCCACCACCGTGACCAGCATCAGCCACTGGGCGGCCAGCGCCAGGGCGCTCAGCGTCAGCAGGCGGCGACTGCCGTCCAGCCGGCGCCAGCTGACCAGGGCGGCGATCTGCAGCAGGACGAAGGCCGGCACCAGCAGCGCCAGGGAGACATCCGGCCAGTAGCCGTGGCGCTGCCAGAGGTGACGACAGACCAGCATGGCCACCAGCGCCAGCCCGGGCAGCGCCAGCACCAGCGCGGTGTAGACCGGCGCGATGCGGCGGAACCAGCCCTCGGCGCGCAGGAGGCCATGGGCGGCGATGGCGGCCAGGAAGGGCACCATGGGCACCACATAGTAGGCGCGCTTGAAGTGCGGGATGGACAACCCGACCAGGATCAGCAGACCGCTGCCGGCCAGCCCCAGCAGCAGCCGGCGCTGGGCGGTGTGCGGCCAGGCCAGCAGGCGGCGGCGCTCGGCCACCAGCACCAGCAGCGCCAGCGGCAGCACCGGCAGATAGCGATAGAGCCCCAGCTGCAGATAGAACCAGAACGGCTTGCCGCTCTCGTCCAGCCGGCCGGTGACCTGCATGTGCCAGACCTCGGCGGCGAAATCCGCCCCACCCTCGTGGTGGGCGAGCTGGATCAGCGTCCACCAGCCGAGGGCGAGCAGCGCCAGACCGGCCAGGCCGTAGCCGAACAGCCGTTGCAGGGCGAGGGTGCGCCGGGCCGGTTCGCCCCAGGCCACCACCAGCCAGTAGAGGCAGACCACGCCGCAGGGCTCGATGAGGCCCAGCGGACCACGGATGGCGAAGCCCAGGGCGAACAGCGGCAGCACCAGCAGGCGGCGCAGCGGGCGACCGTCACGGTCGGCGCTGTAGAGCAGGTAGAAGCAGAGCAGCACCACCAGGGCGACCAGCTGATCCAGGCAGACCGCGCGGGCCTTTTCCAGCCACTGCGGGGTCAGGGCCACCAGCAGCACCGTGAGCAGCGCCCAGGCGCGGCGGGTATCGGCCAGCAGGCGATAGGTCAGCGCCAGCACCGCGGCCGAGGCCAGGGCGGTGGGCAACACGTTGGCCAGGTGATTGGGCGCGCCGATCACCCGCGCGGCCAGCCAGCTCAGCCAGGTGGCGGTGCCGGGATAGTCCGGATAGGGCTGGCCGTAGGTGGTGGCGAAAAAGGACGGGCCATGGCGAAACATCTCGCCGAGAAAGACCGCCCAGCGACCGTCGAAGCCCTGGGGCGCCTGGTTCCAGATGCCGAGGGTGAACATCAGGGTGGCGATCACCCCGAGCAGCAGGCTTTCGCGGCGCAGGCGACTGGCCGCCGGCAGCGCGAAGAGGGGCGCGCTGCGTGGGGTCAGGGGCATGGGCGAGACCATCAGGCGGCATCCACGCGGCGGGTGACCTGGGGACCGCCCAGGGCGGCGCCACGGCCGATGGCGAAGTACTCGATACCGCGACGCTCCATGCGCTCGGGATCGAACAGGTTGCGCCCGTCGAAGATCAGCGGCTGATTGAGCTGGCGGGCGATCAGATCGAAGTCCGGCGCCTTGAACTGCTGCCACTCGGTGCAGATGACCAGGGCATCGGCGCCGGCCAGGGCGGCCTCGGGGGTGCCCATCAGCGCCAGACGCTCGTCGTGGCCATAGAGGCGCTGGGCCTCGGCCATGGCCACCGGGTCGAAGGCGCGCACCTTGGCGCCGGCCGCCCAGAGGGCTTCCATCAGCACCCGGCTGGGCGCATCGCGCATGTCGTCGGTGTTGGGTTTGAAGGCCAGTCCCCAGAGGGCGAAGGTACGGCCGCGCAGGTCACCGTCGAAGTAGGTGTTGATGCGCTCGAACAGCTTGGTCTTCTGGCGCACGTTGATGGCTTCCACGGCGCGCAGCAGATCCAGCTCCACCTGGTTTTCTTCGCCGGTGCGGATCAGCGCCTGCAGGTCCTTGGGGAAGCAGGAGCCGCCGTAGCCGCAGCCCGGGTAGATGAAGTGGTGGCCGATGCGCGGATCGGCGCCGATGGCCTGGCGCACCGCCTCGATGTCGGCGCCGACGTGCTCGGCCAGTTCGGCGATCTGGTTGATGAAGCTGATCTTGACCGCCAGCAGGCTGTTGGCGGCGTACTTGGCCAGCTCGGCGCTGCGCAGGTCCATGCACTGGATGCGGTCATGGTTGCGGTTGAAGGGTGCATAGAGTTCGCGCATCACGTCGCGGGCCACCGGCGAGTCGGTGCCCACCACGATGCGATCGGGCTTCTTGCAGTCGGCGATGGCGGCGCCTTCCTTGAGGAATTCCGGGTTGGAGACCACCTCCACGTGCAGGGTGCGGCCCTCTTCGGCGAGCACCTCGTGGATCAGCGCGCGGACGCGGTCGCCGGTGCCCACCGGCACGGTGGATTTGTTCACCACCAGCAGCGGATCGCGGGAGACCGGCTGGCCGATCAGCGGCTCGCGGCGCAGGCGGGCGATGGTCTCGGCCACGGCGAAGACGGCGGACAGATCGGCCGAGCCGTCGGCGGCCGGCGGGGTGCCCACGGCGATGAACTGCACGGCGCCATGGGCCACGGCCTCGGCGGCCTCATGGGTGAACACCAGGCGGCCGGCGGCCAGGTTGCTGCGCACCAGCTCTTCCAGACCCGGCTCATAGAGGGTCACCTCGCCGCGCTTGAGCTTGTCGATCTTGGCGCGGTCGATGTCCATGCACACCACCTGGTGGCCGACTTCCGCCAGCACGGCGGCCTGCACCAGACCCACGTAGCCGATGCCGAAAACGCTGATGTTCATAGGGTATTCCTCAGGGTGGGAGCGGCGCTGGCGCGGGGCCCGCCGACAAGGGCGACACCGGCCACGACCAGCGCGACGCCCAGGGTTTTCCAGGGGGTGAAGGATTCGGCGGCGCCTGGCAGCCAGGCCGCGCCGAGGTGGACGAAGACGTAGGAGAGGCCGAGCGCCGCATAGGCGCGACCCAGCGGCAGGCGCGCCAGGGCGGCCAGCCAGGCCAGCAGCGACAGGCCGTAGCAGAGGATGCCCAGGGCCAGCAGCAGCCCGGCCGCGCTCAGCAGCGCCGCGGGCGCGCCGACCCAGCTGGCCATGGCCGGCAGCCGCACCAGCGCCGCGCGCAAGGCGAGTTGCGCCAGGGTGGTGAGCAGGATGCTCAGGCCGAGGGGCAGCAGGCCGTTCATAGCTGGCCGCCCAGCAGTGCGGCACCGACGACGATGCACAGGCAGCCACACCAGGCGCGGGCGTCCACCACCTCGCCGAACACCAGGCGCGCCAGCAGGGTCACCGCCAGGGTGTTGAGCGACAGCAGGGGATAGGCGACGCCCACCGGCACCCGCTGCAGCACCGCGCACCAGACCAGCAGGGCCAGGCCCAGGCAGACCAGGGCGCCCCACAGCCAGGGCGAGCGCAGTCGCGCGGCCAGGGCATTGCCGGCGGCCACCGCGCGCTTCTGGCCCAGTTGGCCGGCGCTGGTGAGGCCGATCACCATGGCGATCAGCAGGCCGTCGAGGGCGGTCATGGCGTCGGCCTCGGATAGACCAGCAGCACCAGGCGCTCGCTGGCGATGCTCTCGCCCGGCTCGGGCAGACTGTCGAGCAGCTGGCGATCGCTGGGGCCGTCGACCCGCAAGAGGATGGCCACCGGACCCTGGTCGCGATGGGCGGCGAGCCAGGCGGCCAGGTCGCGCTCTTCGATCAGCCGGCCGCTGGCCGGCTCGCGGGCGAAGCCGTACTTGAGTTCGCCCGGACCGCCCACCAGCACCACGTCATCGCGGTGGGTGGCCCAGGCCAGGCTGGCGGCCACGCCGAGGTCGTTGCTGACCAGCAGGCCGGCATTCTTGAAGTGGCCGAGCTGGGCCTGGATGAAGGTGCTCGGCAGCTTGTTGTCGACCAGGCCGTTGGGCAGGGCGATGGACAGCAGCGGCAGCAGCACCCAGAGCGCCAGGGCCGGCGCCAGCAGGGTGCGCCGCGGCCAGACCAGCGCGGCCAGACCGGCCAGCAGCAGCGCCAGGGGCGCCAGCAGGGCCAGGGCGCGGGTCAGGCCTTCGCCGCTCTCATAGAGGCGACCGCCATAGATCAGCAGGGCGGCAAGGCCGGCCAGGCCCAGCAGCAGATTGCACAGGCCGTTCAGGCGCAGGGCACCGGTGGCGCCGCGCCGGCCCGCCTCCTGCAGGGTGCGCGCCAGCAGCGGCACCAGGGCGGCCAGGGTCGGCAGCAGGTAGGTCGGCAGCTTGCCGCGGCTGAGGCTGAAGAACAGCAACTGGCCGACCACGGCGATGCCGAGGAAGGCGGTGCCGCGGTGACGCCGGTCCTGCCAGAGCTGGCCCAGGGTACGCGGCAGGAGGCCGGCCCAGGGCAGGATGGCCAGCAGCAGCACCGGGCCATAGAACCAGAACGGCCGCTCGTGCTGGGCATCCTGGCCGGCGAAACGCTGGATGTGCTCGTGCCAGAAGAAAAAATTCCAGAAATCCGCATCGCGCCGGGCCACCAGCAGCGCCCAGGGGGCCACCACCAGGATCGCCACCAGCACCGCCAGGGGACCGCGGCAGAGCAACTCGCCCAGGCGCCGCTGCAGGAGGAAGAAGGGCACGGCCACCAGCACCGGCAGCACCAGGGCGAGAAAGCCCTTGGTCAGCAGGCCGCAGCCACAGGCCAGCCCCAGCAGCGCCCATTGCACCAGGGCCGCGCCGCGGGTCTCGGCGGCCTGGGCCTGCCAGAGGGCGAGCAGCGCCAGGGCCATCCAGAAGGCGAACTGGGCGTCGAGGGTCACGTAGGTGGCCAGCCCCGCCACGGCCACGCAGGAGAGATAGACCACCCCGGCGAGCAGCGCCAGCGGGCGATCCTGCCAGATCAGTCGGGTCAGGCGCACCACCAGGGCGGCGGTGGCGAGACTGGCCAGCAGTGGCACCAGGCGCACGCTGAACAGCGAGTCACCGAGCCAGGCCTGGGCGATGGCCTGGGTCCAGTAGCCGCCGATGGGCTTCTCGAAATAGGGCAGGCCGAGGAAGTGCGGCACCACCCAGTCGCCACGCCGCCAGAGTTCCTGGGCGATCTGCGCATAGCGCGACTCGTCCGGAATCCACAGGCCGCGCCAGGCCAGCGGCAGGGCATAGGCCAGCAGCGCCAGCGGCAGCAGCATCCACAGGCGACGCCGACTCATGCCTGCACGCCCAGCCAGCCCTGGCGGCCGGCCAGGCTGCCACGCACCAGATTGCCCGCGGGCAACTGGCGCGGATCGGCCGGCAGGCGATCGCCCAGGGTCAGGAACAGGATGCCCTGCTCCCGCGCGGCCTTGAGCAGGGCGCGGAAGTCATTGGCGAAGGCGATGCCTTCCACCTCGGCGTGCAGGGTGTAGACGTTGAGCGCCCCCGGACGGAAGCGCTTGAGCAGATAGCTGTTCCAGTCACCGGCGGCCAGCTCCGGGCCGACCACCTCGTCGAAGGTCGGCATGTCCACCGGCACCTGGGGGGTGCCGTGGCTGCCATTGCCCAGCCGCGGACGAAACAGCGCA
>NZ_JALNUX010000040.1:0-324 GCF_026544185.1 Pseudomonas sp. GM_Psu_1
CTGCGAGCCTGGCACCCGGAACCTGTGTCCATCCGCACGCTTCGCGCGCTGACCCGGCGCCTGGAGGATCTCCAATCGCTACGGCAGATGGAGCTCAATCGACTCGAGATCAGTCCGGAAAAAGTCCAGGACTCGATCCGGGCAGTCTTGCAACGGCTCGATGAGCAGATCGCCTGGACGCTCGAACAGATCAAACGCCATATCGACGACGATCCGGACTTGCGTGGTAAGCGCGACCTGCTGGTGAGTATCGACGGCATCGCTGACAAGACCGCCGCCCTGATCCTGGCGGAGCTCGGCGATATCGACCGCTTCGCCGATGCG
>NZ_JALNUX010000041.1:0-324 GCF_026544185.1 Pseudomonas sp. GM_Psu_1
TTGCGAGCCTGGCACCCGGAACCTGTGTCCATCCGCACGCTTCGCGCGCTGACCCGGCGCCTGGAGGATCTCCAATCGCTACGGCAGATGGAGCTCAATCGGCTCGAGATCAGTCCGGAAAAAGTCCAGGACTCGATCCGGGCAGTCTTGCAACGGCTCGATGAGCAGATCGCCTGGACGCTCGAACAGATCAAACGCCATATCGACGACGATCCGGACTTACGTGGTAAGCGCGACCTGCTGGTGAGTATCGACGGCATCGCTGACAAGACCGCCGCCCTGATCCTGGCGGAGCTCGGCGATATCGACCGCTTCGCCGATGCC
>NZ_JALNUX010000042.1:0-317 GCF_026544185.1 Pseudomonas sp. GM_Psu_1
GTAGATACCGTCTTCGCCCTTCAGTGTGCAATGGCTAAAGCAGGGTCGAAAGGCTTGCCCGATTTGAGCACGCCATAGGCGATGGTCAGCAGCTTACGCATGGCGGCGCAGACGGTTTGTTTACCTTTCTTGCCCCTGGCTTTCAGGCGCTCGGCTTGCGCCCTGATAGCCGGGTTATAGGTCAGCGCCACGACAGCAGGTAGGTATAGCGCACTTCGTAAGCGGACTGATCCCATGCGCGAGATGCAGGTATGGCCGCGCGCGAGGCCGGACTCCTGCAGGCGCGGGTTCAAGCCGGCAAAGGCGGTAACGGCGCG
>NZ_JALNUX010000005.1:0-437784 GCF_026544185.1 Pseudomonas sp. GM_Psu_1
CCCAGCACCCCCGCTCAGTTCATTCTGGCGGGGGTGTTGTCTTTGGGGCGGGAAAAGTTTGGCCGGGCCTCAGAGCGCCTAGGCGCTGGGGGCAGAGAATTGGCCAGCGAAGGCCTGAGGCTGCGTAGCTGAGGTGGCCCTCACCCTAGCCCTCTCCCGGGGGAGAGGGGACCAGGAGCGGAGTGGCGGAGAGGTTGGCGCAGGGCCTGCCAGATGTGTGCTGCTGACACTCCGCAAAGAGCACAAGAGCCACAACAGCCCGGCTGCGCCATGGCGGTCCGCCGATGCGGCCGCTCCTGCTAGAAGGCATGCCGTAGGAGCGGCCCATGGCCGCGATCAACTGGATGCTGGGCTTCGCTGCGCTCAACCCAACCTACCGCAGCGTTACGCGAGCAAGAAAAAGCCCGGCATGTGCCGGGCTTTTTGGGTTCAGGGTTTGCGGGCTATCAGGGTGGCGCGTAGGGGAGGGGGAGGCCTTCGACGGTCAGGCCTGGATCTTGCGGATTGAGCCAACACCTCGGCGAACCATTGGTAACCTGACCGGGAATGATTCCGATCTGCTTCATTTCTCCAGCTCTTTTCGGTATACAATGCCCAATGGCCTAAGGCCGGCAGGCAAGGGGTGCGAAGCGTCGTACCCCTTTTTTCTTTGCATGACCAATCAAATTTATAGCGTAGCCTAGGATCCTATTCTTTGACGGGTAGGGCCAGCGGATAGTTGTTTAGGTGACGCAAGCGATGAAAGCGCAAGCGAAGGGGATTCGATTTTGATCAAGGTGCTAGTTGTCGACGATCATGATCTTGTTCGTACCGGCATCGTACGGATGCTGGCGGATGTGGCAGGAATCCAGGTCGTCGGCCAGGCAGACAGTGGTGAAAATGCACTGATGCTGGCCCGTGAGCTCGAGCCGGATGTAGTCCTGATGGACGTCCGGATGCCCGGTATCGGTGGGCTGGAAGCTACCCGCAAGCTCCTGCGCAGCCGGCCCGATCTGAAGGTGGTGGTCGTCACGGCCTGCGAGGAAGATCCTTTTCCGACGCGCCTGCTCCAGGCGGGTGCTGCAGGGTATCTGACCAAGGGTGCCGACATCGAAGAGATGATCACCGCCATCAAGCAGGCCTTCGCCGGTCGACGTTACATCAGTGCGCAGATCGCCCAGCAGCTGGCCTTGAAACCCTTTCAGTCCAAGGCCGAAGCGTCGCCCTTCGATCAGCTGTCCGAGCGAGAGATTCAGATCGCGCTGATGATCGCGGGCTGCCAGAAAGTCCAGGTCATTTCCGACAAGCTCTGTCTGTCGCCCAAGACCGTTAACACCTATCGCTATCGGATCTTCGAGAAATTATCGATTACCAGCGATGTCGAACTGGCCATGTTGGCTGTTCGCCACGGCATGGTAGATGCAACGAGTTGATATGAGTCAATCTTTCGATGCTGCAGCCTTTCTATCCGGTTGCAGCGGACGTCCGGGTGTCTATCGGATGTTCGATGAGGGCGGCAAGCTCCTCTATGTTGGTAAGGCCAAGAATCTCAAGAACCGACTTTCCAGCTATTTCAGAAAGACCGGCTTGGCACCCAAGACGGCTTCCATGGTGTCCAAGATCGCTCAGATCGAGACCACCATCACCGGCAACGAGACCGAAGCGCTCCTGCTGGAACAGAATCTCATCAAGCAGTGGCGCCCGCCCTACAACATCCTGTTGAGGGATGATAAGTCCTACCCCTATGTCTATCTCTCAACTGAGGATCAGTATCCGCGACTGACCATTCACCGTGGAGAGAAGAGAGGGAAGGGGCGCTACTTCGGTCCTTATCCCAGCGCCGGTGCCATCCGCGAAAGTCTCAATCTGCTGCAGAAAGCCTTTCAGGTACGGCAATGCGATGACAACTACTTTCGCAATCGTACGCGGCCGTGCCTGCAGTATCAGATCAAGAGATGCAAGGGTCCCTGTGTGGCGCTCGTCAGCGAGCAGGAATATGGCGAAGACGTTCGTCATTCGGCCATGTTTCTCGAGGGGCGCAGCAATGCCCTGGCTGAAGAGCTGCAAGCCAAGATGGAAAGCGCCTCGGTCAATCTGCAGTTCGAGCGGGCAGCGGAGTTGCGTGATCAGGTGGCCCTGGTGCGACGCGTTCAGGATCAGCAGAGCATCGAGGGAGGCACCGGTGATGTCGATGTCATCGCCGCGCTCGTCAATCCGGGCGGTGCCTGTGTGCACCTGGTCAGCGTACGCGGCGGGCGAGTGCTGGGAAGCAAGAATTTCTTCCCGGAGGTAGGGATCGAGGAGGATTCCAGCGAAGTGCTGGCCGCCTTCCTGGAGCAGTACTACCTCGCCTACCTGGAGCGGGATCTGCCGGACGAGATCATCGTGAATTCCGTCCACGAGGACTTCGCTACCCTGATCGATGCCTTTGCCGAGGTTCACAAGCGGCAACTGGTCATCGCTCATCGCGTCCGGGGGACCCGAGCCCGCTGGCAGCAGTTGGCGGTAACCAATGCGGAGCAGGCGCTGAATACGCGATTGGCCAATCGGCAGCACATGGGGGTACGTTTCGATGCCCTGGTGCAGGCGCTGGATCTGCCGGAACCGCCTCAGCGGCTGGAGTGTTTCGATATCAGTCATTCCAGTGGCGAGGCGACCGTGGCGTCCTGCGTGGTCTTCGGGCCGGAAGGACCGCTCAAGTCGGATTATCGTCGTTACAACATCGAGGGTGTAACCGCCGGCGATGACTATGCCGCCATGCATCAGGCGTTGACCCGCCGCTTCAGCCGGCTCAAGGCGGGCGAGGGCAAGCTGCCTGACATCCTGCTGGTGGATGGAGGCAAGGGCCAGCTGGCCATGGCCCGTGAGGTGCTCAGGGAGTTGGCGGTGCCGGATCTGGTCCTGCTGGGCGTCGCCAAGGGCGTCACCCGCAAGCCGGGTCTCGAAGTCCTCTATCTGGACGATCCGTCCAACGAATTCACCCTGCCGGCTCATTCGCCCGCGCTGCATCTCATTCAGCAGATTCGCGACGAGGCGCACCGATTCGCCATCACCGGACACCGCGCACGCCGCGGCAAGGCGCGGCGGACGTCATCGCTGGAGGAGGTTGCCGGAATCGGGCCCAAGCGGCGGCAGGAGCTTCTCAAGCACTTTGGGGGACTCCGTGAGCTGCAGCGTGCGAGCA
The DNA here is from genome assembly GCF_026544185.1 of Pseudomonas sp. GM_Psu_1. Lineage (NCBI taxonomy): Bacteria > Pseudomonadati > Pseudomonadota > Gammaproteobacteria > Pseudomonadales > Pseudomonadaceae > Pseudomonas > Pseudomonas sp. GM_Psu_1. The sequence continues at coordinate 3,164 of NZ_JALNUX010000005.1, forward strand.
TCGAAGAGATCGCCAAAGCGCCAAGCATTAGCAAAAAGCTGGCCGAGCAGATTTATGCGGCCTTGCACAGCGAGTAGAATCGCCTCACGTTCACCAACAGCCGCGCCAATGAATATTCCAAATCTGCTTACCGTACTGCGCGTCTTCCTCATTCCGCTCTTTGTCATCCTGTTCTATCTGCCAGTCCACTGGAGTTACTGGACCGCCAGCACCATCTTCGCCATCGCCTGTGCAACCGACTGGCTGGATGGTTATCTGGCTCGGCGCCTGGGGCAGAGCACGCCCTTCGGTGCCTTCCTGGATCCGGTAGCGGACAAGCTCATCGTCGCGGTGGCCCTGGTGTTGCTGGTGCAGGAGCATGCCAATGCCTGGCTGACACTGCCTGCCGTCATCATCGTCGGTCGTGAGATCGTGGTATCGGCGCTGCGGGAGTGGATGGCCGAGTTGGGCGCCCGGGCCCAGGTCGCGGTGTCCAATCTGGGCAAGTGGAAGACGGCGGCGCAGATGCTGGCGCTGGTCATCCTGTTGGCCAACCCGCCGCAGATGACCTTCTGGGTCATCAGTGGTTATGCGTTGCTCATCGTCGCAGCAGCCCTGACCCTGTGGTCCATGTGCACCTATCTGATGGCTGCGTGGCCGCATCTGATGAGGGCCGAGAAAAAGAAATAAGTTTTTTGAATCAATGGCTTGACATGAAGGGTGGCTCAGATAGAATGGCGCCCGTCACCAAGCGGGAATAGCTCAGTTGGTAGAGCACGACCTTGCCAAGGTCGGGGTCGCGAGTTCGAGTCTCGTTTCCCGCTCCATGTTTTACATGAGTGTCGCAAGACATTCAGGTTTGAGGCCGGGTGGCAGAGTGGTCATGCAGCGGATTGCAAATCCGTGTACGCCGGTTCGATTCCGACCTCGGCCTCCACTATTGAGAGCCCCGTAGATCCCAGGTCTACGGGGCTTTTCATCATCCAGGGATGTATGAATACTGGATCAGGTTTTACGAATCCGCTTGTCTGAGGGTTCGGTTCTGCCCGAGTGGTGAAACTGGTAGACACAAGGGACTTAAAATCCCTCGACTTAACCGTCGTGCCGGTTCGATTCCGGCCTCGGGCACCATCCAAATGAAAAGGCCACTCCTGTTCGAGTGGCCTTTTTCGTTTAGGAGGGAATCGTCCAGTAGGGCGTTTCATCCGCATCGCGCTCGATACGTGAGCGGCTGTCGAGGATGAAGGCTTCGAGCATGGCCGCGTCGAGCAACTCGGTGCGGGCGATAGGGCGGTTCAGTACCGACTGACCGCTGCGGGAAAAGACCTCGACATCGTAGGCGCGCTGATCACGCGTGGAGATCACGCAGCGCAACGGCTCGAATCCGCCTTTGAGGGTGTTGAAGGCGCTGGCGAGTTCGACATAGAGGGTCATCCGGAAAAGCTTCCTGTTCAAAGGTGGCACTGTGACAGCATTGGCTGCTACAGGGTTTCACCTTTGCAGAAAAGTGCCGTCATATCGCGATGCTAGTCGCAAAATCCCGGCCCTGCTTTCGGAGTTTCATTGCCAGCCTTGCAGCCAGCATTCTGCATCCTGCAACTCGTGCCAGTCCAGCGTCCAGGTACGACGAGTGAGAACGGCTTGCAGATCTATCTGCGAGATGGGGTCGGTCTCGACTTCCGGGGTATGGACCCGGGTGACGATGAAGTGCTTTTGCCGTTCGCGTGGCTGGACGGCCGTCCATTTGCTGAGCAGCAGCTTGTGGGGGTTGATCTGACGTTGCTTCATCCCTGCATGGCCTCCAGCAGGGGTGCGCTGCGATAGCGCTGCAGCAGGGCTTCCAGGTTGCGATCGGGCATGGCGTGGGCCCTGAGCGCCGTGATGGTGCGCTCGACGTATTCCAGGGTGGTGCCGAAATGGCCGCAGGCCTCGGTCAGGACGCGATTGAGGATGTCATCGGGCAGGCTGCCGGCGTAGCAGGGCAGATTGCGCTTCAGCACGAAGCCGAGCGCCTGCACCTTGCTGCCGTCTTCCAGGTGGCATTGCAGCCAGCGGGGGCGGTAGGACCCATCCGGCATCTCGCGCTTCCAGAGGGCCAGCAGGTGGTCGTCCAGCTGGTCATCCGGCAACCGGTAGGCGAAGCCCGAGCAGGAGCCGCCGCGATCCAGGCCCAGTACCAGGCCGGGTTGCTCAGGGGTACCGCGATGCAGCTGGGACCAGATATAGAGACCGCGGTGATAGCCGTGCACCCGCGCCCGGCGCACGGCGACGGCGGGGCACTCGGGGCGCCAGATCAGCGAGCCGTAGGCGAACAGCCAGACCGGACCGGGTTGGCGTTGAGCCAGGGTGGCTTCCAGGGAGGCCACCAGCTCGGGAGGGGTGAGCGGCGTGGCGGGCGCGAGCTTGGGGGGATAGGAATCGTGGATGCTGGAAGAAATCTGTCTGTGCATATGCCGCCTGGTCCTCTACCGCTGGAGCTGCCAGGTTCAGGAACCCGGTCCTAAGATCCTAACGAAAGTCCGGGAGGAACTCCTAGACCGTTCGTGCCCATCTTTATGACGCCTGGTTAGGTCGCAGCGAGAAACATGCCAAGGTGGACGCAGAAAACGGCGGAAGAAAAAAGCCCGGCAGGTGCCGGGCGGGAAAGGGGGCGTGAGATCGATCAGGCGCTGGTGCGGATCAGGTGATCGAAGGCGGCCAGGGAGGCCTTGGCGCCTTCGCCCAGGGCGATGACGATCTGCTTGTAGGGCACGGTGGTGACGTCGCCCGCGGCGAAGACGCCGGGCAGGGAGGTCTGGCAGCGGGCGTCAACTTCGATCTCGCCGCGCGGCGACAGCTCGACGGTACCCTTGAGCCAGTCGGTATTGGGCACCAGGCCGATCTGCACGAAGACGCCTTCCAGGTCGAGGTGGTGGAACTCGCTGGAGTTGCGATCCTTGTAGACCAGGCCGTTGACCTTCTGGCCGTCGCCCTTGACTTCGCTGGTGAGGGCGCTGGTGATGACGGTCACGTTGGGCAGGCTGAACAGCTTGCGCTGCAGCACGGCGTCGGCACGCAGCTGGCCGTCGTACTCGATCAGGGTGACCTGGGCGACGATGCCGGCGAGGTCGATGGCCGCCTCGACACCCGAGTTGCCGCCACCAATCACGGCGACGCGCTTGCCCTTGAACAGGGGGCCATCGCAGTGCGGGCAGTAGGCCACGCCGCGGTTGCGGTATTCCCGCTCACCGGGGACGTTCATCTCGCGCCAGCGAGCGCCGGTGGCCAGGATCAGCGTCTTGGCCTTGAGCGAGCCGCCATCGGTGAAGCGGACTTCGTGCAGGCCGCCGGCTTCGTGGGCCGGAATCAGCTGCTCGGCGCGCTGCAGGTTCATGATGTCGACTTCGTACTGCTTGACGTGCTCTTCCAGCGCCATGGCCAGCTTCGGCCCTTCGGTCTCCTTGATGGAGATGAAGTTCTCGATGGCCAGGGTGTCCAGTACCTGGCCGCCGAAACGCTCGGCGGCGACGCCGGTACGGATGCCCTTGCGTGCGGCATAGACGGCAGCGGCAGCGCCAGCCGGGCCACCCCCGATGACCAGGACGTCGAAGGCGTCCTTGGCATTGAGCTTGTCTGCGGAGCGAGCGGCGGCGCCGGTGTCGAGCTTGGCGACGATCTCTTCCAGACCCATGCGGCCTTGGCCGAAGGGTTCGCCGTTCAGGTAGACGCTAGGCACGGCCATGATCTGGCGGCGCTCGACCTCGTCCTGGAACAGGGCGCCGTCGACGGCGACGTGCTTGACCCGGGGATTGAGCACGGCCATGAGGTTCAGGGCCTGCACCACGTCCGGGCAGTTCTGGCAGGAGAGGGAGAAATAGGTTTCGAACTGGTAGTCGCCGTCGAGCGCCTTGACCTGCTCGATGACGTCCTGGCTGGCCTTGGACGGATGACCGCCCACCTGCAGCAGGGCCAGTACCAGGGAGGTGAATTCGTGGCCCATGGGCAGACCGGCGAAGCGCAGGTCGATGTTCTGACCGGGGGTCAGTAGGGCGAAGGAGGGGCGACGCGCATCGGTGCCGTCGGTGCTGAGGCTGACCTGATCGGACAGGCTGGCGATATCCTGCAGCAGGCTATGCATTTCACGGGACTTCGCGCCATCGTCGAGGGACGCGACGATCTCGATGGGGCGCGTGACGCGTTCGAGGTAGGTCTTGAGCTGGGCTTTCAGATTGGCGTCCAACATGGCGACGTGGCTTCCGTAAAAAATGGGCAAAAAAAGAGCGCGCGGGCAAGGCGCCCGGGCGCTCGGGCTAGATCAGGCGGGTGTTAGATCTTGCCGACCAGGTCCAGCGAGGGGGTCAGGGTCGCTTCGCCTTCTTTCCACTTGGCGGGGCAGACTTCGCCCGGGTGGTTGGCGACGTACTGGGCAGCGCGGACCTTGCGCAGCAGTTCGCTGGCGTCACGGCCGATGCCGTTGTCGTGAATTTCGCACAGCTTGATCTGGCCTTCCGGGTTGATCAGGAAGGTGCCGCGCAGGGCCAGGCCTTCTTCTTCGATCAGCACTTCGAAGTTGCGTGCCAGGCGAGCGGTGGGATCGCCTACCAGCGGGTAGTTGACCTTCTTGATGGCTTCCGAGGTGTCGTGCCAGGCCTTGTGCGCGAAGTGGGTGTCGCAGGACACGCCGTAGATCTCCACGCCCAGCTTCTGGAACTCGGGGTACAGGTCAGCAAGGTCTTCCAGCTCGGTGGGGCACACGAAGGTGAAGTCGGCCGGGTAGAACACGATGGCGGACCACTTGCCCTTCAGATCGGCCTCGGTCACCTGGACGAATTTGCCGTTGTGGTAGGCGGTCGCGGTGAAAGGCTTCACTTCGGTGTTGATCAGGGACATTGATGACTCCTTGATGGGTTTAAGTCAGGGTTGAAATCGATAGGACGCATACTAATCGCATTTTGACGATTCACCTCATTGTTAAAGGCGATGTCGGCGATTGGGCGTCTCTATCGGATACTACAGGTATTTAATAAAATCAGCGGCTTAGCTCGGCTCAGGCCGGGCCCAGCGCCTTGGTCGTGGCCGGATGCTGACCCCATTCGCTCCAGGAGCCGTCGTAGAGTCGACCATCCGGCAGGCCGGCGACGCTCAAGCCGAGCAGCAGGACCGCGGCGGTGACGCCACTGCCGCAACTGGTGATCACCGGATGCAGGCCGTCGATGCCCAGGGCCTGGAAGCGCTGGCGCAACTCCTGGGGTGGCAGCAGGGTGCCATCTTTTGTCAGCAGGCTGTCGTAGGGCAGATTCTGGCTGCCGGGCATATGCCCTGAGGCGACGCCCGGGCGCGGCTCCGCTACCTCGCCGGTGAAGCGCTTGGCGCCACGCGCGTCGAGCACCTGGGTCTGGCCCACGCTGAGCGCGGTCTGCACATCGCCCAGGCCGCAGAGCAGGCGATTGTTGAAGATGACGGGGTAGGGCGGCTGCGGGTTGGGCAGGTTTTCACCGGTCTGCAGCGGCAGGCCCTGTTCACGCCAGAGCGGCAGGCCGCCATCGAGCACCATCACCTGGTCATGGCCGAACAGGCGGAACAGCCACCAGGCCCGGGCGGCGGAGAACAGGCCCTTCTGGTCGTAGACGACCAGGGTGGTCTCCGGGGTGACGCCCAATTCGCCAGCCAGGCGGGCGAAGCGTCCCGCGCTGGGGACCATGTGCGGCAGCGCGGTGTCCGGATCGGAGAAGTGTTCGATATCGAAGCGCAGGGCGCCGGGGATGTGCTGCTGCCGATAGGTCTCGTCGGCGATCTGGGGTTCGTTGGGCAGGTAGAGACTGGCATCGAGGATCAGCAGATCCGGACGGCCGAGTTGCTCCTGCAGCCAGGCAGCGGTGACCAGCGGGGAGGCGATCATGGGTGGCGCTCCTTGATGGGCAAAGGACGACAGCTTACCGCGCCCGGCGCGACGTGGGCTGTCAGGGATCGGCGGATACTTTATCCTCGTCAGCCTGGTAACTGGATAGATGACTTATGAGCGAACTTAACGGGCAATCCACGGGCGGCAACGACTGGCAACTCGGGCGCATCGTCGGGGAACTGCATGAGGCGCGCAGCCAATGGCGCGAGACCCATGGGCGTTTCCGCGAGTTCAGCGGCCGCGAGTTGCCCTCGCGCAGCGTCATGGCCAGCGTGATCGAATCCCTCAGCGGCGCGCTCTTTCCGCTGCGCCTGGGGCCGGATCAGCTGCGCCAGGAAAGCGAGGACTTCTATGTCGGTTTCGAACTGGAGCGGGCGCTCAATGCCCTGGTGATCCAGGCGAAGCTGGAACTGGACTATTTCGCCAAGCAGCGTGGGGAGAACGGCGTCAATCGCGCCGACGAGGCCCGTCGGCTGGTGCAGGCCTTCGCCCTGGCCCTGCCGGATCTGCGGCGCCTGCTGGACACCGACGTGATCGCCGCCTACCAGGGCGATCCCGCCGCGCGCAGCGTGGACGAGGTGCTGCTCTGCTACCCGGGCATCTACGCCATGATCCATCACCGCATTGCCCATCACTTCTATCGCAGCGGCCTGCCGTTGCTGGCGCGGATGGTCAGCGAGCGGGCGCACTCGGCGACCGGGATCGACATCCACCCGGGTGCCCAGATCGGCGAGGGCTTCTTCATCGACCATGGCACCGGTGTGGTGATCGGCGAGACCTGCATCATCGGCGACCGGGTACGCATCTATCAGGCAGTGACCCTGGGCGCCAAGCGCTTCCCGGCCGATGCCGAGGGCAACCTCAAGAAGGGCCACCCGCGCCATCCCATCGTCGAGGACGATGTGGTGATCTATGCCGGGGCGACCATCCTCGGGCGCATCACCATCGGCCAGGGCTCGACCATTGGTGGCAACGTCTGGCTGACCCATGGCGTGCCGGCCAATAGCAATGTCAGCCAGGCCAGCCTGCAGGGCTGCGCCGGTCTGGCTCAGGAGTAGTCGGCAGCGCTGTCACGGACGAACTTGGCGAGAAAACGCCGGGTGCGTTCTTCACGCGGCCGATTGAACAACTCGGCCGCCGGACCCTGCTCGACGATGCGGCCGCCGTCCATGAACAGCACGCGGTGGGCGACGTCGCGGGCGAAGGCCATCTCGTGGGTGACGATGACCAGGGTACGACCCTCCTGGGCCAGCCCGCGAATGGTCTCCAGCACCTCGCCGACCCGCTCGGGATCCAGCGCCGAGGTGGGTTCGTCGAAGAGGATGGCCTGGGGACGCATGGCCAGTGCTCGGGCGATGGCGACCCGCTGCTGCTGGCCCCCCGACAGCTGCCCGGGATAGCTATCGGCCTTGTCGGCCAAGCCGACCTTGGCTAGCCATTCACGGCCCTGGGCGATGGCCGAATCGCGCGCCTCGCCCTGGACGATGATGGGGCCCTCGATCACGTTCTCCAGCGCGGTGCGATGGGGAAACAGATTGAAGTTCTGGAAGACGAAGCCCATACGCTGGCGTAACTGGCGGATGGCGTTCTGCTGGCCCTTGAGCGGTCGGCTGGCGTCGATGCGCAGGTCGCCCAGGCGGATGCTGCCGGCCTCCGGGGTCTCCAGCAGATTGAGGCAGCGCAGCAGGGTGGTCTTGCCCGAACCGCTGGGGCCGATGATGGCGACCACCTCGCCCTGAGCCACCTCGAGGTCGATGGACTGCAGCACTGTCTGCTGCCGGAAGGACTTGGACAGCCCCTGCACCTCGATCATGACTGACCTCGTTCGTTGATGTGGCGCCCGTAGTGCCGTTCGAGGCGGTTCTGCAGGGTGGACAGCAGGCTGGCCAGGACCCAGTAGAGCAGTGCCGCGGCCAGGTAGAGGCTGAAGATCTCGAAGGTGCGGGCGGTGATCAGCTGGGCCTGGCGGAACAGCTCCGGCACCTGGATGGTGGCCGCCAGCGAGGTGTCCTTGACCAGCGAGATGAAGCTGTTGCCCAGTGGCGGCAGGGCGATGCGCAGCGCCTGGGGCAGGATGGCGCGCCTCAGGGTCTGCAGCGGCGTCATGCCGATGCTGGCGGCGGCTTCCCACTGACCGCGGTCGATGGCGCCGATGGCCGAGCGGATGATCTCCGCGGTGTAGGCGGCCATGTTCAGCGAAAAGCCGATCAGGGCGGCCGGCAGCGGATCGAGCTGCAGGCCCAGTTCGGGCAGGCCGTAGTAGATGACGAACAGCTGCACCAGCAGCGGCGTACCCCGGAAGAACGAGATGTACAGCCGCGCCAGGCTACGCAGCGGCAGGCTCGGCGAGCGGCGCAGCAGGGCCAGGCCGAAGCCCAGCAGCAGGCCGAAGAACATGCCGCCGAGGCTCAGGACCACGGTCCAGATCGCGCCCTTCAGCAGGAAGGGCAGCGAATCGAGCAGGAGCTGTAGCGTGTCGCTCATTGGGTGACGTCGGCCTTGAACCACTTCTCGGAGATCTTGGCCAGGGTGCCGTCGGCGCGCAGCTTGGCGATGGCCTGGTCGACCGCGGCATGGAATTGCGGATCACCCTTGCGTTCGGCGATGCCCGACTCCTGGCGACTGAAGGGCTCACCGGCCAGGGCCAGCTTGTCCTTGGTCTTGGACAGCAGTTCCAGGGCGGCCAGGCGGTCGACGAGGATGGCGTCGATGCGGCCGACGCGCAGATCCTGGTACTTGGTCGGATCGTCTTCGTAGGTGCGCACGTCCGCCTTGGGTACGTTCTGGCGCAGCCATTGCTCGTAGTTGGTGCCCAGGCCGACGCCGACCTTCTTGCCGGCGAGGTCGGCGGCGGTCTTGATGCTGTCGACGTCGTCCTTGCGCACCAGGGCCTGGATGCCGGAGACGGTGTAGGGGGTGGAGAAATCGTATTTCTTCTTGCGCTCCTCGCTGATGGTGACCTGGTTGATCACCACGTCCAGACGCCGGGATTCCAGGGCGGCCAGCAGGCCATCCCATTTGCCGGGCTGGATCTTGGCGTCGACGCCCAGTTCCTTGGCCAGGGCCTTGGCGAAGTCCACTTCGAAGCCGGTCAGCTGGCCCTGTTCGTTCTGGAAGCTGAAGGGCGGATAGGTGCCCTCCAGGCCGACGATCAGTTCGCCGCGCTGCTTGACGGTCTGCAGGAGGTCTTCGGCCTGGGCGGTGGCCTGGTGGGCCAGGCCCAGGGCGAGCAACAGGGCGGCGCTACGGAGCAGACGCTGGGGGAGGGGTTTGCGCATGGAAGAGATCCTTGTGGTTATGAGGGTGCGCCACTATGAGGGTGTCTGTTCTGACATCCCAAGTCCGAAAACTGCTGACGTTATGCCATCGTCCTGTGGCTTGGCTAGCCGATCACGCCAACCAGTCGCCATAGGCGAAGGTGCCCGGGGCGCCGCCGGTGTGCAGGAATACCAGGGGGCCGGGTGGGAGGTCCCCGCTGGCGACCATATCCAGCAGGCCCGCCATGGCCTTGCCGGTGTAGACCGGGTCCAGCACCAGGCCTTCGAGCCGGCCCAGGCGGCGGATGGCGGCCAGGGTGGCGGGATTGGGCTCGCCATAGCGCGGGCCGAAGTAGCCGTCACGCAGGAGCGGAGGATTCTCAGGTAGAGCGACGCCCAGCAACTCGGCCAACTGCTGCCGCAGCAGGGCGACCCTGGGCAGCTGCTCGGCCTGGGTGCGGGAAACGGTGACGCCGACTACCGGCAGCTCTGGCCGCAGATGATGAAGGGCCAGGTCCAGCCCGGCCTGGGTGCCGGCACTGCCGGAGGCGAGGATGACGGCTGCGGGTTGCAACTGTAGTTCGTGCAGCTGAGCGTCGAGTTCCAAGGCCGCACGGACGTAGCCGAGGGCGCCCAGGGCGCTGGAGCCGCCAATGGGGATCACCCAGGGCTTGCGCCCTTGCTGGCGCAGGCGCTCGGCTTCGGCTTCCAGCTGCCGCAACGGATCATCGAGCGCCGCGACGGCTCTGATATCGGCGCCGAAGAGTTCGAGCAGGAGGCGGTTGCCGCCGTGCAGGTAGCCGGGGTCTGTGGTGGCGATGGGATTTTCCAGCAGGGCGACGCAGGCCAGGCCCTGTTGCGCGGCGACGGCGGCGGTCTGGCGCACATGGTTGGACTGGATGGCGCCGGCGGTCACCAGGGTGTCGGCGCCGGCGGCCAGCGCCGCGGCGACCAGGTATTCCAGCTTGCGCACCTTGTTGCCGCCCAGGGCCAGGCTAGTGGTGTCGTCGCGCTTGCAGTAGACCGCGCGGCCCAGCTCCGCCGACAGCCGCGGCAGGATCTCCAGCGGGGTCACCGAGGGTTGCAGCGTCAGGCGCGGAAAGCGGGCGAGGGCGGTGGCGAGCATGGCGGAACCCGAGGCAATTGAAGGGGGCATCACTCTAGGGCCAAGCCGCGCCTGGCGGCAATCCTGCCCTCAGGCGAGGTCCGGACGCCGCGCCCAGGCCTGGGGCACCAGCGAACGCAGCAGCACGCCATAGAGCGGAACGAAGAGCAGCAGGCTGACCGTCAGCTTGACGCCGTAGTCGACCAGGGCGATCTCCGGCCAGTGACTGGCCATGAAGGGGTTGTCGCTGCGCCAGAAGGCGATGGAAAAGAAGGCCAGGGTGTCGAGGGCGTTGCCGAACAGGGTCGAGACCGTGGGCGCCAGCCACCAGTGGCGCGAGCGCCGCAGGCGGTCGAACACCTGGATATCGAGCAGTTGGCCGAGCACATAGGCACAGAAGCTGGCCAGGGAGATGCGCAGCACGAAGATGTTGACCGCGGCCAGCGCCGCCCAGCCCTGGAAACTGCCGTCCTGGAACAGCACCGAGACCCCATAGGAAACCACCAGGGCAGGAATCATTACCCGGGCGATCACCTGGCGGGCGGGCGCCTTGCCCATCAGCCGCACGGTGAGGTCGGTGGCGAGAAAGATGAAGGGAAAGCTGAAGGCGCCCCAGGTGGTGTGCCAGCCGAACAGTTGCAGCGGTAACTGCACCAGGTAGTTGCTGGCGATGATGATGAGGATATGGAAGGCGACGAGCGCGGCGACCGCCGTGCGGCGCGCGAAAGCGATACGTTCGAGCATGAGAGGGCCTTTTTGAAAGTGCCTGGGGTGAGGGAACCCAGGCCCCGGAATTCGGGGCGGCGCCATCCTAGCCCAAACAGGGCGCCTATCACCAGCGAGCGTCGGTACATGGAAGGGAGTCGCTCGTCCGGGAGCGTTCCCTTCCAGGCTAAAGAGACTCAAGCGGCCGGCTTGAGCACTACCTTGGTCCAGCCATCGTCCCGCGCATCGAAATGCCGATAGGCGTCCGGTGCTTCGGTCAGGTTCAGGCGGTGGGAAATGATCTGCGAGGGTCGCGCCTTGCCTGCATGGATCAACCGCGCCAGCTCACGGTTGTAATTCTTGACGTTGGCCTGGCCGGTGCGGATCTGCTGGCCCTTGAACCAGAAGTTGCCGAAGTCGAAGGCCATCTTGCCTTGCTTGGCCAGGTCGTTCCGGCCGCCCGGGTCCTGGGGCACGAACACCCCGACCACCCCGATACCACCGGTGGCGCGGGTCGAAGCCACCAGGTTGTTCATGGTGAGGTGATTGACTTCGTGCCCGTGGTGATCGCAGCACTGGTAGCCGACGCACTCGCAACCGCGATCGGTCCCGCGCCCATGGGTGAGGTTGAGCAGTTGCTCCACCGCATCGCCTTCCTTGGCGTGGATGGCCTTGGCGCCGAGCTTTTCCGCCAGTGCCAGGCGATCCGGCTGGTCATCAACCACATAGACCTCGGAGGCGCCACGGATCATGGCGGAATGGGCAGCCATGAGGCCGACCGGGCCCGCGCCATAGATGGCGATGGATTCGCCCGGGCGCAGACCGGCCAGCTCGGTGGCATGCCAGCCGGTGGGAAAGATGTCGGACAGCATCACGTAGTCGTCTTCGCGTTCCGCGGCATCTTCGGGCAGTACCAGGCAGTTGAAGTCGGCGTAGGGCACCCGCAGCAACTCCGCCTGGCCACCCTGGTAGGGGCCCATGTCGGCGAAGCCGTAGGCCGCACCGGCGACGCCCGGGTTGGCGGTAAGACAGAAACCGGTCAGTCCGCGCTCGCAGTTCTCGCAGAATCCGCAGCCGATGTTGAAGGGCAGGCAGACCCGGTCGCCAACCTTGATGCGATCGACGCCGAGACCGATCTCGACCACCTCGCCGAGATTCTCGTGGCCGAAGACCCGGCCACTTTCGAAGCTGGTGCGGCCTTCGTACATGTGCAGGTCGGAACCGCAGATGTTGGTGGTGGTGATCCTGACGAGGACGTCGGTGGGTTTTTCGATGCGGGCATCGGCTACGTTCTTGACCGCGACGTCGCGTGGGCCCTGGTAAACCACAGCTTTCATGATGTGCACTCCGGAGTGTCGCGTCGGTCCTCTACGGGCACCCGCTTGGGTAGATGGGCGTCTTCCCTAGCAGCGAGCAGCCTGGGCTGTCGCCTCAAGGGGAGGGCATCGGCAAGCGGACGATAGTTCAAATCGTCAGACGAGTTGGGCTGCGCTTGGGAGTCCTGCTAACGTTGCGGTTTCAACCGCGAAAGAGGCTTGCCATGCACTATCGATCCTTGGGCCGAACCGAGCTGAAGGTGAGCGCCATTTCCCTGGGTACCATGACCTGGGGCGAGCAGAACACCGAGGCAGAAGCCTTCGAGCAGATCCGGGTCGCCAAGGCGGCCGGCGTCAACCTGCTGGATACCGCCGAGATGTACCCGGTGCCGCCGCGCGCCGAGACCTACACCCGTACCGAGACCATCATCGGCAACTATTTCCGCCAGCACGGCGACCGTGCCGACTGGGTGCTGGCCAGCAAGGCGGCCGGTCCTGGCCGCGACATGGACTACATCCGCAACGGCGGCCTGGCCTTTACCAAGGCCAATCTCACCGCCGCGGTGGAGGCCAGTCTCAAGCGACTCAACACCGACTACCTGGATCTCTACCAGCTGCACTGGCCGGATCGGCGGACCAATTACTTCGGTCAGCTGGGCTATGTGCACAACGATGCCGACTTCACGCCCATCGAGGAGACCCTGGAAGCCCTCGACGGCCTGGTGAAGGCAGGCAAGGTCCGCCATGTCGGCCTGTCCAACGAAACGCCCTGGGGCGTGCAGCGCTTCCTGCACCTGAGCGAGACCCGTGGCTCGCCGCGGGTGGTGTCGATCCAGAATCCCTATAATCTGCTCAACCGCAGCTTCGAAGTGGGCCTGGCCGAGCAGGCCATCCGCGAGCAGGTGGGGCTGCTGGCCTATTCGCCGCTGGCCTTCGGTGTGCTCACGGGCAAGTACCTGAACGGCGCCCGTCCGGAAGGGGCGCGACTGACCCTGTTCGAACGCTTCCAGCGCTACAGCAATCCGCAGACGCAACGGGCTGCCCAGGCCTACGTCGAACTGGCCCGGGAGCGCGGTCTGGATCCGGCGCAGATGTCCCTGGCCTTCGTCACCAGTCGGCCCTTCGTCACCAGCAACATCATCGGCGCCACCTCGCTCGCCCAGCTGGAAAGCAATCTGGCGAGCAGCGAGCTGGTGCTGGACCAGGAAACCCTGGCCGCCATCGAAGCCATCCACGTCGACCAGCCCAACCCGGCACCCTGATCGTCTGGTATCCGGCGCCCGGTACAGCTGCTGTACCGGGCGTTTCCTTGCGCCTGGCGAAAGGCGGCCGTGACCGACAGGGCAGGGACGCAAGGGCTGCTGTCCGCGACGCCTATTAAAACCGCGGCCCCAAGGGCCTAGAGTCGGTCGGACCTTCCACGCCTGCAGGTGTCCGTCATGACGTCGTACGAAATCGTGCTCCTGGGAGACCAGGACCCTTCCATCGTGGCCCACCAGGCCATCCCCCAGGCCCTGGCGCTGACCGCCACGGCGCTGGGTGTCACGCTGCGGACACGCTGGCTGCCGACGGTCGAGGCCGATGGCGTCCTTGCCGACTGCGACGGCCTCTGGTGCGTACCCGGGAGTCCCTATCGCCATCGTGAAGGGATGCTGGCGACTCTGCGCACGGCGCGCGAACAGCGGATTCCCTTTCTCGGGACCTGTGGCGGGCTGCAGTACGCGTTGCTGGAGTACGTCCAGTCCGTGCTGGGCTGGACGGACGCCGCCCACGGTGAAGACGATCCGTCGGCCAGCCGCGCGGTGCTCACGCCCCTGAGCTGCGCCCGCATCGAGGTGCAGAATCAACTCCGATTGCTGCCAGGGTCGCGCCTGGCGGAGGCGGCCGGCGCCGAACGGGTCGAGGCCACCTATCGCTGTCGATTCGGGGTGAATCCCGCCTATCTGCCGGCTTTGCTCGACGCCGGCTGGCGCGTCCTCGCCTGGGATGAGGAAGAGCTGCCAGTGGCCTTCGAGCTGACGACCCATCCCTGTTATTTCGGCACCCTCTATCAGCCCGAGCGCGAGGCGCTGGCCGGTCGGGTCCCCACGGCGGTGCGCGCCTGGCTGGACGCGGTGGTCGCGGCGCGGAACCTGGGGACATGAAGCGGCCGGAATTGCCCGAGGACTGTGTGGTGATCGCCTTCGTCTCGCAACGCGCCGACGACGATCCCGACTATGAGGCCATGGCGGCGCGCATGGTGGAGCTGGCGCAGGGGCAGCCAGGCTTTCTGGGCATGGAATCGGTACGGGGCACCGATGGCCTGGGCATCACCCTGTCCTACTGGGCCGATGAGGCCGCGGTCGCAGCCTGGGGCGCCCATCCGGAACATCGGCAGGCGCAGCGGCTGGGTCAGGCGCACTGGTATCGCTGGCATGACACCCGGGTCATGCGCCTGCTGTCGACCGGCTCCGGCCCTGGCGTCACTCCAGGCGGATCGCGCCCAGGGCCGGGGTGACACGGATCCAGCCGATGCGGCTGTCTTCGCCGATCAGCATGACCTTCTTCCAGGGGCGAAAGGGGGCGCTGTCCAGGACCAGAATGCGATCGCCCGGTTTGAGCATGGCGATCAGCTGGCGATTGGCGACCACGCTGCGCTCCGGCATGGAGGGATACTGCATCAGCGGAATCTGGCCGCCGCGAATCTGCCAGGTCTCGCCGCTGGCAGCGTTGATGAAGGTCGGCAGCCGCGTCAGCAGGATGGCCAGCGCGAAGAACCCGATCAGCAGCAGGACGAGCCGCTGCGTCACGGTCCGGACGGCAACGATATCGGGTGACAGCTTGCCAAGCGAGGACATGGAGATGGCTCTGGGCGGCGGACGGTAGAGGCTCGATGCTACCGTCATGCGGCCAGTTGACATCATTCACATCCAGGAAAGGTCAACGGCTGCTCATTCGCCAGCGCCAGACTGTGAACGGCCGCAAAGCGGCCGACTAGAGAGGCGGGTTCAGGGCGCCAGCTGGCGGGTGACTTCCACGGCCTTGTCGAAGGACGGATAGCCACTCTTGGCCACCGCGAGCTCTCCGTAGGCGCTCTTGTAGGTCTGCGCCTGGATCGGATCGGCCTCGGGCACCAGGAAGGGATCGGTATACATCCGATAGAGCAGGGCATAGGCCAGCGGATAGCGATGATCGGCGGAGGCGTTCAGCAATTCCAGGACGTCATCGGTCTGCGGGCCCTGCTTGATGGCGATCACCGCGCGATAGAACTCCACTTCGCCATCGGCGCTGGTTCCGCCATTGCGCAGCAGCAGGGCATCCGCGAGCTTGAGCTGTTCTTCGCTGCCACCCAGGACCAGCAGCTTGGCCTGCAAGAGATCGTTCTGGCGCAGCAGGGTGGTCTGTTCCGCGCTGAGCGGCCGCGTGTCCGCCGCCTCGTGATGACCGCCCAGGGAGCAGCCGGCGAGGGAAACACACAGCAACGGGAGCATCCATTTCTTCATGTCGAGATCTATCCGCGGAGTCGTGACGCTGGTTCCAAACTTTGGACGATAGCAGTTCTTTGCGGCTTTGCGCAGAACCGGAAGGCAATCCTGGAGTCGTATCCGCACGTCCACAGAGCGCCCATGCCTGGCTATTTCCAGCGTCGCGCGCTTCGGGCATTGTATGCGACAAGCGGCTGGATAGACCGCCGTTCGTTTTGCCTTCACGTACAGATCAAAGGACTCCCATGATCACCAAATGTCTGTTTCCGGCAGCCGGCTATGGCACTCGTTTTCTCCCTGCGACCAAAGCCATGCCCAAGGAAATGCTGCCCATTGTGAACAAGCCGCTGGTGCAGTACGCCGTGGAGGAAGCTCTGGAGGCGGGCCTGCATCAGATCGGGATCGTTACCGGTCGTGGCAAGCGCTCGCTGGAAGACCACTTCGACATCAGCTATGAGCTGGAAAGCCAGATCAAGAACACCGACAAGGAAAAGTACCTGGTCGGCATTCGCAAGCTGATCGACAACTGCACCTTCTCCTACACCCGTCAGGTGGAGATGAAGGGCCTGGGCCACGCCATCCTGACCGGCCGCCCGCTGATCGGTGACGAGCCCTTCGCCGTGGTCCTGGCGGACGACCTCTGCCTGAACCTGGAAGGCGACAGCGTCCTCAAGCAGATGGTCAAGCTGTACAACCAGTTCCGCTGCTCCATCGTGGCCATCCAGGAAGTCCCGGCCAACGAGACCAACAAGTACGGCGTGATCGCCGGCGAGATGATCCGTGACGACATCTACCGCGTGAACAACATGGTCGAGAAGCCGAAGCCGGAAGACGCTCCCTCCAACCTGGCGATCATCGGCCGCTACATCCTGACCCCGGACATCTTCGACCTGATCGAGCAGACCGAGCCGGGCAAGGGTGGCGAGATCCAGATCACCGACGCCCTGATGAAGCAGGCCCAGGACGGTTGCGTTCTGGCCTACAAATTCAAGGGTCAGCGTTTCGACTGCGGCAGCGCGGAAGGCTTCGTCGAAGCCACCAACTTCTGCTTCGAGAATCTGTACAAGGCGCTGTAAGCCTGACGTGCAGTCGACCAGGCCACCTGCGGGTGGCCTTGTCGTTTCTGGAGGTTGGCCAGCCGGGCCGCTGCGCAGGGTGGCCTTGCGTTATGCTGGTCGCCAGCAGCAAAAAGAGAGAGCTCCATGACGACCTATGATTTCGACCTCTTCGTGATCGGCGCCGGTTCGGGCGGGGTACGGGCCGCGCGCTTCGCGGCCGACTTCGGTGCCCGGGTGGCAGTGGCGGAAAGCCGTTACCTCGGCGGGACCTGTGTGAACGTGGGCTGCATGCCCAAGAAATACTTCATCTACGGCGCCTCCTTTCGCGATGAATTCCGCCAGGCCCGTGGCTATGGCTGGGATGCCGAGGTTCCGGCCTTCGACTGGAACACCCTGGTCGCCAGCAAGGACCACGAGATCCGCCGGCTGAACGGCATCTATCGGGCCTTGCTGGTCAACAGCGGGGTGACCTTGCTGGAAGCCCATGCCCGCATCCTCGATCCCCACACCGTCGAGGTGGAAGGCCAGCGCTATCGCTGCGAGCGCATCCTCATCGCCACCGGGGGCTGGCCGGACGTGCCGGACTTCCCCGGCCGCGAGCATGCCATCACCTCCAACGAGGCCTTCTACCTGCCGGAGCTGCCCAAGCAGGTGGTGGTGGTGGGGGGCGGCTACATCGCCGTGGAATTCGCCTCGATCTTCCAGGGGCTCGGCGCAAGGACGACCCTGCTGTATCGCCGGGAGCTGTTCCTGCGCGGCTTCGACCGGGGCGTGCGCGAGCATCTGCGCGACGAGATGCAGAAGCGCGGCCATGACCTGCAATTCAATGCCGATGTGGCGCGGATCGACAAGGCCGCCGATGGCAGCCTGCAGGTGACACTCAAGGACGGTCGGATGCTGGACGCCGATTGCGTCTTCTATGCCACCGGCCGCCGGCCGATGCTGGACGACCTGGGCCTGGAAAACACCGGTGTCGCCCTGGACGACCAGGGCTTCATCAAGGTCGGCGAGACCTTCCAGACCGCGGAGCCTTCGATCTACGCCATCGGCGACGTCATCGGCCGGGTGCAGCTGACCCCGGTGGCCCTGGCCGAGGGCATGACCCTGGCGCGCCATCTGTTCGATCCCGACAGCTATCGCCCGCTGAACTACGACCTGATCGCCAGCGCGGTCTTCAGCCTGCCCAATCTGGCGAGCATCGGCCTGAGCGAAGAAGAGGCGCGTGAGCGTGGCCATCGGCTGAAGATCTTCCAGAGCAGCTTCCGGCCGACCAAGCTCAGCCTGACCGATGTCCAGGAGCGCACCCTGATGAAGCTGGTGGTGGATGCCGACAGCGACCAGGTGCTGGGCTGCCACATGGTGGGCCCCGATGCCGGCGAGCAGGTCCAGTGCCTGGCCATCGCCCTCAAGGCGGGCGCGACCAAGGCCTGCTTCGACGATACGCTGGGCATCCATCCCACCGCCGCGGAAGAGTGGGTCACCATGCGCAAGCCGGTTCGCGAGGACGAGGCGCGCTAGCCGGACGCCTCGCCACCGCGGGGATCACTTCGCCACCGGGGCTGCCGCCACGGGCGCGGCCTCCACCGTCTCGCGCCTGGCGTAGCGCTGCGCCAGCACCGCGCAGACCATCAGCTGGATCTGGTGGAACAGCATGATCGGCAGCAGCACCGGACCCATGGTACTGCCGGCGAACAGCACCTTGGCCATGGGCACCCCCGTGGCCAGGCTCTTCTTGGAGCCGCAGAAGACCACGGTGATCTCGTCTTCCTTGCTCATGCCCAGCAGCCGGGCGCTGTAGCGCGTGGCGAGCAGGACCAGGGTCAGCAGGGTGGCGCAGATGAACACCAGGCCCACCAGCGACAGGATCGGCGTCTCGCGCCACAGGCCTTCGATGACCGCGGCGCTGAAGGCGGTGTAGACCACCAGCAGGATGGACCCCTGGTCGACGAACTTGAGCTTGCCCTTGTGGCGATCCACCCAGTGGCCGATCACCGGACGCAGCAGCTGGCCGGCGACGAAGGGCAGCAGCAGCTGGACGCAGATCTTGATGATGGCATTCAGGGTGCTCTGGCCGTCCGAGCCGCCGTGGGCGTCAAGCAGCAGCCGGACCAGCAGTGGGGTGAGGAAGATCCCGAGCAGGCTGGACAGGGACGCACTGCAGACCGCGGCCGAGACATTGCCGCGAGCCATGGAGACGAAGGCGATGGACGACTGCACCGTGGCCGGCAGGGCGCACATGAACAGCACGCCGAGATAGAGCTCCGGCGTCACCAGCGGGGCCAGCAGCGGCTGCAGCGCCCAGCCCAGCAGCGGAAAGCTGACGAAGGTGAAGGCGAACACCAGGAGGTGCAGGCGCCAATGGGTGATGCCGGCCACCAGTGCCTGGCGCGACAGCTTGGCGCCGTGCAGGAAGAACAGCAGGCCGATGGCGATGTTGGTGACCACGTTGGCGATCTGGGCGGCGAGGCCCTGGCAGGGCAGCACGCTGGCCAGGATCACCGTGGCGACCAGCAGCAGCGTGAAATTGTCGGGCATCAGGCGGGGACGAGCCATGGTCTCTCTCGGGTTGTCTGCGGATAGCCCCAAGGCTATCGTCTCCTGACCTAGCCGACTAACGCGAAAAGCCCCAATGATGTCGTCAAACGGACAGTCTGCGGTCGAACGCCCCGTGCCCGAACTCGCGCACCTGCCGCGGCGCCTCTATGCCCGCGTGGAATCCCTGGCCCAACCGGCCTGGACACCCTGGCACCGGCATCCCTGGGGCCAGCTGTCCTATGCCATCAAGGGGGTGCTCACGGTGACCACCGCCGAGGGCAGCTATGTGGCACCGCCGCAGCGGGCGGTGTGGATCGCTGCCGATGTCGAGCATCAGGTGCGCTCCTCGCCCAGGGCGGAGATGCGCAGCCTCTATGTCGGGGCCGAGGCGGCGCCCTATGTGGGCGAGCGGTGTCGGGTGGTGGCGGTGAGTCCGCTGATCCGCGAACTGATCAAGACCTTCAGCGGCTTCGCCCGGGAATATGACGAGGCGGGACCCGAGGGAAGGCTGGTGTCGGTGATGCTGGATCAGTTGCAGGCGGCACCCGAGGTCGGACTGTCGCTGCCGGCGCCCCAGGATGGCCGGCTGCGTCTGCTGTGCGAGGCCCTGGCGGCCAATCCGTCGGACGATCGCACCCTGGCGCAGTGGTCAGGGGTGCTGGGCGCCTCGGAAAAGACACTGAGCCGGGCGTTCTTGCGCGATACCGAGTTGACCTTCAGAACCTGGCGCCAGCGGTTGCGCCTGATCAGCGCCCTGGAACGCCTGGAACAGGGCGCTGCGGTGACGGAGGTGGCGCTGGATTGCGGCTACAACTCCCCATCGGCCTTCATCGCCGCCTTTCGCCGGCAATTCGGCGCGACGCCCGGGGCCTTCGCCCTGGGCGTTTAGTCAGGCAGTGGCGCCGAGCAGGCTCAGGTAGTCGCCGAAACCGCCGCGGGCCCGGCAGTCCAGGCGCGAGCTGGTGCGCACCCGCACGCTGTTGCTCCAGGCGATACGCGCACCCTGGGTCTGGAGCGCGGTAACCAGGGTCACGTCCTCGTCCACCGTCATGGACGGAAAGCCGCCGGCCTGGAGATAGGCTGCCGTGGAGATGCCGAAGTTGGCACCATGGATATGCTGATGGCCTTCGCGGTCGTGATAGGCCGCCTCGTAGCGAGCCCTGAGGCCGGGGGAATGCGGGGTCCAGTCGTCCACCTCCACCACGCCACAGACGGCATCGGCGCCATAAGCGAGCTGGGCGGCGAACCAGTCCGGCGCCACCTCTGAGTCGGCATCGGTGCAGGCCAGCCAGCGGGCGCCGAGCTGGATCAGGTGGGCGGCGCCGGTCGCCCGGGTCAGGCCGACGTTGCAGGCCCAGACTTCCAGGGCAGTGACCGGCAGCCGGCGAACGATGTCGGCGGTGCCGTCGGTGCAGCTGTCCAGCACGATGACGACCTCGACGGCTTCACCTAGCAAGGCCGGATGCCGCGCGGCGCGCAGGACCGATTGCAGGCAGCGTTCGACGTGTTGCTCTTCGTTATGGGCGGGTATCACGGCACCTATCATAGAAGCTGCTCCCGGCGGGCGACGGAGGTGGGGTCGGAAGACCAGAGGGTGAGGAGGAAATCGGATTCTTCGAGGTGGCTCAGGCGATGCAGGCCGGGCAGGGCGGCCATGCGCTCATAAACCTGGTCGCCGGTCAGGGCACAGCCTTCGATGGGATGGCGCCAGTGACAGCCGAGCAGTACCCCTCCGGGCAGCAGCGCGCTGTGGGCGCGATCCAAGAGGGCAGCCAGGCCGGGCTCGCCGAGGTAGTAGCCGATCTCGCTGATGACGATAAGATCGAAGGCGCCGGCCGGCCAGGCGTCCGGCAGCAGCAGGTGATGCACCTCGACATGAGCCTGATCGGCAAGGCGCTCGCGAGCGGTGGCGACCGCGGAGGCATTGCCGTCGCTGACCAGCAGCCGCTCGCAGCGCTCGGCCAGCCGCCGGGACAACTCACCGGTGGAGCAGCCAGGCTCGTAGCCTTGGCTGTAACGACGGTGCGGCAACATGGCCAGGGTCAGATCGCGCTTGCGCGCTTCGTACCAGCGATGGCGGTAGTCCCAGGGATCGTCGCTGCTGGCGTACAGCGAATCGAAATAGCTCATGGAGACGGTCACGTCAGATAGACCTCCCAGGCACGGGTGAGACGGGCCACTACCGCAGGCGGCAGGATGGGTCCCTGTCCCGTGCTCGTGTCCTCGGTCAGCTGGCTGCCGAAGGCGTTCACCGCGCGCTTCTTCAGCGCCAGGACGTCTTCCTCCAGATCCAGGCGCCGCGCCCGTTCCCAGGGCACGCGTGGATCGCCCGGGGCGGCCCAGTGCCAGGTCCAGACCGGCACCTCGATGCAGCGGGCGCCGCGCAGGCGGCAGGCTTCCACGGCGGCGCGGCCGGTCGCCTCATGATCGGGATGGCCATCCAATCGCCAGGTGGCGAAGACCACGTCTTCCGGCGTAAGGATTTCCACCAGCCGCTGCTGCAGGGCGGCTTCCTGCTCGCTCACCTGGCCATCCGGTATCGCCAGGCGGGTCACGGTGGCGCGCTCCAGATGCAGGCGGCGCAGGGCTTCGCGGGTCTCCAGTGGACGGGTATTGCGCAGGCGGGTGGCCGGCCAGAGGGTGGATTGCGGATGGCTGCCATCGCCGTCGGTGACCGCCACCAGTGCCAGACGACGCCCCAGCTCACCCAACTGGCAGAGCAGGCCGCCGCAGCCGAGGATCTCGTCGTCCGGGTGCGGGGCGACGACCACGGCGCGATGGCCGGGCGGGACCAGTTGCGAGGCCTCGATTGCCGGCATCTCGGCGAAGCCGGACCACTGCAGCCACGCCTCGGGCGCGGTGCCAGCTCCCTGAATCTGACGATCGCCTACAGTTGCCAAGGGGCACCCTCCAGCAGATTGAGGTCACCCAGCACCGCCAGGTCGCGTTCGGCGTGGCTCTGGCGCAGGTAGACGGGAAGGTCCGCCATGTGGCGGGCGCAATAGGCGTCGCGACACAGCGGCGCGGCGCCAAAGGCGCGGCCGGTATGGCGGATGACGATTTCGGCGCACTGCTCGACCAGGGCCCGCAACTGGCAGACGGGATAACGGGCGTCCGCCTCGGGGTTGAGGTCCAGCCACTCGGCGGCCTGGCGCAGTGCAGTGGCGGCGCCGAGCAGGGCGGCGTCCACATGGCCCAGGTGAGCGAGGGCATGGGGTTCGCGATGACGCTTGCAGTGAGCGCGCAGGGTATCGGCCAGGGCGGTGGCGGAGCCATACCAGCAGGCGGCGATACCGCCGCCGCCATGCCAGAAGCCGGGACGCTGCAGGTAGCGACCGGGCGCCCCGACCAGCACGCCGGCGGCCCCGTCGAACAGCACGTCGACGCTACCCGTGTGCTGCATGCCGATGGCCCGCCAGCCGTCCTGGGTGACTTCGACGCCGGGTTGCTTCATTTCCACCGCCACCAGCATCGGATGATCGTCCATCCAGGCGGTGACCAGGGCGTGACTGACCAGGGAGGCGCCGGAGCACCAGGACTTCCGGCCGTGCAGGGTGACCACGCCGTCGGCGCTGTAGCGCACCAGCAGGCGGGCATCGGGCGGCTCGGCGGCCCAGACGCCCCAGAGGCTTTCGGGCGGCGCGTAGCCCTCCAGTTCGCTCAGGATGGCCAAGGCATCGGTGTGGCCTTCGTACAGCTTCACCAGGCCCAGGTCATGATGGGCGACCTGGGCCAAGGCGCGCCAACGGTCCAGGGTCTGACCCTGGCCGGGCAACGGCAGGCGGTCGAGACCGCGCTGGTTGAGAATCTGGAGTCGGTGTTGCAGCAGTGCGGGAGTGACCTCGTCATAGGCCCACTCGTCCAGGGTGTCCTGGAGGCTATCCAGATCGATCGACATCGGCTCCATCCCGTGGCTGGCGACGGCGCTGTCCACGACAGCGCTCGTTAGTGCAGACCACGGGCAGCGATAAGGGGTTTCGCTTAGCCGGTACGCTTGCCGACGGCAGGCGCATCGCTACGCTACGCCGAGCCGCTTGCGCCGCGCTGCGGTAAGGCTCTGGCGTATCTCGGCATACCCGGCCCAGGGGTCGTCCTTGAGCCCTTCGAGGCGTTCCAGCAGGGAGTCGAAGCGCCATTGGTCGCTGGCCTCCAGGGTCGCCAGCTCATCCCGGGCGATGGGTACCGAAACGCCGAGGTGGGGACGGGCGCGCAGGGAAAAGGCGCTGACCGTGGTGGCGCCATGGCGATTGCGCAGGTAGTCGACGAAGATCTTCCCCTGGCGATTCTGGGCGCCCATCTTGGCGGCGAAGAGCTTGGGCAGGGTGTTGGCCAGGTGCTGGGCCGCCGCCTGGGCGAAGGCCTTGACGGTGTCCCAGTCCTGGCGCCGATCCAGCGGCACCACCAGGTGCAGGCCGCGACCGCCGCTGGTCTTGACGAAGGCCTGCAGCTCCAGCTCGTCGAGCAGGGTCAGCACCAGCCCCGTCGCCTCCAGCATGCGCGACCAGGGCAGGGCGGGATCAGGGTCGAGATCGAGAATGAAGCGGTCGGGCCGGTCGATGCGGTCGGCGGTGGCGTTCCAGGTATGGAGTTCCACCGTGCCCATCTGGGCCGCGCCGATGAGGGCCTCGCGACTGTCGATGACCATCAGCGGCGCATGCCCCGGGTCCAGCGCCGGATCGAGTTCGCGGATATGGGGGATCGCCAGGGTCTGCTTGTGCTTCTGGAAGATCTGCTCGCCGGCGATACCCTCGGGCGTCCGGACCAGGGCCACGGGTCGGTCGGCCAGGTGCGGCAGGATCCAGTCGGCGACGGCGGCGTAATAGCCCGCGATGTCGAGCTTGCGCGCGCCGCTGGCTTCGTCGATGACCCGTTCGGGATGGCTGATGCGTACCCCGGCGACGCTGGCGTCCTGCTGCTTGCCCGCAGACGGACGGCGTGCGGCGGACGGGCGCGGCGCCTCGGCCTCGCGGGCTGGTGTCGCCTCTTCCAGGCCGATGCCCTCGGCCGGCTTGTCGTCGCGCAGGCCGTGGAAGACGCCCTGGCGGACGATGCGGTCCTGGGTCAGCTCGGCATAGGCGATCTCGCACAGCTGCTCGGGCCGCAGCCAGGTCACTTCGCGATAGGCGGCGCCCTTGGGCGGATCCACCACCGGCGGCTGATCGACGATCAGCGGCTGGAAGTGGGCGTGCAGCTGCTTGAGCACGACCGCGGTGAAGCCGGTACCGACCTTGCCGGCATAGTGCAGCTGGCCCTGGTCATCGTGCAGCGCCACCAGCAACGCGCCCAGGTGCTGGCGGCCGCCCTTGGGCGGGGTATAGCCGACGATGATGAATTCCTGGCGGTGGGCGCACTTGAGCTTGATCCAGTCCTTGTTGCGCCGCGAACGATAGGGGCTACCCAGGCGCTTGCCGATGACCCCTTCGAGCCCGAGTTCGCAGGCACTGGCCAGGATGCGATCGGCCGGCACCTCGAAGGCGGCGGAGAAGCGCAGCAGCTCGCTGTCGTTGCTCTCTTCCAGCAGCTTGCCGAGCAACTCGCGGCGTTGCTCGACCGGCACCTCGCGCAGGTCTGCGCCATTGAGATAGGGCAGGTCGAACAGGTAATAGGTGATGCGGGTCGCCTTGCCGGTCTCGAAGGCATTCTGCAGCGCCTGGAAGCTGGAGACGCCCTGGGCGTCGTTGACCACGATCTCGCCGTCCAGCCAGGCGTTTTCCAGGCCCAGCGCGGCCAGGGCCCTGGCCTGCTCCGGCAGGCGCTCGGTCCAGTCGTTGCCGCTGCGGGTGAAGAGGCGCACCTCGCCGCCCTCGATATGGGCGAGCAGCCGATAGCCGTCGTATTTCACCTCGTACAGCCAGTCGCCGGCCGGCGCACTGTCGACCAGGGTGGCCAGCTGGGCTTCCAGGAACTCGGGCAGCTTAGCCTTGCGCGCCTTGGCGGTGGGCTGGCGGGTCGGCCTTTGGGTCGCCTTGGCTTTGGCGGAGGTTTTGCCCTTGGCCTTGGACTGCGCCAGCCGGGGCAGGGTCTTGTCGCTCAGCACGCTGTCGGGCTCGGCGACGGTCACCTCGTAGTCGGCGGTGTCGCGGGCCTGGTCGTCGCGCTCCTTGATCAAGAGCCACTGCGGCTTGTCGCTGTGGCCCTGCAGCCGGGTGCGCACCAGGGTCCAGTGACCGCGCAGCTTTTCACCCCTGAGTTCGAACTTGAGCTTGCCCGCGGCATAGCCTTCGGCGGCATCGCCATCCGCCTCCCACTCGCCACGATCCCAGACGATGACATCGCCGGCGCCGTACTGGCCTTCGGGAATGCTGCCTTCGAAGCTGCCGTAGGCGAGGGGGTGGTCCTCCACCTGCACCGCCAGGCGCTTTTCGCCGGGATCGAGGCTGGGACCCTTGGGCACCGCCCAGCTCTTGAGGGTGCCATCCAGCTCCAGGCGGAAGTCGTAGTGCAGGCGGCGCGCGTCGTGCTTCTGGATGACGAAGCTCAGGGCCCCCTTGGCCTTGCGCCGGCGGGAGCTGCCCTCGTCACGCGGTTCGGCGGTGATGTCGAAGTTGCGCTTGCGGTTGTATTCACTGGTCGAGCTGGCCATGGCGGCGCTCCTCACTTGGCCTTGCGGGTGCGGCTGGCGGCAGGGCTACGCCGGGTGGTCGAACGGCCGGAGCTCTTGGACTTGGGCGTCTCCTTGGCCTTGTCCTTCTTGCCACCCAGGCTGCGGCGCAGCAATTCGGTGAGGTCGATGACGTCGGCGCCGCTGTCCTCGGCTTCGGGCTCCTCGGCGACGGCTTCGAGCTTGCCGTCCTTGAGCTTGCGCTCTACCAGCGCCATGACGTTGTCCTTGAAGGTGTCGTGGTACTGCTCCGGGTCCCATTGCTCGGTCATGTCGTCCACCAGGCGCTGGGCCATGTCCACTTCCTTCTTGCTGACCTTGGCGTCCAGCCCCTCGAGCCCGACGTCTTCCGCGGACCGCACCTCGTCGGCCCAGCGCAGGGTGTTGAGCACCAGGGCATCGCCCAGCGGCATGATCACCGCCAGGTGCTGCTTGGAGTGCATCACCAGGTTGGCCACGCCCACCTTGCCGGCGGCGCTTAGGGTGTCGCGAAGCAGGGCATAGACCTTTTCGCCGTTCTTGTCCGGCGCCAGGTAGTAGGGCTTCTCGAAGTGCAGGATGGAGATCTCCCGCGCCTCGACGAAGGTGAGGATGTCGATGGTGCGGGTGGCCTCGGGCAGGGCGTTGTGGATCTCGTCTTCGCTGAGCACCACGTACTTGCCCTTGCCGTGCTCGATGCCCTTGACGATGTGTTCGCTGGGCACCTCCTTGCCGGTGGTCTTGTTGATGCGCTTGTAACCCACCGGGTCGAGGCTGCGTTCATCCAGCCAGTCGAAGTCGATGCCCGATTGCCGGGTCGCCGAGACGACCGACACGGGGATGTGCACCAGGCCGAAGCTGACGGCGCCTTTCCAGATCGAGCGGGGCATGGACGTTCTCCTCTTGGGGTATCCCCTATGGATAGGCCGGCGATCCACCGGGTTCCGCCCTGGGGAACCCCGCTCCGCTGTTGGGTTCTACCCCCGGAACGACGATTTTGCCGTCGCAGGTGCAAGGTAGAGAGGAGCAGGGCGTGGACAGTGTCGATCAAGAAGTTTTGCGCATGACCCTGGCCTGGCGACGGGCAGGGCATGGCGTCAGCCTGTTCACCGTGGTCCAGACCTGGGGCAGCTCGCCGCGGCCGCCGGGCGCCATGCTGGCCCTGCGTGACGACGGCCAGGTATGCGGCTCCGTGTCGGGTGGCTGTATCGAGGACGACCTGATCGCCCGGCTGCACGCCGGCCAGTTCGCTGGCGAGCGTCCGGAGGTCATCACCTATGGCGTCTCGGGTGACGAAGCCGCCCGCTTCGGACTGCCCTGCGGGGGCACCCTGCGCCTGGTCCAGGAGCAGGTCGGTGACTGGCGCTGGGTCGAGCAACTGCTGCAACGCTGTGACGACCACGAACTGGCCCTGCGCGAGCTGGACCTGGCCACCGGCAAGGTGCGGATCTCCAGCACCACCCGCGACGAGCCGGTCGCCCTGGACGAGCACTGCCTGCGCCTGGTACACGGACCGCGTTGGCGGCTGCTGCTGATCGGCGCCGGTCAGCTGTCGCTCTATGTCGCCGACATGGCCGCCATGCTCGATTTCGAGGTGCTGGTTTGCGATCCCCGCGAGGAATTCCGCCAGGGCTGGGAGACGCGCCAGGCGCGTTTCATCCCGGGCATGCCGGACGATGCCGTGCTGGCGATCCGCCCGGACGAGCGCACCGCGGTGGTGGCCCTGACCCACGATCCGCGCCTGGATGACCTGGCGCTGCTGACGGCGCTGCAATCCGACGCCTTCTACGTTGGCGCCCTGGGTTCGCTGCGCAACAACGACCGGCGGCGGGAGCGGCTGCTGCAGCTGGAGGTGCCGGTGGCGGCGATCAATCGCCTGCACGGTCCCATCGGCCTGCACATCGGCAGCCATACGCCACCAGAGATCGCCCTGTCGCTGCTGGCGGAGGTGGTGGCGGTCAAGAACGGCATCGCCCTGACCCAGAAGAAGCGCGCCCTGGTGGCGGTGGAGCAGGTCGCCTAGGGATGCCCGGCGTTCAGGTGCTGATCCTCGCGGCGGGTGCCGGAAGCCGGTTCCGCGCCGCCGGCGGAGGCGACAAGCTGCAGGCCATCTTGCCCGGTCCGTCCGAGCTGACGGTGTTGCAGGCGACCTTTCGACTGTGGCGAGGCCTGGGTCTGCCGTGCCTGGCCGTGGTCTCGGACAGCGCCCCCTGGCGCGCCGCGCTGGCGCGGCAGGAAGGCCTGGCGGTACTCAGCCTGCCCACCACCGGCATGGGCGACAGCCTGGCCGCGGCCGTGCGAAGGACGCCCGAGGCGTCCGGCTGGCTGGTCGCCCTGGGCGACATGCCCTTCGTGCAGCCCGCCACGGCCCGCCAGCTGCTGGAGCTGCATCATCCCGGGCGCATCGTCGTCCCTGCTTACCAGGGCCGGCGCGGCCATCCCGTGCTCTTTGGTCGGAATTTTGCCGCTGCGCTGGGCGAACTCACGGGCGACGAGGGAGCGAAACGGCTCCTGCGCGAGGGTTCGGTACTAGAGCGGGAGATCGCGGACGCCGGTATCCATCGCGACATCGACACGCCCGCCGACCTGGAAAATACCCGGCAACTGACCCGAGAACTTCCCCATTTCGCCGTTCTTCCAACGGAGGAGAACTGCTTTTGGGGACACGCACTCATGAACAAAATCGAGTCCATGCTGGACTATCTCAAGACACGCGAACTGCAACTCACCACGGCCGAATCCTGCACGGCCGGCAAGGTGGTGGGATTGTTGTCCGAGATACCCGGCAGCGGCAGCTGCATCGAATCCGGTTACGTCGTCTATTCGCCCGAGGCCAAGCAGCGCCTGCTGGGCGTCAGGCCGGAAACCATCGAGCGGCACAACCTCACCAGCGAGGAAGTGGCGCGGGAGATGGCTGCTGGCGCCCTGCGCGACAGTCCGGCCCAGGTGGCCATCGCCAATACCGGGCTGGCCGGACCGGGCGGGGCGGACGGCATTCCCCAGGGAACCGTCTGTTTTGCCTGGGGCTACCGCGTCGGTGACGACATCGTGCTCTATTCTGAAACCCAGCATTTTTCCGGCGACCGTGAGGCCGTGCAGCTGGCGGCGGCCCGGCACAGCCTCGGCGCCGTGGTGCCCTATCATCAACGTCTCGAACGCGAATCAGAGGAGAACGCCCGATGACCGAAGCCCTTCAGCGCGACATCATCCAGGCCCTGCAGGTACCCGAGCATTTCGATCCGGCCGAGGAAGCTGAGCGTCGCATCCAGTTTCTCAAGGACTATCTGCTGAACAGCCGCCAGGAAAGCTATGTGCTGGGCATCAGTGGCGGCGTGGATTCCTCCACGGCCGGTCGCCTGGCCCAGCTGGCGGTGGAGCGGGCGCGCGAGGAGAGCGGCAATGCGCGCCTGAGGTTCATCGCCATGCGCCTGCCCTATGGCGTGCAGCGCGACGAGGCGGATGCCCAGCGCGCCCTGCAATTCATCCAGCCCGACGAGACCCACACCGTCAACATCAAGCCGGCCAGCGACGCCATGCTCGCCTCGGTGCGCGAAGCCCGCGTGGCCTTCGATGACGAACTGCACGAGGATTTCACGCTGGGCAACATCAAGGCGCGCCAGCGCATGATCGCCCAGTACGCGGTGGCCGGCGCGCGCCGGGGTCTGGTGATAGGCACCGACCACGCGGCGGAAGCCCTGATGGGCTTCTATACCAAATTCGGCGATGGCGCCTGCGATCTCACGCCTCTGCATGGTCTCAACAAGCGGCGGGTGCGGGCGGTGGCCGAGTGGCTGGGCGCCCCCAACGAGCTGGTGCACAAGGTGCCGACCGCCGATCTGGAATCCCTGTCGCCCGGCAAGGCCGATGAAGATGCCTTTGGCATCACCTACGCCGAGATCGACGATTTCCTGGAAGGCAAGGCGGTGAGCCCGGCCACGCTGGAGATCATTCTCAATACCTACCGGCGTAGCGCGCACAAACGCGATCTCCCCTATACGCCTTATCAGTGAAATCATGGGGTTATAGCTCGTAGCTCAAGTGATTTATCGAATATAGGCTTGAGGGCGATCCTTACTCCGGCTTGTGCTTCGGTGCTCTTCAACAAGCACCGTAGCGCTGGTCGCTAAGTTAGAAACAGCTTCATTTATTTACTTTAAGTAACTGATATTTATGGGTTTTGGCCGGTTTTACGTGCCTGTTGTTCATTGCGATTTGGCTGAACTTTTGCGCGTCGTCGGCGCTCAGACTCTTTCAGACACACCCGCGTGAGTGCTTCCGGTTGCAGTAGAGCCGCGGCTGTCTGGAGTGGCATCCCTAGGGGTGTCACTACGGGTTACCGATTCCCTTGAGGGGTTCGGCCAGCCGGGCCTCTTTGGCGGCAAGCCAAGCAGTAGCGGGTTCATGACCAAGGTCGCAGCGCTTGCGCGTTGCGACCTTTCACGCGTCCCAAGATGGAGTCAGGCTCGATGTCGAACACCGATCTCCCCGGTTCTTTTTCCACGCTTTCCCTCGATCCCGCTACCGCTGCCCAGACCCCGCGCATCGCCATAGAGTCGGTCACGCCGGCCGTGGACAATGGCCAGTTCGCCGCCAAAGGCATCGCCGGGCGCGTCGTCGAGGTGACCGCCAAGATCTTCGCCGATGGCCACGACAAGCTGGCGGCCAGCGTGCTCTGGCGTCAGGAGGGCGAGGAGAACTGGCAACAGGCTCCCTTGACCCTGGAAACCAACGATCTCTGGCGCGGCCGCTTCACTCCGCCCGCGGTGGGTCGCTACGAATTCGTGGTCCAGGCCTGGTGGGATGTCTGGGGCACCTATCGCTACGAAATCGAGAAGAAGTACGCCGCGGGTGTGGGGCTGAACCTGGAATTGCAGGAAGGCCGCATCCATGTCGAGCAGGCCCTGTCCCGCGCCGAAGGCGAGCAGCGCGGTCCCCTGGAGGCGCTGCTGCAGCGGCTGGACCAGGCCGGCAGCGAGGGCGACAAGGTCGCCGTGCTCCTGGCCGGCGAGGCCAGCCAGGCCATGGCGTCGGTGGATGCCTATGTCCACCTGACCCACAGCATCGAATACCCGCTGGACATCGAGCGCCTGCGCGCCGAATTCGCCAGCTGGTACGAACTCTTTCCGCGCTCCATCACCGACGACCCCCAGCGTCACGGCACCTTCCGCAACGTGATCGGCGAATTGCCGCGCGTGCGCGACATGGGCTTCGATGTGCTGTATTTCCCGCCGATCCATCCGATCGGCCTGGCTCACCGCAAGGGCAAGAACAACACCCTGGGGGCGGGCGCGGACCAGCCGGGTAGTCCCTATGCCATCGGCAGCCCGGATGGCGGCCATGACGCCGTGCATCCCGAGCTGGGTACCCTGGACGACTTCCGCGCCCTGGTGGCGGCCGCTGCCGACCATGGCCTGGAGATCGCCCTGGACTTCGCCATCCAGTGTTCGCCGGATCACCCCTGGCTCAAGGAGCATCCGGGCTGGTTCTCCTGGCGGCCGGACGGCTCCATGCGCTATGCGGAGAACCCGCCGAAGAAGTACCAGGACATCGTCAACGTCGATTTCTATGCCAAGGATGCCGTGCCGGATCTCTGGCTGGCGCTGCGCGACGTGGTCTGGCACTGGGTGGAGCAGGGCGTGAAGATCTTCCGCGTCGACAACCCCCACACCAAGCCGCTGCCCTTCTGGGAATGGCTGATCGCCGATATCCGCGGTCGTGACGCCGATGTCATGTTTCTCGCCGAGGCCTTTACCAAGCCGGCCATGATGGCGCGCCTGGGCAAGGTCGGTTATAGCCAGAGCTACACCTACTTCACCTGGCGCAACACCAAGGCCGAGCTGACTGAATACTTCACCCAGCTCAACGAAGCCCCGTTGCGTGACTGCTACCGGCCGAACTTCTTCGTCAACACGCCGGACATCAACCCGGGCTTCCTGCAGACCAGCGGCCGGCCCGGCTTCCTGATCCGCGCCGCCCTGGCCACCATGGGCTCCGGCCTGTGGGGCATGTACGCCGGCTTCGAACTCTGCGAGGGCGCGCCGCTCACGCCGGGCAAGGAGGAGTACCTGGATTCGGAGAAATACGAGCTGCGCCCGCGCGACTTCTACGCCCCCGGCAACATTATGGGCGAGATCGCCCAGCTCAACCGCATCCGCCGGCAGAACCCGGCGTTGCAGACCCACCTGGGGCTGAAGATCTACAACTGCTGGAACGACCAGATCCTTTATTTCGGCAAGCGCACCGACGACCTGGGCAACTTCATCCTGATCGCCGTCAACCTGGATCCCTTCAACGCCCAGGAAGGCCACTTCGAACTGCCGCTGTGGGAGCTGGGTCTCGACGACCACGCCACCACCTACGGCGAGGACCTCATGACCGGGCACCGCTGGGCCTGGCACGGCAAGACCCAGTGGACGCGCCTGGAGCCGTCGATGCCCTTCGGCATCTGGCGCATCCAGGCGGGCCACTAGCGCTACCTCGGGCGGCACGGGCCAGGCGGTGCGGACAGATCCGCACCGCCTGGCCCGGCCGTCATCACTGCCGGGCGGCAAGGACGACCGGTACACGCATTCGATTCAGACGCCCTGTTAAGGACCTGACGACATGGCAAAACCCAATAAAGCTCGCTCCCGCAAACCCGCTGCCTTCATCGACGATCCGCTCTGGTACAAGGACGCGGTCATCTATCAGGTGCATGTGAAGTCCTTCTTCGACTCGAACAACGATGGCATCGGTGACTTCCCCGGCCTGATCGAGAAGCTCGACTACATCGCCAGCCTGGGCGTCAACACCATCTGGCTGCTGCCGTTCTATCCCTCGCCGCGGCGCGACGACGGCTACGACATCGCCGAATACCGCGGCATCCACCCCGACTACGGCACCATGGCCGATGCCAAGAGGTTCATCGCCGAGGCCCATGCCCGTGGCCTGCGGGTGATCACAGAACTGGTCATCAACCACACCTCCGACCAGCACCCCTGGTTCCAGCGCGCCCGCCGCGCCAAGAAAGGTTCGGCGGCACGCAACTTCTACGTCTGGTCCGATGACGACCAGAAGTACGACGGCACCCGCATCATCTTCCTCGACACCGAGAAGTCCAACTGGACCTGGGACCCGGTCGCCGGCCAGTACTTCTGGCACCGCTTCTATTCGCACCAGCCTGACCTGAACTTCGACAATCCCCAGGTGATGAAGGCGGTGATCTCCATCATGAGGTACTGGCTGGACATGGGTGTCGACGGCCTGCGTCTGGACGCCATCCCTTACCTGGTGGAACGCGACGGCACCAACAACGAGAACCTGCCCGAGACCCACGCGGTACTCAAGGAAATCCGCGCCGAGATCGACGCCAACTATCCCGATCGCATGCTGCTGGCCGAGGCCAATCAGTGGCCGGAAGACACCCAGCTGTACTTCGGCGATGGCGACGAATGCCACATGGCCTTCCACTTCCCGCTGATGCCGCGGATGTACATGGCCATCGCCCAGGAAGACCGCTTCCCCATCACCGACATCCTGCGCCAGACCCCGGAGATCCCGGCCAACTGCCAGTGGTCGATCTTCCTGCGCAACCACGACGAACTGACCCTGGAGATGGTGACCGACCGCGAGCGGGACTATCTGTGGAACTACTACGCCTCGGATCGCCGCGCGCGCATCAACCTCGGCATCCGGCGCCGTCTGGCGCCCCTGCTGGAGCGCGACCGTCGGCGTATCGAGCTGCTCAACAGCCTGCTGCTGTCGATGCCCGGCACCCCGACGATGTACTACGGCGACGAAATCGGCATGGGTGACAACATCCACCTGGGCGACCGCGACGGCGTGCGTACCCCGATGCAGTGGTCGGTCGACCGCAACGGCGGCTTCTCCCGCGCCGACCCAGCCAGCCTGGTGCTGCCATCGATCATGGATCCGCTCTATGGCTACCAGGCGATCAACGTCGAGGCCCAGTCGCGCGATCCCCATTCGCTGCTCAACTGGACCCGGCGCATGCTGGCCGTGCGCAAGCAGCAGAAGGCCTTCGGTCGCGGCACCCTGAAGATGCTGTCGCCCACAAACAGACGCATCCTGGCCTACCTGCGCGACTTCACCAACGCCCAGGGCGAACACGAGACCATTCTCTGCGTGGCCAACGTCTCCCGCGCCGCCCAGGCGGTGGAACTGGACCTGTCCAGCTTCGCCGGTCAGGTGCCGGTGGAAATGATCGGCGGCAGCGCCTTCCCGCCCATCGGCCAGCTGCCCTACATGCTGACCCTGCCGCCCTATGGCTTCTACTGGTTCTACCTGGCCGGCAACGAGCAGATGCCTGCCTGGCACACCGAGCCGCCGGCGCCGATGCCCGACTACCAGACGGTGGTCATCAAGCGGCACCTGCAGGAATTGCTGGAGGGCGAGCCGCGCCGCATCTTCGAAGAGGTGCTGCCGGTCTATCTGCCCAAGCGTCGCTGGTTCGGTTCCAAGGACGAAGCCATCACCAGCGTGCGCCTGGACTATGCGGCCCAGATCAACACGCCCAAGCTGCCGGTGATGTTCAGCGAGGTGGTGGTGACCAATGCCAAGGGCGAAGAGCGCTATGCACTGCCCCTGGGCTTCCTCGCCGAAGAGGACCAGCACTGCAGTCCGCTGGCCACCCAGCTGGCCCTGTCGCGCATCCGCCACGTGCGGCGCGTGGGCCTGGTGACCGATGCCTTCGCCCTGACCAGCTTCGTCCATGGCGTGTTTGACGCCTTCCGCAAGGGCGCCAAGATCGCTTCGCCGTCCGGCGAGCTGAGCTTCGAGGTCTATGACCAGCCCGAGGACTTCGCGCTGGATCCGGACATCGAGATCAAGCACCTGGGTGTCGAGCAGTCCAACAGCTCGCTGATCGTCGGCGACCACCTGATGCTCAAGCTGATCCGCAAGGTGGCGCCGGGCATCCATCCGGAAGTGGAGATGGGGCGCTACCTGGCCCAGGCCGGCTTCGCCAACATCGCCGCGACCCATGCCGTGGCCCAGCGCATCGCGCCGGATGGCACGCCGCACGTGCTGATGCTGGTGCAGCAGCACATCCACAACCAGGGCGATGCCTGGACCTGGAGCCTGGACGGTCTGGACCGCGTCACCCGCGATCTGCTCAGCGGCGGCATCTCCGATGTGGAGAACGAGTTCACTGCCATGGGCGATCTGGCGGCCTTCGCCGGCGTGCTGGGCAAGCGCCTGGGCGAGATGCACCTGGTGCTGGCGCAGCCCACCGAAGACGCGGCCTTCGCGCCCGAAACCGTGGACGCCCAGGCGGCCAAGGAGCTGGCGCACCGCGTTCGCCTCCAGGTGGACGGTGCTCTGGACACCCTGCAGGGCATGAGCGACAAGCTCGATGCCACCGGCAAGGAGCTGCTGCAGGGTCTGGTCGGTAAGCGCGAAGCCCTGGCCAAGCGCATCGAGGCCCTGGCCGCGGATGTCGAAGGCGGTCTGCGCATCCGCGTCCACGGCGATCTGCACCTGGGTCAGGTGCTGGTGGCCCAGGACGACGCCATCCTCATCGACTTCGAAGGCGAGCCGGCGCGGTCGCTGGAAGAGCGGCGCGGCAAGTACGGTCCGCACAAGGATGTTGCCGGGGTGCTGCGCTCCTTCGACTACGCGGCGGCCATGGTCACCCAGTCGAGCAACGCCGGCGCCGATACCTCGGAAGAGCATCTGCAGCTGCGTGCCAAGGCGGCGGAGACCTATCGCAATGCCTCCTACGCGGCCTTTCTGGAAGGCTATCGCGCTGCGGCGGCCGGTATCGGCCACCAGTGGGGCGAGCGCGGCGAGCAGGCGGCGCTGGATCTCTACAGCCTGGAGAAGGCGGTGTATGAGATAGGCTACGAGGCTGCCAACCGACCCACCTGGATCAACATCCCGCTACGTGGCGTCGCTGCCATCGTCGAGACCCTCTTGTCCGGAGCCCGCGCATGACCGATCACAACACCGCTTCCGTCGCTCCCCTGGACGACGCCCGGCTCTCGGCTGCCGAAGCCGAGTCGCTGGCCCGCGGCGAGCACGGCAATCCCTTCGCCGTGCTCGGTCCCCATCCCGATGGCGAGGGCGTGATCGTCCGCGCCTTCCTGCCCAACGCCCTGGGCGTGGAGCTGGTCGATCGCGTCAGCGGTCGGCCCCTGGCCCAGATGCAGCCGGGGCGGGTGCCCGGGCTGTTCGTCGCGCGGCTGGAATACGCCGCGCCCTACAAGCTGGTCATTCGCTGGCCCAGTGGCGTGCAGGAAACCGAGGATCCCTATTCCTTCGGTCTGCTGCTGGGGGAGACCGACCTCTATCTGTTCAACGAAGGCCGCCACCGCAACCTCGGCGAGACCTTTGGCGCCCAGCGCTGCCAAGTCGACGGCGTGGAGGGCGTGCGCTTCGCGGTCTGGGCCCCCAATGCCCGCCGCGTCTCGGTGGTCGGCGACTTCAACAGCTGGGACGGCCGCCGGCTGCCCATGCGCCTGCGCGCCAACAGCGGCGTCTGGGAGCTGTTCGTGCCGCGCCTGCCGGTCGGTACTTCCTACAAGTACGAGATCCTCGGCCAGCACGGCGTGTTGCCGCTCAAGGCCGATCCCATCGCCCTGGCGGCGGAGTTGCCGCCGCGCACCGCCTCGGTGGTGGCCGACAACAAGCCCTTTACCTGGCACGACCAGGACTGGATGGCCCGTCGCCGCGAACTGCAGGGTGTGGAAGCGCCGATCTCGGTCTATGAACTGCACGCCGGATCCTGGCGCCGCGAAGGCGGTGACGAGGGGCGCCAGTACAACTGGCGGGAACTGGCCGAGCGCCTGATTCCCTATGTCCGCGAGATGGGCTTCACCCATATCGAGCTGTTGCCGATCATGGAACATCCCTTCAGCGGTTCCTGGGGCTACCAGCCGCTCGGCCAGTTCGCGCCCACCTCGCGCTTCGGTACCCCGGCGGATTTCGCCGCCTTCGTCGACGCCTGCCACCAGGCCGACATCGGTGTCATCCTCGACTGGGTGCCGGCGCATTTCCCCACCGACGAACACGGCCTGGCTCGCTTCGACGGCACCGCCCTGTACGAATACGAGCATCCCTTCGAAGGCTTCCACCAGGACTGGAACACCTACATCTACAACCTGGGGCGCCATGAGGTGCACGGCTTCATGCTGGCCTCGGCCATGCACTGGCTCAAGCACTTCCACATCGACGGCCTGCGGGTGGATGCCGTGGCCTCCATGCTCTACCGCGACTATTCGCGCAAGCACGGCGAGTGGATCCCCAACATCCACGGTGGTCGCGAGAACCTGGAAACCATCGCCTTCCTCCGGCACCTCAACGAGGTGGTCCACGAAGAGGCGCCGGGTGCGCTGGTGATCGCCGAGGAATCCACCTCCTGGCCTGGCGTGAGCGCACCGGTCAGCGAAGGCGGCCTGGGCTTCGACTTCAAGTGGAACATGGGCTGGATGAACGACACCCTCCACTATGTGGAAGAGGATCCGGTCTATCGCCAGTACCATCACCATCAGATGACCTTTGGCCTGGTGTACGCCTGGTCCGAGCGCTTCATGCTGCCCATCTCCCACGACGAGGTGGTGCACGGCAAGGGCTCGATGATCGAGAAGATGCCAGGGGACGTCTGGCAGAAGTTCGCCAACCTGCGTACCTACCTGAGCTTCATGTGGACCCACCCGGGCAAGAAGCTGCTGTTCATGGGCTGCGAGTTCGGCCAGTGGCGCGAGTGGAGTCATGACCGCGAGCTGGACTGGTTCCTCCTGGAGCACGGCACCCACCGCGGTGTGCAGCAATTGCTGGCCGATCTCAACCAGCTCTATCGCCATGAGCCGGCACTGCACGAGCGCGACCACCTGCCCGAGGGTTTCGACTGGGTGGTCGGCGACGACAATGGCAACAGCGTCTTCGCCTGGTTGCGCAAGGATGCCCAGCAGCGGCCCTTGCTGGTGATCGCCAACTTCACGCCGGTACCGCGGCATGACTACCGGGTGGGCGTGCCCTCGCTGGGCCATTGGCAGGAGATCTTCAACAGCGACGCCGAGCGCTACGGTGGTTCCAACCTGGGCAACGGCGGTGGGGTGAACGCCGAGGAGATCGGCGCCCATGGTCAGCCGGCCTCGCTGAATCTGCAGTTGCCACCCCTCGGTGTGCTGGTGTTCAAGCCGCAGGGCTGATCCGGGAGCGTCCCGCAAGGGACGCGCTGCGCTGACAGGCATCCCCGTTCTGGGCGATGCTTGTCAGGCATCTGGCAACCGAGAGCACCATGATCGATCTCGCCGAATGGAATCTGACGGTCCCCGTACCCATGCCCGTGGCCCAGGTACAGACCGCCGAACTCAACAGCAGCGCCTTTCGCAGCCCCTATCTCATGCGTGGTGAGGGAGGGTCGCTGCTGTTCTGGGTCCCCGTGACCGGAACCCCGCAACCCTTCAACAGCTATCCCGCCACCGAGTTGCGCGAAACGCGTCCGGACGGCAGCGCCTATGCCTGGAAGTATCGCGAGGCCGATGCCCTGCTGCAGGCCGAAGCGGCGGTGCAGCAGGTGCCCTCACGCCCCGAGGTCATCATCAGCCAGATCGAGGACCAGACCGCCGCGCCTGAAGCGTCCCAGGCACTGTTGCAACTGGTCTACCGCGTGGAAAGCGCGGCCACTGCCAAGGGACAGGTCGAGCAGGGCCAACTCATCGCCCGGTTGCGGGAAAGCCCCACCGACAGTCCCAAGGACGTCATCCTGCTGGAGCATCTACCGCTCAACAGTCGCTTCAGCTATGACATCAAGCTGGCGCGTACCGGGGTGCTCACCGTACGTGCCCATGGCGCTGGTTCGCGCAACGGAGACCTGGGTCTGCAACTGGACAGCGCCTGGAGCAGTCATCACCTGTATTTCAAGGCGGGCGCCCGCTTGCGCGATGGGGAAGGGCCCGCCACCGAGGGCGGGCGTGTGCTGTTCTACCGGCTGATTTCCATGCACCAGCCCAATAACAGATAGGGCACGTCCTAGGTGGCGTGCTTTTCCTGCTGCTTGCGCTCTTCGCGGCGGTCGTTGCTGACCTTGAGCTTCTTGGCGCGGCTCTCCAGGGCGAAGTAGAGCACGGCGGCGATCAGCAGCGGGACGATGAAGTACAGCGTCCGGTAGCCGAGCAGGGCGGCGATGATCTTGCCCTGGGAGAGGCCGTCGTTGGCCAGCAGGGCGATGAACACCGTCTCCAGCACCCCGACCCCGGCCGGGATATGCACGATGACCATGGCGATGCTGGACAGCAGCAGGACGCCGAGTACATGCAGATAGTCCACCTGACGGCCGAGGAAGAGATAGACAATGGCGGCCATGGCCATCCAGTTGATCGAGGACACCAGCAGCTGCAGGCAGGCCATGCGCAGCGAGGGCAGGGCAAGGCGCTGCTTGCGCACCGTCCATTCGCGCTGCTTGGCGAAGGCGCAGACGCCCAAGTAGAAAACGATGAAGGCCAGTAGACCAAAGCCGATCAGGCGCAAGGTGGTGTCGCCGACGAACCAGTTGGGCGGCATGTCCACCACGCCGCTGACGAAGATGCCGCCGGCGAGCAGGACATATCCCAGCCAGTTGGTGGCGATGCTCAGGGAAAAGATCCGGGTGATGGTGCCGCTGGAGAGGCCCAGCCGCGAATAGAGGCGATACCTCATGCCGATGCCGCCGACCCAGGTGCTCAGGGTCAGGGTGAAGGCGTAGCAGATGAAGGACACCAGAAACACCTGGCGCTTGACCAGCTTGTGGCCGCAATAGGCGCGCCCGATCAGGTCGTAGCAGCCATACATGATATAGGACAGCACCACCAGGCCGCCGGCCATGGCCAGGGTGGTCCACTTGTAGCCGGTAAAGACCTTCCAGACTTCGCCCCAGTCGACCTTGCGGGCATAGATCACCAGCAGCACCACCACCGCGATCAGGAACACCCAGGTCAGGATCTTCTTGGCCAGCACCCAGTGCTTGTTCTGTGGCTTGTCGGCGGCCTGCTGGTCCGCCTCGTCGTCGGCGTGGTCCAGGGTGTCGCTGTGGCTGCTCATCGTTGCGGATACCTTGAGATCGAGGAATCGACCCGGTCCTGGGTTTCGAGCTCGGGCTGCACCGGCGGACTCACCAGTTCGATCTTGGGGGTATGACCGGGCAGCCAGCCGACCCAGGCGGGAAAGTGGCGCAGGAAGTGAAAGACCAGCATCGTCTTGGCCAGGTGCCAGTAGGTGCGCTTGGGCACCTTGCTGCTGTCGACGTGCTCGCAGTGGTTCTGGATCAGGGTTTCCAGGCGACCGCGCAATTCACGGTTGAAGGCATGGTCGTGGAAGATCAGGTTGCATTCGAGATTGAGCGAGAGACTCAGGGGGTCGAGGTTGCTCGAACCCACGGTGGACCAATGCTCGTCCATGGTCGCCACCTTGCCGTGCAGGGGTCTCAGGCAATATTCGTAGATCTCCACCCCGGCCTTGACCAGGTAGTTGTAGAGCATCTGGGCGCCGACCTTGACGATGGCCATGTCCGGTTCGCCCTGGACGATCAGCACCACGCGGACGCCGCGCTGCGCCGCATTGCGCATCTCCCTGAGCAGCCGATAGCCGGGGAAGAAATAGGCGTTGGCGATCACCACCTCGCGCTTAGCGTTGCGCAGCATCTCCAGGTAGTGCTTTTCGATATCGGCGCGGTGCTCGTCGTTGTCGCGGAACACCAGCAGCGCCTGGGCATTGCCGGGATTGCGATTGTCGGCCGGTTTCTGCGAGCGCTTGCCCCACCAGCGGTGGGTCTCTTCCGGGGAGTTGATGGCGTCGCGGGCGAAGCGATGGATGTCATCGACGATGGGGCCTTCGACCTCGACGGCATAATCCTGCTTGGCCTCGGCCCCGAAGTCGCCCAGGTGCTCGGCGGAATAGTTGATGCCGCCGATGAAACCCAGGCGGGCGTCCACCACCACGATCTTGCGATGCAGGCGGCGAAAGAGGTTGGTCCTCATGCCCATAACCAGGGGGCGCGGATCGTAGTAGCGAAAGCGCACCCCGGCATGGACCATCTCGTCGATGAAGGCCTGCGGCAGGTCCGGCGAACCATAGGCATCCACGGTGATGTCCACCTGGACGCCGCGCTTGGCCGCCGCGACCAATTCCTCCTGCAAGGCCTTGCCGACCTTGTCGTAAAAGAGGATGAAGGTCTCGATGATGACCTCGCGCTCGGCTTCGCGGATCGCCTCGAACACCCGCGGAAAGAAGTCCTCGCCGTTTTCCAGCAAGGCGATGCGGTTTCCGTCCCGCCATTCGAAGTTCATAGGTGGAAGTCCGCAGCCAGGGGAGCGTGGTCGGAAAGGTGCGACCACGGCTGATTGCCCAGCACCTGTGGGCGCCCGACACTGACGTTACGGGTATAGATGCGATCCAGGCAGAGCAGGGGACGCTTCGCCGGGAAGGTCTTGGGCAGGCGCCCCGCGGTCTTCATGAACACCTCTTCGAGGCCCGCGCCCTGGCCAAGGATGTCGTTGGCCTTCTGGCGCCAGTCGTTGAAATCCCCCGCCACCACGACGGGAGCGTCGCTGGGCAGGGAATTGATGTGTTCGCAGATCAGCTTCATCTGCATCTGGCGGTGCTTTTCCCGCAATCCCAGGTGCACGCAGATCACGTGCAGATCCACACCCTGATCCGGAACACGCAGGACGCAATGCAGCATCCCGCGCTTTTCCGGTCCGGCGATGGAAATGTCGAAGTTGTCGTAACTGACGATGGGAAACTTCGACAG
Source organism: Pseudomonas sp. GM_Psu_1 (assembly GCF_026544185.1). NCBI lineage: Bacteria > Pseudomonadati > Pseudomonadota > Gammaproteobacteria > Pseudomonadales > Pseudomonadaceae > Pseudomonas > Pseudomonas sp. GM_Psu_1. Next base: position 44,771 of record NZ_JALNUX010000005.1, read on the forward strand.
CACCGCATTACCGTGATGGCCATCCGGGTAGACCGCATTTCGCCCGTAGGCGAAATCGGTCCACATGGAATCGGCCAGGAACTCGTACTGCGGCGCCGCCGGCCAGTTCTCGAAGCGCAACGGGTGCTTTTCGTGGGTACCCAACACCTCCTGCAAGAAGACAATGTCCGCTGACACCGTCCGCACCGCCTCGCGCAATTCCGGCAAGATGAACTTGCGGTTGAAGGACGTGAAGCCCTTGTGCGTGTTGATGGTCAGGACCTTGAACGAAAAACCCTGTTGCGCGTCCGTCATGCCTGGCGCTTCCTCCGCTTAGTCTGGGTCAGCTCGAACAGCAATACCGAGCGTCCGGTGACCTGATAGGTGTCTCCGAAATTGAAGACGTCGCCGGCATCCAGATCAGGCTGATTGGTATCCAGCTGCAGGGACCAATGCTCGCCCATGGGGACTTCCGGCAGGGTGAAATCCACCACGTCATAATGAGCATTGACCAGAATCAGCAGCGAGGTATCCGCGCCCTTGCGTCGAATGCCGGTCGGCTGGGCCCGGCCATCGAGCAGGATGCCCATGCACTTGTTGCTGCCGTCCTGCCATTGCTCGTCGCCCATCTCGGTGCCACCGGGCTGCAGCCAGGTGACGTCCTTGACGCCCAGTTCCTCGTTGTAGGCGCCGGTGAAGAAGCGGCTACGACGCAGCAGCGGATAGCGACGACGCAGGTCGATCAGGTTGCGCACGTATTCCTGCAGTTCGGCGCTCTTCTCGCTGATCTCCCAGTTGACCCAACCGATCTCGCTGTCCTGGCAGTAGGCGTTGTTGTTGCCGCCCTGGGTCCGGGCGAATTCGTCGCCGGCCAGCAGCATCGGCGTGCCCTGGGAGAGGAAGAGGGTGGCCAGCAGGTTGCGCATCTGGCGATAGCGCAGCTCGATGATTTCCGGATCGTCCGTCTCGCCTTCGGCGCCACAGTTCCACGACAGGTTGTGGGAGTGACCGTCGTTGTTGTCTTCGCCGTTGGCCTCGTTGTGCTTGTCGTTGTACGACACGGTATCGGCCAGGGTGAAGCCATCGTGAGCGGTCACGAAGTTCACGGACGAATAGGGCTTGCGACCGCGACGATTGAACTTGTCGCCGGAGCCCAGGAAGATCTTCGCGAAGTCGCCGATCTTGTCCTCGTCACCCTTCCAGAAGGCACGGGCGGTGTCGCGGAAGGTGTCGTTCCACTCCATCCAGCCGGGCGGGAAGTTGCCCACCTGATAGCCGCCAGGGCCGCAGTCCCAGGGTTCGGCGATGAGCTTGGTCTCGGCCAGGATCGGGTCCTGACGGCAGGCGTGCAGGAAGCCGCCGCCCTCGTCGAAGCCGTCCGGCTCGCGACCCAGGATGGTGGCCAGGTCGAAGCGGAAGCCGTCCACGCCCATCTCGGTGGCCCAGTAGCGCAGCGAGTCGGTCACCATCTGCAGCACGCAGGGGTGGCTCATGTTCAGGGTGTTGCCGGTGCCGGTGTCGTTGATGTAGTAGCGGGCATCATCGGGCATCAGGCGGTAGTAGTTGGCGTTGTCGATGCCCTTGAGCGAGAGGGTCGGGCCCATCTCGTTGCCTTCGGCGGTGTGGTTGTAGACCACGTCGAGGATGACCTCGAGCCCGGCGTTGTGCATGCGCGCGACCATCACCTTGAATTCGCCGATGGACTGGCTGGCCATGTAGCGCGAGTGCGGGGCGAAGAAGGCCAGGGTGTTGTAACCCCAGAAGTTTCTCAGGCCCTTTTCCAGCAGGTGGTTGTCATCGAGGAAGTAGTGGATCGGCATCAGTTCGACGGAGGTGATGCCGAGCGACTTGATGTAGTCGATGACCTCGCTCTCCTGCAGACCGGAAAAGGTGCCGCGGGCGCTTTCCGGGACGGCCGGGTGCTGCATGGTGTAGCCACGGACGTGGGTCTCGTAGAACACGGTGCGATCACGCGGCACGCGCGGGTGGGTGGTGTTGCCCCAGGTGAAGGCGGGGTCGATGACGCGGCAGCGCGGCATGAAGGGCGCGCTGTCACGCTCGTCGAAGGACAGGTCGCCATCGGGGTGGCCGATGGTGTAGCCGAAAAGGGCGTCGTTCCACTCCAGCTCGCCCACGATCTGCTTGGCATAGGGATCGATCAGCAGCTTGTTGTGGTTGAAACGATGGCCATTCTGCGGCTCGTACGGGCCATGCACGCGATAGCCGTAGAGGGTGCCGGGACGGGCGTCAGGCAGATAGCCGTGCCAGATCTCGTTGGTGAATTCCGGCAGTTCGATACGCTCGATTTCTTCCTTGCCTTCGTCGTCGAAGAGACAGAGTTCCACCTTGGTGGCGTTGGCGGAAAAGATGGCGAAGTTCACGCCGGAGCCGTCCCAGGTGGCGCCCAGGGGGTAGGGCAGCCCTTCACGAACACGAGACTTGGACTTGCTGATGAAAGTGGTCGCTTCGGTTAACGGCTTGTTGGACTCGGTTGAAGTCATTTCGACGCTCTCGGGATAGCTAGGAAGGAAGTAGCTCTGACTCGGCTCTCAATACCTGCCGGTGGCTGAATCGATACAGATCCGGCTACCTGCATATGAAAGGCCCGACGCAGCGCAGTTCCGAGCCCTGATGGCGAACCGACAAAGCGTTGTTTTTTCAGGAAAAAATCAGGAAAACAGCGATAACGCAGACACCGCAGCGAAGCGGCGGGGGGAAGGCCTGGCCGGACGGCCAGGCCGAAACATCACATCACTCGGTGGCGGCGGGCTTGGTCGTGGCCGCCTTGGCGCGGGACGCGCGCGGCTTCTTCGGCGTGGCCGGCGCCACGCCTACGCCGGTTGCGTCGACGTTGGCATCGGCCTTGGCCTTGCTGGCGGTGGTCTTGCTCGCGCCGGTCTTGCCTGCACTGGGCTTGACCGCCTGCTTGACCTTGGAGGCAACCTTCTTGGCCGCCGATTCCACCTTCTCGGTTACCGACTCACCGGCCGCTGCGGCTTCGGTAGCGGCCTTCTCGCTGCCACTCTTGGTCTTGCCGGTGGTGCGGGGCTTGCTGGCGACGGGCTTGTCCGCGCTCGCTGCCGCAGCCTTGGTCGCGCGAGGCTTCTTGGCCGCGGTCTTCTTGGCCACGCCTTCCTGTTCGGCTTCGTACAGTCGAGTCGCCATCTCCCAGTGGCGATCATGTTCGTGGGCCGGCCGTCCTTCGGACTCCCAGATCTGATAGGCGAGCTGCTGGATGCGTTCGTCTTTTTGGGTCATTGCGGTGCGGCTCCTTGAGTGATGTCTTGTGTGCTGAGCAATCCAAGCGGAAAACGTGCCAGAACCTCGCCGACAGAAAGCTCTTTCTTCTGGTCATGGACAGATGCCGGGGCAAAAGTTTCCCCAAAACGGTACATGGACAAGGTTTCCGGAAGTTTTATCCGGGTGTCCTGCCAGGCCTCTGCGGAAAAGCGGAGATTTCCATCGTTCTGCATGAGGTCGGAGGCATGCACCGGCACGATGACGATCACCGCCTGTTGCTCCCAGGTACGGGCGAACGCCAGCACCTGATCGGCATGGGCGCCCACTACGGTCAGGGGCAGGTAGCGACCTTCGGTGAACAGCTGCGGCTGCTGCTTGCGCAGTTGGAGCACGGCAGCCAAGACCTGTTGCTTGATCTCGCCGTTCTGCCAGGCATCCAGGGCAGCCTCGACGGAAGCGTTCTTGGTCAGCGCCTGCTGCCGCGGGGCATAGTCCACGGCACGGCGGTTGTCGGGCTCCACCAGGCTGAAGTCCCAGAATTCACCGCCCTGGTAGAGGTCGGGCACGCCGGGCGCGGTATTGCGCAGTAGCATCTGCACCAGGCCGTTCAGCGCACCGGCCGGAGCGAGTTCGCGGACCGCGGTGACGATCTCGCCGCGCAGGGCGCGGTACTTATCGTTGGTGAGCAGACCTTCCAGGAAGGCCTTGCAGGCCGCCTCGTAGTCGCCATTCGGCGCCCACCAATCGGACTCCAGCTTCTCCTCGCGCAGGGCCTTTTCCTGCCACTGCAGCAGCCGCTCCAGATAGGCCTCCAGACCCTTCTGGTCGTCGGCCTGGAGCTGCAGCGGCCAGCTGGCAAGCAGGGTCTGGTAAAGCATCAGTTCATCGCCCGGCGTCGGCGCCGGGGCGTCGTTCCACTGGCCGCGCAACGGTGCGGCCTGTTCCATCCAGCGGGTGGCCTGGGCGATATAGGCGTCCGGGCGTTCCGACACGACGGCCAGGCGCGCGCGGGTGTCTTCGCCGCGCTTGTGGTCGTGGGTCGCGGTGGTCAGCATGTTGCGCGGGAAGTGCTCGGCGCGCCAACCGCTGGCCTGGTGGAAGGCACTGACCGGCTGGGCGAAATGCTGCGGATCGAAGCCCACGTCATTGCGCGACAGCAGCGGCGCGGAGCGATAGCAGGCCGTGTCTTCCACCGCCTTGGCGGCGATCGGCGAGGTGAGTTGCTGGAACTTGGTGATGGCACGACGCTGCTCGCGGCGGGCCACGCTGCCCACGGGCTTGTGACGCGGGGCGTCGCCACCCAGCCAGGCGCGCAGCTGTTCCAGCAGCGGTTGCTCCGCCTCGCTGACGTGGGGGCGGGCAGCTTCCAGTGCGGTATCGAACCACTGGGCGTCGTTGCCGACGAAGCCCGCCGCGCCGGCGTAGGTGCGATAGACCTTGAACTGCACGATCAGCTCCAGCAACACCCGGCGGATGGCGCCCTGGCTGGTGTCGCGGGTGCGCCAGTCCTGCTGCGCCAGCAGGTGCAGGGTATGCACGGCCGATTCGAATTCGCTGTTCAGCGCGGTGGTGAGCACCAGGCGCCGCGCTTCCCGCACCTCTTCGAGGAAGTCCTCGGTGCGACCGGTCCGCTCGGCCCAGAACTGGCGCAGCGGGGCTTCGCCACTGGCGGCATGTTGCACCGCCGACACCTCGTTCATGAATTCGTAGCCGGTGGTGCCGTCGATGCCCCAGCCTTCCCGCAGCTGCTCGCCTTCGGCGAGGATCTTCTCGATGTAGATGGGGAAGCCGTCCTCCGGCGCGCCGCCGCTGCGGCTGGCGCAGAGGTCGTCGACGCGACGGCGCAGCTTGCGGCAATAGGCGCGCGGATTGGCCAGGCCGTCGATGTGATCCAGGCGCAGGCCGTCGAGCAGACCTTCGCTGATCAGGCGGAAGATCAGCGAATGGGTTTCCTCGAACACCTCGTGGCGCTCCATGCGCAGGCCGCCCAGTTCGGTGATGTCGAAGAAGCGCCGCCAGTTGATGTCGTCCGAGGCGGTGCGCCAGCTGGCCAGGCGATAGTGCTGACTCTCCAGCAGGGCGTGCAGCCGCTCCTGGTTGGCCTGCTGGCTACCGTCGAAGGCGGCGACCGCCTCGTCGATGGCGGCGGCGACGGCGGGGTCCTTGGCGGCATCGGCCAGTTGGCGCTGGGCGCCACGGGCTTCTTCCAGGTCCTTGGCCCGTGCCGAGAAGGCATCGGCGAACAGACTCAGCTGGGGCAGGTCGCTCTCGCGCAGGATCTGGCCGTAGGTACCCGGATTGATCGGAAAGTGGTGGGCGTAGTACTCGACGCGGAAGGCACCTTGCTCGCCGTCGAACACCAGCTTGAGTTCGCCGGCCTGCAGCACGTTGCCATAGGCGTCACCGAGGAAGGGCAGCAGCACCTGGCCCTGCAGATCCGGGTCGGGCCCGTACCAGTTGATGTCGTAGAAGCCCGCGTAGCGGCTCTGGCGACCCCATTCGAGGATGTCCAGCCACCAGGCGTTCTCCGAGCCGCCCACGTTGGTGTGGTTGGGCACGAAGTCGGCGATCAGGCCCATGCCGTGTTCGCGCAGGCGGGTGACCAGGCGCCGCAGCGCCTCTTCGCCGCCCAGCTCCGGGTTGACCCGGGTCGGATCGACCACATCATAGCCGTGCACGGAACCGGCGCGTGCGGTGGTGATGGGTGAGGCATAGAAATGACTGATGCCCAGCTTGGCGTAGTACTCCACCAGGGGCAGGGCGTCGTCGAAGGTGAAGTCCTTGTGGAACTGCAGGCGTACGGTAGCGCGCAAGCGACTCATCGAGTGTTCTCCGGATTGTTACGAGCAGTGCTCAGCACGCGTAGGCGTCGTTCAGGGGTAGCGGCATCCAGCAGGCGCTCGGCGGGGTCGTCCCAGCGGCGCAGCCAGTTGGGGTGTTCGTTGGTGGTGCCGGGCAGGTTGGCCTGTTCCAGCTGACCCAGGGCATCTTCTACCGGCAGGATGATCAGCGGCGCCGGGGTGCGGCCAATGAAGTCGATGGCGGCATCGACGGCGGACTCGACATTGCTTTCCCGGGTGTCGTCCAGTTCCAGCACCTTGGCCAGCTGCTGACGATCCTTGGCACGCTCGTCGAGACGGTCCTGGCGCGCGGTGCCGTCGGGCAGCAGTCCGAGTTCTTCCTGCCAATCGGCGTCGCGACCCTGCCACCAGCCGGTGAGGGTCGGCAGGTCGTGGGTGGTGGGCATGCCCATGGCCGTGTCCGACCACTGCGCGGCCGGCTTGAAGGCTTCGCCATCGCGCTCGAACAACAGCACCTGCATGCCCATGATGGCGCGCTCGGCCAGCCGCTCGCGAAAGCCCTCGGGTACGGTGCCCAGGTCTTCACCCATGACCACGCAGCGATAGCGCCAGGATTCCAGCGCCACCAGCCGCAGCAGGTCGTCGATGGGATAGGAGAGATAGGCGCCGTCGGCCGGCGAGGCACCCTCGGGCACCAGCCAGAGGCGCTGCAGCCCCATCACATGGTCGATGCGCACGCCGCCGGCATGGGCGAAGTTGGCCCTGAGCATCTCGATGAAGGCGCGAAAGCCATGCTTGACCATGCCCGTGGGGGAGAAGGCGGAAATGCCCCAGCCCTGGCCCTTCTGGTTGAGCAGATCCGGCGGACAACCCACGGTGACCGAGGCCAGCAGCTCTTCCTGGCGACTCCAGGCCTGGCTGCCGCCACCGTCGGCGCCTACGGCGATGTCGGCGATCAGGCCGATCTTCATGCCTGCTTCGCGGCACTGCGCCTGGGCCGCGGACAGTCCTTCGCTGGCCAGCCACTGGGTGAAGGCATAGAACTCCACGTCCTGGGCATGGCGTTCGGCGAACTCGGCCACGGCCGGATTCTTGGGATCGCGATACTGCTGGGGCCAATGCTGCCAGCTGGGCGAGGCATCGCCCTGGGTGAAGGAGGCATGCAGGGCTTCGAAGCGGCAATGGTTTTCCAGGGCGTCGCCACCGTCGCGGCGGAAGGCTTCGAAGCGCTCGCGCAGCTCACCGCCAGCGGTGCGGAAGTCCAGGTGCAGGGTACGCAGCAAGCGCAGCCGCAGCCTGGCTAGGGCCGGCCAGTCGATCAGTTCCAGCCGCTCCAGGCGCTCGGCTTCCGCCTGCAGGCCGGCGCGCTGCATGGCCTGGCGTACGGGCTCGGCACCCAGGACCAGCTCCGGCGCGGCATAGAGCACGTTGAAGAACACCCGGCTCGACGGCGAGTAGGGGCTGTAGCGACTGCCGTCGGCGCTGAACATGGCGTGCAGCGGGCTGATGGCCAGGGCGTCGGCGCCCTTGCTGCCTGCGGCCTTGGCGAAGTGCACCAGGCCCTGCAGATCGCCGGCGCCGCTGCCCCCTTCGCGCCTTAGGCTGTAGAGCTGCACGGCCAGCCCCCAGAGACGGGCCTGCTCGTTGCCGGTGGCGTCGGCGATGGTGAAGCAGCGTTCCGGCGCGACGGCCAGGGTCAGGGCTTTGCCATCGACCTCGGCCTGGTGATAACCGGCGGCGCTGATCGGCGCCAGCTGTCCGCGGTCGTCGACCTGACCGTCCAGACGCTCGCCATCTTCCAGCTGCACCTCGTAGCGGACGCCACGCTTGAACTGGTCCGGCGCCCCGACCGGCTTGCCGACCACCGCCGTGATGAGCGGCGGCAGATGGTGCTTGTCGCCCACCTCGGCCAGCTTGCGCAAGCTGGTGTCGATCTCGTCGTCACTGTCCGCCGGCAACTCGATGGCCTTGAGCAGATTGCGCAGCGCCTCGGGGCTCACCCGTTGGCGCTTGCCGTCGTAGGCGGTCCATTCGATGGCGATGCCCGCGGCCTCCGCCAGTTGTTCCAGACGATCTCCACTCATGCCTTTTTCTCCAGCCAGACCAGTGCCGAGTGAGCGGCCAGGGTGCCGTCCTCGCGGGTCGGCGTTGCGCTGGCGTCACTGCTGTGCAACAGCTCGCCCTGGGGAGCCTCGTCCACCGGTACGGCCTTGTCGCTCAGGTTGAGTTCGATGGTCAGGCGGCTGCCGTCGGCGAGACTCCAGCGCGCCCGTACGGCGCGCTCGGCCAGGGCTTCGGCGCCCAGGGGGCGAGCACCTTCCAGACGCGGGAAGAGTTCGCGGCGGCGGATTTCCAGCAGCTCGCGATACAGCCCCAGCCAGGCGGCGTGATCGGGCTGATCGGCCTCGCCGAAATTGGGCTTGGAATCTTCGAAGGTCTTGGCGGCGTTCGGGTCGGGGATCTGCTGGCGATGCTCTTCGCTGGTGAAGAAATCGAAGTCCTTGAATTCGTTGCGACGGCCGTCGCGGACCAGCTCGGCCAGCTCGTCGTTGTGGCTGGTGAAGAACAGGAAGGGTTGGCGGCTGCCCCATTCCTCGCCGATGAACAGCAGCGGAATCATCGGGCTGAGCAGCAGCAGGGCAGTGGCGGCCTTTAGCGCCGGCTCGGGCGCCAGACGGGCCAGGCGTTCACCGAAGGCGCGGTTGCCGACCTGATCGTGGTTCTGCAGGAAGATGACGAACGCCGAGGCCGGCAGGTCCTTGCTGGGTTCACCACGGGCCTTGCCATGGCGGGTCTGCTCGCCCTGGTAGATGAAGCCCTCGCCCAGACAGCGCACCAGCTTGGCCGTGGCGTCCTCGGTGAAGTCCTGGTAGTAGCCTTCGTTCTCGTCGGTCAGCATGGGGTGGATGACGTTGTGCCAATCGTCCGCCCACTGCGCGTTGTAGTGCTTGCCACCCAGCAGCGTGGCCGTGTTGTCTTCGTTCTCCAGCATCAGGTGGATGTGGCGACCCGGCTCGACGGTGCTGCGGATCTCCTCGGCCATCTCTTCGAGGAAGCCCTTGTCGTTGATGGCGTGGACGGCATCGAATCTGAGGCCGTCGAAGCGATATTCCATCAGCCACATCAGGGCGTTGTCGATGAAGTAGCGGCGTACCGCGTCCTGGCGGAAATCTATGGCCGCGCCCCAGGGCGTATGGATGTCTTCGCGGAAGAAGCGCTCGGCATAGGCGTGCAGGTAGTTGCCGTCCGGTCCGAAGTGGTTGTAGACCACGTCCAGGTAGACCATCACGCCATGGCCGTGGGCGGTGTCGATCAGCGACTTGAGATCGTCCGGGGTGCCATAGGAGGCTTCCACCGCGTAGGGCAGGACGCCGTCGTAGCCCCAGTTGCGGTCGCCGGGAAATTCCGACAGCGGCATCAGCTCGATGGCGGTGACGCCCAGTGCCGCCAGGCGCGGCACCAGCTTCTCGACGCCCGCGAAGCCACCCAGGGTGCCGACGTGCAATTCATAGATGACGCTCTCGTGCCAGGGACGGCCCTGCCACTCGACGGTCTGCCAGTGGTAGGTGGTCGGGTCGATGACGATGCTGGGCTCGTGCACATCGCCGGCCTGGGCGCGGGAGGCCGGGTCGGGGACCAGCAGGTCCTTGATCTGGTAGCGATAGCGGGTGCCGGCACCGCATTGGGCCTCCACCGCGAACCAGCCGTCTTGCTCGGCTTCCATGGGAAGGGTCATGCCACCCTCCAGGACCACCGACACGGCGTCGGCGCTGGGCGCCCAGAAGTGGAAGAGGGTGCGTTCCTTGCTCACCAGGGTGGCACCGGCACGGGTCTGCCAGGCATAGCCCCCGGTCACCGCGGCTGCGTCGCGCGAAATATCAGTCATGGATAGAGAACTCCCGAAACCGGACGGCAGAAAAGACGCTGCGGCCCAGTTGGCCGCAGTTGCTGTTATGACCGGTGAGAGTTGCTCAAAGTTGGGCGGGGAAAGCGCTTTTCGTCGGCCTTTTGGCGAGGGAAAAGCGCTTGGTAGTCAGGTTGCGCCTCAGGCGCCGACCTGATGCTCCTGGTGAGCGGTGGTCTGGAGCAGATCGAGGTACAGCGAGGCATAGGGCTTGGCGCATTCGGACCAGAAGAACGGGCCCTGCATGGCGCGGTGACGCATGGCCAGCAAGAGGTCCTGACGTTCGAACACACCCAAGGCGCGGTCGATGGCGCTGATGTAGTTTTCCAGCGACAGCGGGGCGAACAGGAAGCCGGTGGTGCCGTCCTCGATGCTGTCGGCCAGGCCACCGGTGCGGGTGGCGATCGGCAGGGAGGCGAAGCGCTGGGCGTACATCTGGCTCAGGCCGCACGGCTCGAAGCGCGAGGGCATCAGCAAAAAGTCGCTCCCGGCGTACATGCGCCGTGCCTCGGTCTCGCAGAAGCCGATGTGGGCACTGACCCGACCGGGATGGCGCAGGGCCAGGGCCCGTACCTGGCGCTCGATGTGCGGCTCGCCGCAACCGATGATCATCAGCTGGCCACCGCGGGCGACGATGTGATCGGCCGCCTCGATGGTCAGGTCGATGCCTTTCTGCTGGACCAGTCGGGAGACCACGGCGAACAACGGGCCGTTGGAGGGCTCCAGGCCGAATTCCTCGCGAATGCGCGCGGCGTTGACCGCCTTGCCGTCCCAGTCCGATTCGGTGAATTGCTGGCACAGGTGCGGGTCGCTGCAGGCGCTCCAGCCATCGTCGATGCCGTTGAGCAGGCCGGTCAGCTTGCCATCGCGAGCCTTGACCTGCAGCAGGCCTTCGAGGCCGCAACCGAATTCCGCGGTGGTGATTTCCTGGGCGTAGGTGTGGCTGACCGTGGTGATGTGGTCGGCATAGACCAGACCGGCCTTGAGAAAGGACACCTTGCCCCAGAACTCCAGGCCCTCCATCTGGAAGGCGTGGGCGGGAATGTCCAGGTCGGCCATGACCGAAGCCGGGAACAGGCCCTGGTACGCCAGGTTGTGGATGGTGGTCAGGCACGGGGTGCTGGCACCCTTCCAGCGCAGGTAGCCAGCGGCGAGGCCGGTCTGCCAGTCGTTGAGGTGCAGCAGGTCCGGCACCCAGCGAATGGAGGCGTCGCCCAGGGCGAAGTCGGCGGCAGCGCTGGCCAGGCGACCGAAGCGGATGTGGTTGTCGGCCCAGTCGGCACCGTTCAGGTCGCCATAGGGGTTGCCCGGGCGCTCATAGAGTTCGGGGCAGATCAGCACATAGACGACCAGGCCGTCTTCCAGATTGACGCGACCGATCTCGCAGGCCGGCATGGCGGCGCGGGCGGCGATGCGGCCGACCATCTGCACGCGATCCTTGATCGCGGCCATCACCTGACGATAGCCGGGGATCAATACCCGGACGTCGTGGGAGGCGGCGAGGGCGCGCGGCAGGGCGCCTGATACCTCGCCCAGGCCACCGGCCTTGACGAAGTCGGAAATTTCCGGAGTCACGAAAAGAATGCGTTTACGACTTTCGACGACGGAGCTCAGCGTCAGCTGAGGCTCGTCCGTGCGCTTGCGGAGAGAGCTGGATCTGGTGGTGCGAGTGGCAGTTTCAACGGGCTCCAGAGCCCCAAATTTCCCCACGACGGCATTTGCCATGGTGCGCTCCCAATGCAGCAAGTTCGAGACTGAGGTTTACCTGATTGCTTCTTTCCTGAAGCTCGATGCTCCTGGTTCAAAAACGCCTACAGCCGAGCTGCTACAGCCTTTTTGCCGGTCACCTCTTCTTGAGATGTCTGGATCTGGGCGAGAACTGCTTCGCGGATTTCCAGATTGCTCTCGCACTGACTCACGGACAACGTCACAAGTTTCCCGCTCGAATGTTGCGGTCTTGCTTCGTATTGCCAGATGCATGCCCAAAAGCCGTCGCGGTTCGGGCCGGCACCTGTGAATAACCGCCAGGTGAACCGCTTGATGGTCACCTGATCGCGACAATTGGCCGAAAAATCAGACTTCTGGCTGACGAACGACCGGCTCTTGCCTTTCGTCGGATAGTGGCGCGGGGTGGACGTCGCGGCGTCCCAGTTCGGTCCGCAGCTTGGGCAGGCAGAGGGGGAATTCGCGATTGATGTAGGTGATCAGCCGCTCGCGCACGAAGCAGCGCAGGTCCCAGTTCTTGGAGGAATCACCCGAACTCACCAGTACGCGCAGCTGGATGGAATCGTGAGACGCATCGGTCACCTGCAGTACGCAGACACGGCCATCCCACAAATGGGGCACCTCGGCACAGGCGCGTTCCAATTCGGTGCGGATGGGTGCCAGGGGTAGGGAATAGTCAACCCATATGAACACTGACCCGATCAGGCTGGAAGACGAGCGCGTCCAGTTCTGGAAGGGCGTCTCGATGAAGTATTGCAGCGGGACCACCAGCCGGCGGTCGTCCCAGATGCGGACCACCACGTAGGTGCCGGTGATCTCTTCCACCCGGCCCCATTCGCCTTCGACGATGACCACATCGTCCAGCCGGATCGGCTGGGTCACGGCGATCTGCAGGCCGGCGATGAGATTGCCCAGGACCGGTCGCGCAGCGATACCCGCGACCAGGCCCGCGACCCCGGCCGAGGCGAGCAGGCTCGCACCCACCTGGCGAACCGCCGGGAAGGTCATCAGCATCAGGGCGATGCCCACCAGCAGGACGATGAAGCTGAGGCTGCGCACCAGCACCCGATTCTGCGTCTGGATCCGCCTGGCCCGCAGGTTGTCCGCCACATCCACGGGATTGCGCAGGGCGATGGTCGCGCCGACGGCCTTGACCGCTCGGAGGCCCAGCCAGGTAAAGGCGGCGATGCTCAGCAGACCGGTGAGATGCTGTACGGCACGCAACAGCGGCAGGGCATCGGGTGCGGAATTCCAGACACCTTGCAGCACCACCAACGGCACGGCCAGGCGCGCGGGTTTCTCGGCGTACCTGACCAGGTTGCGCGCCAGCAGGAAGGGATTGGCCAGGCGGCGGATGGCCGCGAACGCCAGGGTCAGGGCGACGCTGCTGATCAGCAGGGCGACCCCCGCCGCGATCAGCGTGGTGATCCAGGGGGCGTTGAGCCAACCCGTCCAGTCGATGGCCGTCATGCGCAATTTCCTCAGGCAGACGGCTCCCCGTGATCCAGAAAAGCTGACGCGCCGGAACCGCGGGGAGCCTTTCGAGACACCTGTTTTCCGACTGAGGGGCTTCGCCACGGTTCCCCGAATGTCCGGCAAACGGTCCCAGGGTGGCAATACCACCCCGATAGGTGGGATGCCTGTTGCGCAGTGCTGGCTTTTTTCTGTCGATCAGTGGGGCAGGATGTCGCACCTCGCGTCTAAGCTCAGAGGAGAGTGCGCAGCGGACGCCGGATAGGAGTAGAATTCGCGCCCCAACGAGATACGTCCAGTCAGATGGCGGACCTGCGGAGATCGAGACGGATTTATGAAACCAGTGGTAGTGGTCGTCGAAGACGAGAACATGTTGCTCGGGCTGATGGAAGAGGTGCTCGAAGGCGAAGGCTTTCAGGTGCACACCTTCGGCACCGCGGATCAAGCCTGGGAATACCTGTCGAGTGCGCGTCCGACGCCTGATCTGCTGATCACCGACGTCCGCATGCCGGGTGCCATCGACGGCCTGGAGCTGGCGCGCCGCGTCAAGCAGCAGCTGCCGGGTCTGCCCATCATCGTCTCTTCGGGCTATTTCGAAGAGCTGCAGCCCGAGCGCGCCCCGGACATCTACTACCTGCCCAAGCCCTGGCGCTTCGACGACCTGCTGGCCGGCTGCTTCCGCTTCCTCAATCAGCGCAAGGGCTGATTGCTGCCTTCTGCGGCCTGGTTCCAGGCCGTACTCTCCTTTGTGGTGGAAGCGGGCGCTGTCCGCAACCGTCCAGCACCCTGCCTAAGCTGATTCCTTTTCGTTATTTATCTGACGATAGTTAGATCGTTTAGCTTGGCCTCCGACAGGCATCGAGTCGATGCCGAGGGCGCGCTCCGGCGTGCCTGCCGACAAGGAGGCCTTCATGAATTTGCTGTTCAAATCCCTGGCGCTGGCTGCAGGCCTGGCAACGCTCGCGGTGCAGGCGACCGCTGCCGATCTGGTGGTCGGCTACCAGACCGGTGTCGATCCCTCCAAGGTCGCCCAGGCCGATGGCCGCTACGATCAGGTGATTGGCCAGAAGATCGACTGGCGCCGTTTCAACAGCGGTCCCGAGGTCGTCGCCGCGCTGGCATCGGGTGATGTCCAGATTGGCAACCTCGGCTCCAGCCCACTGGCGGCGGCCACCTCGCGCAAGCTGCCGCTGGTGACCTTCCTCGTCTCCGCGCAAATCGATTCCGCCGAAGCCCTGGTCGTACGCGATGGCAGCGGGATCGACAGACCCGAGCAACTGGTCGGCAAGACCATCGCCACGCCCTTCGTCTCCACCTCCCACTACAGCCTGCTGGGAGCCCTCAAGCACTGGGGCGTGGATCCCACCAAGGTCAAGATCGTCAACCTCAATCCCACCGAGATCGCCGCCGCCTGGCGCCGCGGTGACATCGATGGCGCCTTCGTCTGGTCACCCGCGCTGGGCGAGATCAAGAAGAACGGCAAGGTGCTCGCCGATGCCGCCCAGGTGGGCAGTTGGGGTGCGCCCACCTTCGAGGTCTGGGTGGCGCGCAAGGACTTCGCCGAAAAGCATCCCGAAGTCATCGCCCAGTACGCCAAGGTCACCTTGCAGGCCTTCGCCGACTACCAGGCCCATGGCAAGGCATGGGATGCGCAGTCCGAGCAGGCCAGAAAGATCGCTCGCCTGACCGGCGCGGACGCCGCGGACATCCCCGAATTACTGGCCGGCTCACGTTATCCGGATGCCCAGGCGCAACTCGGGCCCGATCTGCTCGGTGGCGGCACGGCCAAGGCCATCGCCCACACCGCCGAATTCCTCAAGGAACAGAAGCGCATTCCCACGGTGCTCGACGACTACTCGCCCTATGTCAGCGCCGAATACGTCCGCAAGGCTCAATAGCGATCCTCTCACGCCACGATTCGCCCCTCTCCGGAGGGGCTTTTTTTCCCAGCCGACAGGAGCCGGTCATGAGTCGACTCACCCTGGAACAGGCCAGCCTCGGATTCGTCCGCCGTGGCCGTCGTCAACCGATCCTGCAGCGTCTCGACCTCGCGGTGGAGAAGGGCGCCTCCCTGGTCGTCCTGGGTCCGTCCGGCTGTGGCAAATCCAGCTTGCTCAACGTGCTCGCCGGTTTTCAATCCCTGGATGAAGGGCGCGTGCAGCTCGATGGCCGGACCCTGGCGGGGCCGGGCGGCGAACGCGGCGTGGTGTTCCAGGACGACGCCCTGATGCCCTGGCTCAATGCGCTCGACAACGTCGCCCTGGGCCTGCGCCTGCGCGGGCTGGGACGTGCCGAGCGCGAGGCCAGGGCCCGCGAGATGCTCGAGCTGGTGGGGCTGCCACAGCACGCCGAGCACGCCATCAGCGAACTCTCGGGTGGCCAGCGCCAACGCCTCGGTCTGGCCCGCGCCCTGGCGGTGGATCCGGATTTCCTGCTGCTCGACGAACCCTTCGGCGCCCTCGACGCCCTGACCCGGGAACGCATGCAGGTGCTGTTGCTGGACGTGTGGAAACGCACCGGCAAGGGTCTGTTCCTCATCACCCACAGCGTCGACGAGGCGCTGTTTCTGGCGACCGAGCTGCTGGTGCTGGACGGACCGCCCGCGCGCATCGTCCGCCGTCTGGAGGTGCCTTTCGCCCGCCGCTATCTGGCGGGGGAGCCCGTTCGCGCGATCAAGGCCGATCCCCTTTTCGCCGAGCTGCGCCAGGAGCTGCTCGACCTCTTTCTGCAGGAGTCTCCCGATCATGTCCTCTGACACCCTGACAACCTCCCTGCGCGATACCCGGGAACGTCGTCGACTGCACCTGGACCGCCGCCGCGTGGCAGCGCTGGGCACCCTGGCAGGCGTGGCGACGCTTTGGTGGAGCGCGACCCATCTGGGTTGGGTGGATACCCTGTTCCTGCCGTCGCCCGAACAACTGCTGGTCGCTCTGCAGGGACTGCGCGCCGACGGCTATCTGGATGCCAGCCTCTGGCAGCACCTGGGCACCAGCCTGCTGCGGGTGCTGGCGGCGCTGCTGGCGGCCGTGCTGACCGCGGTACCCCTGGGCATCGCCATGGGCCTCAACCCGACCCTGAGCGCCGCGCTGGACCCCCTGGTGGAGTTCTATCGGCCAATTCCACCGCTGGCCTACCTGCCGCTGATGGTGATCTGGTTCGGCATCGGCGAGCTGTCCAAGGTGCTGCTGATCTATCTGGCGTTGTTCGCGCCCCTGCTGATCGCCACCGTGGGTGGGGTGCGCCGGGTCGATCCGGCGCGACGCCAGGCAGTGCGCTGCCTGGGCGCCTCGCGAGGGCAGGTGGTGCGGCACGTCATCCTTCCCAGTGCCTTGCCCGATATCCTCACCGGCCTGCGGATCGCCCTGGGGGTGGGCTGGTCGACCCTGGTGGCCGCTGAGTTGATCGCGGCCAATCGGGGCCTGGGCTTCATGGTGCAATCGGCCGCCCAATTCATGGCCACCGACGTGGTGGTGGTGGGCATCCTGCTGATCGCCAGCATCGCCCTGTCCATTGAACTGGGCCTGCGCGCCCTGCAGCGGCGCTATGCCGGCTGGCAGTAGGGAGACGTCCATGCCCCTTACCTTCGAACGTCTGAGCCCCGCCCTCGGGGCACGCGCCCATGGCCTGGATCTGCGCGAGCCCCTGGACGCCGCCAGCCACGCGGCACTCCACCAGGGGCTGCTGGAACACCAGGTGCTGTTTCTGCGTGACCAGTTGCTGACGCCACGCCAGCAACGGGACGTGGCGGCCCATTTTGGCGATCTGCACATCCACCCGATCTATCCCAAGCATCCCGAGCAGCCGGAAATCCTGGTGCTGGATACCGACTTGAACGACCTGAGGGACAACGCGCTCTGGCATACGGATGTGACCTTCATCCAGACGCCGCCGCTGGGGTCGCTGCTCAGCGCGCGCCAGGTGCCTGCCTATGGCGGCGATACCCTCTGGGCGAGCAACTCCGCGGCCTATGCGGCGCTGTCCGCCCCCCTTCGCGGGCTGCTCGACGGTCTCAGTGCCTGGCACGACCTGAGCAAATCCTTTCCGCTGGAGCGCTTCGGCCAGACGCCGGAAGGCTTGCAGCGTTTCAATGCGGCACGCGCGGCCAACCCGCCGGTGCGTCATCCGGTGGTGAGGGTGCACCCGGAAACCGGGGTCAAGGGGCTGTTCGTCAGCGCCGGCTTCACCACCCGGATCGTCGAGCTGGCAGAAGCCGAGAGCGAGGCGCTGCTGCAATTGCTGTTCGCCCATGCCGCCCGACCGGAATTCCAGGTGCGCTGGCAGTGGCAGGCGGGCGATCTGGCCTTCTGGGACAACCGCATCACCCAGCACTACGCCTGTGACGACTATCGTCCGCAGCGGCGCGTGATGCACCGGGCGACCATCCTGGGTGACCGTCCCCGCGGGCCGGGCGAGCAGGGATGATGGCCTGTCCGCAGCAGGGATAGGCCGGCGTCCCGGCGGAAGATCAGTTGCCCAGGACGTCGATCAGCCCGAATACGAAGAACAGCACGATGCACATGGCCGCCACCGCGACCGGGATGAAGCGCGGATCCTTGATGGCCTTCCACATGGCCTGACGATTGCTGCGAGACCTTTCCATGACACCGCTCCAGGGGGTAAGGCCGGCGAGCTTAAAGCATCGCCGGGGGCGGCGGCCAGCCGGGCAGGGCGGCTCTCGTCGGGGTTTGCGGCCGGTTCGGCGGCCTAGGCGACGCCGATCTTCCACTGCGGCGGCGGCGGGGTGCCGTTGACCGCGAAGTCGCCGACGATTCGATCCTTGTAGATGCGCGGATTGTGGGAGGCGAGGGTGCGGGCATTGCGCCAGAAGCGATCCAGCCCCTGGGGTCTCAGCGTGGCCGAGGCGCCCAGGGCGTCGAACAGGCGTCCGGAGGCCTCGATGATCAGGTCCGTCACCACATTGAGCGATTGGCAGACCTCCAGTTCGGCCAGCGCCACCGCGCGATCCTCGGCGGCCTGGTCGTCCGTCTGCCTGAGGTCATGCACCCGCTGCAAGGCCTCGGCGTTCTTCAAGGCGATCACCCCGGCGCAGTAGGCCGCGCTGCGTACCTGGCCTACCACGGCCAGCACCTGGGGATCCTGGCTGACACGGTCGGCGTTGCCGATGGTGAAGGTGCGGGTGCGAGCGGCGACCGCGGCCGCTACCTCGCTGCTCATGGCCCGTCCCAGGCCCGCCAGATTGGCGAGGTGAAAGACCTGGAAGAAGCCGGGTGAATAGCGGAAGCGCTCGCCCACCGCCACCACGTCCGCAGGCTCTACGCGCACATTGGTGAAGGTCGCCGTGCCGCTGGCGGTCAGGGTCTGGCCGAAGCCATTCCAGTCATCCACCACCTCGACGCCGGGGGCATCGCGGCGGACGGTGACCATGACGCGATTGCCGGCCTCGTCGGTGGCGCCCACGTCGATCCAGTCGGCATAGAGCGAACCGGTGGTATAGAACTTGGTGCCGGAGAGCAGCAGGGCGTCGCCCTCGCGGCGTACGCGGGTGCTGAACTCGGCGCGCCGGGCATCGCCGACTTCGCTGGACGCCGGACCTATTGTCTCGCCGGCAGCGATGCGCGCGAACCAGCGGCTGCGGCGCGCCGGGTCGTCGCTGTTGAGCAGGCCCTCGACAAAGCCCATGTGGCCGCGCAGGGCTTGGACCAGATTGGAATCCGCCTCGCCCAGTTCGATGAGCAGGGCGAACAGTTCCGGCAGGGTGACGCCTGCGCCGCCGTGCTCGACCGGCAGCCGCAGGGCGGTGAAGCCCGCCGCCTTCAGCCAGTCCAGCTCTTCGACCGGCAGCCGCCGCTGCACCTCGCGTTGGATGGCGCCCGCGCGGACGCGCTGGAACAGCGGCTGAAAGCGCGCGGAGAGGTCGGCATGGCGCGCGGAAGGGCCGGCGCCCCAGCCTGCGGAAATGATGCTCATGGGAATGGAGATCCTTCTAATGCTGTCGGGAGAGATTCGGTACGGGCGAGACCGAGACGGGCCATCTCAGCCTGGGCGGCGCGGGTGCGGCCGATCAGGGCGATGGCCGCCAGCAGACGGCGGCCCAAGGTTTTCAGGACCGCTACCGGCGCTGCGGGACGGTATCGGGTGGACGGAGCCCATTCGTCTTGCTGCCTGCCCGCCGGCCTTGCATGAGTCCTTATCGGGGAAGTGGGTGCAGGTTCACCCGTACGGAGCATCTTGTTGGATAAAAACATGGCGGACTTTGACAAGTGCAGAGTTGGCTCAAGTCTAGAAGGCACTTCGAGCCATTGACCAGTTGTCAAAAGTGCTAAGGATATGTGTCGAAATATTCCTTGCCAGAAGTGTTGTTCCCGCAACAGTTGGGTCTTGGTGTGGATAATTTTTTATAAGCTTATGATTTTATTGGTCGCTTGAATGATCGTTAGATGGGCTGCGGAATTATCGCGGCGAGACGTTGAATATCGAGCCATTGCATGGCTGAAGTCAGCGGACAACCACTTGTTCATGAAGTAATGCCTTAACGATATTTCACTTCGGGATGCTCTTTTTCTAAGGTCGGCTTTGATTTCTGGCTATCAGGGCCCTGTGGTGATTGTCTATCTCGATACGCGGCATCGCCGCCTGGTCAAATTGCTCCTGCATACGTTCACCGCCCGCAGCGAATGGCCTACCTGGGGGCTGGTCGCAGGGGTCTACGCAAGCTGGCTCCTGCTCGTCCTGGCCTGGCCGCTGCTTGGCTACTGGACCCTGCCACCGCTGATTCTGGTCGTCGTGCTGCACCAGTCGCTGCAGCACGAGTTGATCCACGGTCATCCCACGCGCTGGCCCCGGGTTAATGCCCTGCTGGCCTATCCACCCCTCGGCCTCTGGTTTCCCTTTCCGCTCTATAGGGACAGCCATCTGGCGCACCATCGGCGCGAGAACCTCACCGACCCGGACCTCGATCCCGAGAGCCGCTATGTGGGTGGCGAGGTCTGGGAGCGAAGAGGGCAGGCCGGACGCGCGTTGCTCTGGCTGGACAAGACCTTGCTCGGGCGTGTCCTGGTGGGACCGGTGCTGTCGCTGCACGGCATGCTGGAGTTCGAAGTGCGCCGCTGCCGGCGTGGCGAGCGGGGCGTGCAGGGTGTCTGGCTGATCCACCTGACACTCTGCGCAGGGCTGCTCCTGGCGATCCACGGGCTGTCTGGCATGCCCCTGGCGATCTATGTGCTGGGAGTGGCCTGGCCGGCGCTGGCCCTGGCGCTGATCAGATCCTTCTACGAACACCGCCCGGCGCTGGATCCGGCGCAAAGGTGCGTGCTCAACGAGAGCGGCGGGGCGCTGCGCTGGCTGTTTCTCAACAATACCCTGCACCTGGTCCACCACGATCTGCCGGGCTTGCCCTGGTATCTGATTCCGCGGGTCTACCGCGCCAGGCGCAGTGCCTATCAGGCGCGCAGCGGAGGCTTCGTGTTTTCCGGCTATCGCGAGCTGGGTCGACGTTTCGCCTGGCGAGCCGTGGATGCACCCAGGCATCCCGGCGCTGACGCAAGGCCTCCCAGCCATCTCCCGGCCGGTCAGCCTTCACTGATATCTGCCTGCCGCTAGATAATACCACCCCTTTGTTTTGGATCGCTTTGGGATTGATTCTCCCTGCCTGGATAATCAAGGCGAGACCAAGCCAGATCGTTGCGATGCCGGGCCGTTCAGAAGGGCCGATGGAGCAGGGCCGCCAGTTTCGGGCACCAGCCGCTGCCTGGGAAGCCTGTGGGCGCCTGGGGAAGGAGCGCGCTTACAGATGTCCTGGGGCGTCGGAACTCCCCGCGGAATCCTGCAGGAGCCTGACCAGGGCGCGGACGCTTTCCGGTAGTGCCTCAAGATCCCTGACCAGAATGTTTCGCTCGCGAACCGCCCAGGGTTCCTCGATCCTCACCGTCCGGATCGCCATGCTTCGGCCATGATGCCGGGCGGCGGATTCGGGCAGGATGCCGATGCCCACCTTGGCTTCGACCATGCGGCACACGGCCTCGAAACTGGAGAGCTGGATACGCAGATTCAGGGTGGCACCGAGACGTTCCACCTGATCCCGCAGGAAATTCAGCAGGCTGGTGCCCTCGCGCAGACAGATGTGCTGGTAGTCCAGGGTCTCCCGCAAGGTGACCTGGGGCTGGCTGGCCAGGGGATGCCCGGTGGGCACGACCAGCGTCAGGCGATCCATGCTGTAGGGCAGGATCTGCAGATTGCTCGCTTCGATCAGTCCGGCGGTGATGCCCAGATCCGCTGCCCCGTCGATCACCCCCCTGACGATGTCACGATTGAGGCGCTCCTGCAGATCCACCGTCACGCCCGGGCGATCCGCGAGATAGACGGCGAGCAATCCGGGGAGGAACTCGGTGACCGCGGTCGTGTTGGCGAAGATGCGGATATGGCCGGTGGCATCACTGCGGTACTCGGTGAATTCGCCTTTGAGAAAGTCGACCTGGCGCATGATGAGACGGGCATGCTGCAGCAGGCGCTGGCCCGCTGGCGTGAGCTCGACGCCGCGACTGTCACGGTAGAGCAGGCGAATGCCGAACTGGCTTTCGAGGGCCTTCACTCGCGCGCTGGCGGCGGCCGGCGACAGGGCCGCGCGGCGTGCGCCCTGGGTCAGGCTGGGCGACTCGGCGATATGGATGAAAAGACGCAGGTCAGCCAGGTCGAAATGCATGCTCGCGTGCTCCGTGCGTTTTTTGGCGTTCAGCCTAGCCGAATGCCGGATTACGCAAATGTAAATTCACAGAACGAAACAACTCCCCGCAAGCTGGCGATGAGCCTATCGATGGGAGTCAAGCATGAACGCGACGTCAGCCACTGCCTGGGTGGGACGAACCCTCGAAACAGAGGATTTTCTGGGGCAACGCCAGGTAGCGCGCATCGCCCACACCTTCGATGAACCGCCATTGGCGGCGGGCGAGGCGCTGCCGCCGCTCTGGCACTGGGCCTTCTTCGACAACCCGGTGGCAGGGGCCCAGCTCGGGCCCGATGGGCATGCGGCGCGCGGTACCTTCCTGCCGCCGGCGGAAGGGCGTAATCGCATGTGGGCAGGCGGGCGCCTGGACTTTCTCGGCGAGCTGCACGTTGGCGAGCGGGCGCGCTGCGTCTCGACGCTGCTGCGCGTCGAGGAGAAGACGGGCCGTAGCGGCAGCCTGCTGTTCGTGACCGTGGAGCACCGTTATTTCCAACAGGACGAACTGGTGCTGCGCGAAGAGCAGGACCTGGTCTATCGCGAGCCCGGTGCGCCCAAGGCCGGCAGCGGCGAAGCCATCGCGCTCGGCAGCTGGGCGGAGTCGGTGGTACCCGAGCCGACGTTGCTCTTCCGCTATTCGGCGGTGACCTTCAACGGTCATCGCATCCACTACGACTGGCCCTACGCGACCCAGCAGGAGGGCTATGCCGGTCTGGTCGTCCATGGCCCGCTCATCGCGACCCTGTCGCTGCGCAGCTTCCGTCGCGCTCATCCCACCGCGCGGATACGGCAGTTCAGCTATCGCGGCGTTCGTCCGCTGATCGCGCCCGCTCCCTTCACGCTCAGTGGTCAGGTCATCGCGCCCGGCGAGGCGGAGCTGTGGGCCGGAAATGGCGACGGTGCAGCCCAGGTGGCTCGGCTGCGATTCGAGTGACAGCGGTGCCCCTATAACGACAAGAGAGAAACTCCCATGCTGGACGAACGACAAGAAGAATTCTCTGCCATTCGCGACGGCGTCCGTGGCCTCTGCGCCGGCTTCCCGGCCGAGTACTGGCGCAGGATCGATGAGCAGAAGGGCTTTCCCCAGGACTTCGTCCAGGCGATGACCGAGGCGGGCTGGCTGTCCGCCATGATTCCGGAAGCCTATGGCGGCTCGGGGCTGGGCCTGGCCGAGGCGTCCATCATCCTGGAGGAGGTGAATCGCTGCGGCGGCAATTCCGGCACCATCCATGGGCAGATGTACAACATGTTCACCCTGCTGCGAAACGGCAGCGACGAGCAGAAGAGCGCCTATCTGCCACGGCTGGCCAGCGGCGAGCTGCGCCTCCAGTCCATGGGCGTCACCGAGCCCACCACCGGCACCGATACCACCAAGATCAAGACCACGGCGGTGCGCAGGGGCGATCGCTATGTGATCAATGGGCAGAAGGTGTGGATCTCCCGGGTGCAGCATTCCGATCTGATGATCCTGCTGGCGCGGACCACGCCGCTGGAAGCCGTCCAGCGCAAGTCCGAGGGGATGTCGATCTTTCTGGTGGATCTGCGCGAGGCCATCGGCAAGGGGCTGACCGTTCGGCCCATCCCCAACATGGTCAATCACGAAACCAACGAGCTGTTCTTCGACGAGCTGGAAATTCCCGCCAGCAACCTCATCGGGGAGGAGGGCAAGGGGTTTCGCTACATCCTCGACGGTCTCAATGCCGAACGCACCCTGATCGCCGCGGAATGCATCGGCGATGGCCGGTGGTTCGTCGACAAGGCCCGTCACTATGCCCGCGACCGGGTGGTGTTCGGTCGCCCCATCGGGCAGAACCAGGGCGTGCAGTTTCCCATCGCCGAGGCCCATATCGAAATCGAAGCCGCGGATCTGATGCGCTGGCACGCCTGCGACCTGTACGACCGCGGCGAAAACGCCGGCGCGGCGGCCAACATGGCCAAGTACCTGGCGGCCAAGGCCAGCTGGGAGGCGGCCAACGCCTGTCTGCAGACGCACGGAGGCTTCGGCTTCGCCACCGAGTACGACGTCGAGCGCAAGTTTCGCGAGACGCGCCTGTACCAGGTCGCCCCGATCTCCACCAACCTCATTCTTTCCTACGTGGCCGAGCACCTGCTCGAACTGCCACGCTCCTTCTAGGGCGACCGCCATGACCCATACCGAACGTCTGGCGGCCTTTCTCGGCGAGCTGGCCTATGCGGATCTGCCGGCCAGCGTCGTGACGCGGACCGAAGAGCTGTTTCTCGACTGGCTGGGCTCCGCGCTGGCCAGTGATGGCAGCCATCCCATACCGCTGTTCCATGCCTATGCCCAGAGCATGGGCCCCCCCGAGGGGCGTGCCCGGGTACTGGTCGCGCCCTACGGCACCTCAGCCTACTTCGCCGCGCTGGTCAATGGCGCCGCCTCTCATCTGGTGGAGCAGGATGATCTGCACAACAGCTCGGTGCTGCATCCGGCCACGGTGGTCTTTTCCGCCGCACTGGCCGCGGCCCAGGACCTGGGAAAGAGCGGACAGGAGCTGATCCTCGCGGCGGTTGCCGGCTATGAGGCGGGTATCCGCATCGGAGAATTCCTCGGGCGCTCGCACTATCGGATCTTCCATACCACGGCCACCGTGGGCACCCTGGCCGCGGCGGTGGCGGTGGGCAAGCTGCTGGACTTCGACCGGGAGCAGTTCATCCAGGTGCTCGGCAACGCGGGCACCCAGGCGGCAGGGCTCTGGGAGTTCCTGCGCGACGCGGCGGATTCCAAGCAGCTGCATACCGCCAAGGCGGCGGCGGATGGGCTGCTGGCGGCCTATCTCACAGCGCAGGGGTTGACCGGTGCGCGCAACATCCTGGAGGGCGAGCAGGGCCTGGCCGCCGGTCTCTCCACTGACGCCGACGCCCGCCGGCTGAGCGATCGCCTGGGGCAGCGCTGGGCCTTGCTGGAAACCTCCTTCAAGTTCCATGCGTCCTGCCGCCATACCCACCCTGCGGCCGATGCCCTGTTGGACCTGATGCAGCGCGAACGCCTGGTGCCCGAAGACATCGCCCAGGTGACCGCGCGGGTCCACCAGGGCGCCCTGGACGTGCTCGGTCGCGTCGAGGTGCCACGTACCGTGCACCAGGCGAAGTTTTCCATGGGCACGGTACTGGGGTTGATCGCCGTCCACGGCCAGGCGCAACTGGGTAATTTCGCGACTGCCGCGCTGAACGATCCCGCGGTCGCGGCCTTCCGCGCACGCGTCGGCATGCGGCTGGACCCCGAGGTCGACGCCGCCTATCCCCAGCGTTGGCTGGGCAGGGTCGAGGTGACGACCCGCCAGGGCGCTGTTCTGCAGGGACGGATCGACGAGCCCAAGGGCGATCCCGGCAATACCCTCGACAGGGCTGAACTGGAAGACAAATTCCGCCGGCTGGTCGCCTTCGCCGGCAAGCGCACGCCCGCCGATGCCGAGGCCCTGATCGCCCGGGCCTGGCGGCTGCACGAGTGCGTGGATCTCTACTGCTTCACCTGACCTGGAGTGAACCAAGATGGCTGTCGAAAAACCTCGTCCTCTGGATGGCATCACGGTCGTGAGTCTCGAACATGCGATCGCGGCCCCGTTCTGCTCCCGGCAACTGGCCGACCTGGGCGCCCGCGTCATCAAGATCGAGCGGCCGGGCAGTGGCGATTTCGCCCGCGGCTACGACGAGCGTGTCGCCGGGCTCGCCTCCCACTTCGTCTGGACCAATCGCTCCAAGGAGAGCGTGGCCCTGGATCTCAAACAGGACGCCGCCCTCGCCGTGCTGGATGGGCTGCTCGCCAAGGCGGACGTCCTCTTGCAGAACCTGGCGCCGGGCGCGGCCAGTCGGCTGGGGCTGGATTTCGACGTCCTGCACGCGCGCTTTCCTCGGCTGATCGTCTGCGACGTGTCCGGCTATGGCGGCGGTGGCAGCTATGAACGCAAGAAAGCCTACGACCTGCTGATTCAGAGCGAGGCAGGTTTTCTCTCGGTGACGGGGGGACCTGACGATGACCAGCTGGCCAAGGCTGGCTGCTCCATCGCCGACATCGCGGCCGGCATGTATGCCTACAGTGGCATCCTGTCGGCGCTGCTGTTGCGGGAGCGGACGGGGGAGGGCAGTCGCGTCGAGGTCAGCATGCTGGAGAGCCTGGTGGAGTGGATGGGCTATCCGCTGTATTACGCCTATGCCGGCATGCCGCCGCCCGCGCGCGCCGGCGCCGCCCATTCCACCATCTATCCCTACGGGCCCTTTCCCGCAGGCAATGGCGGCACGGTGATGCTGGGTCTGCAGAACGAGCGGGAGTGGCAGCTCTTCTGCGAGCAGGTGCTGTTGCAACCGGAGCTGGCCACGGATCCGCGATTTTCCGCCAACTTCAAACGCTCGGCGAATCGCGGCGCGCTGCGCGACCTGATCGTCGAGGCGTTCGCCCAGCTCGAGACCGCAGAGGTCATCGCCCGTCTGGAGCGGGCGCAGATCGCCAATGCCCAGGTGAATGACATGGCGGCGGTCTGGGCGCATCCCCAGCTGCGCGAGCGCGATCGCTGGCGTGAGGTGGGCAGCCCGGCCGGTCCCTTGCCCGCCCTGTTGCCGCCGGCGAGCAACAGTGCCTTCGAGCCGCGGATGGATCCGATTCCCGCGCTGGGCGAACACACCGCAGCGGTATTGCAGGAGCTGGGCTACGACCCCGTAGCCCTGGCCGCGGCGCCCCAGCGAGGTGCACCATGATCCCCGGCGCCGACACGCTTCCCGCCGATCCTCGCTCCGCCCTGTTCGTCCCGGCGACGCGCCCGGAGCGAATCGGCAAGGCCCTGGCGAGTGGTGCCGATGTGGTGATCGTGGACTTGGAGGATGCGGTCGCCGAAGCCGCCAAGACAGCTGCACGTGACGCCCTCGAACAGGCACTGCTCGCCGCGCCTGACTTCCGGGTCTGGATCCGCATCAATGCCGCCGCCCACCCGGCGCATGGCGACGACCTGGCGCTGTGCCAACGCCTCGGGCAGGTGCGCGGAATCGTCCTGCCCAAGGCGGAAAGCGCCGCCCAGGTCGACCGCGTCCATGCCGAGACGGGCAAGCCCGTCTGGCCGATCATCGAGAGCGCCCGGGGTCTGGATCGACTCAAGGAGATCGCCGGGGCTGCCGGGGTGGAGCGCCTGGTGCTCGGCGGTCTGGATCTGGGCCTGGATCTCGGCTTGGAAAGCGGTACCGCGGCAGCGGAACGGCTGCTGGACCAGGCACGCTTTCGACTCCTGCTGGAAGGCCGACTGGCTGGACTGCCCGCACCCCTGGACAGCGTCTTTCCGGCCATCGATGACCTGACCGGGCTGGCGGCGGCCACCGCCAGCGCCCGCGACCAGGGTTTCGCCGGGCTGTTGTGCATTCATCCCCGCCAGGTCGCCGTGGTGCATGGCACCCTGGCGCCGACGGCCACGGAAATCGACTGGGCGCAGCGGGTGATCGCAGCGAGTCAGGATGAGCAGGGGGTCTTCGTCGTCGACGGAAAGATGATCGATGCGCCCGTGATAGGGCGCGCGCGCCGTCTGCTCGGACGCCTGGAAAAGGCGGCTCCCGTGTTAGGCGGAGCTGAAGGCCCTGTTGGGCAATGCTGAATTCCGCCCCGCGGAGGGGGCGCGTTTAATAACCCCGACCTGATTACAAAAACAAGATGAGGTGTCGCCATGCCCACGTTTCCGTTCAAGACGCTGTTCTGTGCCGCCGTGTTTTCCTTCGCCGGTTCGCTGTACGCGGCGGATGAAGCGCCCATCACCATCAAGTTCGCCCATGTGGTCGCCGAGCACACGCCCAAGGGGCAGGGCGCCGTGCTGTTCAAGAAGCTGGCGGAAGAGCGCCTGCCCGGCCGGGTGAAGGTGGAGGTGTACCCCAACTCCTCGCTGTTCGGCGACGGCAAGGAGATGGAGGCCCTGCTGCTGGGCGACGTCCAGATGCTCGCCCCCTCGCTGGCCAAATTCGAGCATTACGCCAAGGCGGTGCAGGTCTTCGATCTGCCCTTCCTGTTCGATGACATGGCCGCGGTCGACCGCTTCCAGGCCGGGCCCCAGGGCAAGGCGCTGCTGACCAGCATGGAGGGCAAGGGCATCACCGGTCTGGCCTATTGGCACAACGGCCTCAAGGTCCTCTCGGCCAACAAGCCGCTGCGCGAACCCAGGGATGCCCGCGGTCTGAAGTTCCGGGTCCAGGCCTCCGCCGTCCTCGACGAGCAGTTCAAGGCCTTGCGCGCCGCGCCGCGCAAGATGAGTTTCGCCGAGGTGTACCAGGGCCTGCAGACCGGGGTCGTCAATGGCACGGAAAACACCTGGTCCAACTACTTCAGCCAGAAGATCCATGAGGTCCAGCCCTATTTCACCGAGTCCAACCACGGCCTGATCGACTACATGGTGATCACCAACACCACGTTCTGGCAGGGCTTGCCCGAGGACGTGCGCACCGAGCTCAACAAGGTGATGGACGAGGTCACCCTGGAGGTGAACCGTCAGGCCAAGGCACTCAATGACGAGGCTCGCGGTGCCATCGCCAAAGCCGGCACCAGCGAGATCATCGAACTGACTCCCGCGCAACGCGAGGAGTGGCGCAAGGCCATGCAGCCGGTCTGGAAGAAGTTCGAAGGAGAGATCGGCAGCGAGGTGATCGAGGCAGCCGTCAACGCCAACAAGGCCAGCTGAAGACCCGCGAGCGCGTCCTTCTTTCGCCCCCTGTCAGTGCCTGTTGGAGGTTCGTATGTCTGCCGTGACCCGTCTCTGGTGCCGGCTGGAGGAAGCGCTCGTCGCCTTCCTGCTGGCGGTCATGACCCTGATCACCTTCGTCTACGTGGTGGTCAACAACGTATACGCCGTTTTCTATTATCTGGCCGATCGCAGCGCCTTCCTGGAAGAACCCCTGTTGGCCATGGGGGACGGCCTGCTCTTCGTCTCCCAGGAAATGACCTGGAGCATCGCCCTGACCAAGGCGGTGTTCGGCTGGCTGATCTTTATCGGTCTGGCCTGGGGCGTGCGCATCGGCGCTCACCTGGGGGTCGATCTGTTGGTCAAGACCTTTCCACCCGCCTTGCGCAAGGCGGTGGCCTTGCTGGCGGTCGGCATCTGTATCTTCTATTGCGGACTGATGACCTATTCCAGCCAACAATGGGTGGCGGCGCTAATGAACGCCAACATCGGCGCCGAGGACCTCGACCGCTTCGGTCTGCGTCAGTGGCATATCGTCATGATCGTGCCGATCGGCTTCGCCCTGATGCTCATCCGCTTCGTCGAGGTGTTCCTGCGCATTCTGCGCAACGAGCAGAGCGGCTTCGGGGGCCATAGCGAAGCCGAGGATGCCCTCCGACTCGTCGACGGCCAGCACGGCACGGAGCGCCAGCCATGACCATTACCTTCTTGTTCCTGGCGCTGTTCGCCCTCATGTTCATCGGCATTCCGGTGGCCGTTTCCCTGGGGCTTTCCGGTGCCCTCACCATCCTGCTGTTCAGCAACGACTCGGTGCGCTCGTTGGCCATCAAGTTGTTCGAGACCAGCGAGCACTACACCCTGATGGCGATCCCGTTCTTTCTCCTGGCCGGAGCCTTCATGACCACGGGCGGGGTGGCCCATCGGCTGATCGAGTTCGCCAACGCCTGCGTCGGCCATATCCGGGGCGGCTTGGCCATCGCCGCGATCCTGGCCTGCATGCTGTTCGCCGCCCTCTGCGGATCGTCGCCAGCCACCGTGGCCGCGGTGGGCTCCATCGTCATCGCCGGCATGGTCCGTTCGGGCTACAAGCGCGAATTCGCCGCCGGCATCGTCTGCAATGCCGGCACCCTGGGGATCCTCATCCCGCCCTCCATCGTCATGGTGGTCTATGCGACGGCCACCGAATCCTCGGTGGGCAAGCTGTTCATGGCGGGGGTGGTGCCGGGGTTGCTGCTGGGCCTGGTGCTGATGGTGACCATCTACATCATCGCCCGCATCAAGAACATTCCGGCGCTACCGCGAGCTTCCTTCAAGGAGGTGCTGCGGACCGGACGGCGCGCCATCTGGGGCTTGATGCTGATCGTGATCATCCTTGGCGGCATCTATTCCGGCATGTTCACGCCCACGGAAGCGGCGGCGGTCTCGGCGATCTACGCCGCCATCGTCGCGGTCTTCGTGCACAAGGACATGCAGCTGCGGCAGTGCCATCGGGTGCTGATCGACGCGGCCAAGCTGTCCGTGGTGCTGATGTTCATCATCGCCAACGCCATGCTCTTCGCCCATGTCCTGACCACCGAGCAGATTCCCCAGTCGATCACCCGCTGGGTGGTGGACCAGGGCTTCTCGCCGATGGAATTCCTGATCGTGGTGAACATCGTGCTGCTGATCGCGGGCACCTTCATGGAGCCGTCGGCGATCATCCTGATCCTGGCTCCCATCCTGTTCCCGATCGCCGTGCAGCTCGGGATCGATCCGATCCATCTGGGGATCATCATGGTGGTCAACATGGAGATCGGGCTGATCACGCCGCCGACGGGCCTCAATCTGTTCGTCACCTCAGCGGTGACCGGCATGCCGCTCACCACGACCATCAGAGCCGTTTCCCCCTGGCTGCTGGTGATGCTGGCCTTCCTCATCCTGGTGACCTATGTGCCTTATCTGTCCCTGGCCTTGCCGAACTGGCTGGGCATGACCTGAGGTAGGGGGGTGAACAGGTGAAGAGTCCGGCAACCGGACTCTTCACCTGGTGGTTGAGGCCGCACCACGCATAGCACGATTGGCCGGAACCGTCCTCGTCGCTACCCGGCCCTGCATCGTTCATCACTCAATACCACCCTGTGCGGGGTGAACTTCTACCGTTCGACTCCTTTCGCGCGAACACTTGATGGAGACGATGACCGCCCATTGCTGACTCCGCCCTTGGTCCTGGACAGCTCACCCTGCTAGCGTTCGCGCTCGATAAGCGAAAAAGAGCAGGGGGTAAGATGACCAGCGCGACTCATGACGTCATTGTCCTGGGCCTGGGCGCCATGGGGGCGGCCACGCTCTACCAGCTGGCGAAGCGTGGGGTCCGGGTCGCGGGCATCGATCGCTATGCGCCGCCCCACGACCTGGGCTCCAGCCACGGCGCCACCCGCATCACCCGCCAGGCCGTAGGCGAGGGCGCGGCCTATGTACCGCTGGCGATCCGTTCGCAGCACCTCTGGCGCGAGCTGGAGGCGGAGCGGGGCGTCCGGCTGTTCGAGCAATGCGGGGTGCTGATCATGACCGCCACCGCGACGGCGACCTCCCATCATGGCCGCCCGGACTTCACCCGGGCCACCCTGGAGCTGGCACGCCAGTACGGGATCCCTCATGAAGCCTGGGACGGCGCCGCCATTCGCCAGCGCTTCCCGCAATTTTGCGTGGCAGACGATGCCCTGGGCTATTTCGAACCAGGCGGCGGTTATCTCTATCCGGAAGCCTGTATCCAGGCGCAACTGGACGGGGCGCGCGAGCGGGGCGCCCAGGTCCATACCGATACCGTCATCGAGCGCCTGGAAGCGGACGAGCAGGGCGTATTGCTGCATTCGGCGCAAGGCCACTGGCGGGCGAAGCGGGTCATCGTCGCCGCCGGCATGTGGAGCGCTGAATTGCTGGGCGCACCTTTCGACCGGCTGCTGCGCGTCTGTCGGCAGACGCTGCACTGGTTCGAAGTCGCCAGGCCGGGACTGTTTCCGGCGGATTCACCCAGCTTCATCCTCGCCCATGGCAGTGGCGACAGCGATCTCTTCTACGGCTTTCCCCCCTTGCCAGGCGAAAACGCCGTCAAGGTCGCCACGGAGCAGTACCAGAATAATACCACCCCTTTAGGCATTGATCGGTCGATTTACCCGGAAGAATCAAGCAAGTTGTTCGGTAATCAAGTCGGGAGGTGGGTTGGCGGTCTTGCAGACCGGGCGGTGCGCAGCGCGGTCTGCGCCTACACCGTGACACCCGACTTCGGATTCATCGTCGACGAACATCCGGCGCTGCCGGGCGTGACCGTGGTCAGCGCCTGCTCGGGGCATGGTTTCAAGCATTCGGCGGCGCTGGGCGAGGCGCTCGCCCAGCGGGTGACCACCGGGCGCAGCGACATCGATCTCGACAGCTTCAGCCTCGCGCGATTCGGCTAGCGGCTGCGCACCGTCAGGGTGACCAGCCGCGTCACCACCAGGGCGATGTACATGACGCCGGAGAATTGGCCGAGCATCACCAGCGAGCGCGCCATCGGCTTGATCGGATAGATATCGCTCAAGCCGACGCCGGAGAGGATGGCGAAGCTGACATAGAGCAGCTCGGTCCAGGTCCGCGCAGCCAAGGGGTCGTTGGCCGCGGTGAAGCTGTTGGGCTGCAGGATCTGACAGGCCGAGTAGGCGTGGGCGAAGGCCCATGCCAGCAGGGTGAAGGTCGCACCCACGGCAAAGAGTTCATCGGTGGTCGCGCGCTGGTCTTCCATCATGTAGGCGATGAGACTGCCTGCCGCATAGAAGTAGAAGACCGAGTCAAGAATGGCCAGGGATACCACCAGGTGGGGATTGCCGTGCCATTCCACCAGCACCGTGAGCACCAGGATGCAGCCGGCGAGGATGAACCCCAGCCACTGGATGGTCGGACTGCGTCGCACCATGCGCAGGGCGGTGGCCAGGACGATGATGCCGAAGGCGCCGATGATGGCGCGGCCATGCTCTTCCTGTTCCACCAGCGGGTAGAGCAGCAGGCCGAGGAGCTGGATGAACAGCAGGTTGGCGGAAGGATAACGGACCAGGTAGTGCAGGGGACTCTTCATCGCGACTCGGCGAAAGGCTCAGGGGCGGCCAGCGTAGCGGGTGGCGCAGCGCTTCGCCACGGGAGCCTTGCGCTCCCGTGGCCTGCACCTCAGGCCGCCTTGCGGCGGGTGGAGGGCAGCAGGAGGGTGAGGATCCCGAGCAGCGGCATGTAGGAGCACAGCTGGTAGACGTATTCGATGCCGTGGTGGTCCGCGAGGTTGCCCAGGCCCGCGGCGGCGATGGCACTAACGCCGAACATCAGGCCGAAGAAGATGCCGGCGATCATGCCCACGTTGCCCGGGACCAGTTCCTGGGCGTACACCACGATCGCCGAAAAGGCCGAGGCCAGGATGAAGCCGATGATGACGCTGAGCACGCTGGTCCAGAACAGGTCGACGTAGGGCAGGGCGAGGGTGAAGGGCGCCGCGCCCAGAATCGAGAACCAGATGACCGCCTTGCGGCCGATGCGATCGCCGATGGGGCCGCCGAAGAAGGTGCCGGCCGCGACCGCACCCAGGAAGAGGAAGAGGTGCAGTTGGGAGCTGGCGACCGAGAGGCCGAAGCGCTCGATGAGATAGAAGGTGAAATAGCTGGTGATGCTGGCCATGTAGATGTACTTGGAGAACACCAGCAGCGCCAGCACGATCAGCGCGAAGGTCACCCGACCGCGCGACAGGCCATGGCTGACCGCGGCGGCCTTGCGCCCCTTGGCGCTGCGCAGGTGATTGCGATACCAGCGCGACAGTCCGTACTGCACGCCGATGGCGAACAGCGCGAAGAGCGCGAACCAGGCGACATGCGTCTGGCCATAGGGAATGACGATGGCGGCGGCCAGCAGGGGGCCGATGGCGGTGCCGGCGTTGCCGCCGACCTGGAAGGTGGATTGCGCCAGGCCGAAGCGACCGCCCGACGCCAGGCGCGCTACCCGCGAGGTTTCCGGATGGAAGGTCGAGGAGCCGACGCCGATCAGCGCCGAGGCGGCCAGGATCGCGGGAAAGCTGCCGACAAAGGCGAGCAGCAGTACACCAATCAGGGTACAGACCATGCCGGCGGGCAGCAGATAGGGTTTAGGATGGCGGTCGGTATGGAAGCCGATCCAGGGTTGCAGCAGCGAGGCGGTGATCTGGAAGGCCAGGGTGATCAGACCGATCTGGGTAAACGTCAGACCATAACTATCCTTGAGCATGGGATAGATCGAGGGCAGGACGGACTGGATCAGGTCGTTGATCAGGTGGGCCAGAGCACAGGAGGCCAGAATGCCCGCCACCATCGGCGAGGCGCCGGGCAGGGCGGCGGTGGGGGTTTCGCCAGGAATGGCTGGCGTGGCAGAGGAAACGGCCATGCAGGTATTACCCTTATTATTTATGTCCAGCCGCTCACTGTGGCATCCTGTGGTATCGGAATCCAGTGCCAGTTACCGGATGTTTCCGGCAACCGAACTCACGCCAGGCGGCCTTTCGGCTCGCGTTGGGGCGCTTGCACCTTCCACTCTTTTCACGTTTTGTAATGGCAGATCCCATGACAGCCAAAGATCCACTGCTCCTTGACCAGCAACTGTGCTTTTCCCTGTATTCGGCTTCGCTGGCGATGACGCAACTCTACAAACCCCTGCTGGAGAGCATGGGCCTGACCTTCCCGCAGTACCTGATCATGCTGGTGCTCTGGGAGCATGACGGCCTCACGCTCAAGGAACTGTCCAATCGACTGCGGCAGGATTCCGGTGCCCTGACCCCCGTGGTCAAGCGCCTGGAAGCGGCCGGGCTGGTCACGCGCCGGCGCAGCGCCGAGGACGAGCGCAACCTGTCGATCGAACTGACGCCAGCGGGTCGCTCGCTGCGTGACCAGGCCAACGGCGTCAACAGCCGGGTGCGGCAGGTCTGCGCGCTGGGCGATGCCGGGCTGGACGATCTGCGCGAGACCCTGGTCATGTTGCGCAACCGCCTGGACGAGGAAGGCAACCCGACGTCCTGAACCAACCCGCCCTGATCGGTTCCCATGGCTACAGTCGCCGGGGAATTCGTATGACCTTCAACTATCAGCCCGACCAGGATTACCTGCTTGTGGATCTCACCAGCGGGCGCACGGCCGGCAAGTTGCTCCAGGGCGAGCTGCATATCGCCGAGAGCTGTCAAGGCGAGGACCCGCGGACCTATGCGCGGCTGCTCGGCGAGACGCTCCGCAGTACCCTGGGCGACGAGGTCGGACAGCGCGAGGGCGATATCCTTACCCTGCGCCGCACCGGTATCAAGCTGCGCCTGGTCCCTCTGGAAATCGCCTGCGACTAGGCCGGGGCACGGCCGAACAACGCTCTGAACAGCCAGGCGACCAGGGCCACGTTGATCAGCGCCAGCAGGCAGAGCAGGGCCAGCACCGCCTGGGGGCCGTGATGTTCCAGCACATAGCCGCAGAGCAGGGGCGTGGCCGCCTGGCCGAGTAGCGCCGGGCGCGCCATGCGGCCCAGGACGGTGGCGTATTCCGCCGGATTCCAGAGCGCCAGCGGCAGGGCGCCCCGAATGATCGCCCGCAGGCCATTGCCCGCACCGAAGATCACCAGACCCACGACCGTCACCCAGACCAGGCCAGGCCCCAGGGTCACCAGCAGCAGGCCGGCGGCCGTGCAGACCACCGAGGCCAGGGCCGTCCACAGCGGGTGACCATTGCGGTTGAGCAGGTCGATGATCCGCGAGGCCACCTGGCTCGGCCCCAGGCAGGTGCTCAGCGCCACCGCACTCGCCAGGCTGTAGCCGAGCCCCTGCAGGAGGGTGATCAGTTGAACGGAAATTGCCGTCATCAGCATCGCGCCCAGGGTGAAGAGTGCCGTGAGCACGGTGTACAGCGCCCGGTTGACCGGCACGGCCGATGCCGCCTGGCCGGTCCGGGGTGCCT
This sequence comes from Pseudomonas sp. GM_Psu_1, assembly GCF_026544185.1. NCBI lineage: Bacteria > Pseudomonadati > Pseudomonadota > Gammaproteobacteria > Pseudomonadales > Pseudomonadaceae > Pseudomonas > Pseudomonas sp. GM_Psu_1. The sequence goes on from NZ_JALNUX010000005.1 coordinate 80,185, forward strand.
GAGTGACGAGGACCGGTGCGGGCAGGGCGCGGCGATAGAGCGGCCAGATCGTCAGCAGCAGGACGGCCGCATAGGCCAGGCAGGCACCGCGCCAGCCGAGGTGACTGACCAGGAAGGCGGCTACGGGCCAGGTGATGGCGGTGCAGAAGCCCGATACCAGGGTGATACCGCTGATGGCCGAACGGGCCTGGGTGCCGTAGCAGGTGCCCAGGGTGGCGAACAGCGCATCGTACAGACCCGCGGCCATGCCGATGCCCATCACCACCCAGGCGAGCAGAAACACCGGCAACTGCTGGGCGCTGGCCATCAGCACCAGCCCGGCCGCCACCCCCAGGCCGCTCAGCGACAGCAAGGTGCGGCCCCCCTGGCGGGCGATCAGGCGGCCGCACGCCGGTGCCAGCAGGCCGGACACCAGCACCCCGAGGGAAAGTCCGCCATAGACCCACTGCCGGGACCAGCCGGTTTGCCGGACCACCGGATCGGCGAGCACCGCCAGAATGAAAAAGGAGCCACCCCAGACGAGGATCTGGGCGATGCCGAGCAGCAGGATCTGGAAGGACGAAGCCTTGGCGGTAGGGGTAGTCATGACAGCGGCGGGCAGGTTGGCGGACAGAGGGGCGGACCTTAGCCCCAGTTATCTTTTGCCGCAATCGTCAGATTTATCTGGATGAAGGCATTTTGTAATCAGTCCGACATCTTGCTTGCCTAGGCTCCTGTGCTTGACCGTCTTCATGCAGTGACGCCCCCATGCTTCGTATCCTTGCCCCCTTTCGCCGTCTGTCCCGCCGCTCCTGGTTGCGAACGCTCAAGACCGGCCCGCGGATGCTGTGTTCCTTTACTTTTGCCGCCGTGCTGCTTGCCGGGCTGGGCAGCTTTTCGCTGTGGGAAATGCAGCAGCTGCGCCGACAGGCCCTGAGCATGGAGCAGGACTGGCTGCCCAGTATCGCCATTGCCGATTCCCTGGCGATCAACCTTGGCAAGTTGCGCAACCAGGCCTCGGTGGTGCTGCTCAATGCCGAGGATTCGGGCGCCGTGGCCATGAGCCGCGTCACCCTGGAGCAACTGGTCAACGAGACCGACCAGCTGTTCCGGGATTATGCGCCGGTCGTCACCGACGCGACCGAGGGCGACTCGATCAAGGCGTTGCACGACGCCTACCAGCCCTTCGTGGAAGGACTGCGCGAGGAGGTGCGGCTGATCGAGCAGCAGCAGATCCCGGCCGCGCGGGTACAGCTGGATACCGTGGTCGGCCTCAAGGGCGATCTGATGGACATGCAGGTGCAACTCCTGCGCGAATTGAACAAGCAGGGCGCCGCCCAGGCCAAGGAGGTGGCCAACGCCCAGTTCGTCCAGGCCCGCGCCATCGTCTGGTCGGTCATAGGTGGTGCCATTCTGCTTCTGCTGCTGCTGGCCTGGCGCCTGACCCGCAGCGTGGTGCAGCCGCTACGCCAGGCCCTGGACATCTCCGGCGGCATCGCCGCGGGTGACCTGCGGCAGAACATCCAGCCCGAGGGACGCGACGAGGCGGCCATGCTGCTGCTGGCGCTGGAGCGTATGCAGGGCAATCTGCGCGAGGTGCTGGCCCACACCGGCAATGCCTCCGAGCAGCTGGCCTCGGCCTCGACCCAGGTGAGCGCCGTGATGGATGACAGCTGCCGCAACCTGGAGCAGCAGACGACCGATATCCAGCATGCGGCCAATGCCGTCACCCAGCTCAATCAGGCGGTCCAGGCGGTGTGCGAGCACGCGACCTCCACCTCTGCCGAATCGCAGCGCTGCGTCGATCAGGCCAAGCAGGGACAGGCGCAGGTCAAGCAGACGCTGGCCGCCATCACCCAGCTGGTGGGCAATGTGGACGATGCGGCCAACCAGGCGGACCAGCTGGCCGCGCAGTCCAAGGGCATCAGCAAGATGCTCGACGTCATCCGCAACGTCGCCGAGCAGACCAACCTGCTGGCGCTCAACGCCGCCATCGAGGCGGCCCGTGCCGGGGAAGCCGGGCGTGGCTTTGCCGTGGTGGCCGACGAGGTGCGTGGGCTGGCCAGCCGTACGGGCGACTCCACCCGCGAGATCGAAGGCCTGATCGGCGGCATGCAGCAGGTCAGCGAGAAGACGGTGATCGCCCTGGATCAGAGTCGCCTCCAGGCCAGCCATACCCGCGACCAGGCCCAGGCCACCTGGCAGGTGCTGGAAGGCATCACCCAGGCCATCACCGCCATCGGCCAGCGCAATGACGCCATCGCCGCGGCCACCGAAGAGCAGACGGCTACCACGGCGGCGGTCGATCGCAATCTGACGCTGATCCGCGACGCGGCGAACCAGACCGCCGCCGGCGCCCAGCAGACCAGTGCCAGCAGCCAGCAGCTGTCCGCCCTGGCCGCCGATCTGCACGGTGCCCTGCAGCGCTTCGTGGTCTAGGGCGGCCGGGGGCTCAGGCCGCCAGCATCACCCGGTCGCGGCCTTCCTGTTTGCCCCGGTAGAGCGCCTGGTCGGCGCGCTCCAGGGCGCTGGCGAAGGCTTCGCAATCGCGAATCTCGCAGACCGCCAGGGTGGCCGTGACCCGCGCGGGACCGCGTTCGAGTGATTCGGTGACCTCGGTCAGGCGCTGGCGGATGCGTTCCGCCACGCCCCAGGCCACCTCGGTTCGCGCCTGGGGCAGCAGCACCAGGAATTCCTCGCCACCCCAGCGCGCCGCCAGATCGGAATGGCGCACCTCGCGGCGGATGACGTCGGCGATCCCCTGCAGCACCAGATCGCCGCAGTCGTGGCCGAAGCGGTCGTTGATGTGCTTGAAGTGATCGACGTCGAAGAGGATGAGGCTGCCACTCACGCCACTGTGCTTTTCCGCCTGGTCGAGAATCCGCCGCCGGTTGTAGAGGTTGGTGAGGCTGTCGTGGCTGGCGGAGTGCAACAGGTCCAGCTGCATCTTGGTGCTGTGGTGGAAGGAGGCGCCGGTGCCGTAAAGCAGCAGCCCCAGGGCGCTGATGATGTTGATGGTGCCGAACAGCTTCATCGCCAGGGGCGCGAGGGTGGCGGGTGGGTGCAGCAGATAGCCGCCCGCCAGGGTCACCAGGATGCCGGAGACCAGCAGCAGATGGCGGATCGGCGCGGTGCGGTAGTTGTAGATGACGATCGGCAGGATGCACAGCACGTAGTAGTGGAAGTTGCTGTCCCAGCCGAGTTGCCAGGTGGCGATCCAGGCGTGGGCGACGATCTCGCAACTCATGGTCAGGCTGGCGATGCGATAGCGCCGCTGGCGCAGGGCGGCCAGACAGCCCACGTAGGCGGCGATGCTGAGCACGTTGGCCCAGGCCATCAGGATCTGGTCGAGCAGGATGAAAACGACCAGCAACGCCACATGAATGGCCATGGCCGCCTGAACCACGGGTTTGGCGACCTGCCAGAATTTGCCCAGGGAGTCGTTGAGAGCCTGGTTGCGATCACGATAGGAAAGAGCAGTCATGAAGGGATCACCATAAAGCAGTGCGCCAATGATAAACGCGCTAACAGTAAGCTTAATGGCAAACGGCCAGTCTGGGGGATCCTTTAGCCGAATGGAGGGTAGAAAGGATCAAGCGGAGCGCCGCCGCGACCATCGGCGCTCCTGACGGCTGCACTGCGACGCCAATCGTCAGAGCTTTCCACCCAGCCGCCCGCTGATGGCCTGGGCGGCTGCCCGCAGATGCAGCGCGGCGGCGCTTTCGACCTCGGCCTGGAAGCCTGGCGCGGCACCGACCACGGTCAGGACGCCGGCCAGCCGGCCGCCGGCTCCTAGCAGTGGCGCGGAGAGGGCATTGACCCCCGCCATCAGCAGGCCGTGCACCGGCTGGATATGGGTTTCCCTTAGCTGGCGCGCGGCCTCCGCCAGGGTCGCGGCGCTGGGCGCAGCCGGTTGGCGCAACTCTTCCGCACGCAACGCCGCGGTCTCGGCATCCGGCAGGAAGGTGTTGAACACCAGGCCGGTGGACGAGCCCAGTAGCGGCAGCACCGAACCGACCTGGGTCACCAGGGTGACGGCGCGCACCGCCTGTTCAACCAGCACCACCGTCGGGCCCTTGTTGCCCCAGACCGCCAGAAAGCAGGTCTCGCCGACCTCGTCGCGCAGGTCGGCCAGCACCGGCGCCGCCAGCTTCACCACATCCAGTCGACCCAGGGCGGCCAGGCCGACGAAGAGGGCGGCCTGGCCGAGTCCGTAGTGATTGGTTCGTGGATCCTGCTCGGCGAAACCGCTGGCGATCAGCGCCTGCAGGTAGCGATGCACCTTGCTGGCGGGCATGTCCAGGTGGCTGGCCAGGCGCGACAGGGACGTGGAGGGTGCCAGCTCGGCGAGGGCCTTGAGGATATCGGTGCCGACCTCGGCCGCCTGCACCTTCTGCCGCCGTGGGGGTGCTGCTTCGGGAATGTCTGTCATCGATTCGCTCGCCGTGGAAAGGCAGCGTTATAGCTTGACGCTCCGCCAGGTTCAATTTACTTTTTGCGTAAACCTGTTACGCATAATGGGTGGCCCCGTTGAACCAACAAGAACAAGTAGCACCGCCAGTGAGCTACCAGTCCGGCTTTGGCAATCACTTCAGCTCCGAGGCGCTGCCGGGTGCCCTGCCCATCGGGCAGAACTCGCCGCAACGCGCACCCTTCGGCCTCTATGCCGAGCAACTTTCCGGCACGGCCTTTACCGTGCCGCGCCACGAGGCCCGACGCTCCTGGCTGTATCGGCTCCGGCCGTCGGCCGCCCATGGCCGCTTTCAGCGCCGCACCGTCCAGTTGACCGGCGCGGAACTGGGCGCCCCCACGCCCAATCGCCTGCGCTGGAATCCCTTGCCGATCCCGGCAGTCGCCACCGATTTTCTCGCCGGCCTGGAGCGGATCGTCGCCACCGCCGCAGCCGATCAGGCCGAAGGCGTCAGCCTCTATCGCTATGCCGCCAATGCCAGCATGACCGGCGTCTTCTACGACGCCGACGGGGAATTGCTGATCGTGCCTGAGCAGGGACGCCTGGAGCTGGTGACCGAGTTGGGCCTGCTGCGCCTCGAACCGCTGGAGATCGCGGTGATTCCACGCGGCCTGAAATTCCGCGTCGAGGTAGCGGCGGGCGAACCGATACGGGGTTATGTCTGCGAAAACCACGGGCGATCCCTGCGGCTGCCCGAGCTGGGCCCGATCGGCAGCAACGGTCTGGCCAATCCGCGGGATTTCCAGGCACCCGTGGCCCGCTTCGAGGATCTGGAGAGATCCACTCGCCTGGTGCAGAAATTCCTCGGCGAACTCTGGGAGACCGAGCTGGATCACTCGCCGCTGGACGTGGTCGCCTGGCATGGCAACAACGTGCCCTACAAATACGACCTGCGCCACTTCAATACCCTGGGTACGGTGAGTTTCGATCATCCCGATCCTTCGATCTTCACCGTGCTGACGGCGCCGGGCGCCAGCGAGGGGGTGGCCAATATCGACTTCGTGATCTTTCCGCCACGCTGGATGGTCGCGGAGAACACCTTCAGGCCGCCCTGGTTCCATCGCAACCTGATGAACGAATTCATGGGCCTGATCCAGGGCGCCTACGACGCCAAGGCCGATGGCTTCGCGCCGGGCGGCGCCTCCCTGCACAGCTGCATGAGCGCCCATGGCCCGGACGAGGTGTCCACCCGGAACGCCATAGCCGCCGATCTGCGGCCGCACAGGATCGAGAACACCATGGCCTTCATGTTCGAAACCGGCCGTGTCCTGCGGCCGACCCATCACGCCCTGGCCTCGCCGCTGCTGCAGCCCGACTACGACGCCTGCTGGGCAGGCCTCACCAAGACCTTTGTCGCGCCCGGCGCGGGAGAATCGGCATGACCCACGAATCGCCCAGCTGGGTGGCCTCGGCCAACGGCCATGCGGATTTTTCCCTGCACAACCTGCCGCTGGGCGTGTTCAGTCGCGGCGAGGAGACGCCCCGCGGCGGCGTGGCGGTGGGTGACTTCATCCTCGACCTGGGCTTCGCCCTCGAAGCCGGGCTGTTCCGTGGCGAGGCCCAGCGGGCCGCCGAACGGGCCGCCCGGGAGACGCTCAATGCCTTCTTCGCCGCCGGCCGGCCGGCGCGGGTCGCCTTGCGCCAGGCCGTGCAGGTGCTGCTGCGCGCCGACCATCCGCAACGCGAGCACCTCGAAGAGCTGGGCGAACATCTGCTGGTGCCCCAGAGCGCCTGCCGGATGCACCTGCCCGCGCGGGTCGGCGACTACACCGACTTCTATGTCGGCATCCACCACGCCACCCAGATCGGCCGGCTGTTCCGTCCGGACAATCCGCTGCTGCCCAACTACAAGCACGTGCCCATCGCCTACCACGGCCGCGCCTCGACCCTTGGGGTATCCGGCGAGGCGTTCCGGCGACCCAAGGGCCAGACGCTGCCGCCCGGACAGGACGCCCCGGTCTTCGGCCCCTGTCGGCGGCTGGACTACGAACTGGAGCTGGGCATCTGGATCGGTCCGGGCAACGCCCAGGGCGAGTCCATCGCCATCGGTGACGCCGCCGAGCATATCGCCGGCTTCTGCCTGCTCAACGACTGGTCGGCGCGGGATATCCAGGCCTGGGAATACCAGCCCCTGGGGCCCTTCCTGTCGAAGAGTTTCGCCAGCACCCTGTCGCCGTGGGTCGTCACCGCGGAAGCCCTGGCCCCTTATCGCCAGGCGCAGCCGGCACGACCCGCCGGGGATCCCCAGCCCTTGCCCTATCTATACGACGAGCATGACCAGGCCCAGGGGGCCCTGGACGTCGAGCTGGAAGTGCTGCTGCGCACGCCGCGCATGGCGGAGCAGGGGCACCCCGCCCAGCGGATCGCCCTGAGCAACACCCTGAACATGTACTGGACGGTGGCGCAGATGGTGGCCCATCACACCGTCAATGGCTGCGCCCTGCAGCCCGGCGACTTCTTTGGTTCGGGCACCCTGTCCGGGCCGGACGCCGACAGCTGCGGCAGCCTGCTGGAGCTCACCCAGGGCGGCAAGCAGCCGCTGCAGCTGCCAGGCGGCGAGACCCGTACCTTTCTGGAGGACGGTGATGAGGTCATCCTCCGGGCCCGCTGCCAGCGGCCCGGACTGCCCACGATCGGCTTCGGCGAATGTCGCGGTCGGGTAGTGGCGGCCGACTAGGCGAGCGGGTATAGGCCGGCCCGGGCGGCATTGACAAGCCGTCCGGGCCGGCGCAGATTCCACGTAACGTAATCAGCTTACGCATAATAAGAAGCCGACAGGCAAGCGCGGGGCAGTTTCGATGGACCTCTTCACCTATTACCGTTCCACCTCGTCCTATCGGGTCCGCCTGGCCCTGGCGCTGAAGGGGTTGGACTACCGAGCCGTACCGGTCAATCTGCTGTCCGGCGAGCAGCACCAGCCGGCCTACCGGGCGCTCAATGCCCAGGGGCGGCTGCCCAGCCTGCGCCTCGACAGCGGCGAGGTGCTGATCCAGTCGCCCGCCATCCTCGAATACCTGGAAGAGCGCTATCCGGCCGTGCCCTTGCTGCCGACCGATCCGCTGCTGCGCGCCCGCCATCGGGGTGTCGCCGCCCTGATCGCCTGCGATGTCCATCCGCTGCACAACGTCTCGGTGCTCAACCGCCTGCGCGGCTTGGGCCTGGAAGAGCCGGCCGTGCTCGACTGGATCTCGCACTGGATCGGCGAGGGCCTGGCGGCAGTGGAGGCGCAGATCGGCTCCAGTGGCTTCTGTTTCGGTGAGGTGGGGCTGGCGGATGTCTATCTGCTGCCCCAACTCTATGCGGCGCGGCGTTTCCAGGTGGACCTGGCGTCCTGTCCACGCGTCCAGCGGGTGGAGGCCCTGGCCGGCGCGCATCCGGCCTTCCAGCAGGCACACCCCGAGGCGCAGTCCGATGCCCCGGTGCGGGTGGCTTCATGAAGCTGCTCGGCTGTCAGCTCATCCTGGGTGATTTCCTGGCGCGCAGCGTGCGTGGCATTTCCTGCGCGCCGCCCTTGACGGATTGCTAGCCCGCGTTATCGGCAACGTCCGTCACGTCACCCGTCAAGGAGCCAATCATGGCCGATCTGTTTGAAAATCCCATGGGCCTCATGGGTTTCGAGTTCATCGAATTCGCCTCGCCCACGCCCAACGTCATCGAACCCGTGCTGGAAAGCCTCGGCTTCACTCACGTCGCCAACCACCGTTCCAAGGACGTGGTGCTGTTTCGCCAGGGCGACATCAACGCCATCGTCAATCGCGAAAGGACCGGCCACGCCGCCTATTTCGCCGCCGAACACGGCCCCTCGGTCTGCGGCATGGCCTTTCGCTGCCGCGACTCCCACCGCGCCTATGCCAAGGCGCTGGAGCTGGGCGCCCAGGCGGTGGACATGCCCACCGGGCCGATGGAATTGCGCCTGCCAGCGATCAAGGGTATCGGCGGCGCGCCGCTGTACCTCATCGATCGCTACGAGGAGGGTAGCTCCATCTACGACATCGACTTCGTGTTCCTGGAGGGAGTCGAGCGCAAGCCGGTGGGGGCCGGCCTCAAGGTCATCGACCACCTGACCCACAACGTCTATCGCGGGCGCATGGCCTACTGGGCCGACTTCTACGAGCGACTGTTCAATTTCCGCGAGTTGCGCTACTTCGACATCAAGGGCGAGTACACCGGGCTGACATCCAAGGCCATGACCGCACCGGACGGCCTGGTGCGTATCCCGCTCAATGAGGAATCCTCCAAGGGGGCCGGGCAGATCGAGGAATTCCTCATGCAGTTCAACGGCGAGGGCATCCAGCACGTGGCCTTTCTCACCGATGACCTGGTGGCCACCTGGGATCGGCTCAAGGCCTCTGGTACCCGCTTCATGACCGCGCCGCCGGAGACCTACTACGAGATGCTCGAAGGCCGGGTGCCCAACCATGGCGAACCGGTGGAAGAGCTGAAAGCCCGCGGCATCCTGCTCGACGGTACCTCCGAAGGTGGGGAGCGTCGCCTGCTGCTGCAGATCTTCTCTCAGACCCTGCTGGGGCCGGTATTCTTCGAATTCATCCAGCGCAAGGGCGATACCGGCTTTGGCGAGGGCAACTTCAAGGCCCTGTTCGAATCCATCGAGCGCGACCAGGTGCGCCGTGGCGTGCTGAGCACCTCGGAGTAGCCCCTCCCGTAGCTCCACCGGCTTGCCCAGCGGTGGAGGCGCCTCTAAGGTGACGGCGCGCCATGCCGGCGTCCTTCAACCTCCGAGGTGGCCATGGAGCTGAGCCAGACCCTGGCGCAGGAAATCGTCGAACGCGCCATGCGCATCCTGCCCGGCAACGTCAATGTCATGGATGCGTCCGGGCTGATCATCGGCTCGGGCGATCCGGCGCGGCTGTTCAGCCACCATGCCGGGGCGCGGCAGGTCATCGCCGAAGGCCGCGCGGTGGCATTGGATGCCAGCGCTGCCTTGGAATTGGCGGGGGCCCAGGCCGGTATCAATCTGCCGCTGTATCACCAGGGCGAACTGGTCGGCGTGCTTGGCGTGTCCGGGGAGGACGCCGAGCAGTTGCGCCTACCTGCCGAACTCCTGCGCCTGACCGCGGAAATGCTGATCGAGCAGGCGGCAGGGCAGCCGCCCGCGACCGCGCGCATGACCACGCCGCTGCTGCGGCAGCTGCTCGCGCCCGGCGCCGCACCCGAACTGGGGCGCCATGCCACGCTGCTCGGGCTGAAGCCGGTCCTGCCGCGGGACGTGCTGCTGCTGGAGTTCGCCGTGCCGGCGCCGGGTTTTGGCGACTGGGCGCAGCAGCGCAGCGTCCATAGCTGGTGCCTGCCCCATGAAGAGCGGCAATGGCTGTGGTATCGACCCGGCGCGCAAGCGCCCGAGGCGCTGCTGGAGGAACTGGCGGGGCAGGGCTGGTCGTTGCAGCGCAGCGCCTGGATCCCCGAGCCGCGACCCTGGACGGGGCTGGCCGAGACGACCCGGCGGGCGCTGGACCTGCTGGCAGTAACCCGGCGCCTGCGGCCTGAGCTCATCCGGGTGACGCTGGACGATCTGGCCCTGCCGACCTGGCTGCAGGGCCAGGCCGAGTGCGCGCGCGGCGCCTGGCTGCTGGAACCGCTGGCAAGACTGCGCCGCGCCGATCGCGACGGCCAGCTGCTGGCGACGCTGCGCAGCTGGTTCGCCCAGGACGCCAGCCCCCAGGCCTGCGCCGAGGCGCTGGGGCTGCATCGCAATGGGCTGCGGCATCGACTGGAGCGGATCCAGGCGCTGACCGGACGGGATCCACGCCGTTTCGCCGACGCCGCCGAACTGTATTGCGCCTTGCTGCTATGGGATCAGGGCTGGGCGAATTCACAGTCCTGACCTGTCGAGACTGGGCGTCTGTCCTGTTGCTGCCGTGCCCGATCCAGGAAACACTCGGCGCATAACAACGGAGAATCGCCCCATGAAAATCGTCATCGCTCCCGATTCCTTCAAGGAAAGCCTGTCCGCCGCCGGTGTCGCCAGCGCCCTGGCCCGCGGCCTGCGCCAGGCCCTACCCGAGGCTGAGGTCATCGAGTGCCCCCTGGGGGACGGCGGCGAAGGCACCCTGGATGCCGTACTCGCCGCGACGGGCGGCGAGGTGCGCGAGGCGCGGGTGACCGCTCCCCTGGGCGAACTCGTGACCGCCCGCTGGGGCTGGCTGGCCGAGCAGCGCACCGCCTTCGTCGAGATGGCCAGCGCCAGCGGTCTGGAACTGGTACCCAGGGCCCGCCGCGACGTGCGGGTCGCCACCTCCCACGGGACCGGCGAGCTCCTGCGCGCCGCCCTGGATGCCGGCGCCGAGCGCCTGGTGCTGGCCATCGGCGGCAGCGCCACCAACGACGGCGGCGCGGGCGTGCTCCAGGCCCTGGGCGTCCGGCTGCTGGACGGGCAGGGCCAAGCGCTGGCACCGGGCGGTGCGGCGCTGGCCTCCCTGGCCAGCCTGGACCTGACGGACCTGCATCCGCGCCTGGCGGCGGTGGAGGTGGTCATCGCCGCCGACGTCGACAATCCGCTCTGTGGTCCCCAGGGAGCCAGCCAGATCTTCGGGCCGCAGAAGGGCGCCTCCCCCGAGCAGGTGCGGGAGCTGGACGCGGCCCTGGCGCATTTCGCCACGGTCACCGCGGCGACCCTGGGCCGTGATGTCAGCGAGCAGCCGGGTGCCGGCGCCGCCGGTGGGGTCGGCTTTGCCGCCCTGGCTTTTCTCCAGGCCACCTTTCGCCCCGGCATCGAGGTGGTCGCGGAACTGGTAGGTCTGGAAGAAGCCCTGCAGGGCGCCGATCTGGCAGTGACCGGGGAAGGGCGGCTGGACGGCCAGACCCTGAGGGGCAAGACCCCGGCGGGCGTCCTGCGCCTGGCCCAGCGCCACGGCGTGCCGGTGGTGGCCGTGGCCGGCTCGCTGGGCGAAGGCTACGACGCCCTCTATCAACAGGGCCTCGCCGCTGCCTTCAGTCTGGTACCGGGCCCGCTCAGCCTGGAAGAGGCCCTGGCCCAGGCCGAGGGGCTGCTGGAACGCACCGCTCGCGATATCGGTCGGCTGTGGCAGGCGGCGAAAGACTAGCCCCAGACGGATAGGAGGTGGCTGGTCGGGCTGCGGGATTTACCTCATGCTGGGCGTCCCGCTCCCGACCGATTACCGCCATGACCTCGTCTGCGCTCCTGCGTACCGGCCTGCTGGCCGCGGCTCTGCTGCTGGTGCCTGCCGTCCAGGCGGCCATTCCCAGTCTCAAACCGGCCAACACCTGCGTGCGCAGCGCCTTCGTGTTGCGTTGCCAGGACGGGCAGGGGGGTTGGTACGGGGTGGCGGTCCAGGGCAACGACACCCTGATGCGGGGTTACGATCCGGTTTCGGGTCTGTCATGGGCGCAGACCAGCACCCGCCTGGGGCGGCTGCAGTTCTTCAGCGGCCTGACCAGCGACGGCAATCTCTGGCTGGGCCGCACCCGGCAGCTGGGCTGGAACGTCATCAGTCGCTTCTCCACGTCCCAGGGCGACCGCGCCCGTACTAGTTGCAACCGCGTAGCGGGATGCGAGTGGCGTTGACCGGCGAGTCGTCGGAAAGCGCCCCGCAGATCCTGCCAGCAGGCGCCGATTTGCGCAGGAATCTGCCTGATCATCCCTGCTGTAGAGCATCCCAGCGGGCGCGAACTCCCTAAGCTTGAGGCATCACCCCTCACCCAGGCGCTGGAGTTCGCGACACATGACGTACAAGCCGAAATTCATCAGCTTCGACTGCTATGGCACGCTCATCAACTTCGAAATGGGACCCACCGCGAAGCGGCTGTTCGCGGATCGTGTGCCGAGCGAGCGGATGCCAGCCTTCCTCGACAGTTTTCGTTTCTATCGCCTCGATGAAGTCCTGGGCGATTGGAAGCCCTTTTTCGAGGTAGTGGAAAACGCCATTCAGCGCGCCTGCGCCAAGCACGGCGTGGACTATCGCGCGACCGATGCGCTGGCTCTGTACCAGGCCGTGCCCACCTGGCAGCCGCATCCGCATGTCGTCGAGACGCTCAAGGCCATCGCCCCGCAGGTACCGCTGGTGATCCTGTCGAACTCCATGGTCGATCTGATTCCCGCCAGCGTCGCCCACCTGCAGGCGGATTTTCACGCGGTCTACACGGCGGAAGAGGCGCGCGCCTACAAGCCGAGGGCGCAGGTATTCGAGTACATGTTCGAGCAGCTGGGCTGCGGGCCGCAGGACATGATGCATGTCTCTTCGAGCTTCCGTTACGACCTGATGACGGCTGCGGATCTGGGCTTCATGGCCAGGGCCTTCATCGACCGCGGGCATGAGCCGGCCTGCGACGGCTATGGCGTCGAGCGCCTGACCGATATCCGCCAACTTCCGGGGCTGCTCGGTCTGCCAGGCCTCGCCGAGACCGCCTCGCCGAGGCAGGGATGATGGTCGCCACCGCACAGCCAGGCGTCTCGGCGACCATGGAGACGCCACCACCGACCCTCGCGCCGGACGAGGTGCAGCAGCTCGTTCGGCGTCTCTACGGTATCGATGGCCGGGTCGACCTGCTGTTGGGTGAGCGGGATCAGAATTGCCGTGTGGAGACGGCGGCGGGCGAGCGCTACGTGGTCAAGATCAGCAATCCGTCCGAATCCCTGGCGGTGGTGGATTTTCAGATCGCCGCGCTCGACCATATTTGCTGCGTGGCGCCCAGCCTTCCGGTACCTCGGGTGGTGCGGACGCTGGGAGGGCAGACGCACGCTACCCTGGTGCTCCCGGACGGATCGGCGACCTCTGTGCGGATGCTGACCTATCTCGACGGTGTGCAGGTCCGCGATACCCGCCGTACCGCTACCCAGCGCCGAGCGATGGGCACCTTCCTGGCCGAATTGAACCTCGCCTTGCGCGACTTCGAGCACCCGTCCGCGACCCACGATCTGCTGTGGAACGTTGCCACAGCCCATCGCCTGGCGGCCAAGGTCGATAGCATCGAAGAAGGCCCGCGCCGCGCCCTGGTCAGGACGTTCATGGCGCGTTTCAACCGGCACGTGCTGCCGCTGTTGCCACATCTGAGGGCCCAGGTCATCCACAACGACTACCACCTCTACAACGTGCTGGCCGCGCCCCAGGACCACGAGCGCATCGTCGGAGTCATAGACTTCGGCGACATGCTGCATGCGCCCCTGGTGGGCGAGGTCGCCACCGCCGCGGCCTTCCACATGAGCGGCCTTGCCGGGAGTGGCCCTGCCATGAGTGGCCCTGCCGATCCACTCCTGGGCCCCGCGCAATTCCTCGGCGCCTATCACGCCACGCTGCCGCTCGACGAAAGCGAGCAGGAGATCGTTGCCGACCTCATGGCGACGCGTCATCTGATCACCGTGCTGATCTCGGAATGGCGGGCCAGGCGCTACCCGGAAAACTACGACTACATCATGCGCCACAACGCGGCCTCGTGGGAGGCACTGACCTTGCTGGCCGATCTGTCTCGAGATCAGGCACGCGAGCTGTTACTTACCGACGTATGCACAGGACCACGCCATGAACAGCACCCCTGACCTCAACATGGTCAACGCCTACATACCGGGCCGCGTCAAACTGAACGCCGCGACGGCGGCCCTGATCGAACGGCGCGACGCCCTGCTCGGGCCGGCCTATCGGCTGATGTACGAGCATCCCCTGCATATCGTGCGGGGCGAGGGCGCCTGGCTGATCGATCCGGAGGGCCGCCGCTATCTGGACGCCTACAACAATGTCGCCTCGCTCGGCCATTGCCACCCCGCGGTGACCGAGGCGATCTGCCGGCAGGTGCAGACCCTCGCCACCAATACCCGTTATCTGCACGACACCATTCTCGAACTGGCCGAGCGCCTGCTCGCCACCGTGCCCGAGACCGAGCTGGCGCACCTCATGCTCACCTGCACCGGGAGCGAGGCAAACGACGTCGCCTATCGGATCGCCCAGGTGCGCACGGGGGGCACGGGCGTGATCGTCACCGAGACCGCCTATCACGGCTTCACCGATGCGGTCGCGAAGTTCTCGCCGTCGCTGGGCGCCACGGTGGACCTCGGCGCCCACGTGCGGCTGGTACCGGCGCCACGCGCCTACCATGCCGGCGCGGTGGATGTCGCTGAGCGCTTCACCCGCGACGTCGAAGCGGCGATTCGCGACCTGCAACGCCACGGCATCAAGCCGGCGGCGCTGATCGTGGACTCGATCTTTACCAGCGATGGCATCCTGCCCGAGCCGGCGGGTCTGCTGAAGGGCGCGGTCGAGGCGATCAAGCGGGCCGGTGGTATCTTCATCGCCGACGAAGTCCAGCCGGGCTTTGGCAGGACCGGCGAGCACCTGTGGGGCTTCCAGCGCCACGGTGTGATCCCGGATATCGTCACCCTGGGCAAGCCGATGGGCAACGGACAACCGGTCGCCGGGCTGCTGGCCACGGCGGACGTCCTCGCCGAGTTTGGTAGGAACTCCCGGTATTTCAATACCTTCGGGGGCAATAACGTGTCCTGCGCCGCCGCCTTGGCGGTGCTCGACACGATCGAGAAGGAACGCCTGGTGCAGCATGCCGCCGAGGTGGGCACGCTCCTGCGGGAGGGTATCGCGGCGCTCGCCCACCGGCACGCGGCCATCGGCGATGTGCGGGGGGTAGGCATGTTCGTCGGCGTGGAGCTCGTGTCCGATCGGCTGACCCGAGAGCCGGATCGAGCGCTGACGACCCGGGTGGTCAATCTGATGCGCGACAAGGGTGTCCTGCTCAGCGGCTGCGCCATGGGCCACAACGTGCTGAAGATTCGCCCCCCCTTGGTGCTCACCGCGGAACAGGCCGGCCTGGTGATAGAGACGCTCGACGCGGCGCTGACCGAAGCGCACTCTGCAGTTCCCCGCGTCTAGCGCTCACCGTTCAAGGCAGACCCATGCACCCTCCGGCGTCCCTCGATGCGTTCGATATCAAGATTCTCGTGTATCTGCAACGCGAGGGACGCTGTTCGAATGTCGAGCTTTCTTCCGCGATATCGCTGAGCGAAAGTCCCTGCCTGCTTCGCACCAAGCGACTGCAGGAGACCGGGGTGATCCGCGGCTATCACGCCGATATCGCCCTGGAGAAGGTGGGCAGTCATGTCATCGTCTTTTCCGAGGTCACCCTCAGCAGCCATCGACCTGCCGACTTTCGCACCTTTGAAGACGGAATCACCCGGTATCAGGAGATCGTCGAGTGCCACAACGTGAGTGGCGGCTACGACTATCTGCTCAAGATCGTGGTGCCGAGCATCAACTGGTTGCAGGCCCTGATGGATCGACTGCTGGAGGACAATATCGGTATCGAGAAATTTGCCAGCCGCATCGTCCTGCGCCAGCCCCTTCGCCAAGGCGGCTATCCACTGGAAACCCTCGTCAATGAGCGGCCCAGCTGGGCGGATGAAGGACGCTAGCCAGCGTCTGGAACCCTGGCCTGACGGTGCGGACGGCTGTGTCGTGAGGGCGCCTGCGTGGCTGGACGGGTAAGGGGATGGTCGCCGATTTCGCCCGGCAGAGCGGTCAGGCGGCCGCGC
The DNA here is from genome assembly GCF_026544185.1 of Pseudomonas sp. GM_Psu_1. NCBI lineage: Bacteria > Pseudomonadati > Pseudomonadota > Gammaproteobacteria > Pseudomonadales > Pseudomonadaceae > Pseudomonas > Pseudomonas sp. GM_Psu_1. The sequence continues at coordinate 96,144 of NZ_JALNUX010000005.1, forward strand.
CGCCTGCCGCGGGGATACCGCCCGCGCGAGGCCGCGGTCGCTCAGCCCAGCGCCTGAGTCAGCAGCGCGAATTGATCCAGGCCATCGCGGGACAGCGGCGCCTTGCCCCGGGCCATCTGCTCGACCTCATCGACCTGGGGAACGCCGATTTCGCTCAGCCAGGGATTGAGACCGCTGCGGGCCGTCACGTCGAATCTCACGTAGCGTCCTTCGGCGTGGCGCAGCAGGGCGAGGATCAGCGCCTTGGCCTGTTCGGTGGATTCGGCGATCACCGGGCCGACCGACAGGCCGCGGCCGTAGGGGCGCAGCAGGGCGAAGCCGCGCAACTGGCCCTCCTGCTCAAAGCCGACGATGCGCTCGGCCTGGGGCAGCAATTCCTGCAGCAGGGCGCTGCGGTCCAGGCCGGTAGCCGCCTGGGCCAGGGTCTTCAGCTGCGGCGCAGCTGCCGGACTCAGCTCGCGGATCTGGTCTTCCAGTGGCTGACGTTCAGCCATGGCCGGCAGACTCGCCACCTGGTGCTGATAGATGCGCTCATAGGAATCGAAGCCCTGGCTGCGGTAGAGCGGGGCGCCGCGCAGGGTGGCGACCAGCAGGGGCGTGCGGTTGCCGGCCAGTTGCAGCAGGCCGTCCATGAGGCGGCGGCCATGGCCCTGGCCCTGGTGGCTGTCGGCGACGATCACCAGGCCGATGGTGGCGAAGTCGCCCTGGGGCACGCAGAACCCGGTGCCGAACACGCCCTGGTCGTCTTCCAGCACCAGGCCTTCGCCGGTGTGGAACAGGCACTGCCAGTCTTCCGGGCGATGGGGCCAGTGCAGCGCCTGGGACAGCTGGTGGGCGGGGGCGAGGTCGGTTTCGCGCAGGGGTCTTAGGGTGGCGTGGGACACGGCAGGGCTCCGATTCGGGTCTGGCTGATTCAGGCGTCAGCCTAACAAGCCGCGACGGCAGATTCGGTTGCCGAGGGGTGGACGCGCCACTGCGCGGCGCCGAAGGCCCCTGCCAGTTCGGCAAAAGATGGCGACCCGCGCGCCTAGCATGGGGCCAAGCCCACAGCCCTAGCGGAGCGCGCCATGGCCTCGTTCGACCCCAGAGCAATAGCGGTTCGTTGTGCCCATTTCAGCGGGGGGCGCATCTGCGACGCCCGCGCCGAACTGGAGGTGTTCCGGCCTTCCGATGGCGGTTTCCAGAGCGGTCTGCCGTGCGCCTCGGCCGACCTGGTGGACGAGGTGGTGGAGGGCACCTGGCGCGCCTGGAAGGCCAGCGACTGGGCCAGCCGGCCGCCGCGCGAGCGGGCGCGGGTGATGCGCCGCTGGGCCGATCTGGTCGAAGCCGACGGCGAGATCCTCGGCCCGCTGGAAGCGGTGGGTTCGACCCGTCCGCTGCGCGAGGTGCTGGCCTGGGACATCCCCTATGTGGCCGAGGGCATCCGCTTCTTCGCCGAATTCGCCGACAAGCACGGCGGCGACGTGGCGGCCACCGCCACCAGTCACCTGGGACTGCAGATCACCGAGCCCTATGGCGTGGTGGGCGCCGTCGCGCCCTGGAATTTCCCCCTGAGCATGGCCGGCTGGAAGATGGCGCCGGCGCTCGCCGCCGGCAATGCCGTGGTGATCAAACCGTCGGAACTGACGCCTTTCTCCATTCTGCGTCTGGCCGAATTGGCCGTCCTGGCGGGGCTGCCGGCCGGCATCCTCAGCGTGGTCCAGGGCGATGGTCGGACCACCGGCGACGCCCTGTGCCGCCATCCGCGCATCGGCAAGGTCACCTTTACCGGCTCCACCGGAACCGGCACCGCCATCATGACCGCCTGCGCCGAGAGCGGGCCCAAGCCGGTGACCCTGGAGCTGGGCGGCAAGAGTCCGCAACTGGTGTTCGCCGATGCCCCGGATCTGGCCCGTACCGCCCGCAGCGTGGCCGCCGCCATCACCGGCAACGCCGGCCAGGTGTGCGTTTCGGGGTCGCGGCTGCTGGTGCAACGGGCCGCCCTGGAGCCGATGCTGGAGGGCATCCAGGCGGCCTTCGCCGCCTTGCGCCCGGGGCCGACCTGGTCGGCGGAGGCCACCCTGGCGCCGATCATTTCCCACCGCCAGGGCCAGCGCATCCAGGACATCGTCTCGCGCAGTCGGGCGGCCGGCGCGGAGATCCTGGTTGGTGGTGCCCTGGAGGAGGGCATGGGCGGCGCCTACTATCAGCCGACGCTGATCACCGGGGTCGAGGCGGACAATCCCGCGGTGCGCGAAGAGATCTTTGGCCCGGTGCTGACCGTGCAGGTATTCGACGACGAAGCCGAGGCCCTGGCGCTGGCCGACCACCCCACCTACGGCCTGGCCGCCGGGGTGCACACCGCCGATCTCGGCCGGGCGTTGCGCCTGACGCGGGCGCTGGAAGCCGGTACCGTCTGGGTCAATCGCTATGGCCGCAGCCACGACTGGATCATTCCCACCGGCGGCTACAAGCGCTCCGGCATCGGCAAGGACCTGGGCCGCGCCGCCTATGAGGCGACCCTGCGCAGCAAGAGCGTACTGATCGATCTGGAGCACTCCTGAGGCGTGGCCGAAAAGTCGCTGAGCGATGGTCAGGCAAGGCAAAAATCAGCGAGGAAGCGGAGTTTACGAATGGTAAATGAGCATTCCGAGATGATTTTTAACGCAGCATGGCCGAGCGCAGGCACTTTTCGGCCAAAGCCTGAGGTCGCCGCAAACAATGCTGGGCCCTACCGCCAAAACGGTTTTTTCTGTCTCCCGCGGCGCCTGAAAGCGGACAACTGTCAGGCCCGCCGGTGCTGTAATGCTTGCCAGGGACGCCACTGGCGCCCCGGCCTCTCACTCACGACCCCTGTCAAAGGACTCTTGCCATGACCGCCTTTCGGCCCAAGTACATCACCTTCGACTGCTACGGCACCCTGACCCGTTTCCGCATGTCCGACATGGCCCGCGAGATGTTCGCCGACCGCATTCCGGCCGAGGCGATGGACCAGTTCTGCAAGGACTTCAACGGCTATCGCTTCGACGAGGTGCTGGGCGCCTGGAAACCCTATTCGGAAGTGCTGTACTCGGCGGTAGAGCGTACCTGCAAGCGCTGGGGCATCTCCTTCACCGACGCCGAGGCCAATGCCTACTACGAGGCGGTGCCGAGCTGGGGGCCGCATCCGGACGTGACCGCGGGCCTGGCCAAGATCGCCGATAAGATCCCGCTGGTGATCTATTCCAACGCCGCCGACGAGCAGATCATGTCCAACGTAGACAAGCTGGGCGTGCCCTTCCACCGGGTCTTCACCGCCGAGCAGGGCCAGGCCTACAAGCCGCGCCTGCAGGCCTTCGAATACATGCTGGACAACCTCGGCTGCGGCCCGGAAGACGTGCTGCACGTGTCGTCGAGCTTTCGCTACGACCTCATTCCGGCCGACTACATGAACATCAAGAACAAGGTGTTCGTGAATCGCGGCCATGAGCCGAGCACGCCGTTCTACCGCAACACCGAGATCAAGGACATCGGCGGCCTGGCCGCGGTCGTCGGTCTCGAATAACCCCTGAGCTGCCGGAGCGCCCGCCCATGAGTCTTGGCCCAGCATCGTCCGATTCCTACTGGCTCGCGACCGCGCCGGGCTTTACCGGGGCCACCCTGGGGCCGGTGGCGGGCGAGGTGGATGTCGCCATCATCGGCGGCGGCTTCACCGGGCTCTCCGCGGCCGTCGCCCTGCGCCGGCGCGGTGCCAGCGTGGCGGTGCTGGAGGCCGGTCGGGTGATCGGCGAAGCCTCCGGGCGCAACGGCGGCCACTGCAACACCGGCGTCGCCCAGGACTACGCGGCCCTGCACGCCAGCCTGGGCGCCGAAAAGGCCCGGGCCTTCTACCAGGCCTATGCCGATGCGGTGGCCAGCGTGGAGGCGGTGATCGCCGAAGAAGGCATCGCCTGCGACTTCCACAAGGCCGGCAAGCTCAAACTGGCGGCCAAGCCGCAGCACTACGACAACCTCGCGCGTACCTGCGAACTGATCCGCCAGGAGGTGGATCCGCAGGTCGAATTGCTCAGCGCGGCCCAGGTGCGGGTCGAGGTGGCGTCAGATGATTTCCATGGGGGGCTGCTGCAGCACAACGGTGCCCAGATGCACATGGGGCGCTTCGGCGTAGGGCTGGCCGATGCGGCGGTGCGACGGGGCGCCCAGGTATACGAGGGCGCGGCGGTGAGCGATCTGCAGCGCCTGCCCGATGGCAGCTTTCGGGTGATCAGCGCCAAGGGCGAGTTGCGCGCCCGCCAGGTGCTGGTGGCCACGGGCAACGCCAGCGTCGGCCCCTTCCAGTGGTTTCGCCGCCGCATCGCCTCGGTGGGCAGCTTCATCATCGCCACGGCGCCGCTGCCCAAGGCGCAGCTGGACGAACTGCTGCCCAATCGGCGCACCTATGTCACCAGCCGCATCATCGGCAACTATTTCCGCACCACGCCAGATCACCGGCTGATCTTTGGCGGGCGGGCGCGTTTCGCCCTGTCCGATCCGCGCCAGGACGCCAAGAGCGGCGCCGTGCTGCGCAACGCCCTGGGCCAGCTGTTTCCCAGCCTGGCCCAGACGCCCATCGACTATTGCTGGGGCGGCCTGGTGGACATGACCGCCGACCGCCTGCCCCGCGCCGGCGAGCAGGATGGCCTGTTCTACGCCATGGGCTACAGCGGCCACGGGGTGCAGATGTCGGTGCACATGGGCCGGGTGATGGCCGAGGTGCTGGAAGGGCGCAGCCAGGCCAATCCCTGGCGGGTGCTGGATTGGCCGGCCATTCCTGGGCATTTCGGCAAGCCGTGGTTTCTGCCGCTGGTAGGGCTGTATTACCGGGTCCAGGATCGCCTGCACTAGCCGTCGCTCCCGCAACCGCCCGCCCAGGCCCTGCCACGCGCAGTGCCTGCGCGGGCGGTTTTGCGTTTCCGCAGCCCGGCGGGCGCTGACCGGCGGCGCTGCGCAGAACCTGCTGCCACCGCAGGTTTTTCATAGCCATCCAGTCTCCCGTCGCGGTCCGCACCGCGCTCCGCCACCCCAAGCGAAACGCCGCGCCAGCGCGCCAAAGACGGGCATGGCGGGCCCTGATGCGCCGTCGCGACGCACACCGCAAACAATGCTGAGCGGCTTGGTCAAAACGGTCTTTTCTGTCTCGCCGCAGGGGCAATTCGACGGTAATCGGCGAGGGGCCGGTGCTGTAATGAACCAGGCCGCATGACAAGGCGGCCAAGAGGACAGCGCCGTGCGCCCGGGGAGGGGTGTACGGACTGGTGACCGAGCCCCCAACGAGCGAGCCGACATGACCGAGAAAAAGACTGGAAGTCCCCTGATAGGAGCTGCTGAAAGCGTTCGGGCCTTCGAGGCCCTGCATCGGGGGCTGTCGCGGCGCGATGCGCTGCGCCTGCTGGGCGCCGCCGGGTTGCTGGCGACCGGGGTGGGTAGTCTGCTCGGCCGTGACGGCCAGGCGTTCGCCGCAGAAGATGCGGTCACTGGCACCCCGCGCCGTGGCGGTCGGGTGCGCGCCGCAGCGGCCGGGTCGTCCACCGCCGATACGCTCGATCCGGCCCGCGGCGCTTTCTCGGGCGACTATGCCCGGCAATACTTCTTCTACAACGGCCTGACCGTCTTCGACAGCCACCTCGAACCCCAGATGGCGCTGGCCACCAGTTTCGATACCCAGGACGCCCTGACCTGGACGATCAAGCTGCGCCAGGGTGTGCAATTCCACAACGGCAAGACCTTCGACAGCGCCGACGTCGTCTACTCGCTGCTGCGCCACAAGGACCCGGCGGTGGGTTCCAAGGTCAAGGCCCTGGCCGACCAGTTCGCCGAGGTCACCGCGGTGGCCCCCGACGAGGTGCGCATCCGCCTGGTGTCGCCGAACTCCGAGCTGCCCGCGGTGCTGGCCATCTCGCCGTTCCTGATCATCGCCGACGGCACCAAGGATTTTTCCACCGCCAACGGCACCGGACCCTTCAAGGTCAAGGAATTCAAGCCGGGCGTGCGCACCGTGGGCGTGCGCAACGAAAACTACTGGAAGTCCGGCAAGCCCTATCTGGACGAGATCGAGCTGATCGGCATCGGCGACGAGCCCTCGCGGGTCAACGCCCTGCTGGCCGGCGACGTCCAGCTCACCGTGTCGGTGGATCCGCGCTCCGCCGAACGTCTCAAGCAGAGCGGCAAGCTCAAGGTGGTGGCCAACACCTCGGGTGGCTACACCGACCTGATCATGCGCATTCCCAACCGGCCGTTCAACGATCCCAACGTGGTCGAGGGCATGAAGCTGCTGTTCGACCGCGAGCAGATCCTCAAGTCGGTGTTCCTCGGCTACGGCACCATCGGCAACGACCAGCCGATCATGCCGGGCACACCCTATTACGCGGCGGATCTGCCCCAGCGGCCCTACGATCCGGACAAGGCCAAGTTCCTCTTCCAGAAGGCCGGCATCGCCGGCGCACGGATGCCGCTGGTGACCTCCACCGCCGCCGACAACGCCAACGAGATGGCCCTGGTGCTGCAGCAGTCGGCGCGCCAGGCCGGCCTCAACCTGATGGTCAATCGGGTCAGCGCCGACGGCTACTGGGACAACCACTGGATGAAGGACCCGCTGGGCTTCGGCAACATCAACGCCCGGCCCACCGCCAACATCCTGCTGTCGCAATTCTTCAAGTCCGATGCGCCCTGGAACGAATCCGGCTGGAAGAACGAACAGTTCGACCAGTTGCTGGTGGCCTCCCGCGGCGAGACGGATGTCGCCAAGCGCAAGCAGATGTACGCCGACATGCAGCTGCTGATCCACCAGCACAGCGGCATCGGCCTGCCGATCTTCACCAGCTCCATCGATGCCCATTCGCCCAAGCTTGGTGGCTACGGAATCATCCCCATCGGTGGCTTCATGGGTTACATGTTCGCCGAGCACGTCTGGCTGGAGGCCTGACGCTCGTTGCCTCACGGCGAGTCGCTCCGCAGTGACCGGCTCGCCGCTCCACGCTCAAGCAGGAGGTGGCTTTGGACCTTTCCGTCTTTTCCCTCATCGCCAGACGCCTCGGGGGCGGGTTGCTGACCCTGCTCATCGTCTCGTTGCTGGTGTTCTTCGTCTCCGCGCTGTTGCCGGGCGATGCCGCGCAGCAGGCGCTGGGCCAGTTCGCGCTGCCCGAGCAGGTTGCCGCGCTGCGGGCCCAGATGGGCCTCGACCAGCCGGCGCTGCTGCGCTACGTCCACTGGCTGAGCGGCCTCCTGCACGGTGATCTCGGCCAGTCGCTGGCCAGCCAGATGCCCATCTCCACCATGATCGGCGATCGATTGGGCGGCTCCCTGATGCTGGCCGGGGTCACCGCCCTGGTGTCGGTACCCCTGGCGCTGGGTCTGGGCATCGTCTCGGCGATGAACGCCGGCGGTCGCCTGGACCGCGCCCTCAACGTCTTTACCCTGGGCATCGTCGCGGTGCCGGAATTCCTGGTGGCGACCCTGGCGGTGCTGGTCTTCGCCGTGCACCTGCAGTGGACCTCGGCGCTGACCTTCGCCCATGACATCGACGGCCCCCTGGACTTCCTGCGCGCCTATGCGCTGCCGGTGGGCACCCTGTGCTGCGTGATCGTCGCGCAGATGGCGCGGATGACCCGCGCCGCCCTGGTGGAGCAGCTGCAGAGTCCCTATGTGGAGATGGCCCGGCTCAAGGGCGTCGGTCCGGTGCGCGCCGTCCTGCGCCATGCCTTGCCCAATGCCGTGGGGCCCATCGCCAATTCCATCGCCCTGAGTCTTTCCTACCTGATGGGCGGGGTGGTGATCGTCGAGACCATCTTCAACTACCCGGGCATCGCCCAGCTGATGGTGGACGGCGTCGCCAGTCGCGACCTGCCGCTGATCCAGGCCTGCGCCATGCTGTTCTGCTGCGCCTACCTGGTGCTCATGACCCTGGCGGACCTCTGCGCCATCCTGTCCAATCCGAGGCTGAGAACGCTATGACCCGACCCGTGATTCCCGTACGTGCCGCGTCCGTCGTGCCGGTGGATGGCAAGACGCTCGACGCCCAGCTGTCACCGCCGCGGACCCGTCGGCGCAGCCGCTGGTCCCTGACCGGCATCATCGGCGGCGTCCTGGTGGCCTTCTGGCTGTTCATCGCGCTGTTCGGCGTCTGGCTGGCGCCCTATGACCCGGGCGCCCTGGGCGACAGCGCGGTGCTGGCCAGCTATAGCCCTGCGCACCTGCTGGGCACCGACTACCTGGGCCGCGACGTGCTCAGTCGCATCCTCGACGGCGCCCGCTTCACCGTGGGGCTGGCGCTGGTGGCGGCGGTGCTGGCCTGCGTCCTGGGTACCGGCCTCGGTCTGCTGGCGGCGCTGTCCGGACGCTGGGTGGACGAGCCGCTGTCGCGGCTGATCGATGCGCTGATCTCGCTGCCGAGCAAGATGCTGGCGCTGGTGATGGTCTCGGCCTTCGGCTCCTCGGTGCCGCTGCTGATCGTCATGGCGGTGGTGGGCTATGCCCCCGGCTGCTATCGCATCGCCCGCAGTCTGGCGATGAACCTCACCGAGCTGGAGTACGTCCAGGTCGCCCGCACCCGCGGCGAAGGCCGGCTGTACATCGCCCTGCGCGAGATGCTGCCCAACATGCGCCTGCCGCTGCTCACCGACCTGGGCCTGAGATTCGTCTACATCGTGCTGCTCCTCAGCGGCATGAGCTTTCTCGGCCTCGGCGTGCAACCGCCGAACGCCGACCTCGGCTCCCTGGTGCGGGAAAACATCGGCGGTCTGGCCGACGGCGCTCCGGCGGTGCTGATGCCGGCGCTGGCCATCGGCACCCTGACCGTGGGCGTCAACCTGCTCATCGACCGTTTCGGCGCGCGGCGCCGGGGAGGGCGCTGAGATGGAATTGCTGGTAGAGGTCAAAGACCTGCGCGTGGTCGCCCAGGGCGAAGACGGCAGCGAAACCACCATCGTCAAGGACGTCGGCTTCAACCTGGCCAAGGGCGAGGTGCTGGCGCTGATCGGTGAATCCGGCTCGGGCAAGACCACCATCGCCCTGTCGCTGCTCGGCTATGCCCGCGCCGGCTGCCGACTGGCCGGCGGCTCTATCCGCGTCGGCGACACCCAGGTGCTGGAGCTGGATGCCGCGGGCCTGCGCCGGCTGCGTGGCCGCACCGTGGCCTACATCGCCCAGAGCGCGGCGGCGGCCTTCAATCCGTCGCGGCGGCTGATGGAGCAGATCATCGAAAGCGCGCTGATCCATGGCGTGCTGACGCGTCGGGAAGCCGAGGCGCGGGCGCTGCAGCTGTTCAAGGAGCTGGCGCTGCCGGATCCCGAGCACATCGGCCAGCGCTATCCGCACCAGGTCTCGGGCGGGCAGTTGCAGCGGCTGATGGCGGCCATGGCACTGATCACCGATCCGACCCTGGTGATCCTCGACGAACCCACCACGGCGCTGGACGTCACCACCCAGATCGAGGTGCTGCGCGTCTTCAAGCAGGTGGTGCGCGAGCGGGGCGTGACCGCCATCTACGTCTCCCACGACCTGGCCGTGGTGGCCCAGATGGCCGATCGCATCCTGGTGCTCAACGGCGGCGAGGTCTATGAGAATCGCCGTACCGAACGCCTGCTGGCCAGCGCCCGCCATCCCTATACCCGCAGCCTGCTGGCCGCGGCCCGGCCGGAACCCCTGGCGGAACGTGGCCTGCCCACCGTGGAGACCGCCGCCCCGGTGCTGGAGGTCAAGGACCTGGTGGCCGGCTACGGCCCCGTCGGCGCCGATGGCCTGCCGCGCTATCGGGTGCTGGAGGGCATCGACCTGCGCATCGGCGCTGGCCAGGCTCTGGGCGTTATCGGCGAATCCGGTTCGGGCAAGTCGACCCTGGCGCGGGTGATCGCCGGCCTGCTGCCGCCGGCCCAGGGCAGCGTGCGCCTGGGTGGCGAATTGCTGCCGCCCGGTCTGGACGGCCGCACCCGCGAGCAGTTCCGCCGGGTGCAGCTGGTCTACCAGAATGCCGACACGGCGCTCAATCCGGCCCACAGCGTGGAGCGCATCCTCATGCGTCCGCTGGAGACCTATCACGCCTTCGACAAGGCTACCCGCCAGCGCAAGGTCCGCGAGTTGCTCGACCGGGTACAACTGCCGGCCAGCCTCGCCAGCCGGCGTCCGGGCGAGTTGTCCGGTGGCCAGAAGCAGCGGGTCAACCTGGCTCGGGCACTGGCCGCCGAACCCGAACTGATCCTCTGCGACGAGGTCACCTCGGCGCTGGATACCGTGGTCGGCGCCGCCATCCTCGATCTGCTCGCCGAATTGCGCCGTGAGCTGGGGCTGGCCTATCTGTTCATCAGCCACGACATCTCCACGGTGCGCAGTCTCTGCGACGAGGTGCTGGTGCTCTATGCCGGCCAGCCGGTGGAGCTGGGTACCCCGACCACGCTGCAACATCCGCCGCTGCATCCCTACACCGAGTTGCTCACCGCCTCGGTACCGGCGCTGCGCCAGGGCTGGCTGGAAGAGCAACCCATCCGTACCGCGGTCCCCCTGGTTTCGTCGCCGCCTGCCAGTGGCCGGCTCTGCAGCTTCCTGCAGCGCTGCCCGGTACGGCTCGAAGGCCGTTGCGACCGGGTGCCGCCCCGGCCCCAGACCCTTGCCGGGGGCAACCGCATCCTCTGTCATCATGATGGCGAGACCCTGCAGCGCCTGCAGGGTGGCGCCCTGCTGCACACCCAAGGAGTTCGCGCATGACTTCCCGCTTTCAGCGACTCGGCGAGACCGGCCGGTCCCAGGTCAGCCTCAGCGTCGATGGCCTGCCGGTCACGGCGCTGGCCGGCGACACCCTGATGGTCGCCTTGCTGGCCAATGGTCCGGCACTGCGCCGGTCGGAATTCGGCGACGAGCGCCGCGCCGGTTTCTGCCTGATGGGCGCCTGCCAGGATTGCTGGGTCTGGACCGCCGACGGCGAGCGCCTGCGCGCCTGCGGCACCGAGGTCCGCGAGGGCCTGCAGATCCTCACCACGCAACCGGAGGCGGTATGGAATCGGGCCTAACGAAAGGGGGCGGCAACCCGCCGCGGGTGGTCATCGTCGGGGCCGGTCCGGCCGGCGTGCGCTGCGCGGAAACCCTGCTGGCTGCCGGCATTACCCCGGTGGTGATCGACGAGAATCGCCGCGACGGCGGCCAGATCTATCGGCGCCAGCCCGAGGGCTTCCAGCGTCCCTATGCCACTCTCTACGGCAGCGAGGCGGGCAAGGCCGAAAGCCTGCACCGCACCTTCGACGGCTTGCGCGGACGCCTCGACTACCGCCCCGACACCCTGGCCTGGCATCTGCACGAGCGCACCCTCTACACGGTGCAGGGCAATCGCCAGCGCACCCTGGACTTCGATGCCCTGGTGCTCTGTACCGGGGCCGGTGACCGCCTGCTGCCGGTGCCGGGCTGGAACCTGGCCGGTACCTATACCCTCGGTGGCGCCCAGATCGCCCTCAAGGCCCAGGCGGTATCCATTGGCCGGCGGGTGATCTTTCTGGGCAGCGGCCCCTTGCTCTACCTGGTCGCCGCCCAATACCAGCAGGCCGGCGCCACGGTGGCCGCGGTCCTCGACACCGCGCCGCTGCGCCTGCGCGCCCAGGCCACGCCCAAACTGCTGGCCCGCCCGGGCGTGGCCTGGAAGGGCGTGCAACTCATGGCCTCGCTCAAGCGCGCCGGGGTGCCGCTGCACTTTGGCGTCACCCCGCTGGAAATCCTCGGCGATGCCGAACAGGGCGTGCGCGGCGTAGCCTTCGCCGATGCGCGTGGCCTGCGCCAGGAGGTGGCGGGCGACGCCGTGGGCCTGGGTTATCACCTGCGCCCGGAAACCCAGTTGGGCGATCTCGCCCGCTGCGCCTTCGAATTCGAGCTCGCCACTGGCCAATGGGTGCTGCAACTGGATGCCGACGGCCGCACCTCCACGCCGGGGGTCTATGCCGCCGGCGATGGCGCCCGGGTACGGGGCGCCGACGGGGCGGAGCTGGCCGGGCAACTGGCCGCCTGCGCGGTCCTGACCGATTTCGGTCGCACCCCGCCCGCTGGCCTCGCCGAGCGCTGCCGCGAGGCGCTGACGGTGCAGGAGCGCTTTCGCCTGGGCCTGGCCGAGGCCTTTCCCTGGCCCGCGAAACAGATGGCCAGCCTGCCGGATACCGCGGTGGTCTGCCGCTGCGAGAGCATCACCGCCGGAGAGTTGCGTGCCGTGGTGCGCGAGAAGGGTGCCCAGGAAGCCAATCGGGCCAAGGCCTTCAGTCGCGTCGGCATGGGTCGCTGCCAGGGTCGCTATTGCGCCCAGGCCGGCGCCGAGATCATCGCCGCCGAATCCGGGGTGCCGGTGGAAACCGTTGGCCGCCTGCGCGGCCAGGCACCGGTCCGGCCATTGCCGCTGGGCATCGTCACCAGCGAAGAGGAGCTTTCGTCATGAACCAGACCGCCAACCGCGCGGACGTCATCGTCGTCGGCGCCGGCATCATGGGCAGCGCCAGCGCCTTCTTCCTGCGCCGCCGGGGCCTGTCGGTGCTCCTGCTGGAGCGCGACCAGGTCGGGCGCTTCGCCAGCGGCACCAATTTCGGCAACGTCCGCCGGCAGGGCCGCTACCTGACCCAGGTGGCGCTGTCCAACCGTTCCCGCGGTATCTGGGGTCGCCTGCCCGAGTTGATCGGCGATGACCTGGAATTCATCCCCGGCGGCCACTTGCGGGTGGTCTACGATCCCGGCCGCATCGCCATGCTGCACGAGTATGCCCGGGCGCCGGAGACCGCCGCCCTCGATCTGCAGGTGCTCGAAGGCGCGGCCCTGCACGAGAAGTTTCCCTACCTGGGCCCCGAGGTGGTGGCCGGCTCCTATGCGCCCCACGATGGCCATGCCAATCCGCGCCTGGCCGCGCCGGCCTTTGCCCGCGCCGCGGTGCGCGAGGGCGTCAATCTGCAGGAAGGGGTGGAGATCACCCAGGTCACCAAGCCGGATGGCGATTTCCTGGTGCAGGCCGCCGACGGCCGCCGTTATCGGGCGCCGCGGCTGCTGATCACCGCCGGAGCCTGGGGCAGTCGGCTGTCGAGCCAGTTCGGCGAGCCGGTGCCCATCGAGACCCATGGCCCCCAGATGGGCGTCACCGAGCCCTTGCCCTATGCCTTCAAGGAAGCGGTGGGCGTCTCTTCACCGCTGGTGAGCGAGACCATCTACTTCCGCCAGATCCCGCGCGGCAACGTGATCTTCGGCGGCTGCTTCCGCTCCCGCCCGGATCTGGACACCCGTCTGGCCCGCGCCGAGCCCCACGGCCTGCTCAATCAGCTCACCCAGCTGCGCCGCCTGGCGCCGGCCCTGGCCAGGGTCAACGTGATCCGCACCTGGAGCGGGGTGGAAGGCTATATCGCCGACGACCTGCCGATCATGGGCCCGAGCAGCCAGGTGGAGGGTCTCTATTACGCCTTCGGCTTCTGCGGCGCCGGCTTCCAGCTCGGCCCGGGGGTGGGCGACACCATGGCCGAACTGATCGCCACCGGCCGTACCGAGACGCCGCTGGCGGCCTTCGACATCGGCCGCTTCGCGCAACCCCGCAGCGAGAGTCTCGCCGGATGAACAGCCAGGACCTGCTGCGCACCCTGATCGGCTTTCCCACCGTTTCCGCCGACTCCAACCTGGCGCTGATCCAGCATGTGCAGGGTCTGCTGGAGGCTGCCGGCATCGCCTGCCGCCTGGTGCTCGACGAGAGCGGGCGCAAGGCCAATCTCTTCGCCAGCGTCGGCCCGAGCGACGTGCCCGGCGTGCTGCTCTCCGGGCATACCGACGTGGTGCCCGTGGCCGGCCAGGCCTGGACCCTGCCACCGTTCGAGGGGACCCTGAAGGACGGCCGGATCTATGGGCGCGGTGCCTGCGACATGAAGGGCTTCGTCGCCTGCGCCGTGGTGGCCCTGCTGGCCGCCGCCCGGGGTGAGCCCCTGAAGCGACCGCTGCAATTGGCCCTGTCCCACGACGAAGAGATCGGCTGCGTCGGGGTGCGCCGCCTGCTGGATGTGCTGGAACTGGCGCCGGTGCGCCCCTTCCTCTGCATCGTCGGCGAACCCACGGACCTGCAGGTCGCCCTCGGCCACAAGGGCAAGGCCGCGCTGCGCGCCCACTGCCATGGCCAGGAGGGCCATTCCTCCCTGGCGCCGCTGCACGTCAACGCCATTCACCTGGCCAGCGACCTGGTCGGCGCCCTGCGCGCCAGCCAGCGGCGTCTGGCGGAAGAGGGCGCCCACGACGCGGCCTACGACATTCCCTACACCACCCTGCATGTCGGGCGGATCGATGGCGGCAAGGCGCTGAACATCGTGCCCAACCTCTGCACCCTGGACTTCGAGATCCGTCACCTGCCGGCGGACGATCCCGCCATCCTGGTCGCCGCGCTGCAGGAAACGGCGGACAGCCTGGTCCGGGAGGCACGGCAAACCTCGGACAAGGCCGCCATCGAGATCGAGACGGTCAACGCCTATCCGGGCCTGGATACCCATCCCAGCGTCGAAGCCGTGCGCTTCCTGCAGACCCTGGTCGAGCCGGGCACCACCCCGCTCAAGGTGGCCTTCGGCACCGAGGGTGGCCTTTTCGCCAGCCGGCTGGACACCCCGGTGGTGGTCTGCGGTCCGGGCAGCATCGAGCAGGCGCACAAGCCGGACGAGTATGTCGAACTGAGCCAGCTCGCTGCCTGTGACGCCTTGCTTGGGCGGTTGCGGGTGGCCCTGGGTTGAGGCCACCCGGTCTCTTCAGTAGCCCCGCTGGCGATCCACCAGACCCTGCATGGGCTCACCGCGCTGATGGCGGCGGATATTGTCCAGCAGCACGGTGAACGCCGTTTCCGGCACCGTCATGGCGCCCACGTGGGGCGTCAGCCAGATCCGCGGATGCTGCCAGAAGGGATGGTCGACTGCCGGCGGTTCCGGCTCCACCACGTCCAGCACCGCCTGGCTCAGCTGACCGCTGTCCAGCGCCGCCAGCAGGTCGGCTTCCACCAGCTGGGCGCCACGGCCGAGGTTGATCAGGCTGGCGCCGCGGGGCAGGGCGGCGAACAGGCGGGCGTCGAGGATGCCGCGGGTCTCCCCGGTTAGCGGCAGCAGGCAGATGAGGATCTCGCAATCGGCCAGGAACGCCGGCAGCTGCTCGGCGCCGGCATGGCAGCGCACCCCCGGCAGCTCATGGGGCGAGCGCGACCAGCCCGAAAGCTGGAAGCCGAAGGTGGCGAGCCGCTCCAGCACCGCCTGGCCGATCTGGCCCAGACCCAGCACGCCGACGCGTCTGTTGTTCGCCGTTACCAGGGCATGTTCCTGCCAGCGTCCCGCGGCCTGCTGGTCGAGATAGAGGGGCAACTGGCGATGCAGCGCCAGCACCATGAGGGTGGCGTACTCCACCATGCCGGCGACGATGCCAGGATCCAGCATCCGCACCACGGGCAGCGCTGGCGGGAACAGGTTCAGGTCGAACTGGTCGACGCCGGCCGAGGTGGCGAACAGCACCTCCAGGTTGGGAAAGCGGTTGGCCAGGTCTTCCGGCGGTTGCCAGCAGGCCAGGTAGCGGACTTCTTCGGGATTGCCCACGTCCGGCCACTGGCGGAAGGCGATATCGGGCGCGCGTTCCTGGAACAGGCGTCGCCAGGCCTGGCCACGTTCGGGATCGGCCTTGTAGAGCAGCGTCATGGGGAGGTCTCCGGCAAAGCTCAAGGATGGCGCAAGCGTGCGGTAGTTTGTCCCGAATTCTCCGCTGCCGCCGCCATGATCGGTGGTGCGGTGGAAACTGCGCCGCATCTGGGAAAAACGGCAGCTTCTGTGCCGGCCCAGGGCGCAAACGCCATAACCCCGGTGCCCTGCGAGTCGATACTGGCCGGGTCCGCGGCGCCCCTGCCGCGCCGCTCGACACGAGGATCCGCCATGCCCTTGCTGCACTATTGTCTGCCGCCCGGTGACCGCCAGCTGCCCCGGGCGCTCCAGCCGCTGCACGATGATCCCCTGGCCGCCGGTCGCGAATTGCACCTGCACGATGGCCGCCTGGGCTATGTGATGGGCAGCGCCGTCGCCCATTCCGCCGATTGCCGGCTGGACGACTACCCCTGGGTGGAAGTCAGCCTCATCGAGGCCGGGGAGTTGCAGCTGGAATGGGAGGGGAATGCCCTGCACCTAACGGCCGGCGATGCCTTCATTTTGCCGCGTGGCCTGAGCTGCCGCTGGCGTCACAGCGGCGAATTGCGGCGTCTGTTCATGGCCTTTCCCGGCCGGGCCAGCGAAGGCCCCATGCCTCAGGCACCCGTGCTGCTGGATCCCTCGGCGCCGCGCGAACCCTCGCCGCCGCCAGCGGCCAGCGTACTGCTCAGTCCCGAGCCCACGGCCACCGGCTGCGACCTGTTCGAAAGCGGTGGCGGGGCCCTGCGGGTCGGGATGTGGGAGTGCACGGCCTATACGCGCAAGGCGGTGAGCAATCCCCACTGCGAGCTGATGCTGCTCTATGCCGGCGCCGTGACCCTCACGGTCGAGGGCGAAGCGCCCTGCACGGTCAACGCGGGCGAGGCGGTGCTGGTACCGGCGGCAACGGCCATGGCCTGGGACAGCCGGGAGCGGGTGCGCAAGCTGTATTGCATCCTGCGCTGAGAAGAGGGCGCTCCGGCAGCGGGATGCTGGCGGAGCGCCGCGGCGAGGGAGGTCAGCCGGCCTTGATCAGGCTGCGCAGCGGCAGGGCGTTCTTGACCACCGGCGATTTGATGACGATGTAGCTGAAGTACTTCTCGATGCCGACGTTGCGGTCGAGGATGGATTCCATCAGCTCCTGGTAGTGGCCGATGCTGCTGCACATGAAGCGCAGCAGGTAGTCGTAGCCGCCGCTGATGAGGTGGCATTCGAGGATCTCGTCGACCCCGCGGATGAAGGACTCGAACTTCACGAAATCGGCGCGCTTGTGGTCGGAAAGGGTGACCTCGGTGAAGACCGTCACCGAGTTGGCGATCTTGGCGAGGTTGACGTGGGCTTCGTAGCCGCTGATGTAGCCGGCCGCCTCCAGACGCTTCACGCGCTGCAGGCAGGGGCTGGGGGAGAGGCCCACGGCTTCGGCGAGACTGACATTGGTCATCCGGCCATCCTTCTGCAGTTGCACCAGGATGTTGATGTCGATGCGGTCCAGTTTTGTTGCGGCGTCCATCGTCGTTCCTCGCAGTCGTGAACGTCAGGCTAGGCACGCAGGGCGGTCTGATGCGCATGCACCAGGTCGGCGAGACTCGCGTACTCGCACCGCGTGCCATCCAGGGCCTGCCGTGAAAGGTTCCAGGGCCGCGAGCGATCACGGCGCAAGGTACACAGCGGAAAATCCACCAAGGGGTTCCAGGGGTCGTCCGGTTCGCTGCCTCTTATCGGCAGCAGATCCCCGCGCGCCAGGCCAAGCTCCTCCAGGGTGTTGTCCAGCGCCAGGCGCAGATCGCCGCCGCGGTTGGGGATCACGGCGGCGAACACCTCGGGCAGCCGCGCCGTGACCGCTGCGGCGTCGCCGTCATCGGGCGAGGCCAGCAACACCAATCGATAGAACTTGCTCAGGTACTGCAGCGCGCCCGGCGCATCCTCGAACACCGGCCAGCACGACGTGGCGTTTCCAAAGGCCACGCTGGCATCCAGGTCGGCTTCCTGCTGCAACTCTTGCGCCAGACGCTGGTGGATACGCAGGTGCAGACTGGTCTGGCTGGCGTTGGGCGTGGCCTGGCGCAACTCGCGGGCGAGGCGGTGATAGCTGCCGAGCAGCCAGTCGGGATGGGTGCTGAGGCCCGCCTGCGCCACAAGGGGGCGCAGGGCTTCGAGGATGCCCCCTTCGCGGTCGACGAGGGTGCCGTAGCAGGAAAAGCCTAGGGCCTGGTAACGCGTGATTCTCATGGTCGGTTTCCCCTTGGCGCCGCTCTGCCGATGCCAGGCGGCGTTACGTTCAACCTCAGGCACCGGCCTGGGCGAGGGCTTGGCCGAACATGTGCAAGGCTTCGGCCAGTTGCGCCTCGGTGGTCACCAGCGGTGCCAGGAAGCGGATGACGTTGCGTTCGACACCGCACTTGATCACCAGCAGGCCCGCGTGGCGGGCGCCGTCGATGACCTGCTGGGCGAGGGCAGCGTCCGGGCTGTGGCCATCGGCGCCGACCATCTCCACCGCCAGCATGAAGCCGCGGCCGCGCACCTCGCCGATGCGTGGATGCCGTCGCTGCAGCGCGAGCAGACCGCTGCGCAGCTGCTCGCCGAGGGCGACGCCACGGGCGACCAGGTCCTCTTCCTCGAATACGTCCAGCACCGCCAGGGCCGCGGCGCAGGCCAGGGCGTTGCCGCCATAGGTGCCGCCGAGACCGCCGGGCAGGGGCGCGTCCATGATGGCGGCGCGCCCGACCACTCCGGAGAGCGGCAGGCCACCGGCCAGGCTCTTGGCCACCGTCACCAGGTCGGGCTGGACGCCGGTCTGCTGGAAGGCAAACAGGCTGCCGGTGCGACCGAAGCCGGTCTGGATCTCGTCAGCGATCAGCACGATGCCGTGCTGGTCGCAGAGGGCGCGCAGCGCCTGGAGGAATTCCACCGGCGCCGGGCGGAAGCCGCCGTCGCCCTGCACCGGTTCGATCAGAATCGCGGCCACCTGGTCGGGCGCGACCTGGGTGGCGAAGACCTCGCGCAAGCCGGCCAGGGCCTGCTGGCTATCCACTCCGCGGAAGGCATCGGGGTAGGGCGCGTGGTAGATGTCACCGGGGAAGGGGCCGAAGTTCTGCTTGTAGGGCTGGGCGAAGCCGGTGAGGGTCACGCCGAGCAGGGTGCGACCGTGGAAGCCGCCGCGAAAGGCGATCACCCCGGGCCTTTTGGTGTGGGCGCGGGCGATCTTGATGGCGTTTTCCACGGCTTCGGCGCCGGAGGTCAGCAGCAGCGTCTTGTAGGCTTCGCCGTTGCCGATGAGGGTGTTGAGACGATTGGCCAGCTCCAGGTAGGGCTCGTAGGCCATTACCTGGAAGCTGGCGTGGGAGATCTCCCCGACCTGACGGCGCACGGCCTCCACCACCCGTGGGTGGTTGTGACCGACATTGAGCACGCCGATGCCGCCGACGAAATCGAGGTAGCGGCGACCGTCCACGTCCCAGACTTCGCTGCCCTGGGCGCGGGCCACCACGACGGGATGGGCGGTGATGATGCCGCGGGGAACGCCTTGTTCGCGAAGACCCAGCAGGCGGTCGGTGGCTTTGGCAGCGGAATTCATGCAGCGATACTCCAGGCAGGGGCGAGAGTTCCAGCCTACGCAGGCCGCAGGGTCGGTAACGCTGAAGTTGCCGGCCCCGGCATCGTGATCGGCTGTTTTGCTTGGGGGTGGCGGCATTTTCGGTTGCCTGCCGCCGGTGGCTTTCAGTCGAGGCCGCCGAGGTGCCAGGCCTTCACTTCCAGGTACTCGTCCAGCCCCAGGTGCGAGCCTTCGCGGCCCAGGCCGGATTGCTTCACTCCCCCGAAGGGCGCGACCTCCATCGACAGGGTGCCGGTGTTGAGCGCCACCATGCCGAATTCCAGCTGCTCGCCGACACGCCAGGCGCGGCGCAGGTCCTGGGTGTAGTAGTAGGCGCCCAGGCCATAGGGCGTGGCATTGGCCAGCGCCAGCGCCTCGGCTTCTTCGCGGAAGCGGAACAGCGGCGCCACCGGGCCGAAGGTCTCCTCGCGGGCCAGCAACATGTCCGCCGTGGCGCCGGTGAGCACCGTGGGGGCGACGAACTGGTCGCGACCGCTGGGCAAGCCGCCGAACAGGGCCTTGGCGCCCTGGGTCAGGGCATCGTCGACATGACGCGCGACCTTGTCCACCGCCAGGCGATTGATCAGCGGACCGAGGGTCACGCCGGCCTCCAGGCCGTTGCCCACCTTGAACTTGGCCACCTCGGCAGCGAGCCGCTCGGCGAAACGGTCGTGGATGCCGTCCTGCACCAGGATGCGGTTGGCGCAGACGCAGGTCTGGCCGGCGTTGCGGAATTTGCTCTGCAGCACCCCGGCGATGGCGAGATCCAGGTCGGCGTCATCGAAGACGATGAAGGGCGCATTGCCGCCCAGTTCCATGCTGGTGCGCTTCACCGTGGCCGCGCACTGCGCCAGCAGCAGCTGGCCGATGCGCGTGGAGCCGGTAAAGGACAGCTTGCGCACCGCCGGATTGCCGGTCAGTTCACCGCCGATGCCGGCGGGCATCCCGGTGACCACGTTGAATACGCCGGGCGGAAAGCCGGCGCGATCGGCCAGCTCGGCTAGCGCCAGGGCCGACAGCGGGGTGAGATCCGAGGGCTTGATCACCACCGGGCAGCCGGCGGCGAGCGCCGGGGCGGCCTTGCGGGTGATCATGGCGTTGGGGAAATTCCACGGGGTGATGGCGGCAGCGACCCCCACCGGTTGCCGCAGCACCAGCACCCGGCGATCCCGGGCCGGTGCGGGCAGGATGTCGCCAAAGCTGCGTCGGGCTTCCTCGGCGAACCATTTGACGAAGCTGGCGCCATAGGCGATCTCGCCACGGGCCTCGGCCAGTGGCTTGCCCTGTTCCAGGGTCATCAGTAGGGCCAGGTCTTCCTGGTGCTCCAGCATCAGCGTATGCCAGCGCTCCAGCAGCGCGGCGCGTTCGGCGGCCGGACGCTCGCGCCAGGCCGGCCAGGCCGCTTCCGCCGCGGCGATGGCACGGGCGGTTTCCCCAGCCTCCAGGGCGGCGACCTGGGCGAGGGTCTCGCCGGTGGCGGGGTTGTCCACGGCAAAGGTGGCGCCGTTGTCGGCGGCGATCCAGTGGCCATCGACATAGGCGGAAGCTTTGAACAGGCGGGGATCCCGCAGATCGAGGTGCAGCGGCATGGTGGCGCTCCCAGTGGCAGGTCAGGCCCTGAGTCTAGGGAGGGGTGGCGGTGGCGAATGCCGAAATCGACCGCTGTGAACCGGTGCCGAACGCGTTCGCGGCGACGTTGCCGCACTTTGTGCGGTGGCTTCCTGGCCGGCCGCTAGTGAGGGTCCGCGCCCGCGTCCAGCCCCTTCACCGCCAGGTCGAGGAAGTTGGCCAGCGCCTGGAGGCGGGCACTGCGCTGTTTGCGGGCGGGGACCAGGAGGGTGATGGGCGCGCTGTCGAAGCGCCACTCCGGCAGCAGCCGGACCAGGGCGCCGCGTGCGATGGCATCGGCGACGTCCCACTGGGAACGCAGCACGATGCCCAGACCCTGTTCGGCCCAGCGGCGGGCCACGCTGCCATCGTTGGTGAGCAGCGCCGGTTCGATGCGCAGCGTCTGGCGCTCCTGGTCGTTGCGCAGTTGCAAGAGGGTCACGTCCTCGTCGTTCTCGCGGATGCAGATGCAGCGGTGCTGCAGCAGCGCCCTGGGCCCCTGCGGCAGGCCGTGCTGCTCCAGGTAGGTCGGACTGGCGCACAGCCAGCGTTCGTTGTGGGCCAGGGTCTTGGCGATCCAGGAGCTGTCGTCGATGGCGCCGATATGAATGACCGCATCGCTGTCGTGCCGGTCGGGCCAGGGGGTCTCGCGCAGGTCCAGTTGCAGGCGCAGCTGCGGATGCAACACGGCGAAGCGCGCCAGCAGCGGGGCGATGCGCTGGCGGCCGTAGCCGAAGGGCGCGGCGAGGCGCAGGGTGCCCACCAGCTGCCGATCCTGGCGGGCGAAGGTGTCGGGCAAGGCCTCCAGGCGTTCGAGCAGTTCGCTGCATTGCTGGGCGAAGCGCTCGCCGTCGGGGGTCAGGCTCAGCCGCCGGGCATCGCGATTGGCCAGGGCCACCCCCAGCCGTGCCTCCAGTTTGCGCAGGCGGGTGGAGAGCGCGGGCGGCGAGACGTTGAGGGCGCGCGCCGCTGCGCTGAGGGAATCACAGCGGGCCAGGAGTACCACCAGGCGCAGGTCTTCGATGGCGATCATTAATCTGGACTAAAGGAATCCATCAGCAGGATTGAATCACAGGTTAACGAAGGGCGGCTACAGTTCGCCCATCGCCCACCGGTCGAGTCCTTGCCATGACCCTCTCCCTGCTCACCCTCGATACCCCTGCCGCGCTCATCGACGAAGCCCGGATGATGCGCAACATCCACCTCATGCAGGCGCGCATGAACGCCCTCGGCGTCCGCCTGCGGCCCCATGTGAAGACCAGCAAGAGCGAGGCGGTCATCCGCCGGCAACTGGCGGCGGGCGCCCAGGGCGTGACCGTCTCCACCCTCCAGGAGGCCGAGGCCTGTTTCGCCCTGGGCATCACCGACGTGCTCTACGCCGTGGCCATTGCCCCGGCGCGGCTGGAACAGGTCAGCACGCTGCGGCGGCAGGGTTGTCGGCTAGGCATCCTGACCGACAGCCTGGCCGGGGCCCAGGCCATCGTCGCGGCCGGCCAGCGCTACGACGAAGCCTTCGAGGTCTGGCTGGAGATCGACTGCGATGGACATCGCGCGGGCCTGCAACCGGACGATCCCCGGCTGGTGCAGATCGCCGAGCTGCTGAGCGCGGGCGGCATGCGCCTGGCGGGGGTGCTCACCCATGCCGGCTCCAGCTACGAGCTGGACGACCCCCAGGCGCTGCAGGCCCTGGCCGAGCAGGAGCGCGCCTGTTGCGTGGCGGCGGCCGAGCGGCTGCGTGCCCAGGGCCTGGCCTGTCCGCAGGTCAGTATTGGCTCGACGCCCACGGCGCTGTCGGCCCTGGATCTGACCGGGGTTACCGAGGTCCGCGCCGGGGTCTACGTCTTCCAGGACCTGGTGATGCATAACGTCGGCATCTGCCAGGCCGAGGATCTGGCGCTGAGCGTCCTGACCACGGTGATCGGCCATCAGGTGGAGAAAGGCTGGGTGCTGGTGGACGCCGGCTGGATGGCCCTCAGTCGCGACCGGGGCACCCAGCGGCAGCGGCGTGACTTCGGCTATGGCCAGGTCTGCACCCTGGACGGCCGCTGGCTCGAAGGGGCCCTGCTGACCGGTGCCAACCAGGAGCATGGCATCGTCAGCTTCGCCGGGGGCTGCCCAGATGATCTGGAGCAGCGCTTCCCGGTGGGCAGCCGCCTGCGCATCCTGCCCAACCATGCCTGCGCCACCGGCGGCCAGTTCGAGCGCTATCACGCCGTGGACGCCAGCGGCGCGGTCACCCCCTGGAGTCGCCTGCATGGCCGCTGATACGCGTTTCATCCAGACCGCGGCCGCGGCGCTACCGGGCGGCCACTATTCCCAGGCGGTGGCCTACCAGGGGCTGCTCCATGTATCCGGGCAACTGCCGGTACGACCCGACGGCAGCCATGCGGTCGCGGCGAGTTTCGCTGAGCAGGCCCAGATCGCCCTGGACAACCTCTGCGCCATCCTGGCCGCGGCAGGGCGGGGGCCGCAGGATCTGCTCAAGGTGACCGTCTATGTTGTCGGCATCGAGCACTGGCCTACCTTCGACCGCCTCTATGCCGGATTCCTGGGCGAACACTGGCCGGCGCGGGCGGTGGTGCCGGTGCCGCAGTTGCACCATGGTTATCTCGTCGAGATCGAGGCGCTGGCGCGCGCCGACTGATCGCCCGTCGCCATCTGGGAGCTCCCCTCATGCTGCTGGACCCTTCGTTGCAAACGTTGATCGATCCCCAAGTGACCCGCTGCTGTTATCTCGCCGGCCGCTGGGTGCCGGTGCCTGGCGCCGCCCGGGCCACGGTGACGGATCCCGCGACCGAACGCGCGCTCGCCGAGGTGGCCCTTGGCGGCGCCGCGGAAGTCGACCAGGCGGTGCAGGCCGCCCGCGGCGCCTTCGACGCCTGGTCCGGGCAGACGCCGGCCGCTCGCGCCCAACGGCTGGAGCGCCTGCAGACCCTGCTGGCACAGCGTGCCGACACCTTCGCCCAGGTGATTTCACGGGAGATGGGTGCGCCCCTCGCCGCGGCCCGGGCCCTGCAGGTGCCCCTAGCCCTGGAACACCTGCGCGTGGCACGCGAGGTGGTGAGCGACTACGCCTTCGAGCGCGCCGACGGTGCCTTGCGTCTCAGACGTGAGCCCATCGGCGTCTGCGCGCTCATCACGCCCTGGAACTGGCCGCTCTACCAGATCACCGCCAAGGTCGCGCCGGCGCTGGCCGCCGGCTGCACGGTGGTGCTCAAGCCCAGCGAGCTGGCGCCGCTGAGCGCCCTGCTGTTCGCTCAGGCGGTTCATGACGCAGGGATCCCGGCAGGGGTGTTCAACCTGGTCAACGGCGACGGCCCCACCGTCGGCGCGGCGCTGGCCGAGCATCCCGATGTCGACATGATTTCCATCACCGGCTCCAATCGCGCCGGGGTCCAGGTGGCCCAGGCCGCCGCCCTTACGGTCAAGCGCGTGACCCAGGAACTGGGCGGCAAGTCGCCCAACCTGCTGCTGCCCGATGCCGATCTGCCGGAGGCGGTGGCCAAGGGCGTGCTGGCGGCCTTCCGCAACAGCGGCCAATCCTGCAGCGCGCCGACGCGGATGCTGGTGCCTCAGGCCCAGTTGACCGAGGTGGAGCGCCTGGCGGCAGCCACCGTGGCGGGCCTCGTGGTCGGTGACCCCCAGGCGCCCGCGACGACCCTCGGCCCGCTGGCCAATGGCGCCCAGTTCGCCCGGGTGCAGGCGCTGATCGAGAGCGGTCTGGCGGAGGGCGCCCGGATGGCTGCACCACCGGCTTCTATGCGCGCCCCACGGTGTTTTCGGCGGTCACCTCGGGGATGCGCATCGCCCAGGAGGAAATCTTCGGGCCGGTGCTCTGCCTGCTGCCCTACAGCTCGCTCGACCAGGCCATCGCCATCGCCATCGCCATCGCCAACGACAGCCGCTATGGCCTCAGCGCCCACGTCCAGGGTCGGGACCCCCACCAGGTCGCCGCGGTAGCGGCCCGTCTGCGCGCCGGGCAGGTCCATCTCAACTATCCGGCCTGGAACCCCTGGGCACCCTTCGGCGGCTACAAGCGTTCCGGCAACGGGCGCGAATATGGCGTCCACGGCCTGGAGGAGTACCTGGAGACCAAAGCGATCCTCGGCCACTGAGGGTGTCAGGCGAACAGCGGATTGTCCCTGAGCGCCGCCACCGCCAGGTCGATGAAGGCCCGTACCTTGGCCGGTGCCTGGCGGCCTTCGGGGTAAATGAGGTGGATCGGCAGCGGCGCTTCCTCGTGCTCGGCGAGAACGATCTGCAGCGCACCTTCGGCCAGGGCCGGCGCGATCTGGTAGTGCAGAACCCGGGTGAGGCCGCGACCGGCCCTGGCCGCGCTGATGGCGGCCTCGTTGGTGTTGCAGTGCAGCAGCGGATCGACGCTCACCCGTTGCCCACCGGCAAAGCGCCATTCCGGTGATGACCAGGCGCTGTGGGACACCAGGATGCGGTGCTCACGCAGCGCGGCAGGGGTAGCGGGCACGCCCTGGGCCTGCAGATAGGCGGGGGCGGCGCAGACCACCCGGCGCACGCGGCCGACCTGGATGGCGGTGAAGCCCGAATCGGGCAGGTGACCGATGCGCAGGGCGACGTCCATGCCTTCCTCGACGATGTTCACCGGCCGGTCGACGAAGAAGGTGCGGGCGCGCATCTGCGGATAGCGCTCGAGATAGTCCAGCAGCAGCGGCAGCACGTGCAGCTGCCCGAACAGCAGCGGGGCGGTGATGGTCAGGGTGCCGACCGGCTTGGCGTAGTGGCCGGCCGCGGCCAGCTCCGCCTCGGCGATGTCGGCGAGGATGCGTCGGCAATCCTGCAGGTAGCGGGCGCCGGCTTCGGTGGGCCTGACCGAACGGGTGGTGCGCACCAGCAGGCGCGCGCCGACCAGCTCCTCCAGCGCCGCCACCAGGCGGGTCACCGCCGGTGCGCTCAGGTGCAGCTCCCGGGCGGTACGGGCGAAACTCTCGGTTTCCGCCACCTTCACGAACACGCGCATCGCCTGCCAACGATCCATCTGCCTCGCCGTCCTGTCTTGTCGACCAGGCTCCATGGTAGTCAACTTCAGGCGGCGCGGATCATAGATCGAGTTTCAGGCGGTCGGTGCCAGCCGCCGGCACCGCGCAGCACAGCAACGCCTCGCCGTCGGCGACCCGCGCCACCGGCTCCCGTGCATAGGTGACGGCACCACCGAGCAGCCGTGTCCGGCAGCTGCCGCAATGACCTTCGCGGCAGCTGAAGGCGGGGTCGAGGCCTCGGGCTTCGGCCAGTTCCAGCAGCGAGCCTGCCGCGGGTGTCCAGCGCGCTTCCTTGAGCGAGGCGGTGAAGACCACCGGCACGCTGTCCGTGGCCGCGGCTGGACGCACGGGAGCCGCCGCTTCCAGGGGCTGACTGCGGCGCAGCGCCGCCGGACCGAAGGCTTCGGCATGGATACGCGTGTCCTCGATGCCGTAACCGCGCAGGCCGTCGTACAGTGCCTGGGTGAAGGCCGCCGGGCCGCAGAGGTAGAAGGTGTGATCGCCGAAGGGCAGGAAGCGGCCCAGCACACCCAGGTCGATCCGTCCGGCCACCTCGTAGTCGGTATCCGCCACGGCCCCGCGGGTATCGCTCAGCGCCCGCACCAGGCGCAGCGAGCCTCCGGCGGCGGCCACCAATTCGGCCAGTTCCGCATCGAAGGCGCGCTCGGCCTTCGACCGGGCGCCGTAGAAGAGGGTGATCGGGCGCTGGCGCTGGGTCCGGCGTCCTTCGTGGACCAGGTGCCTGAGCATCGCCAGCAGCGGGGTGATGCCGATGCCGGCCGCCAGCAGAACCAGGGACTGGTCGGCGGCGGCCAGGGTGAAGTCCCCCGCCGGCGGACGCGTGTCGAGCAGATCGCCCTCGCGCAGCCGGTCGTGCAGCCAGGTGGACACCAGCCCCTCGCGCTTGACGCTGATGCGGTAGTGCCCGTCGGCCGGCGCGCTGGAGAGGCTATAGCTACGCAGCGCCAGGGCCTGGCCGGCGACTGGAGTGAGGCGTACCGGCAGGAACTGGCCGGCCTGGGCGGGCGGCAAGGCGGTGCCGTCCGCCGCGGCGAGATGGAGGGAGCGGATGGTGGCGCTCTCCTCGACGATGCGGATGACGCGCAAGGGTCACCAGCGGTTGCCGAGTTCACGGCTCAGCAGGCGCTCGCGCGCCTGCGCCCAGCTGCCGGTCAGCTGGCTGCTGTCCGACTCGCCCCCGGCCCGCGCCTGCCAGCGCAGGGTCAGGGTGCCGCGGCGACGGACGATACGCTGCGGGCGAAAGGTCCAGAGGCGTTCGGCGCCCTCGAAGGCGGCGATCTCCGGCGAGTCGAACAGCACCTCGGCCAGGCCACTCAGCTGCAGCAGATCGCCGCGCTCGTCGTCGACGAACAGCAGTCCTGCCTGGCCGTTGACGGCGATGTTGCCCAGGGTGTTGAAGAACAGGTTGCCGTTGAAGTCGGGAATGGTCAGCACGCCCTCGGCATCCACCCGAACGAAGCCCGGCTTGCCGCCACGGTGAGAAACGTCCACCCGGCGTCGTCCCTCCTGCTCGGCATAGGAGGCGACGAAGAAGGTATCGGCCCCTTCGATCAGCTGGCGTGCCGCCTCATCCAGCGTCTCCAGGGGTTCGACGGCCGGAGCGGGCGTCTGATCCGGTGGTTGGCTGGGTTGCAGGTCGCGCAGCTGGATGTAGCGCGGGCAGTTGCCGAAGCTCTGGTCCACGGTCACCCGCAGGCCCCGGGGCGTCAGCTCGACCTCGCCGTTGACGCGGTTACGGCGCCGGGTGTGCAGCTCGATACCCAGCAATCCCACGGCGGCGCCATCCGCCAGGCCGGTGCCGGCCGGATCCCCTGCCGCTAGGCTGGCCGCGATGTCCAGCCGCGTTGGTGTCGGTGCGCTGACGAAGCCCGGCGCGCCCTCCAGCATCGTCGCCCAGGCCGCGCCGGTCGCGTCCACGCTACCCAGCACCAGGAAGGGTAGTTGCTGGTAGAAGGCGCGGTGCTGGTCGGGCATGAAGCTGCGGATCACCCGCGGGCCGACCTCGGCCATCCGCTGGCGGACGCCGACGCGCTCCTGCAGGGCGATTTCGCCGGGGTGCCAGGTGGGCAGGGCGTTCAGGGGCGTGCTCATCGAGGTGGCTCCTCGCGATGGGGGAAGGCGGGTGATCCCGCTGCTTCAGGCGCGCAGACCGGCAGCCGTCTGCGGAAAGGGCACGAAGCCCGGCAGGGCTTCCACCCGCTGCAGGAAGGCCCGCACAGCGGTATAGGGCGCCAGGTCCACGTTGCCTTCCGGCGCTCCGGCCAGGTAGCTGTAGAGGGCGACGTCGGCGATGGTCGGGTGATCGGCGGCCAGCCAGTCGCGGTTCGCCAGATGAGCCTCCAGCCGCTCCAGAAGGACGTGGGCGCGGGCGATGACTTCCTCGGGATTCAAGCGGGCACCGAACACCGTGATCAGCCGCGCCGCTGCCGGGCCATAGGCCAGTTCGCCCGCGGCCACCGACAACCAGCGCTGGACGGCGGCGGCCCCGGCCGGGTCTTCCGGCAGCCAGTCGGTGCGGCCCAGCTTCTTCGCCAGGTAGACGAGGATGGCGTTGGAGTCGGCGACGATCACGCCAGCGTCCTCCAGCACCGGCACCTGGCCGAAGGGGTTGAGGGCGAGGAACGCCGGGGTGCGGTGCTCGCCGGCCGCGAGGTCGACCTCGACCAGTTCGGGCGCGAGGCCCAGCAACGAGGCGAACAGCACGGCGCGATGGGCATGACCGGACAACGGAAGGTGGTAGAGCTTCATGATCCAACTCCTGGCAGGCATCGGGCCAAGGGTGGTCCCGATTCGTGCTACCAGCTTGGGGTCAGAGCGCTTTCGTGGGAATCGGCCTTCTCGTCAGTTCAGCATTCCGCAAAATGGAATGATCAGGTTAGGTTCTGTACGAAAAGTCGCCGAGCGAAGGTCAGGCGAAGCCTAGGCGGCCCCACGAAAAAGGCTGAGGAAGCGGACCGGGCTCGCGCTCGAGTTTACGACCGGTAAATGAGCATTGCGACCGGGCTGGCGATCCAGGCCTTTTTCAACGAAGCATTACCGAGCGCAGGCACATTTCGTACAGGACCTAGCGGCAGGCGAAGGCCAGCACCCGCCCCAACATGGCATCGCAGCCGTCCAGTTGCGCCTGGGTGACGAATTCGTCGGGCTTGTGCCCCTGGGTCATGCTGCCGGGGCCGCAGACCACGGTGGGGATGCCGGCCGCAGCGAACAGACCGCCTTCGGTACCGAAGGCCACCGTGCCGAAGTCGCGGGAGCCACAGAATTGTGCGACCCATTCGGCCGCCTCGCTTTCGACGGCGGTATCCAGGCCGGGATAGCTGGACAGCTCGGTAAAGCGGATGGCGCTCTGACCGCTGATGGCGCGCATGGCCGGTAGCAGGATCGCCTCGGCATGGGCCTGCAGCTGGTGGATCACCTGATAGGGATCCTGGGCGGGCAGGGCGCGGATCTCGAAATCGAAGGTACAATCCTGGGGCACGATATTCAGGGCCTGGCCGCCGGTGATCAGGCCGGTCTGCACCGTGGAGAAGGGCGGGTCGAAGCGTGGATCCTGGTCTTGCGGTGCCTTGAGCGCCTCGCCGAGCCGGCCGAGTTCGACGACCAGGCGCGCGGCGTATTCGACGGCGTTGACGCCCTGGGGCGCATAGGCCGAATGACAGGCCGCGCCGTGCACCTGGCAGCGCATGGCCACCTTGCCCTTGTGGCCGAGCACGGGCTTGAGCTCGGTGGGTTCGCCGATCAGGCACAGCAGCGGCTTGATCGGGCGTTGGGCCAGCTGATCGAGCAGGCTGCGCACGCCCAGGCAGCCGACTTCCTCGTCATAGGACAGCGCCAGGTGCAGCGGACGGCGCAGGGCCGCGCGACTGGCCGCGGGCACCAGCGCCAGCAGGCAGGCCAGAAAGCCCTTCATGTCGGCGGTGCCGCGGCCATAGAGCCGGCCGGCGCTTTCGCTGAGGGCGAAGGCGGGACGGGTCCAGGCCTGGCCGTCCACCGGTACCACGTCGGTATGCCCCGAGAGCACGATGCCCGGCACGTCGGCCGGTCCCAGGGTGGCGAAGAGATTGGCCTTGGTGCCCTCGGCGTTGTGGATCAGCTCAAAGGGTACGCCGAAGCCATCCAGGTAGCCGGCGACGAAGTCGATCAGTGCCAGGTTGGATTCGCGACTGGTGGTGTCGAAGGCCACCAGCTGCGCCAGCAACTCCTGGCTGGCGCTCATCGGTCGTCTCCCGGCACGCCGTAGCCGGGGGCGAGATCCGGACGCACCGCGCGGTCGAGATAGTCCTGCAACTGGGGTTCATAGGCGCGCCACAGGGCCGCCAGCTCGCCAATGGGGTCGGTCTCGGCCCAGTCGACGCGCAGATTGACGATGGGCCAGCTGGGCTCGCCCACCACCAGCAGCGCCGCCGAGTGCACCGGACCGGCCTCGCCACCGGCGGCCATCGCCGCCTGCATGGCCAGCAGCAGGCGCTCGGCGAGGGCGCCCTGGGTGGCTTCGAAGCTCGCCACCAGCGCCTCCACCACCGCGGGGCTGGCCAGCATGTTGCCGGCGCCCACGCAGTTCAGGCCGCTCAAGGCCTGGTGCACGCCCAGGGTATGGGCACCGCTGTGATGGGCACTGCGGCCCTGGGCGTCGATGACGGTCACCTGGCGATATTCGGCGTAGCCATCGCCGGCCAGGCTCTCGGCCAGGGCCGCGGCGGGTGTCAGACCTTGCGCCAGGCGCTCCAGGGTGCGCGGCCCCAGGGCGGGCAGGGTAATGTTCTGCGAGCTGACCGCGCCGACACCGGGCTGCAGCCAGGGGCAGCGGGCGCCCACGGCGATGCTCGACGAACTGATGGCGATGCCGAACTGACCGGTGGCGGCGCAGCGGGCGGTAAGGGAAAAGGTCATGGGGGCGCCTCAGTCGGGGATCACGGCGATGACGTCGATCTCCATCAGCCACTGGGGCTGGCCCAGGGCCGCGACCACCAGGCCGGTGGAGATGGGGAAGACGCCCTTGAGCCACTTGCCGACCTCCTGGTAGACCGGCTCGCGGTAGCGCGGATCGATCAGGTAGGTGGTGGTCTTGACGATATGGCTGAGGTCGCTGCCGGCTTCTTCCAGCAGTTGCTTGACGTTCTTCATCGCCTGCTCGGCCTGGGCGCGGGGATCGCCCAGGCCGACCAGATTGCCGTCGAAATCGGTGCCCACCTGACCGCGCACATAGACGGTGTTGCCGGCGCGCACGGCCTGGCAGAGGTCGTTGTCCAGGCTCTGGTTGGGGTAGGTGTCCTTGGTGTTGAACATGCGGATACGGGTATGGGTCGGGGTGGCCATGCGGGGAGTCTCCGGATCTCGATAAGGGCGTCAGGCGCTGCGCGACTGCTGGGTGTGGACGGTCGTCTCGACGCTCGGGCGGTAGTCCTGGTAGCGGCGCTGGATGGCGATCTGGTCGGCCACATGGCGGGCGTCGTGCCAGCAGCCCCAGATGAAGGCCGAGCCGCGGCGGCTGAGCCAGGGCAGACCGACGAAGTAGATGCCCGGCTCGGCGCCGACCCCGCGTTGATGTTTGGGCTTGCCGTTGTCGCCAAAGGTATCCACCTGCAGCCAGCTGAAATCGGTGGCGTAGCCGGTGGCCCAGATCACCGAGCTGACGCCCGCGGCCTGGAGGTCCAGTTCCCTGAGCGGTTCGCGGATGCAGGCGGCGTCCGCCACCCGTTCGCGGGCTGAGGGCTCTTCGGGCAGGTCCAGGCCATGGCGGGCGGCATAGGCGTCCGCGGCGTCGAGCAGGGACAGGTAGTTGGCGTCGCCGGCGTCGAGGTTCTGCTTGAGGTCCGGGCGGAAGCGCACGACACCCTCGGTGAAGGTGTCGGTGAGGCCCACCAGGGTCATGCCGGCCTGGGCCAGGCGGCGGAAATCCACGGTATGGCCGCCGCGGGCGCCACTCACGGCGATGGTCACGTGTTCGCGACCCGGCTGCATGGTCTCGGTATCCCACAGGCCGAGCACGCCCAGCCACCAGCAGAAGTCACGACCGCGATAGGCCCGCGGCGGCCGGTCGTGAGGGCCGACGGAGAGATAGACGCGCTTGCCGGCGCGCAGCAATTCCTCGGCGATCTGCACCCCCGAGGAGCCGGCGCCCACCACCAGCACTGCGCCGTCGGGCAGTTGCTGGGGATTGAAGTAATGGGCGGAGTGGATCTGGTAGAGCCGCTCGTCCGCAGGTGCGATGGCCGGGATCACCGGCTTCTGGAAGGGGCCGGTGGCCACCACCACCCGCTGGGCATTCAAGCTGCCCGCCGAGGTTTCCACCAGAAAGCCCGCCTGGCCGGCCTGGCGAGTCACCCGGGTGACGGCGACGCCGGTGCGGATGGGCGCGCCGATCTGCCGGGCATAGGTCTCGAAGTAGGCGGCGATCTCGTCCTTGCCGGGAAAGCCATCCGGCGGCGTCTGGAATTCCAGCCCAGGGAAGCGGTCATGCCAGGCCGGACCGTTGGCCACCAGGGAATCCCAGCGACCGGTGCGCCAGGCTTCGGCGATGCGGTTCTTTTCCAGCACCAGGTGCTCGATGCCGAGGCGCCCCAGGTGCTCGCTCATGGCGACGCCGGCTTGGCCAGCGCCTATCACCAGGGTGTCGATCGTGGTCGGTAATGTGGACATGAGGGTACCCTTCGGCCGCTCCGCAGGGCGCGGCCGTCATCTAAGCAGTAGGAAGGCGGAGCGCAGAGGCTCCGCGGCGATCAATCCAGCACGGAGGGGTCCTGCTGGATCATCAGTTCTTTCATCTCGGCGAAGTGCTGCTCGGAGAAGTCGGTGATGCCTTCCCAGGCGCGGGCGGTCTTTTCGGCGACCTCGGCGGACAGCACCTTGAGCGGCTGGCCGGTGGACCAGGCGGTGACCAGGATCTGGCAGGCCCGCTCCAGGGTCCAGATGTCGTCGAAGGCCTGGCCGATGGTGGGGGCGATCACCATGACGCCGTGGTTGCCCATCAGCAGCCGCTGCTTGCCATCCAGCAACCCGGCCAGGCGCGCGCCCTCGGCCTCGGTGTCGGCCATGCCGCCATAGAGTTCGTCCACCGCGATACGGTTGAAGTAGCGCGCGGTGTTCTGGTCGATGGGCGGCACCTCGGGCCTGGCCAGGCAGGCCACCGCCGTGGTGTAGACCGGGTGCAGGTGCAGCACCACCCGGGCCTCCGGCAGCAGGCGATGGATCTGCCCGTGGATCGACCAGGCCGTCCGATCCACGTCCGGCCGCTCGGCGCCCTGCGGATCGTCCGCATCGAGCAGCAGCAGGTCACTGGCGCGGATGCGCGAGAAGTGCTTCCACTTCGGATTGATCAGGAAGCGCTTGCCGTCGGCGGAGACGGCGGCGCTGAAGTGGTTGGCGACGGCTTCGTGCATGCCGAGGTGGGCGATGACGCGAAAGGTCGCCGCCAGATCGATGCGCAGCCGTTCCTCGTGAGAAAGTGCCATGGTCGTGACTCCGTAAGGCTCAGGGCTTGGGCATCAGGGCGGCGATGTCCGCCTCGGTGGGCGCCTGGAAGTTGTATTTCTTCAGCAGCGCGGCGTACTCCGGGGTGGCGCTGTATTGCTTGAGCGCATCCACCAGGGCGGTCTTGACCGCGTCATTGCCCTTTTTCACGCCAAAGCCGTTGAGCACCGGATAGATCAGGGTGTCCGAGGAGATCACCACGCGATTGCCGAGCTTTTCCACCAGGCCACGGGCCACGGCGGCGTCGGTGATCTGCGCCTCCACGGCCTTGGACAGCAGTGCCTGGGTGGTCTGGGGATCGGTGCCGTATTCGCTCACGGCGATGGGCTTGAGGCCGTTCTTCACGCAGTACTCGTCGGACAGCTTGTGCAGCTGCTGCAGCCAGGAGGTGGCGCCCATGGAGCCGATCTTGTGGCCGCAGAAGTCTTCCGGCTTCTTGGGCTGATAGCTGCTGCCCTTGAGCGCGATGATCGACTCGCCGCTCTTCAGGTAGGGGATCATGTCGATCACCTTGAGGCGGTCCGCGGTGATGTACATCGAGGAGTTGGTGATGTCGAAGCGGCCACCCTGCAGCCCGGTGATGAGGTTGGGGAAGCGGGTGTCGATCGTCTCCACGGAGCGGCCCATGAACTTCGCCAGGCCGTCGACGAATTCGATGTCGAAGCCGGCCGGCTTGTTGTCCTGCACGTATTCGTAGGGGAAGAAGGTCAGGTCGGAACCGGCGACCAGCTTGCCCGGCTGCAGGAAGTCGGCCGAGGCCAGGCTGGAGACCAGCGCCAGGCCGGCGCCCAGTACGGCGGTGGAGAGGATGCGAAGCGAGGCGCTGCTGAATCTTTGCATGGCGAAACTCCTTGAGCGGTAGGAAAGATCAAACGGCAGCCTGGTCGAGCCCGGCCTGCTGGACGAAGAAGGACGCGCCGCGCGGTTTCTGCGGCAGCCGTACGCTGTTGGCCACGCTGCGCACCAGCCCGCTTTCCTGGCCGGCCACCAGCACCCCGGCGTGCTCGCTGGGCAGCGGATTCTCGCCAAAGGGCAGGGCGTCCTCGGCGGCGTAGACGCTGATGAACAGGGTGCGCGGCAGTTCGGTCTGGTTGGGGCTGGAGGCGTGCAGCAGGCGGGTGTGCATGAAGCACACCGAGCCGGCTGGGCCAAAGCAGGCCACGGGCTCGCCGCAATGCTCAACCACCACGTTGTCGTCGACCGCGCCGGTGAAACGACCGTCCTGCCAGTGCGACCAGAGCGGACCCCGGTGGCTGCCGGGGATGACGGTGAGGGGACCGTTCTCCGGGGTCACCTCGCTCACCATCAGCAGCGCGGTGACCACGTCATCATTGCTGTGGGGCGTGAACAGGAAATCCTGGTGCCACTTCACCTGGGTGGCGGTGTGCGGCAGCTTCGAATTGATCTTGCTGTGGTGGAATCTCGTGCCGCTGCCGCCGATCAACTGGGCGGCCACCTGGGCCATCCGCGAGGACAGTGCGACCTCGCAATAGGCCGCGGAGATTTCGGTGGGCGAGCTGACCCGGCGCAGGGAAGGGTGGTCGGGCCGGTGGTCCAGCTCGACGTCGAAGCGGGCGCGGCCATCCTGGGTTTCGCCCCAGGCTTCGGCGTGGCTGCGGCTCTCTGCCACCCAGCCGTCGAAATCGGCCTGCAGGGTGGCGATCTCGTCGGCGGTCAGCAGGTTCTCGACCACTAGGTAGCCGTCTCGGTGGAAGCTGTCTATTTGCGCTTGCTCGATCATCTCTGTTCTCCAGAAGCCAAGGGTGGGGGTCAAGCCAGGGACACGTCCTTGAGGAAGGCCTCAAC
The DNA here is from genome assembly GCF_026544185.1 of Pseudomonas sp. GM_Psu_1. Taxonomy (NCBI): domain Bacteria; kingdom Pseudomonadati; phylum Pseudomonadota; class Gammaproteobacteria; order Pseudomonadales; family Pseudomonadaceae; genus Pseudomonas; species Pseudomonas sp. GM_Psu_1. The sequence goes on from NZ_JALNUX010000005.1 coordinate 131,270, forward strand.
GCGCGGATGCTGGCCGTTACGCAGTACCGCGGGCGCGTCGTCGCAGACCACGCGGCCCTTTTCCATGAACACGATGCGGTCCGAGACCTTGAAGGCGAAGTTCATCTCGTGGGTGACGATCACCATGGTGATGCCCTCCTGGGCCAGGGCCTCGATCACCTGCAGCACCTCGTTGACCTTTTCCGGATCCAGCGCCGAGGTGGGCTCGTCGAACAGCATGATCTGCGGTCGCATCATCAGCGCCCGGGCGATGGCCACGCGCTGCTGCTGGCCGCCGGAGAGCTGGTGCGGGTACTTCCAGGCGTGGTCGAGCATCCCGACCTTGTGCAGCAGGGCATAGGCCTGCTGCTTGAGCGCCGCGGGAGCATCCAGGCGGTGATAGCGCGGCGCGAGCAGCAGGTTGTCCAGCACCGTGAGGTGGGGAAAGAGGTTGAAGCTCTGGAACACCATGCCGATGTCCAGGCGATGCTCGCTGTGCTCGACGAAGCGGGGCTTCTGGGCGCCGTCCTTGTGCAGGTGGATGAAGGGCTGGCCGTTGATGCGGATCTCGCCGTTGTCCAGTTGCTCCAGGCCGTTGAGCAGGCGGATCAGGGTGGTCTTGCCCGAGCCCGATGGGCCGATCACCGAGACCACCTCGCCGGGCTGGATGCGCAGGTTGACCGAACCCAGCACCTCGACGTCGTTGTAGGCCTTGTGCAGCCGCGCCGCCTGCAGCGCCGGGGTGCCGGCATCCCACTGCGGCCTGGCGCTGGCGGTCGAGGCCTGGTTGGCCAGGGCCAGCACCTGGGCGTCGGGGGTTCGCACCACCTTGCGCTGGGTGACGTCGAGAAAGCGCTCCAGGCGTTTGAGCAGGAAGTCGAACAGGGTGACGATCAGCACGTAGTAGAAGGCCACCGCCACCATGGTCTCCATGACCAGGAAGTTCTGCGAATAGAGGCGCTGGCCGACCATCAGGATCTCGGTGAGGGAGATCACCGAGACCAGCGAGCTGAGCTTGACGATGGAGATGTATTCGTTGGCCAGCGACGGCAGGGCCACGCGCAGGGCCTGGGGAATTACGATGCGCCACTGGGTGCCGAGAAAGCGCAGGCCCAGCGCCCGGGCCGCCTCGCCCTGGCCCTTGGGAATCGACAGCAGGCCGCCGCGGTGGATCTCGGCGACATAGGCCGTTTCGCTGATGACCAGGCCGATCAGGCCGGCCCAGAAGGGATCCGCGAGCACCACCGAGGTCGCCGGCAGCGCCTGGGGCAGGTTGTAGATGAAGATCAGCAGCACCAGCAGCGGCACGCTGCGAAAGAACCAGATGTAACCGCGAGCAGGCAGGCTGAGCGCCGGATACCGTGACTGTTTCGCCAGGGCGATGAAGAAGCCCAGGGCGATGCTGATGATCCAGGTGAGGGTGCTGAGTTTGATGACCGTCCAGGTTGCCAGCCAGAATTGAGTGTCGCCAATGAGGCTGAACATGTAGTTCCAGTCGAAAGTCATGGTGAGCCAACCCGTCGCCATTTCAAAGAAAGTGCGAACTTTCCTGAAGCGTTCGCACTGTTGCCAGGAACAGAATTGGCGTCCGCCAGACTCATCGTCAATTAACAAATTACAGGTCGTTGCATAGCCTTTTCCTAAGTAGTGGAAGGCGGCATCTTGTTCTGCGCGCTATACGCCCCAAGGCAGGGCAAGATGCAATCATAAGCACTCGAAGTGCAGTCTTTTGGTGCGTTTTATCCCGTACGGCAGAGGCTTTAGTCTTTACGTCACCGCGCATGAAGCACCGCCAGGCACGGGCCGCGCGGTGGCATTCAGGCGGATGGCATGGCTTTCGCTTCGGCAGATTGCGCTATGCAGATATGCATTCTGCAAAGTTTTTTCCTATGGATGAGCCATGACGCGTTTCACCCTGAGGCAACTTCGTTATTTCGTGGCGGTGGTCGAGGAAGACAGCATCGTCGAGGCCGCGCGACAACTGCATATATCCCAACCGTCGATCTCCGTCGCCATCAAGAACCTCGAGGAAAGTTTCGAGCAGAAGTTGTTTATTCGCCATCACGCCCAGGGCGTTTCGCTCACCGCCAGTGGCCGTCGGCTGTATGAAAAGGCCAAGGAACTGTTGCGGCTGTCCCAGGAACTGGAACAGAACGCCAAGGCGGAAAACGAGCTGGTTTCGGGCACCGTGGCCATCGGCTGCTTCGAATCCGCGGCGCCGCTCTATCTGCCCAAGCTGGTCGCCGGTTTCAAGCGGCTCTATCCCGAGATCACCATCCAGCTGCACGATGGCGAGCAGCACGAATTGATGCACGGGGTGCACCGCGGACGCTTCGACCTGGTGTTTCTCTACGACCTGGAGCTGGGTGATTCCATCACCAAGGAAAAGCTCAATGCACCGCACAAGCCCTATGCGCTGTTGCCCATCGCCCATCCCCTGGCCGGCAAGAAGGCGGTGACCCTCAAGGAGCTGAGTCGCGAGCCCATGATCCTGCTGGACGTGGTACCCAGCCGTAACTATTTCATCGACATCTTCAGGGAGAAGGGCTATCACCCCACCGTGGCCTACAGCTCGCCCTCCATCGAGATGGTGCGCTGCATGGTGGGGCAGGGCCTGGGCTTTTCCGTGCTGGTCACCCGGCCGACCACCGACCTGACCTACGACGGCAAGCGCCTGGCCCAGGTCAACATCCACGACGACATGCCGGCCTCCACCTTCATCATGGCCTACCTGCGCAACAACGAACCGACCAAGGCGACGCGGCTGTTCATGGACTATTGCCGGAGCGTCGATCTCTCGCCTGCGCCCGCGGAAAGCCTGGTGGGCTGAGGCCCATGCTGGCCATTGCCCAGCTTTCGGGCGAAAGCGCAGGGAATAGACGGCTCCGGACTGGTCCTGGATGATCCATGTAAAGTAGAATCAATATCATCTAAGCATCGACGAGCAGGTAGCACCCGTCATGAGTGATATGGCTCTCGCGTCCACGCGCCACCTTCATCGGCTCTATCTCGACCACAGCGGGTGGCTGCAGGCCTGGTTGCGCCGGCGGCTGGGCAGCGAATGGGATGCGGCCGATCTCAGCCAGGAAGCCTTTCTGCGGCTGTTGCGCCATCCCGAAGTGCTCGGTGAACTGCAGGAGCCGCGGGCCTATCTGGTGACCATCGGCAAACGCCTGCTGATCAATTTCCAGCGGCGCAAAAGCCTCGAGCAGGCCTACCTCGATGCCCTGATGGCATTGCCCGAAGCCTGCGTGCCGTCGCCCGAGCAGCGTTGGCTGCTGCTGGAAACCCTGCAGGCGCTGGACGAGCTGCTCGATGGCCTGCCCGCCGCGGTGCGGCGGGCCTTCCTGCTCAGCCAGCTCGAGGACCTCACCTACCGCGAGATCGCCGAACGCCTGTACGTCTCCGAGCGCACCATCAAGAGATACATGGCGCAGGCCTACGAGCATTGCCTGCTGGCGGAGTTGTGCTGAGCGGCCAGGACCGGCGGCGGCGGGCGATCCGCGAGGCCGCGGAATGGCTGGCGCTGCTGGAGTCCGGCGCAGCCGGCGAGCGCGAGCGGCAGCAGCTGCAGGCGTGGCGCCAGGCCCATCCCGAACACGAGCGCGCCTGGCAGGCGGCCCTGCAGCTGCAACAGCGCTTCGCCGCGGTGCCGTCGCGGCTGGCCATGGCCAGTCTGCAGCCGGCCGAGCGCACTCGGCGTACCGCCCTGCGCCAGTTGCTGGGCCTGGCGGTGGTGGTACCGACCGGCTGGTGGCTGAGCCGGGAATTGCCGCTGGACGCCTGGACCGCCGATCTCAGCACCGCCACGGGCGAACGCCGCAGCCTGACCCTGGCGGATGGCAGCCTGCTGCAACTCAATACCGCGACCGCCGTGGACCTGGATCAGACCCGGCGGCGCCTGACCCTGGTGCGCGGCGAGCTCTCGCTGCGCGTACCCGGTACCCAGGCGCTGACGCTGGATACCCGCTTCGGCACCCTGACGGTGGAACAGGCCGAGGTCTGCGTGCAGCAGGACGATGAAGGCTGCGACGTGCGCGTGGTCAGCGGCAGCGTCGAGGTGCGGCCGCTGATGGGCCTCGGGCTGGCGTTGGGCAAGGGCCAGCAGTTGCGCCTGAGTACCCTGGGCATCGGCGCCATCGAGCCGTTTTCGCCGACCCTGCTGAGCTGGCGCCAGGGCGTGCTGATCGCCCAGGACCAGCCCCTGGGCGAATTCCTGCAGCAATTCAGTCGCTATCGTCCTGGCCTGCTGCGCTGGGATCCCGCGGTGGCCAATCTCAGGGTCACCGGCAGCTTTCAGCTGGCCGATACCGACCGGGTACTGACGCTGCTGGCCGCGACGCTACCGGTGGAACTGCAGTGGCGTACCCGCTTCTGGGTGACCCTGATACCCCGTTCGGTCACCGTCTGAAAAAAGTCTGTCCCCTTTTTCGTACCTGTCGGTCATTAACGGCATAGGACAACCAAAAGGAGGGGGATTCGATGGTGACGTTGGTATTGCGTCCGTTGCTGCGCACGGGCTTGCTGGTGGCGTTGAGCGGTACTCCCTGGTGGGCCGCTTCGGCCCTGGCCCAGGAGGCGGCCCGCCGGCATTACGAGATTCCCGCGGGCAGTCTCGCCCAGGCGCTGACGCGCTTCGCCGCGGAGTCCGGCGTCAACCTGGCGGTGGATCCGGGACTGGTGGGCAAGCGTAATAGCGCTGGCCTCAACGGCGACTTTGGCGTGGAGGAGGGCTTCAGCCGGCTGCTGGCCGGCTCGGGGCTGCGGCTGCAGCCGCTGGGTGAGCGCGACTTCACCCTGGCGCCGGCCCCCCAGGACAGCGGCGTCCAGGAGCTGGCCAGCACCTCCATCGTTGCCTCCAGCCTGCAGGCGGAAGACGCGCCCTACGCCGGTGGCCAGGTCGCGCGGCAAGGCTCCCAGGGGTTGCTGGGCCATCGCGACTTCATGGACACGCCCTTCAGCCAGACGTCCTACACCGCCCAGACCGTGCAGAATCTCCAGGCCCGCACCCTGACCGACCTGATCGCCAGCGATCCCTCGGTACGCTCCACCAATCCGTCCGGTGGTCGCTTCGAGCAATTCACCATCCGCGGTTTCAGCCTGTTCAACAGCGATGTGGCCTACAACGGTCTCTATGGCGTGCTGCCGACCTATTCCATCGACATGGAGATGGCCGAGCGGGTCGATATCCTCAAGGGGCCGAGCCAGCTGCTCAACGGCATCTCGCCCCGCGGCAGCGTCGGCGGCGGCATCAACGTGGTGCCCAAGCGCGCCACCGACCAGCCCATCACCGAAATCACCGGCAGCTATGCATCCGACAGCCAGGTGGGCGGGGCCGTGGACATCGGGCGTCGCTTCGGCGAGGACAATCGCTTCGGTATGCGCTTCAACGGTGTCAAGCAATCCGGCGACACTACCTGGGATCACCAGCACGTCGATCGCCAGATGGGCGTGCTCGGCCTGGACTATCGCGTGGAGCGCCTGCGCCTGGGTCTCGATCTGGGCCACACCGAGCGCGACACCGACGCGCCCCAGGAGCGGGTGCTGGTGGGGGCCAACGCCCGGGTACCCGATGCCGACGACGTGCGCCACAACTATGCCCAGCGCTGGACCCGCGCCCAGACCAAGGACACCTTCGGCGCCCTGCGTGGCGAATTCGACGTCGACGACTCGCTGATGGTCTATGGCGCCGTGGGCGCGCGTCGCAGCGATCACGATTTCCTCCGCCACAACGTTTCCATCACTAACAACGCCGGCGATTTCAGCGTCCAGCCGCGCGATTTCACCCGCGACGAGAATGTCCGCACCGCCAACCTGGGCGCGCGCAAATGGCTGCAGACCGGACCAATCAGCCACGAACTCAACGTCAGCGCCGACTACTTCTACATGGACTTCGAGAACGGCGGCGGGCGCTACGCCAGTGGGCCGAGCAACCTGTACAACCCCAGTAACCTGCCCGCGCCGGGCATCCAGACCCGCTCCGATGGCAAGGACTACACCGAGAACCGCTTCAGTGGCGTGGCCCTGGCCGACACCCTGGGCTTCTTCGACGATCGCCTGCTGGTCACCCTCGGCGCCCGCTGGCAGCGGGTCAAGGTGGACGACTGGTCCGACGGCGTGAAGCAACCCACCGCCTACGACGAGGAAAAGGTCTCGCCCTCGGCGGGCGTGCTGTTCAAGGCCACCGAGCGGCTGTCGCTCTATGCCAACTACATGGAAGGCCTCAGCCAGGGCAAGATCGCGCCGTCCACCGCGCTTAACGAGGACGAGATCTTCCCGCCCTTCATCAGCCGCCAGGCGGAAGTGGGGGCCAAGTACGACTTCGGCGCGGTGGCCGTGACCGCCAGCGCCTTCCGCATCAAGCAACCGGCCTACGAGACCAATGCCACCAGCCGCGTCTTCGGTCCCAACGGCAAGCGCGTCAACGACGGGGTGGAGCTGAGCGTGTTCGGCGAGCCGCTGGCCGGCTTCCGCGTGCTCGGCGGCCTGATGTACATCGACAGCGAACTCAAGGACACCGTCGGCGGCTCCTTCGATGGCAACCGAGCCCCGGCCACGCCCAGGCTCAATGCCAACCTCGGCGCCGAACTGGACATCCCGGCGGTGCCGGGCCTGACCCTGACCGGACGGGGGATCTACACCAGCTCCCAGTACCTGGACCAGGCCAACAGCAAGGAAATCGACGCCTGGCATCGCTTCGACGTGGGGGCGCGCTACGCCTTCAAGGTCGACGCCACCCGCGTGACCTTGCGTGCCTCGGTGGAAAACGTGATGGACGAGCGCTACTGGGCCTCCGCCGGCGCCTCGGACGACAGCGAACCGGGCCTGACCATCTCCACGCCGCGGACCCTGGTCTTTTCCACCACCCTGGCGTTCTGAGCAGGCGTTATCCGTCCTTGCGCAAGGCGTGTCGCCGCCCGGCTCAGGGGCGACTTCCGCGCATCGCCAACGGGGGCAGAACGGTGGCCCCTCAGGCGTCATTCATCGGCAGGAGTGAGCGGCATACAGAGCGGGAACAGCTGCCTATCAGGCGTGTTGACACGTGATTTCAAGGGCGGACCCGCCGGGCGTTCGGGCCCTTTATCGCCCGCATTTTGGTGAAAGTGGCGCGACTTCAAAGACTCGATCTTTTTCGGGAATCGCGGTTGAAGGATGAGAATGAAACTGATTATCGTTTACGAAGATAAACGTCCAGAGGTCTGACGCCATGCTTCAACCATCCCTCAGTCGCGATACCGCAACAGCCGACAACGCCTTCTTTCTCGCTCGCCAGGCACGCTTCGAATCCAGGGTCCGCAGCTACCCCCGCAAGCTGCCGCTGGCCATCGCCAAGGCCGCCGGGGTCTGGGTGACCGACGTCGAAGGCAAGACCTACCTGGATTGCCTGGCCGGAGCCGGCACCCTGGCCCTGGGGCATAACCATCCGGCCGTCACCGAGGCCATCAGGGACTTTATCGGCAGCGGCCTGCCGATGCACAGCCTGGATCTCACCACGCCGCTCAAGGACGCCTTCAGCGAGCGCCTGCTGGGCCTGCTGCCGGGCCGCGCGGAAGACTACTGCCTGCAATTCTGCGGTCCGTCCGGTGCCGATGCGGTGGAGGCGGCGCTGAAGCTGGCCAAGAAGGTCACCGGACGCAGCAACGTGGTCGCCTTTTCCGGCGGCTACCACGGCATGACCCACGGCGCCCTGGCGGTGACCGGCAATCTCGCGCCCAAGCAGGGGGTGGCCGGGCTGATGCCCGGAGTGCAATTTTTGCCCTATCCCCACGAGTACCGCTGCCCGCTGGGGCTGGGCGGCGAGCAGGGCGCCGCGGCCCTGGCGCGCTATCTGGAAAGATTCTTCGGCGACGTGGAAAGCGGCGTCTGTCGGCCGGCGGCGGTGATCGTCGAGGCGGTGCAGGGGGAGGGCGGCGTCAATCCGGCACCGGTGGCCTGGCTGCGGACCCTGCGCCAGGTCACCCGGGAGCACGGCATCCTGCTCATCGTCGACGAGGTCCAGACCGGATTCGGCCGCACCGGCGCGCTGTTCGCCTGCCAGCATGCCGGCATCGAGCCGGACGTCCTGGTGCTGTCCAAGGCCGTGGGCGGTGGCCTGCCGCTGGCCCTGCTGGCGATTCGCCGTGAATTCGACGCCTGGGAGCCCGGTGGCCATACCGGCACCTTCCGCGGCAACCAGCTGGCCATGGCCACCGGGCTCGCCACCCTGGAGGTCATCGAGCGCGACGGCCTGGTCAGCCATGCGGCCCAGCTCGGGGGCTGGCTCAGGCGCCATCTGGAGCGGCTGCGCGAGCGCTTCCCCGCCATCGGCAATGTCCGCGGGCTGGGGCTGATGCTGGGCCTGGAAATCGTCGAGGCGGGTGGCGCGGCGGATGCGCTCGGCAGCCTGCCGGCCGATCCCGCCCTGGCCGCGGCCATCCAGCGCCACTGTTTCGCCCAGGGGCTGCTGCTCGAACGCGGCGGCCGGGACGGCAACGTGGTGCGGCTGCTGCCGCCGCTGATCCTCCAGGAAAGCCACTGCCTGGTGCTGCTCGAACGCCTGGAGGCGGCCCTTGTGGCGGCCCTGGCCGAGCCCCGTGGCTGAGCACAAGGCACCACCCGAGTGCCGTGACACCGGATCGCCCGCAGGGACGCGCAACCTCTTGGACACTGCCATGACTTCTTTCGAATCCACGCTGCTTTCCCGCATCGTCAGCGAGCTGGCGTCTTCCCACGCCCTGATGAATTGCCTCATCAAGGAATTCGCCCTGCCGGAACGGTGCCTGTCTTATGCCTGGCCGGAAGACCGGCGCGGTATCGCCCCGGCCAACTATCTCGGCTGGTTGCAAGACGGCGGCGTGCCCCTGCTGATCGCCTTTCCCGGCGACCGCCAGTTCTTCCTTGTCGTTGATCGGCAGGATGAACTCGGCAGCCAGCGCTATCTCTCCGATATCTATGTCCGGCGCGGGGACCAGGCCTGGCATTGCCCGGACTTCGCCGCCTTCATCGATTTTCTGCTGGAGGCCTGCGAAGAACTCGCCGGCGCCCACAATGGCGAATTGCTGCAGCAGGTCCTGCAGAGCCAGCACCTGACCGCGGCCATCGTCGACCACGTACAGGTCTCGCGCCATCCCGCGCCGCTCAGCGACTACCTGGCCAGCGAGCAGGGCCTGTGGTTCGGCCATCCCAATCACCCGGCGCCCAAGGCACGCCGCTGGCCGGAGCCCCTGCCGGCCGAGGCCTATGCCCCGGAGCTGCACATCAGCACCGCCATGCACGTGCTGGAGGTGCCCCGCGCCGGGTTGCAGGTGGCCGGCAACGGCCTGAGCGACGCCCAGGTGCTGCAGGGCTTCGTGGACCAGGCGCAGGCCGCCCCTGAGCGGGCGCGCATCGTGCTGCACCCGGTCCAGGCGCAGCTGTTCCTCGGCGATCCCCGGGTCCGGGCGCTGGTCAGCCAGGGGGTGATCCGCGACCTCGGCGCCAGCGGCGCCCTGGCCAGTCCCACCGCCTCCATGCGCACCTGGTACCGCCCAGGCCATGCCTTCTTCATCAAGGGCTCGCTCAACGTGCGCATCACCAATTGCGTGCGCAAGAACGCCTGGTACGAACTGCAGAGCACCCTGATCGTCGACCGCCTCATGCAGCGCCTGCAGGGGCGGGTGGCGGGGCTGGACATGGTGCGCGAGCCGGGTGCCCTGAGCTGGGCGCCGCCGGCCGCCAGTGCCGAGGACGAGCGCTGGTTCCGCGAGCAGACCGGCGCCATCCTGCGCGAGAATTTCTGCCTGGAGCATGGCGCCGACTGCTGCCTGCTGGCCGGCACCCTGTTCGCCCGCGACACCCGCCTGCAGCCGTTGCTGCATGACTTCCTCAGCCGCTGCGGTGGCCAGCCGGTCAGCGACGAAACCCGGCTGGCCTGGTTCCAGGACTACCAGCGACTGCTGCTGGGGCCGGTGCTGCGGCTGTTCTTCGAGCACGGCGTGGTGCTGGAGCCGCACCTGCAGAATTGCGTGCTGGTGCATGACAACGGCCGACCCGTCCGGCTGCTGCTGCGCGACTTCGAAGGCATCAAGTTGACCGATACCCTCGGCGCCGAGGCCCTGGACGCCCACGTCCAGCCCCGGGTGCGCCAGTCGTTGCTCTACAGTCGCGACCAGGGCTGGCGGCGCATCGCCTATTGCCTGTTCGTCAACAACCTCGCCGAGGCGGTGCTGGCGCTGAGCTGGGAGCGTCCGCACCTGGCGCCGCGCCTGTGGCGGCAGGTGGAAGCCGAGCTGATCGCCATCCGCCGGGACCTGCAACGCGCCGCGCCCGAGCTGGATGCGCTGATCGCCGGCCAGCCGATTCCCTGCAAGACCAATCTCAAGGTGCGCCTCGCCGCCCAGGCCGATCGCCACGCCGGCTACGTGCAGTTGCCTTGCCCCTGGGGCGCGGAGGTGCGTCATGGCTGAGCTACCTGCCGCGGTCCGCGCCGCCCTGGTGGAGGCCCAGGCGCAGTCCGGCGATCCCCTGGCGGCCTTCGTCTATGACCTCGACGCCCTGCGGCGGCACGTCGCCGCGCTGATGGCCGAATTACCCCCGGGCGTGGAGCTGTACTACGCCATCAAGGCCAACAGCGAGGCGCCGATCCTGGCGGCCCTGGCGCCGCTGGTGCACGGCTTCGAGATCTCCTCCGGTGGCGAGATCGATCGCCTCGCCGCCTGCCCGCAGCGCAAGCCGTTCATCTTCTCCGGTCCGGGCAAGCTGGATTCCGATCTGCGCACCGCCCTGAGCGCGGGCGTCGAAGCCATCCACCTGGAGAGCCTTGGCGAGATCCAGCGCCTGCAACGCCTGGCGCTTTCCCTGGGACGGCTGCAGCCGGTGTACATCCGCATCAATCCGCAATTGCCGGCCGGGCTGACCAGCACCCTGGCCATGGCCGGCACGGCGACGCCCTTCGGCTTCGACGAAGCCGATCTGCACGCCGCGGTGGCGGCGGTAGAGGCGGCCAGCCACCTGCAGCTGCAGGGCTTCCATGTGCATGCCCTGTCGCACCAGCACTCGGTGGAGCGCCATCTGCAACTGCTGGACTTCTACCTGCAGCGCTGGCCGCACTGGCGCGGCCTGGCCCGGCGCCCGGAAAGCGTGGTGCGGCTCAACGTCGGTGGTGGCATTGGGGTGGACTATCGCGAAGGCCGGCGATTCGACTGGGCGCGGCTATGCGCGCACCTGCGCGCCCGCCTAGCCGAACAGGCGCAGCCGCCGCTGATCCGCTTCGAACCGGGACGTTTCCTCGCGGCCTTCTGCGGCTACTACGCCATGGAGGTGCTGGATACCAAGACCAGCCACGGCCAGCACTTCCTGGTCTGTCGCGGCGGGACCCACCAGTTCCGCCTGCCGGTGGCCCAGGGGCACGATCATCCGGTGCTGCACCTGCCCCGCGAGGGGCGGGCGACCGCGACTGGAGGCAAGGCCTGGACAGTGGTGGGTCAGCTCTGTACCCCCAAGGACATCCTCAGCCGCGGCCAGCCGCTGGGTGAGGTACGGGTCGGCGACCTGCTGGTGCTGCCCCTGGCCGGCGCCTATGGCTACAACATCTCCCACGCGGATTTCCTCTGCCATCCGCGCCCGCGGCAGCTGTTCCTCGCCGGCAACGGGAGTGTCCCGGCGTGAGCGTTGCGATCCCGCGGGTCTGGGTGGCGGTGAACGTGCTGCTGGGCACGGTCACCGTCAGCCTGGCCAATACCGCGCTCAATCCGGCGCTGCCGGCCTTCATCGCCGCCTTCGACCTGGGGCCGCTGCTGGCCAGCTGGATCGTCGCCGGCTTCATGGTGGCCATGGGTATCACCATGCCGCTGACCGGCTTTCTCGCCGGGCGCATCGGTCGGCGGCGACTCTATCGCCTCGGGCTGCTGGCCTTCATCGCCGGCTCGGCGCTGGGCGCCCTGGCCGATTCCATCGCCGGCGTGCTGCTGGCGCGCATGGTCCAGGGGGTGGCCAGCGGCCTGATGATTCCCCTGGCACTGGGCATCATCTTTTCCGTCTATCCCAAGGAGGAGCGTGGCCGGGTGACCGGCTGGTGGGGTGGGGCGGTGATGCTGGCGCCGGCGGTGGGGCCGCTGTGCGGCAGTCTGCTGCTGGAGGTGTTCGACTGGCGCGCCCTGTTCCTGCTCAACGTCCCGGTGGGCCTGCTGGCCCTGGCCATGGGGCAGGTGGTGCTGCCCGCGGATGGCCCCCGCGAACGCAAGCCCTTCGACCTGGCCGGCTACCTGCTGATCGCCAGTGGCCTGGGGCTGCTGCTGGTAACCCTCGGCCGGCTGCGCGAGCTGGCGGCGCTGGCCGACCCCCTCAATCTGCTCGCGCTGGCCGCCGGCGTCCTGTGCCTGCTGGTCTTCGTCCGGTTGCAACTGCAGCGCAGCCAGCCGCTGCTGCCGCTGCGCCTGTTCGCCCTGCGCGGCTATCGGGCCAGCGTCATCATCGCCGTGGTCCAGGCGGTGGGCATGTTCGAATGCCTGGTGCTGCTGCCGCTGCTGGTCCAGCTGGTGCTGGGCCATAGCGCCCTCTGGACCGGCCTGGCGCTGCTCTGCACCGCCCTGGCGGCGGCGCTGTTCGGCCAGGTCGGCGGTCGCCTGCTCGACCGCCGCGGACCCCGCGGGGTGATCGCCACCGGCCTGGCGCTCAGCGGCCTGGCCACCCTGGCCCTCGGTGTGGTCGGCAGCCATGCCGGGCTGGCCTGGATCTGCGCGCTCATGGTGCTCCGCGGCGTCGGTCTGGGGCTGTCCTACATGCCGGCCACCACCGCCGGCCTCAATAGCCTGCCGGATGCCCAGGTCACCCAGGGCGCGGCCATGAACAACATCGCCCGGCGCCTGGTGTCCTCGGTGGCCGTGGTGGCCGCCTCCCTGTGGCTGGAACTGCGCCTGGGCGGCGCGGCCGGCTGGGGCCCGCGCCAGGCCGCCACCGGCGTCGCCATCCAGGACGCCTTCATCGCCACCGGCCTGTTCATCCTGCTGGCACTGCCCTGGGCCTGGCGCTTTCCCGCCGCTCAACCCCTTTCCGTTCGGAGGTACTCATGACCGCTCAGCTTTCACTTGCCGCGCAGCCCTGGCCGTCGCCCGCCGATGCCGCCCTCTATCGCCAGGTCGAGCAGCGCGTGGTGGCGCAGCTGCTGCAGACGCTGATCTACGAAGAGGTGCTCAAGGCCGAGGTCCAGCCGCTGGCCGAGGGGCTGGCAGCGTATCGCCTGGCCGGTACCGCCGCCGATGGCACACCCGTGCAGTACCTGGGCTATGCGCCCGCCGCTGCCAGCTTCGGCCTGATCCGCCTGGATCCGCAGCGCCTGGTGCGCCAGGACGCCCAGGGGAGCCGCGCGCCGACGCTGCACGAGACCCTGGCCGAATTGCTCGGCGAGCAGAGCGACTCGCCGCTGTGGCCGCGCTTCGTCCAGGAGCTGGAGCAGACGCTGCTCAAGGACCTGCAGTCGCGCCGTCAGGATTATCGTCCTGAACGCCCGGCGCACGAGCTGGACGTGGACGCCCTGGAGCGGCACTTCATGGACGCCCATGGCTACCACCCCTGCTACAAGTCGCGCATCGGCTTCTCGCTGGCGGAGAATCGCCGCTACGGACCGGAATTCGGCGAGCCGATCCAGCTGGTCTGGCTGGCCCTGGCACGCGAGCGGGCCTCGGTGGGGCACTCCCGCCGCCTGGACTTCCCGGCCTTCATCGCCGCGGAGTTCGGGGTGGAGCGCTGGACGGCCCTGGCCGCCGAGTGGCGCGAACAGGGGCGGGCGTTGGACGACTACCAGCTGATCCCGGTGCATCCCTGGCAGTGGGAGCAGCACCTGGCCGCGCTGTTCCAGCCCGAACTGGTGAGCGGCGAGCTGCTTTACCTGGGCAGCTCCCGCGACCAGTACGCGGCCCAGCAGTCCATCCGCACCCTGGCCAATCGCAGCGCGCCCGAGCGGCCCTATGTCAAGCTGGCGATGTGCCTGACCAACACCTCCAGCACCCGCATCCTGGCGCGCCACACGGTGCTCAACGGCCCGCTCATCACCGACTGGCTGCAGCGCCTGATCGCAACCGATGCCACGGCCCGCGACCTGGACTTCGTGGTGCTCGGCGAGGTCGCCGGCGTCGCCTATGACAGTCGTGCGTTGCCGGTCAGCCGTGCGGGGCAGGTCTACGGTACCCTCGGCGCCGTCTGGCGCGAGAGCATCCACGCCTATCTGCGCGCGGATGAACAGGCGGTACCCTTCAACGGCCTGACCCAGGTGGAGAATCGCTACGGCCAGGGCGCGCTATGGCCCTTCGTCGCCGCCTGGATCGAGCGCCACGGCCTCGACGCCTGGCTGCGGCAGCTGCTCAGGGTCACGGTGACGCCCCTCATGCACATGCTCCATGCCGAAGGCATCGGCATGGAGTCCCATGGCCAGAATATCGTGCTGATCCACCGCGACGGCTGGCCGCTGCGCATCGCCCTCAAGGACTTCCACGATGGTGTGCGCTACGCCGAGCGCCACCTGGCGCGCCCGGAATTGCGTCCGACCCTGGAGCCCTTGCCGGCGAGTCATGCGCGGATCAACCGCAATTCCTTCATCCTCACCGAGGACGTGGCGGCGGTGCGCGACTTCACCTGCGATGCCTTCTTCTTCATCGCCCTGGGCGAGCTGGCGGTGTTCCTGCGTCAGCACTTCGCCCTGGCCGAGGCCGACTTCTGGCAGGCGACCGCCACGGTCATCCTCGACTACCAGCGCGCCCATCCCCAGCACCGGGACCGCTATGCGCTGTTCGACGTCTTCGCCCCCACCTTCGAGGTGGAGGAGCTGACCAAGCGGCGCCTGCTGGGTGACGGCGAGCGGCGCTTCAAGGCGGTGGCCAACCCCCTGCATCCCTATCGGCCCGCCGCATGCTGAGGCGCAATCGACTCAAGGCCGCCCTGGCGGCCGGTACGCCCAGCCACGGCCTGTTCGCCTCGCTGCCCACGCCCGCCAGCATCGAGCTGATCGCCGAAGCCGGCTACGACTTCGTGATCATCGACATGGAGCACGTGCTGATCAATCCGGAAACCCTGGAGAACATGATCCGCACCGCCGAGAGCTACGATCTCACACCGCTGGTGCGGGTGCCGGACGCCGAGCCCAAGCGCCTCTTGCGCCTGCTCGATGCCGGGGCCCAGGGGATCGTGCTGCCTTGCGTGGAGGACCCGGCGGTGCTGGCCGCCGCGGTGCGCGCCTGCAAATACCACCCGGAGGGCGAGCGCAGCCTCAATGCCGGTCGCCCGGGCTCCTTCGGCAAGACCAGCCTGGCCGACTACGTGAACCGCGCCAATGCGCAGATCCTGGTGGTCGCCATGATCGAAAGTGCCACCGGCGTCGCCCGGGCGGCGGAAATCGCCGCGGTGCCGGGGGTGGACCTGCTGCTCGAAGGGGCGGCGGACCTGTCGCAATCCCTCGGCCGCCCCTGGCACCTCGCCGATCCCGAGGTGCAGGAAGCCCTGCGCCAGACCTGGGCCGCCGCCCAGCGCCAGGGCACCCGCTACTGCGCCATCCCCCGGCAGCCGGAGGACCTTGACCTCTGGCGCGCCCGGGGCGTCACCACCTTCGTGCTCGGCGACGAGCGCGGCATCGCCTTTCGGGCCCTGCAAGCCCGCCTGACCGCCCATTCCTGCGGAGAATCCCCATGAACGCCCAGACCCTCGCCACCGACCTGATCCTGCAGGACCTGTTCGACTGCCTGCTGGCCGAAGACGTCTTCGCCCCCATGGCCGTGACCCTGACGGCCGCGACCGCGGAACATCCCGCCACCCTGCAGCCGGCCGCCCCGGAGGAGCGCCTCTGGGAGTGCTGCTGCGATTCCCGCGAGCAGCGTTTCATCGCCGCGCGGGTGCGCCCGGGCATTACCCAGGCCTGGGTGAAGGTGCCCGGTACGCCGATCTTGGCGCGCCAGGGCGACGCCTGGAGCACCCTCACGCCGGATGCCTTCGTCTCCCTGGTGTTCGCCGAGGCGGCCGCCGATCCCGAGCAGGCGCGGGGCATCGCGCTGTTGCGCGAGACCCTGGCCACCAGTCTGCGGCAGACCCGGCTGTCGCTGGAACAATCCCTGGTCCCCGGTCCGTTGCTGGAGGGCGACGGTAAGGCCGCCTTCCTGCAGCTGGAGCGCTGGGCGGCCCTGCGGGATCGACCCTATCACCCCCTGGCCAAGGCCAAGCTGGGGCTGAGCGACGCCGACTACCAGGCCTACCAGGCCGAATTCGGCCAACCCGTGCGCCTGGCCTGGGTCGCGGTGCGCCGCGATCAGCTGCTGTGTGGAGAGGGCGTGGCGGCCGCTTCCCAGGGACCGGCGGCCGACTTGCTGACCCCGGCGGCGCTGGGCGAGTTGCAGGCCGAATTGCAGCGGCGCGGCCTGGCGGCGAGTCACGTGGCGCTGCCGGTACATCCCTGGCAACTCGCCAGGGGACTGCCGGGTCGGCTGGACGAGGCCTTCGCCAGCGGCGTCTGCCAGCAGCTGGATTTTGCCGGCGCACGCTGCCACGCGACCTCGTCGCTGCGATCCATGCTGATGGAGGAGGGCGCGGGCGTGGCCCAGCTGAAGTTGCCCATGGCGGTGCATTCCCTGGGTGCCTCGCGCTACCTGCCGGCGGTGAAGATGATCAACGGCTCGCGCAGCGAGGCCCTGCTGCGGAAGGCGCGGGCCCTGGACCCGGTGCTCGCCGAGAGCCTGCACCTGTGCGACGAGTCTCGCTGGTGGGCCTTCATGCCACCGTCGGCGACCCTGTTCGACGAGGCGCCGCGGCATCTCTCGGCCATGGTGCGCGG
Organism: Pseudomonas sp. GM_Psu_1; assembly: GCF_026544185.1. Lineage (NCBI taxonomy): Bacteria > Pseudomonadati > Pseudomonadota > Gammaproteobacteria > Pseudomonadales > Pseudomonadaceae > Pseudomonas > Pseudomonas sp. GM_Psu_1. The sequence goes on from NZ_JALNUX010000005.1 coordinate 148,017, forward strand.
CTATCCCGCCGCGCTGCTGGCCGATCCCGACTGCCGCCTGCTGCCCATGGCCGCGCTTGGCACGCCGCTGCCGGGCAGTCGTCGGCATTTCTTCGACGACTGGCTGGCGGCCCGGTTACTGGCGCCGACCCCGGCCAACGTCCAGCTGTTGCTGGGTGAGCTGTGCCACAGCTTCATCGATCTCAACCTGCGGCTGTTCCGCCTCGGCCTGCTCGGCGAGGTGCACGGGCAGAACGCCGTGCTGGTCTGGCGCGCCGGACGCATCCAGGGTCTGCTGCTACGCGACCACGACTCCCTGCGCCTGTACGTGCCCTGGCTGGAGCGCCAGGGGCTGGCCGATCCGCAGTACCGGATCAAGCCCGGTCATGCCCAGACGCTCTATCACGAGCATCCGCGCGACCTGCTGTTCTGGTTCCAGACCCTGGGCATCCAGGTCAACCTCAGGGCCATCTTCGAGACCGTCGCGAGCTGCTACGCTGTCCCGCTGACCGCCGCCTGGACGCTGCTGCGCGAGGTGCTGGAAGAACGCATCGCGGCCCTGGACTTCGACGCCGAGGCTCGGGCGCTGCTTCGGGAGACGCTGTTCGAGGCACCGGACTGGCCGCAGAAGTGGCTGCTGCGCCCGATGATCGAGCGGGCCGGTGGGCCTGGCAGCATGCCGTTCGGCAAGGGCAGGGTGGTCAATCCCTTTCATCAGGTGAGCCATGCCCCCTAGTGTTTCCTCAGTAGTAACCCGCCGCCGCCTGCTCGGGCTCGGCGGCGTGCTCGCCACCGGCCTGGCGCTGCAGCCAGGCATGGCTTGCGCGCAGCCAACCCGGGTGGCCACGCTGTTCCAGGGCGCCACCGACAGCGCCGTGGCCCTGGGGCTCAGGCCTTGCGGGGTGGTGGAGTCCTGGAGCGAGAAACCGGTCTATCGCTACCTGCGCCCGGCGCTGGCAGGAGTGCCTTCGCTGGGCCTGGAGACCCAGCCGAGTCTGGAGGACCTGGCGCTGCTGGCGCCCGACCTGATCGTCGCCTCGCGCTTTCGCCATGGCCGGATCGCTCCCTTGCTGCAGCAGCTGTGCCCGGTGGTGATGCTGGAGGAGGTCTTCGAATTCAAGCAGACCTTGCTGGCCCTGGGCACCGCCGCGGGGCGTGAAGCGGAGGCCACGGCCCTGCTGCAGGCCTGGCAGGCGCGCATCGCCCGTCTGCGCGAGGCGTTGCAACGCCACTACGGGTCCCAGTGGCCGCCGACGGTGGCGGTCCTGGATTTACGCGCCGATCACCTGCGCAGCTACCTGCCCGACAGCTTCGCCGGCCGGGTACTCAGCGAGCTGGGCTTCGCCTGGCCGTCGGCCAGCCAGGGCAGCGCTGCACCCTCGATCAAGTTGACCTCCCGGGAAAGTCTGCCGGTGGTGGAGGCCGACGTCTTCTTCGTCTTCCTGCGCGCCGACCAGGCCGCGGTGCAGCGCAACTACGAGCGTCTGCTCGAGCATCCGCTCTGGCAACGCCTGAGCGCCCCCCGGCGCGGGCAGGTCTGGCGGGTCGATGGGGTGGCCTGGAGCCTGGGCGGCGGCTTGCTCGCGGCGAATCGGCTGCTGGACGATATCGAGCGCGTCCTGGTCGACCAGGGGGCCGCATGAGCGCACCCCTCAGACTGCTGCTGCTCGCCCTGGCCCTGGCGCTGATCGCCGTGCTGAGTCTCTCCGTAGGCGCCCGCTGGATCGCGCCCACTAGCGTAGTGGCGGCCCTGGTGCAGGACCCCTCGCTAGGGCTGGACGCCACCCTGGTCAACACCACCCGGCTGACGCGCCTGCTGGTCGCCCTGGTGGTGGGCGCCAACCTGGCGGTGGCCGGTGCCCTGATGCAGGCCATGACGCGCAATCCCCTGGCTTCGCCGGGGCTGTTCGGCATCAACGCCGGCGCCACCTTCGCCCTGGTGCTGGGCATCACCCTGCTGGGGCTGTCCAGCACCGAAAGCTGGATACTCTGCGCGCTGCTGGGCGCGGCGGTGGCCGGCAGCCTGGTCTGGACCCTGGGCAACCGGGGCCAGGCGCGCCTGACACCGCTGCGCATCGTGCTGGCCGGCGCCGCCCTGGCGGCCCTGTTCACCGCCTTCAGCCAGGCGCTGCTGGTGATCAACCAGGAGGGGCTGGACAGCGTGCTGTTCTGGCTGGCCGGTTCGGTGGGAGAGCGCAACCTGGCCACGGCTGCGCCCCTGCTGGTGTTCAGCCTGCTGGCCCTGGCCGCTGCCGGGGTCCTGGCCGGGCAGCTGGATGTACTGGTCGCCGGTGATGACCTGGCCCGCGGCCTGGGCCAGCCCATCGGGCTGATCCGGTTGCTGGCCGGGGTGCTGGTGATCTGCCTGGCCGGCAGCGCCGTGGCCCTGGCCGGCAACATCGGCTTCATCGGCCTGATGGTGCCGCACCTGGTGCGCGGGCTGTTGGCCCGCGCGCGACACGAGCATCGCTGGCTGATCCCCGGCTGCGCCCTGGGCGGGGCCCTGCTGCTGGTGCTGGCCGACAGCCTGGCGCGGGTGGTGATCCTGCCCCAGGAGGTGCCCGTGGGCATCATGACCGCGCTGTTCGGCGGGCCCTTCTTCATCCATCTGGCGCGTCGAGGAGGCCGTCATGGCCGCTGAGATCGTCTGGCGGCTCGGCCGTTTCTCCCGCCGCCTGGCCCCGGCCACCCTGGGGCGGCTCGCCGTCGCCGCGCTGGTGGCCCTGGCGGCCCTGCTGCTGTGCCTCTGCCTGGGCAAGGTCTGGTTGACGCCCACCCAGGTGCTGGCCGCCTTGGCCGACGACGCGCATGGCGGCCTGAGCTTCATCGTCATGCAGCTGCGCCTGCCGCGGGCGTTGCTTGCCGCCCTGGTCGGCAGCGCCCTGGCGGTGTCCGGCCTGCTGCTGCAGGGCCAGGTGCGCAATCCCCTGGCCTCGCCGGACCTGCTGGGCATCACCAGTGGCGCCAGCGCCGGGGCGGTCTTCTATCTGGCGGTTCTGGCCGGCAGCCTCGGACCGCATGGCCTGCCGCTGGCCGCGATGCTCGGCGCGGGCCTGGCGGCGCTGCTGGTCTATGGCCTGGCCTGGAACCATGGCGCCTCGCCGTTGCGGCTGGTGCTGGTGGGGGTAGGGGTGTCGGCCATGCTCGCCGCGGCCACCACCTTCCTGCTGGTGTTCAGTCCGTTGACCACGACGCTGTCCGCCTACGTCTGGCTGACCGGCAGCGTCTATGGTGCCAGTTGGCCGGAGGTGCGCGCCCTGGGGCTGTGGTGGCTGGTCCTGCTGTTGCCGCTGGCGACCCTGGCGCGCCACGCCGTGCTGGCGCAACTCGACGACGAGCTGGCCCGCGGCCTCGGGGTGCGCCTGCAGGTGCACCGCGCAACCTTGCTGGCGCTGGCCGTGGCCCTGGCCGGGGTGGCCATCGCCTGGGGGGGCGCCATCGCCTTCGTCGGCCTCATCGCGCCCCATATCGCCCGCCGCCTGCTGCCCGCGGGTTTCGCCGCTCAGGCGCTGATGGCGGCTCTGGCGGGGGCGTTGCTGGTGATGCTCGCCGACCTCCTGGGTCGTACCCTGTTCCTGCCCCTGGATCTGCCGGCCGGCATCTTCGTCGCCGCCCTGGGGGCGCCCTTTTTCCTCTACCTGCTGATCCGGCAGCGTCCCTGAAGGAGTCTTCATGGCAACCCTGGCCAGCCGCGGCCTGACCCTCGGCTACGGCACCCAGACCATCATCGAGGCCCTCGACCTCGAATTACCGCCGGGGCGTGTCTCGGTTCTCATCGGCAGCAACGGCTCCGGCAAGAGCACCCTGCTCAAGGCCTGTGCCCGGCTGCTGGAACCGCGCCAGGGCCAGGTGCTGCTCGACGGCCAGGACATCCACCGGCAGTCCACCGCCGCCCTGGCCCGGCAACTGGCGGTCCTGCCGCAGACCCCGGTGGCGCCCGAGGGCATCAGCGTGCGGCAACTGGTGAGCCTGGGCCGCTATCCCTACCAGAACTGGATGCGCCAATGGTCGGCGGACGATGCCGCGGCGGTGGACAAGGCGCTGCGCCTCACCGACCTGCTGGCGTTGGCGGAGCGGCCGGTGGACGACCTCTCCGGCGGTCAGCGCCAACGCGCCTGGATCGCCCTGACCCTGGCCCAGGACACCGATTGCCTGCTGCTGGACGAGCCCACCACCTACCTGGACCTGGCGCACCAGATCGAGGTGCTGGACCTGCTACGTCAGCTGAATCGGGAGGAGGGCAAGACCATCGTCATGGTGCTACACGATCTCAATCTCGCCTGCCGCTACGCCGATCACCTGGTCGCCGTCCATCAGCGTCGTGCCTTCGCCCAGGGCGCACCCGCAGAGGTATTGACGGAAGCCCTGGTCCGGGAAGTGTTCGCCCTGGAATGCCGGATCATCGCCGATCCCTATTTCGGCACGCCGCTGTGCATTCCCTTTGGTCGCGAGGTACCGCCATGTGCCTGAGGCCCGCCCTCGACAGCGCCCAGCGGGACGAGTTGCGCGCCACCTTCGGCCTGCGCGAAGCCAGTGAGCGCGACGGGCAGCACAGCCAGCCGGTGGCCGCCTGGCTGGACGCCGCACGCTGCGCCGAGTTGCTCGACGACCTGGCGGAGCGGATGGCAGCGCCTACCCGGCGGGTCGCGGCGTCGCTGTTGACCAAACGGCTGGGCTTTCTCACCACCGGGGTGGCCTTCCAGGCCCTGTCGGCCTATGACCGGTGCCTGGACCTGACGCCGGGCAATGTCTGGATCGAGGATGGCCACGTCCAGGGGCGCTGGCGATCGGCCCTGCCATTGAGCGATACCCGGCCGCTGCCCGCCTTGGAGGATCACGCCACGGCCCGAGCACTACTGGCCCGCACCCTGTTCGGCGAGCTGCTGCGGCCGCTCTGGGAGACTCTGGCGCGGGTTGGCCGCGTCTCGCCCCGCATCCTCTGGGAGAACGCCGCGGTGCGGCTCTATTCGCTGTACGACCGGCGCCTCGCCGAACTCGATGATCCGGCCATTCGTGCCCGCTGCGCCGAGGATTTCGCCTGGCTGCTGGCGGCGACGCCGGCGGAACTTGGGCTGGAGACCAATCCGCTGGCGCAGTTCCGCCGGCCTGCGACGGCCAATACCCTTGGGCGCCCCGTTCGCTTCCGGCGCACCTGCTGCTTCTACTACCAGGCCACGGCGCCCGCCGAATACTGCAGCAACTGCCCGCTGATCCGCCCCCGGGAGGCCGCATGCCCGGCCCCCTGAGCGAGCTGCCGGCCGAACTGATCGCCGGGTACGCCGAGGTAGCCGCCTCGACCCTGGGCCATCTCGGGCGCACGGGCTATCTGCCCGAACTCAAGCCGGTGGTGGCCAATACGCGTCTGCTGGGCCGGGTGGTGACGGCGCGCATTCCCTTACCCCATGGCGCCCTGTTGCGCGAGGCTCTGATCGCCAGTCGCCCGGGCGACGTCCTGGTGATCGAGGCCGTGGGCGATCCCCACTGCGCCTGCTGGGGCGAATTGCGCACCCTGGCCGCCTTGATCAAGGGCCTGGCCGGCGTGGTGGTGAATGGCGCCATCACCGACGTCCAGGCGCTTCGTCAACTCGGCCTGCCGGTCTTCCACCGCGGTATCAGCGCCGTCACCACCCAGGGTGGCGAGGCGCTGGGCGAATTGAATGTCGAACTCCAGCTCGGCGAGACCCGCGTTTGCCCCGGTGACCTGGCCCTCGGAGACGACGATGGCCTGTTCGTCCTGTCGCCCGCGCGGGCCGCAGCCTTGCTGCCCGGTGCGCTGGCCAAGGAGGCCGCGGACCACGCACGGCGCGCGCAGCTGCTACAGCGGCTGACCGAAGGGCGCTGAAGCCGCTATTCCGGCTTGGTGCCGATCTGCTCGCGCAACAACTCTAGGTAGCGGCGCGCTCCCAGGCCCAGGGGGCGATTCTTGATCCAGATGACGTCGATCCAGCGGCGGATCTGGCTGGCCATGTTGTCGAATTGCACCTGCTCGAGCAGGCCGGCGGCGATCAGCGGCCGCACCAGCGGGTGGGGCAGATAGGCCCAGCCCAGCCCGGCCTGCACCAGGTCCAGCGTCGCCAGGTAGCTGTCGGTCAGCCAGACCCGTTGCGACAGCACGATCTGCGGGTCCGAGGCATTACGGTCGCCCCCGGCCACCACGATCTGGCGGGTATCGGCCATCAGCGTTTCGCCCAGTGGCCGATCCTGGCGGGAGGCGGGATAGCCGGGCGCGGCCACCGCCGTGAGCAACTGGCTGCCAGCCTCGGCGAAACCTTCCAGCGCGTTGATGCCCGGGCGCTCGAAGATCAGCGCCATGTCCACGCTGCCCTCGTGCAGCAGGCGGATCGCCTCGGCGCGGGCGGCCGAGCGGATCTCGATTTCCAAGGCCGGAAATTCCTCGGCCAGGGTCACCAGCGGGCGGCTCCAGGCGCCGGTCTGCAACTCCGGCGCCATCACCAGCACGAAGCGCCGTTCCAGCCCCGCATGCAATTGCAGGGCATGGGCGTCGAGCAGCGTGAGCTGGCTGGCCACCTGCCGCGCCTGGGGTTCGAGGGCGCGCGCGGCGGGGGTCGGCAAGGCCTTGCGGGTGGCGCGATCGAACAGCACCAAGTCCAGCTCGGCCTCCAGTTGGGAGATCGCCATGTTCACTGCGGAGGGCACCCGCCCCAGCACACGAGCCGCGGCGGAAAAGGAGCCTTCGTCAATCACGGCGAGAAAGACCCTGAGCGTTTCGCTGGTAAAGGCCATGGTTGTCAATTTCGCTGATAACGATCGTCTTTTTGTATCAGCCAGACCGGCTTAGAGTCCAGCCAAACCACAACGGAGACAGCCTTATGAGCGAGTCGATGGCGGGCCAGGTGGCCCTGATCAGCGGTGCCGGCAGCGAAGCCGGTATCGGCATGGCGATCGCCCGGCGCCTTGGTGCGGCGGGGGCGCGGTTGATCGTCACCGCCAGCAGTGCCCGGATCGCGGAGCGGGTGGTGGAATTGCGCGCCGCCGGCTTCACCGCCGAAGGCCGGGCGCTGGATCTCACCGAGGAGGCGGCCGTTGGCGAGTTCTGCCAGTGGGCCGAGGCGCGCTGGGGCCGTATCGACATCCTGGTCAACAATGCCGGCATGGCCATGCAGGGCAGTCCCGAGCCCCTGGTCGAGGTGGCGCGGATGACTCTGGCCGACTGGAATCTGACCTTGGCGCGCAACCTGACCACGGCCTTCTTGCTGACCCGCGCCGTGTTGCCCGGCATGCAGGCGCGCGGCTATGGCCGCATCGTCCATGTCAGTTCCGCCACCGGCACCCGGGCGGGCATTCCGCAGGCCGCGGCCTACAGCGCGGCCAAGGCGGCCATGGTCGGCATGAACATGAGTCTCGCGCTGGAGGTGGCCGGGCAGGGCATCACGGTCAACGCCGTGGCGCCCGGCTGGATCGAGACCGCCTCCAGCCTGCCGGAAGAATTGCAGGCCGCGACCCGGGTGCCCGTGGGCCGCGCCGGTCGTCCCGCCGAGGTCGCCGCAGCGGTGGCCTTCCTGGCTTCGCCCGAGGCCAGCTACATCACCGGGGAATACCTGGTGGTGGACGGTGGCAACAGCCGCATCGAAAACAAGGGGGCCTGACATGCAGCCAGTCGTGCTGATCAGCGGGGTTTTGGGGGGCATCGGCCAGGCGGTGCGTGCGCACTTTCTGCAGGCCGGCTGGCGGGTCTTCGGTACCGATCTCGATGGCGCGGCCCTGGCGGCGCTCGAGGCCGAAGGTGGCCTTGCCGGCCAGCACGCCGCCGACCTGCGCCAGGCCAGCGCCAGCCGGGAGGTGGTCGCCAGCGCCCTGGACCGCCTCGGTCGGCTCGACGCCCTGGTCAATTGCGCCGGTGTCTGGCGCGAAGGCCCAGCCGAGACCTTCAGCGAGGAAGACTTCGACCTGGTGCTGGACGTCAATCTGAAGGCCAGCTTCTTTCTCTGCGCCGCGGCCATTCCCGCGCTGCGGGACACCCGGGGCGCCATCGTCAACCTGAGCAGCGATGCCGGTCGCCAGGGCAATCGCAATGCCGCCGTCTACTGCGCCAGCAAGGGGGCGGTGACCCTGATGACCAAGGCCCTGGCCCTGGATCTGGCGCCCAGCGGGGTGCGCTGCAACAGCATTTCGCCCGGCGATGTGGCGACGCCCATGCTGAGCTTTCAGGCCGAGCGCTATGGCGACGGCAATCCCGCCGCCTACCTGCAGGACCTGTTGGCCAAGTATCCGCAAGGTGAAGCGGCGCGCTTCATCCAGCCCGAGGAGGTCGCCGAGCTGGCCTTTTTCCTGTGCCAACCCGCCGCCCGCTCCATCACCGGCGCGGACCTGGCCATCGATTGCGGCGTCTCGGCCGGGCACTGAGCCCGGGCCGATCCGCCCTCCACCCCAAGAGGAATTCGACATGACCACCAGTGGTATCAGCGAAGCCGCCGTGCAGACCTTTGTCGCGGCCGAACGCGAGCGCTTCCTGGCGCGCAATCCCAAGTCCCTGGCCCTGGCCGAGCGGGCCCGGCACTCGCTGTTCGGCGGTGTGCCCATGCACTGGATGAACGACTGGTCGATGCCCAGCGCGCTGTTCGTCAGCCATGCCCAGGGCTCGCGCTTCCATGACGTCGACGGCCACGAGTACGTCGACTTCTGCCTGGGCGACACCGGCAGCATGTTCGGCCACTCGCCGGCGCCCATCGCCCGGGCCCTGGCCGAGCAGGGCGCGCGCGGGCTCACGACCATGCTGCCCGGCGAGGATGCCGTGGTCGCCGGGGAACTGCTCGCCGAGCGCTTCGGCCTGCCATTTTGGCAGGTAGCGACCACCGCCACGGATGCCAACCGCTATGTCATCCGCTGGGCGCGCGCCATCACCAATCGCAAGATGCTGCTGGTGTTCGACGGCTGCTATCACGGCACCGTCGACGATGTCATGGTGCGCCATCAGGAGGGGCGTACCGTGCACCGCGGCGGCCTGATCGGCCAGGCCCACAACCTGGCCGAGACCAGCCGGGCGGTGCCCTTCAATGACCTCGCGGCGCTGGAGGCGGCACTGGCGAAAGGCGACGTCGCCGCGCTGATCTGCGAGCCGGCCATGACCAACATCGGCATGGTGCTGCCCGCCCCGGGGTTCATGGAGCAGGTCCGCGCCCTGACCCGGCAGTACGGCACCCTGCTGATCATCGACGAGACCCATACCCTGTCCACCGGTCCCGGTGGCTGCACCCGTGCCTGGAATCTCCAGCCGGACTTCATCACCTTCGGCAAGCCCATCGCCGGGGGCGTGCCCTGTTCGGCCTATGGCTGCAGCCACGAGATGGCCCAGGCCATGCGCCTGGCGCAGCAGCACGCCAGCGAGACCAGCCACGGCCATGGGCACAGCGGCATGGGCACGACGCTGTCGGCCAATGCCCTGGCCATGCGCTGCCTGCGCGTCAGCCTGGAAGAGGTCATGACCCCGGCCGCCTATGCGCGAATGCTGCCGCTGGCGGCGCGACTGGCCGCCGGCCTGCGCGAGGTGATCGCCCGCCATGGCCTGGCCTGGTCGGTGACGGAGCTGGGCGCCCGCTGCGAATTCCAGTTCTGCGCCACGCCGCCCACCACCGGCGCCGAGGCGGAAGCCGCCTTCCACGACAGTCTGCAGCAGGCGCTGCACCTCTACCTGATCAACCGGGGCATCCTCATCACCCCCTTCCACAACATGACCCTGTGCTGCCCGGATCTCGAAGCGGCGGACGTCGACCGCCTGCTGGCCACCCTCGACCAGGCTCTTGGCGAGCTCCTGGCGTTGCCCGGCGCCCGGGAGTGTCAGCCATGAACTTCGCCGATGCCCAAGAAGCCCGTGACTTCCTCGCCGCCCACCCCGAGGTGCGCAGCATCGAACTCATGCTGATCGACGCCAATGGCGTGCCGCGCGGCAAGCTGCTGCACCGTGACGAATTGCTGGCCATCTACGAGGAGGGCCGGCCGCTGCCCAGCTCCATCCTGGCGCTGACCCTGCAGGGGGAGGACGTCGAGGCCACCGGCCTGGTCTGGGAGGTCGCCGATGTCGACTGCTGGACCTATCCGCTGCCCGGCAGCCTGACCCTGCAACCCTGGCGCAGCACCCCGACCGGCCAGGTGCAGGTGAGCATGCACCCGACCCAGGGCCTGCCGGCCACCCCCGCCGATCCCCGGCATGCCCTGGTACGGGTGATCGAGCGGCTGCAGGCCGACGGCTTCCAGCCGGTGATGGCGGTGGAGCTGGAGTTCTATCTGCTCGACCGCACCCGCGACGCCCAGGGCCGGCCGCAACCGGCGCTGCAGATGAATGGCGTTCGACCCGGCTCGCCGCAGGTCTATGGGGTCTACGAACTGGAGCAACTGCAGCCCTTTCTCGACGACCTCTACGCCGCCTGCGAGGTACAGGAACTGCCGGTGCGCACGGCCATCTCCGAATACGCCCCCGGCCAGCTCGAATTGACCCTGCTGCACCGCGTCGATGCCCTCCAGGCCATCGACGAGGGCATTCGCTACAAGCGCCTGGTCAAGGGGGTCGCCAACCGCCACGGCCTGCAGGCCTGCTTCATGGCCAAGCCGTTCGGCGACCAGGCCGGCAGTGGCCTGCACCTGCACGTCAGCCTCGCCGACGCCGCGGGCAACAACCTCTATGCCAGCGAGGATCCGCAGGGCACGCCACTGCTGCGCCACTCCATCGGTGGCATGCAGCACCGGATGCTGGATGCCCTGGCGATCTTCTGTCCCAACGCCAACTCCTACCGCCGCTTCCAGGCCAACAGCTATGCGCCGCTGGCCAAGAGCTGGGGGGTCAACAACCGCAGCGTGTCCCTGCGCGTACCCGGCGGTCCGGCCAGCAGTCGCCACATCGAGCACCGCATCTGTGGCGCCGATGCCAATCCTTATCTGGCGGCCGCGGCCATCCTCGCCGCCATCCATGAAGGCATCCGTGACGAACGCGACCCGGGGCCGGCCACTGTCGGCAACGGCTACGAGCAGGCCACCGACTTCCTGCCCACCGACTGGCTGACCGCGCTACAGGCGCTGGATCGCTCCAGCTGGATCCGGGAGGCATTGGGGGAGCGCTTCGTCGAGGTGTACCTGGCCATCAAGCGCGCGGAATACCGGCAATTCATGGCTGAGGTGGGCGAGCAGGACTGGCGCTGGTATCTGACCCACGCCTGACCCCGCGCTTCAGAACGCCAGGCTGGCCTGCCAGCGCCGATCCCGGGTCGAGGGCCGCCGGTGAAGCCGCTCGTCCAGCAGCGCCGCGGCCCTGGCGTGTTCACCCCCGCGCAGCAGGGCGACCAGCAGGGTGTCTTCGATGACCTCGCGCTGGGCGCCACTGCCGCCGATGCGGGCGACGTCCCCGCGCAGCGGTTCCAGCAGCCGGGCGCAACCTGGGTAGTTCTCCTCGGCAAAAGCCAGCAGGGCGCGGCAGAGCAGGGGGACTACCGGTCCGGCGGCCAGGCCGCCGTCGCGCAGGCGGCTTTCCAGTCCAGCGATACGGGCTTCCACCGCCAGACGATCCCCGATCGCTGCGGCGATCAGCGCCATATGGACGTCGGCGAAGGCCAGGCCCGGTTGCTGGAACAGCCCCTCCACACTGGCGGCGGTGGCCTGCCAGAGCTCGGCGGGCACCTCATGACCATAGAGTCCCAGACGCCAGAGAAAGGAGGCATTGTCGCTGACCCGATTGAGCGGGCCGGCGGTGGACGCCGCCGGCGCTACGAAGCGCTGATAGAGGTCCAGCGCGCCCTGGCTGTCGCCCTGTTCCAGCGCCACCAGGGCGCCGTGCCAGGCGATATGTCCATGCAGGGTGCCATGGCGCGGATACTCGGGCAGCCAGCCGGCGATCAGGGCCTGCGCGGCCTGACTGTCGCCGGATTCGTGCAGGACATGGGTCAGGGCATGGGCCGCATTGACGTTGTGACGGCGTAGCTCGAGCGCCCGCTCGGTGAGCACTCGACCGCGGACCACATCGCCGTTCTCGCCATGGGACCAGCCGCGGTAGGTCAGGAACCACCAGTCGTCCGCGGCGAAATGGCGGGCATGGCGTTCGCAGAGGTCGACCCGCGCCTGGTTATGATCGGCCCGCCCGGAAAACGCCAGCAAGCCAAAGGCCCCCAGAGGCAGGCCAAGGATCAGGATGTCGCGTGGCCAGCGCTCGGCATGTTCCAGCGCGCCCTGCAGCGCCCGCGCGCCTTCCCCGGCGATCAGCCGCCGCAGGACCTCGACATGGCTGCGCTCGCGCTCCGTGCCAAGCCGCTCGACCAGCCGCTGCGCCCGCGCGATGGTCTCCCGGGCCGCGCCGGCCTGGTTGTCGATCAGCTGCAGCCGCGCCCGTGCTGCCAGCGCCAGGGCGAAATCAGGATCGGCCGCGATCGCCTCGTCGAGCGCCTCGGCCGCCCCGGGCCAGAGCGACAGCAGCAGGTCGACGCCGGCTCGATAGCGCTCGGCGGCGTGAGTGGAAGGGGTGGACAGGGGAAGGTCGTAGCGGTCGGTGGGAAAGGAAGGCATCTTCAACCTGGGCTAACGGAACGGGGGTCTTCGGCAGCATGCCGTGACGGCTCATGCTGCCTAGATAGCAGGCCCTACGCCCGAAGGGTACTGCAGCTCATTCCTGCAGGGCGTGAGAACGCCTCATACCGGTGGGGGCTCAGAACAACTCGGCGATCGTTCGCTCCCCCAGCGCCAGGCCGATGCTCATGCCGAGCCCGGTATGCATCAATACGGCGGTGATCTGCGGATCGACCTCCAGCACGCTGTAGGGCCCGGGTCCACGGGCACCGTAGACGCCTTGCCAGCGCTCCAGCACCTCCAGGCGGTCGCCCAGCGTCTGTTCCGCCAATTCCAGCAGCAGACGATCGACGTGTTCGGCGTTGAAGGGCGACGCATCGCTGCCGTAGTCGTGGGAATCGCCGATGATGAGGTCACCCTGCGGGGTGGGACTCATCAGCAGGTGGATGCCCAGGGTCGCCAGTTCCGGTTGTTGCTGGCGGATTTCCGCGCGGATCGCCGCGGCTTCCGGCAGATCGGCGAAGGCGCCGTAGTGCACGCAACTCAGCCCGGTCAGCACCGCGTGCTGCAGATCCAGTGGACGGGTACAGCGGGCGCGCAGCATTTGCAGACGGCAGACCTGGGGTTCCAGGGTCGCCAGTTGCTCGGCCAGCAGCGTCTGGTAGTCGTGTCCCGAGCAGACCAGGATGTGGCCGGCGTCCTGTCGCTCCAGCCCGGCGATGCAGCGCAGCAGGGTGGTCTTGCCGCAGCCGGAGGGTCCGAGCAGGCAGACCAGCTCGCCGGCAGTGACCTCCAGGTCGACGCCGTCCAGCGCCACGAAGTCTTCGAAGCGCTTGTGCAGTCCAGTCAGGCGTAGATCGACGGTAGCCATGGCGGTGACCTCGGGTAGCGGGAGACGAGGTCAATGCTGGGCGCCGGGCGCGACGCCTTGATGGCAGTTGAGCCAAACCTGCCGATAGTGGTATCGGCGAATTTGGGTAGCGCCGGTCAGCGCTGGGCGCGTTCCCGGGCCACGGCGAGAAAGGCCGCTGGCAGACGTGCCTGGCGTCGCTCCTTGAGGCAATAGAGGTATTCGGTGATGGTGGGCGCTTGCTCCAGCTCGATCACCCGCAGGGCGGGATGATCCGGCACCTCGTGCCGGGCGATCACCGCCACCCCGAGGCCACGCAGCGCCGCCTCGCGGATCGATTCGCGACTGCCGATCTCCAGCAGGCTGCCCAGTTGCACGCCGGCCGCCGCCAGCCAACGCTCGGTGAGCTGGCGGGTGACGGAACCCGCTTCGCGACACAGCAGGCACTCACCGGCCAGGGCGGCGGGCGGTAAAAGGTGGCGTCCGGCCAGGGGATGGCTGCGGTGCACCGTCAGTACCAGCGGATCCTCGCCCAGGACCAGCCGACTGAAGCGCGGGTCCTGCTCCAGTTGCGAGGACGCCGCCAGATCGACGCGATAGTCTTCCAGCGCCTCCACCACCTGCTGCGAGTTGCCGATGGTCAGGGTCACCTCGATGTGCGGATGACGCGCCCGGAAGGCGCTCAGCAGATCCAGCATGTAATAGGGCGCGGTGGCGGCGAGACGTAATCTGCCCTGCAGCTGGCCGCTGTTGCGGAGCAGGAAGTCGATGTCGGCTTCGCGTTGCAGGAGCTCCTGCACCCTGGGCAGCAACTGCACCCCTAACCTCGCTGAGCATCAGCCGCCGGCCGCCGCGATGGAACAGCTCGATGCCGTAATGGGCTTCCAGGTTGCGGATCTGGGTGGTCACCGTCGGCTGGCTCAGGCCAAGCTTCTTGGCCGCCTGGGTGATGCTGCCCAGCCGGGCGACCATGTGAAACGCCTTGAGCTCCTGGCTGAGCATGGTTGGTCAGGCTCCGGAAAGACGACTACGGGAAGGGACGAGGCGCACACCTTAGCCGCCTGATCGCAAGCCCGGAAGAGGCAGTCCACCCGCTGCGGCTGAGCTACGGGACGGCATCCACGTCGGCGACCAGCAACTGCCCCGATACGTAGGCGGCCGCATCCGAGGCGAGAAAGGCCACATAGCGAGCAAAGGCGAGGGAGGCGGTCTGCTGGCCTGCCAGCGCGGTTGGTGACGACCTGGCGGTCGGGATGAGGGCGTTGACCTTAAGGCCCTGGGCATCGTATTCGGCGGCCAGGGTGCGTACCAGCCCATGGATGCCGCTCTGCAACGAGGTTGCGATGGCCTGTCCCGCGACGAAGCGATGCGCCGCGCAGGAGGTGAGCCAGATCAGCCTGCCGTTGCCACCTTGGAGCATTCCCGGTAGCAGCCGGCCTACCAGCGCGAGAGGTCCGGTCCACAACAGCTGGCACGCCCGCGCCCAGGCAGCGTCGTCCAGCCCGGCACTGTAGCCGTCAGGCAGCGCAGGGGGCATTGAGCACCAGGATGTCCGGTTGGCAGCCGGTCGCCGCGAGGTGCTCGGCGCAATGACGTACCGACGCGGGCATGAGGAAATCCAGCTGCACACTATCGGTCTGGGCGGCGCCCAGGGGGTCACTGGACGCCCGAATCACCCTAACACCATTGCGGATCAAGGCTTCGGCGATAAGGCCGCCGAGGCCCTGGTGACCTTCGCAGACAAGGGCGGTGCGGGTATGGCAGGACACTAGGCGGTTTCCTGTATGAAGGCGCGCGACGTTCGCGAAGACTCAGGCGGCGAACAATTGGTAGAGCGGTGGCAAGGTCGATACCAGCAGCGCGACTGCCATGCCCAGGTTGAAGCGGCGCGCGCGCCGCGCATCCGCGAGCCATCCGCGCAGCGCACTGCCGACCAGCGCCCAGACACCGACGCCAGGAAGACTCAGCATGGCCAGCAGCAGTGCAGCCAGTATCACGTTCGGGGCGTGATGCTCGACCGGGATATAGGCTGCCGCTGCACTGATCGACACCGTCCACGCCTTGGGATTGATCCACTGAAAGGCCGCGCCGGCGAGCAATCCCATGGGCGCGGCAGGTTCCGCGTCGAGCCGGATCGGACCACTGCGCGCGATCCGCCAGGCCAATAGCAGGAGGTAGCCGAGTCCCAAGGCACTCACTAGCAGATGCAGCCCTGGCAGGGCCAGGAAAAACGCGCCCAGCCCAAGGCCGATTACCACCAGCTGCAGGCCCACGCCAAGGGCGATGCCGAGGACCAGGGGCAGGGTCCGGCGTATCCCGACCTGAGCGCCACTGGCCAGTACCAGGGCGTTATTGGGTCCGGGCGTAGCGGTCATGATGAGGCCGAAAAGGAGGAAGGGCAGGAGAACGCTGAGGTCAGTCATGGACAAGATTGTTGTGGAGTGACGATATTGGATGGCTATTTTATTGCGCACCCATCAGTTTAAGATTGCATAAATAAGTAATAAGACTTCTTGGGTGCGATGAATGACTGATCTGGACCGTCTTGACCGTCGAATATTGCGTGAGCTGGAAAAGGATGCGCGCCAGACCAACGTGAAGCTGGCCGAGCGGGTCGGCCTGTCACCTTCGGCCTGCCTGCGGCGGGTGCAGGAGCTGGAACGCTCCGGGATCATCAAGGGCTATCGGGCGGTGGTGGACCGCACGCGGATGGGCATCGGCTTCATCGTCTACGTCGCCGTGGGCATGTCCTGCCATGGTCGCGAAGAGCTGGATGCCTTCGAGGCGGCCATCAGCGATTCGGCCGCCGTGGTGGAGTGCCACACCGTCACCGGCGCCGTGGAGTACCTGCTGCGGGTGGAGGTGGCCGACATGCTGGCCTACCGCGCTTTCCATACCCAGGTACTTGGCGTGCTGCCGCACGTGAACTCGGTGGTCAGCTACATCGTCATGGACACGGCCAAGGACGAGCGTGCCTAGCGTCGCCTCGTTTCTTTTCTACCGACACGCCGCAATGGCCAATGTGGCCGCCGCGGTACGGGTCTCCACGCCGAGTTTCACGTAGACGTGCTCCAGGTGCTTGTTCACCGTGCGGGGCGAGAGGCCGAGGATGTCGCCGATGTCGCGATTGGTCTTGCCGCAGGCGACCCAGTGCAGCACCTCGACCTCGCGCCCGGTCAGCTGGTAGCGGCTGCTGAGCGGCGCCAGGTCCAGCGCGGTCCTGGCGTGCGGGCGGCTCGCTGGCAGGCTGCGCGCCGCCTGGAGTTCGCGCGCCGTGCGCAGGTGGGCCGCGACCCGTGCCAGGACCTCATCGGTCTTGAGTGGCTTGGTCACGTAGTCGATGCCGCCCGCGGCGAAGGCCTCCACCACATGCTCGGTTTCGGTCAGGGCGGTCATGAACAGCACCGGGATATCAGCCAGTTCGGCCTGGGCCTTTATGCGTCGACAGGTCTCGAAGCCATCCAGGCCGGGCATCATGGCATCCAGTAGCACCACGTCCGGTCGGCGGCGCTGCATGCGCTCCAGGGCACTGGCGCCGTCCAGGGCCACCAGCACCATGTAGCCGCTGGCGTCCAGGGCGTCGGAGAGCAGGGCGAGGTTGTCCGGGGTGTCGTCGACGATCAGCACCACGCTGGGCGGTAGGGCGGCGGTCATGGATTCTCTCCTTCCAGGGGCAGGTCGGCCGGCTGCAGCGCGTCTTTGACCCGGCGGTTGAAGTCGTTGAGCTGAAAGCGTTTGACCAGTGCGCGCAGGGTATCGACATAGACAGCGCTGGCTGGCTCCTCGCGTTCGATTCGATCCAGGCAGGCGTGGATGCCTTTCACATAGCCCAGCGCACCCAGCTCCTGTAACGCTTTCAGATTGGCAACGCTCGGTGATTGGAGCGACACCGATCGCCTGCCAGGCGGTTCGGCGGTCCGCTCCAGCCAGGTCAGGTCCAGGTGCGTCCTGATCTTTTCCAGCAGCTGCGGCGTATGGACCGGTTTGGCCAGGTAATCGTCGCAGGCGGCCGCGGTGCTGCGTTCGCGATCGACGGCGAAGGCATTGGCGGAAATGACGATGATCGGCGCCCTGGACAGGCCGTGGCGGCGGATCAGCGCGCTGGTCTCCAGCCCGTCCAGCAGCGGCATGGAAAGATCCATGAGGATGAGATCCGGCTGCCACAGGGCGATCTGGCGGATGGCGTCCTGGCCATTGGCGGCCTCCGCCAGTTCGAAGCCCAAGGGTTCGAGCATGCCGGCCAGCACCCGGCGGTGATCCAGATGGTCGTCCACCAGCAGCACCCGGCGCCGCGGGCCCTGATAGCCGCTGATGCTGTGTTCGACGTGAACCAGCGCCCGGGGCACCCGCACTTCGGACAGGAACAGGCGCACCAAGAAGCGGGTGCCCTGGCCGGGTGTGCTGGTCACGTCCAGGGCGCCGCCCATCAGCGTCACTAGCATGCGGGTGATGGTCAGGCCCAGTCCCAGGCCGTTGTCCTGGCGCAGCGGATCGCCCCGTTCGAAGGGTTGGAACAGCCGCTCCAGCTGTTCCGCGGCGATGCCCAGGCCGCTGTCGATGACCTCGAAGGTGGCGGTTTCCCGCGCGTAGGTGACCGCCAGGATCACGCCGCCCTGGTCGGTGTAGCGCACGGCGTTGCCGAGCAGATTGATGAGGATCTGCCGCACCCGCTTTTCATCGCCACGTACCACGGCGGGCAGGCGTCCGTCGACCTCGAGGGCAAAGCTCAGGCCCTTGTCCTGGGCTTGGGGGGTGAACATCTGCTGCAGCTGTTCGAGAAATTCCGGGAAGGGGATTTCCGAGGGTTCCAGCTGCAGCTTGCCCGCTTCGATCCGAGCCACGTCGAGCAGGCCGTCGATCAGCGAGAGCAGGTGCGAGCCATTGCGGTAGATGGTGGCCAGGGCGTCCAACTGACGATGGCTGCTGGTCGGATCGCGCTGCAGGATCTGGGTGTAGCCGAGGATGCTGTTCAGCGGCGTACGCAATTCGTGGGACAAGCCCGTGACATAGCGGCTCTTCGCGGCATTGGCGGCTTCCGAGGCCTCCTTGGCCCGCTGCAGGGCTTCGTCGGTCTTGCGGTGCGCCTCGATCTCCTGCATCAGCAGCGCGGTCTGCCGGTTCGATTCCTCCAGCGCCACATGGCGGCTCTCGCGGGTCAGCACCACCCACCAGGCGAGGGCGCCAGCAAACAGCGTGAGCACCATGAAGGCCTTGAAGAAGCCCTGATACAACAGGTGGCGTTCATCGACCTGCAAGCCCTGGGAAACCTGGCTGTAGATCAGCGCCAGGGCGCAGAACATCAGCCCGACCAAGACCAGCAGCACGCCCAGGTAGTGCGCCAGGCGGGTATGCAGGCGCGGCACCGAGGTGTTCGGCAGCAGCCAGCGCAGCAGGGTGTCGACCTGCTCCGCCAGGCGCGCCCTGGGTTTGCAGAGATCGCCACAGCGCGCATCCAGGGCGCAGCAGAGCGAGCAGATGGGCGCGCCGTAGGCAGGGCAGAAGGCGACGTCTTCGCGCTCGAAGGCGTTGGTGCAGAGCACGCATTCCAGATGGACCTGCGCGGGGTGCAGCAACTTCAGCACGCTGGTCCGGGCGATGTAGTAGCGGCCCCGGGTGAGCCAGGCCAGCAGCGGCGCGCAGATCAGGGCGGAGACCAGGGACACCAGGGGCGAGGCAGCCTGGGCCAGGGCGCCGAACAGCCCCGCATGGGCCAGACCGGACAGCAGCGAGGCGAGCAGCATGGCGCCGACGCCGACCGGGTTGATGTCGTAGAGGTGCGCCCGTTTGAATTCTATGTGCCGGGGCGACAGCCCCAGAGGCTTGTTGATCACCAGGTCGGCGACCACGGCGCCGATCCAGGCGATGGCAATGTTGGCATAGAGCCCGAGCACTTCCTGGATGGCCTCGAACACTCCCAGCTCCATCAGCATCAGGGCGATCAGCACGTTGAACACCAGCCAGACCACCCGGCCCGGGTGGCTGTGGGTGACCCGGGCGAAGAAGTTGGACCAGGCCAGGGAGCCGGCGTAGGCGTTGGTCAGGTTGATCTTGACCTGACTGACGATGACGAACAGCACCATGGCGCCCATGGCCCAGCCGGGCGAGGCGAACACGTAGCCGAAGGCGACCAGGTACATCTGGGTGGGTTCTGCGGCGCGTTCCAGGGGAATCTCGTGCTGCAGGGCGAGAAAGGCCAGGAAGGCGCCGGCCAGCATCTTCAGGGCGCCGGGCACTATCCAGCCGGGACCGGCCATCAGCAGCGCGGCCCACCAGCGCCGGCGATTCTGCGCGGTCTTTTCCGGCAGAAAGCGCAGGTAGTCGACCTGTTCGCCCACCTGGGTCACCAGGGCGAGGGCCACGGTACAGGCGGCGCTGAAGGACAGCAGGTTGAAGGCACCGGCCTCGCCCTCGCGGCCGGCGAAGGTGGTCCAGTCCGCCAGGGCCCCGGGATTCTTGGCGATGACGAAGGCATAGGGCAATAGCAGCAGGATCAGCCAGAGCGGCTGGCTCCAGAGCTGCAGGCGATTGATCAGGGTGATGCCATAGGTCACCAGGGGGATGACGATGATCGAGCAGATGACATAGGCCAGGGCCAGCGGAATGCGGAAGTACAGTTCCAGGGCCAGCGCCATGATCGCCGCTTCCAGGGCGAAGAACAGAAAGGTGAAGCTGGCGTAGATCAGCGAGGTGATGGTCGAGCCGATGTAGCCGAAGCCGGCACCCCGGGTCAGCAGGTCCATGTCCACCCCGTAGCGCGCCGCGTAGTAGCTGATCGGCAGCGCGGTGAGAAAGATCACCAGGCTCGCCGCCAGCACCGCCCATAGGGTATTGGTGAAGCCATAGCTGATCGCCAGGGCGCCGCCGATGGCTTCCAGGGCCAGAAAGGACACGGCGGCCAGGGCGGTGTTGGCGATGCGAAATTCCGACCACTTGCGAAACGACCGGGGCGTGTAGCGCAGGGCGTAGTCTTCCAGCGTCTCGTCGGCCACCCAGCTGTTGTAGTCCCTGCGGATCTTGGCGATGCGTTGCGTCCCGGTCTGCTGCACGGCAGGGCTCCTGGGGTCTGCGTGGCGGGGTTCAGGCAAGTTCCATGCCTCGGTCGTCTTGGCGTCCTGCCTCTCTATGGCCACTATCTGCCCGGCTTGGCGTGCCCCGCGCGGGCGCGCGACGGACAGAGCATGCCTCAGGGCGTTGCAGCGGGCTGTACGTCAGATGACGTAGGCCGTTACGTCATCCTGCGTATGTTCCGGGCCGGCTGTCCCAGCCCATCCTTGCTCCGCAGCGCAAGCCGCAGTCCCGGTCCCCGGGGGCGACCGGCACATCACCTAGAGGAGCGACAAGATGCACAGATCAGCGGGCGTGAAATCCAGTCTTCCGCGACGCCTGGCACTGGGCGCCGCGGCATTGTCCCTGTTGGCAGCCAGCGTGTTCAGTCAGGGCGTGATGGCGGACGCCGCCAATTCCACGGGCCTGGCCGTGACCGATACCACCGTGACCGTCGGCCAGTTGCATTCCGCCACCGGCACCATGGCCATCTCCGAGACCGGGGCCATCCAGGCCGAGCGGCTGGCCATCGAGCAGATCAACGCCCAGGGCGGGGTGCTCGGGCGGCAGGTCAAGATCATCCAGGAAGACGGCGCCTCCGACTGGCCGACCTTCGCCGAAAAGGCCAAGAAGCTGCTGGAAGCCGACAAGGTCGCGGCGGTGTTCGGCTGCTGGACCTCGGCGTCGCGCAAGGCGGTGCTGCCGATCTTCGAAAAGGACAACGGCCTGCTCTACTACCCGACCTTCTACGAGGGCCTCGAGCAGTCGAAGAACGTCTTCTACACCGGCCAGGAAGCCACCCAGCAGATCCTCTCGGCGCTGGACTGGCTGGCCAAGGAGAAGGGCGCCAAGACCTTCTACCTGGTGGGCTCGGACTACATCTGGCCGCGGACCTCGATGAAGATCGCCCGCAAGCACATCGAGAACGTGCTGCATGGCGAGGTGGTGGGGGAGGAGTACTACCCGCTGGGCGGCACCCAGTTCGGCTCCCTGACCAACAAGATCAAGCTGAAAAAGCCCGATGTGGTCTTTGCCGCGGTAGTCGGGGGTTCCAACGTCGCCTTCTACAAGCAGCTCAAGGCGGCCGGGATCACCTCGGCCAAGCAGAATCTGCTCACCCTCTCGGTGACCGAGGATGAAATGCTCGGCATCGGCGGCGAGAACATGGCCGGCTTCTACTCCTCGATGAAGTACTTCCAGACCCTGGACAATCCCAACAACAAGGCCTTCGTCGAGGCCTTCAAGGCCAAGTACGGCAAGGATGCGGTGGTGGGCGACGTCACCCAGGCGGCCTATCTCGGTCCCTGGCTGTGGAAAATGGCGGTGGAGAAGGCCGGCAGCTTCGATGTCGACAAGGTGGTCGCGGCGTCTCCGGGCCTGGAGCTGAAAACCGCCCCGGAAGGCTATGTGAAGGTCCACGAGAACCATCACCTCTGGAGTCGCTCGCGTATCGCCCAGATCCAGCCGGACGGCACCTTCAAGGTGGTCCACGAATCCGCCGATCTGATCGAGCCCAATCCCTTCCCCAAAGGCTACCAATAAGCCTTGCCTGACCGGAGGCGTCGCCTCGCCGACGCCTCCGTCCACCTTCGCGGGGAGATCTCCATGGAAAGCTTATCCGACTTCGGCGCGATCGCCGTGATGCAGGGCTTCAACGGCCTTTCGGTGTTCTGCGTGTTGCTGCTGATGGCGCTGGGACTGGCGATCATCTTCGGGCAGATGGGCGTGATCAACATGGCCCACGGCGAATTTCTCACCGTGGGGGCCTACACCACCTACGTGATGTCTTCGCTGACCCTGCACCTGTTTCCGGCCTTGCAGCCCTATTACTTCTTTTTCGCCCTGATCCTGGCGTTCTTCGTCGCCGGGGCCATCGGCTGGCTGGTGGAGTGGGCAATGATCAGCCGGCTCTACCAGCGCCCGCTGGACACCCTGCTGGCCACCTGGGGCCTGTCGCTGATCCTGCAGCAGGTGTTTCGTTCGGTCTTCGGCGCCCGCGAGGTCAGCGCCGAACTGCCGGAATGGATCATGGGCTCCTGGAGTCCGACCGCCAGCATCGACATCCCCAAGAACGGCCTGTTCGTCATGGTCGTGACCGCGCTGCTGACCCTGACCCTGTTCTTCATGCTGTATCGCTCGCGCTGGGGGCTGCAGGTGCGCGCCACCATGCAGAACCGGGTGATGGCGCGCGCCGTGGGCATCAACACCCGCCGCGTGGATCGCCTGACCTTCGCCCTGGGCTGCGGCGTAGCCGGGGTGGCGGGCGCGGCCTTCACCACCATCGGCTCCATCGGCCCGACCTCGGGCTCGCTGTACATCGTCGATACCTTCCTGGTGGTGGTCTTTGGTGGGGCAGCCAGCCTGCTCGGCACCATCGCCTCGGCCTTTGGCATCGCCCAGGCGCAGTCGCTGCTGGAATTCTTCCTGTCCGGTTCCATGGCCAAGGTGCTGACCCTGTCGGCGGTGATCCTCATCCTGATGCTGCGGCCCCAGGGGCTGTTCTCGGCAAAAGTCCGCAAGTAGGGAGTCCATGATGAACAAGGCAATCGACAACCTGCTGGGTGGCCGGCAAGGCGCCTTCGGCCTGCTGGTACTGGCCGCGCTGATCCTGCTGGTGTTTCCGCTGACCCTGGATATCTTCCGCCTGAGCATGGTCGGCAAATACCTGACCTATGCCTTCGTCGCGGTCGGGCTGGTGCTCTGCTGGGGCTATGGCGGCATCCTCAGCCTGGGGCAGGGCATCTTCTTCGGCCTCGGCGGCTATTGCATGGCGATGTTCCTCAAACTGGAGGCCTCGGACCCGGAGAGCACCCGGATCCAGTCCACGCCCGGCATCCCGGACTTCATGGACTGGAACCAGATCACCGAACTGCCCTGGCTCTGGCAGCCGTTCCACAGCTTCGGCTTCACCCTGTTGGCGGTGATCGCGGTCCCGGTGTTGCTGGCTTTCATCATCGGCCTGGCGATGTTCAAGCGGCGGGTAGGGGACGTGTATTTTTCCATCGTCACCCAGGCCATCGCCGCCATCCTGACCATTCTCATCATCGGTCAGCAGGGCCTCACCGGCGGGGTCAACGGCATCACCGACCTGAAGACGCTGCTGGGCTGGGACATCCGTTCGGACAGCGCCAAGGTGGTGCTCTACTTCGTCAACGCGGCCCTGCTGTTCGGCTGCATCCTGCTCGCCCGCTTCGTGCTGGCCTCCAAGCTGGGCCGGCTGCTGGTGGCCATGCGCGACAAGGAGGAGCGGGTGCGCTTCTCCGGCTACGACGTGGCTAGCTTCAAGATCTTCGTGTTCTGCCTGGCCGCGGCCTTTTCCGCGGTGGGCGGTGCCATGTTCGCCCTGCAGGTGGGCTTCATGTCGCCGTCCTTCGTCGGCATCGTGCCCTCCATCGAGATGGTCATCTTCGCCGCGGTCGGCGGGCGGCTGTCCTTGCTGGGCGCGGTGTACGGCGCGCTGCTGGTGAATTTCGGCAAGACCTACTTTTCCGAGTCCTTCCCCGAGCTCTGGCTGTACCTGATGGGTGGGCTCTTCATCGTGGTCGTCCTCTATTTCCCCAATGGCCTGGCCGGTCTGTGGAAGAGCCATGGCCAGCGTCTGGTGGCGCGTCTGAAACGCCAGCCGGCGGGCGCGCCCGCCGCCTCGTCAGCGCCACCCACGGCAACCAAAGGCTCCCGCCTGGAGACCACGCCATGAATACCAGTCCCGTCGGTTTCCAGCTCGCCAAGCCGGTACTGGCCATCGAAGGCCTGACCGTCTCCTTCGACGGCTTCAAGGCGGTGAACGACCTCAATCTCTATGTCGACCGCAACGAGGTGCACGTGGTGATCGGCCCCAATGGCGCCGGCAAGACCACGGTACTGGACCTGATCTGTGGCAAGACCCGCGCCACCGCCGGCAGCATCGAATTCAACGGTCGGGAACTGACCCGGATGAAGGAATTCGACATCGTTCGCGCAGGTGTCGGCCGCAAGTTCCAGAACCCCTCGATCTACGAGAATCTCACGGTGTTCGAGAACCTGGAGATGTCCTATCCCGAAGGCCGCAAGGTGTTCGGCGCGCTGTTCTTCAAGCGCAGCGCCGCGGTGGTCGCGCGGGTGCAGGCGGTGGCCGCGGAGATCTTTCTCGCCGACCTGCTGCACCAGCAGGCCGATCTGCTCTCCCACGGCCAGAAGCAGTGGCTGGAGATCGGCATGCTGCTGATGCAGGACCCGGAACTCCTGATGCTCGACGAGCCGGTGGCGGGCATGAGCGTGTCCGAACGGGCCCAGACCGCCGAGCTGCTCAACCGCATCAGCGAGGGGCGCTCGGTGCTGGTCATCGAGCACGACATGGAATTCGTCAAGAGCATCGCCCACAAGGTCACGGTGCTGCACCAGGGCAAGGTGCTGGCCGAAGGCAGCATGGAGGCGGTGCAGAGCAATCCCAAGGTCATCGAGGTGTACCTGGGGCACTGAGCCTTCGCCTCCAGCCCTTTTCCTGCAGTCGATCACGGGAGATCCCGGTCATGTTCACCATCCAGAACCTCGTCTCCGGCTACGGTCAGAGCCGCATCCTCCACGACCTCAGCCTGGACGTGGCGCACAAGGAAATCGTCGCCGTCATGGGCCGCAACGGCATGGGCAAGAGCACCCTGTTCCGCAGCCTGATGGGCATTCTGCCGAGCTGGAGTGGCAGCGTGTCAGTGGATGGGCAAGACGTATCGGCACTGGAAACTCACCAGCGGGTCGAGCGCGGCATAGCCTACGTGCCCCAGGGGCGGATGATCTTTTCCCATATGACGGTGCTGGAAAACATCCAGACCGGCCTGCCGGCCTCGGCCCGGGGCCGGGTACCGGATGACCTCTATGCGCTCTTCCCCGTGCTGCACGAGATGCGCCAGCGCAAGGGTGGCAACCTCTCCGGTGGCCAGCAGCAACAACTGGCCATCGCCCGCGCCCTGGCCACCAATCCCAAGGTGCTGCTGCTGGATGAGCCAACCGAGGGCATCCAGCCCTCGATCATCAAGGACATCGCCCGCACCCTGAAGGAGATCCGCAGCATGCGTGACCTGACCATCGTGGTCTCCGAGCAGGTGCTGTCCTTCACCCTCGACATCGCCGACCGCTTCCTGGTGATCGAGAAGGGCCGCTTCGTGGTCGAGGAAACCCGCGACCGGGTCGACGAGGCGACCATCAGTCGCTATCTGTCGGTCTGACTCCGGCGCTCTGCGCGGCCGCCCTGCAGCAGCACGGCGGCCGCTTCGCGCATGCCCGCGAAACGTCAGCTGCGCCTCGTCCAGCCTGGGCTTGCGCCTACGTCATCCAACGTATTTGCAGCCCCGACCCCAGCCCCGAGACTGAGCCGGAACCCTCCCGCTACCGCCAACAGCCAGGAGCTGCGCGATGACCGACACCCTGATCCAGGTCGACCTCAACCAGGCCGCCACCGACAACGAAAACGTCCACAACCGCTGGCATCCGGACATCCCCATGGCCTGTTGGGTAAAGCCGGGGGATGACTTCATCCTGGAAACCTACGACTGGACCGGCGGCGCGATCAAGAACGACGACGATGCCAGCGACGTGCGCGATGTCGACCTCTCCACCGTGCACTACCTGTCCGGGCCGGTGGGCGTGAAGGGCGCCGAGCCGGGCGACCTGCTGGTGGTCGATCTGCTCGACATCGGCGCCAAGGCCGAGTCGCAGTGGGGCTTCAACGGCTTCTTTTCCAAGCAGAACGGCGGTGGCTTTCTCACCGATTACTTTCCATCGGCGCAGAAATCCATCTGGGACTTCGAGGGCATGTTCACCAGGAGCCGCCACATCCCGGGGGTGCGCTTCGCCGGCCTGATTCACCCGGGCCTGATCGGCTGCCTGCCGGATCCCAAGCTGCTGGCCGCCTGGAATGCCCGCGAGCAGGAGCTGATCGACAGCAATCCGACCCGGGTACCGCCCCTGGCCAACCCGCCGTTCGCCGCGACCGCTCACATGGGCAAGCTCACCGGCGCGGCCCGCGACGCGGCAGCCGCTACCGGCGCACGCACCGTGCCGCCGCGCGAGCATGGCGGTAACTGCGACATCAAGGACCTGTCGCGGGGCTCGAAGATCTTCTTCCCCGTCTATGTGGAAGGCGCAGGCCTTTCGGTGGGCGATCTGCACTTCAGCCAGGGCGACGGCGAGATCACCTTTTGCGGCGCCATCGAGATGGCCGGCTGGGTGCACATGAAGGTCGAGCTGATCAAGGGCGGCATGGCCAAGTACGGCATCAGGAATCCCATCTTCAAGCCCAGCCCCATCGTGCCCACCTACAACAACTTCCTGATCTTCGAAGGCATCTCGGTGGATGACGCCGGCAAGCAGCACTACCTGGACGTCAACCTGGCGTACCAGCAGGCCTGCCTGAATGCCATCGAGTACCTGAAGAAGTTCGGCTACAGCGGCGCCCAGGGTTATTCGCTGCTGGGCTCGGCGCCGGTTCAGGGCCACATCAGCGGGGTGGTCGACATTCCCAACGCCTGCGCCACCCTCTGGCTACCGACGGACATCTTCGAATTCGACATCAACCCCAGCGCCGCCGGGCCTACCCGCTACCTGGACGGCAGCATCGACATGCCCATCGCCTACGACAAGTGAGCCGCCCGGGCGCGGCCCTCCGCCGTGCCCAGCCCGCCAGGAGTTCGCCATGCCGATCTACGAATACGACTGCCCGCACTGCGGTGACTTCACCCTGCTGCGGCCCATGGCCCAGCGCGACGATCCCTGCAACTGCCCCGACTGCGCCGCGCCCAGCCCTCGGGTGATCCTCAGTGCCCCCGGCCTGGCTACCTTGGCCGGGGGCCAGCGCCGTGCCCACGAGACCAACGAACGTGCGCGCCACGCCCCCCAATCGCTGGAGGAATACAAGGCCAAGCGCAGCCACGGTGCCGGCTGCAGTTGCTGCGCCCCGAGCAAGCCGGTGGCGCGTAGCAAGGCCAATCCCCGTGGGCTGAAGACCAGTCCGTCCAATCGGCCCTGGATGATCAGTCACTGATCTCCGCGTCATCCCCTTCGAGGAGCAAACCAATGCGCCATGGCGATATTTCCAGCAGCCCCGACACCGTCGGCGTAGCTGTCGTCAACTACCGGATGCCGCGCCTGCACAGCAAGGCGGAGGTGCTGGCCAACGCCCAGCAGATCGCTGCGATGATCAAGGGCATGAAGCTCGGCCTGCCGGGCATGGACCTGGTGGTGCTCCCCGAATACAGCACCATGGGGATCATGTACGACCGCGACGAGATGATGGCCACCGCCGCGACCATTCCCGGCGAGGAGACGGCGATCTTCGCCGCCGCCTGCCGCGAGGCCAGGACCTGGGGGATCTTTTCCCTCACCGGCGAGCGGCACGAGGAGCACCCGCACAAGGCCCCGTACAACACCCTGGTGCTGATCAATGACCAGGGCGAGATCGTGCAGAAGTACCGCAAGTGTATTCCCTGGTGCCCCATCGAAGGCTGGTATCCCGGTGACCGCACCTATGTCAGCGAAGGTCCCAAGGGCTTGAAGATCAGCCTGATCATCTGCGATGACGGCAACTACCCGGAAATCTGGCGCGACTGTGCGATGAAGGGCGCCGAGCTGATCGTGCGCTGCCAGGGCTACATGTACCCGGCCAAGGAGCAGCAGGTGCTGATGGCCAAGACCATGGCCTGGGCCAACAACTGCTACGTGGCGGTGGCCAACGCCACCGGCTTCGACGGGGTGTACAGCTACTTCGGCCATTCGGCGCTGATCGGCTTCGATGGCCGCACCCTGGGCGAATGCGGGGAGGAGGAGATGGGCATCCAGTACGCCCAGCTTTCGGTGTCGCAGATCCGCGATGCGCGCGCGAACGACCAGTCGCAGAACCACCTGTTCAAGTTGCTGCATCGCGGCTACACCGGGATCTACAACTCCGGCGATGGCGACAAGGGCGTGGCCGACTGTCCCTTCGACTTCTATCGCACCTGGGTCCTGGATGCGCAGAAGGCGCAGGCGGACGTCGAGCGGATGACTCGCTCCACCATCGGGGTGGCGGACTGCCCGGTGGGCGAGCTGCCGCATCCCGGTCAGGAACGTCAGCTGGGTTAGCGCTGGCGGCGCGAGGAGCGAGCCATGCCTTTCGTCAATGACCTGATCGAGCATAACCGTGGCCAGCTCGCCCGCGAGGGACAGGGGCCTTTGCCCTCGCGCTTCCTGTTCGAGCCGGCAGCGGTCATGGCCCTGCTGCGAGCGCGCATCCTGGGCCAGGCCAGAGTGCTCGATGAGGTGGAAGCCCTGCTCAAGGTGGTCAAGGCCGACATCGGCGATCCGGAAAGGCCCCTGGGTGTCAGTCTGTTCCTTGGCCCCACCGGCGTCGGCAAGACCGAGATCGTGCGCCTGCTGGCCCAGGCCATCCACGGCCGCGCGGACGCCCTCTGCCGCATCGACATGAACACCCTGGCCCAGGAGCACTATGCTGCGGCCCTGGCCGGCGCGCCGCCCGGCTACGTGGGCAGCAAGGAAGGCACCACGCTGTTCGATGCCGAGGCTATCGCCGGCAGCTACGGCCGCCCTGGCATCGTGCTGTTCGACGAGCTGGAAAAGGCCGATCGCCAGGTCATCCGTACCCTGCTGAACGTGCTCGACAGCGGCCAACTGGTGCTCAGCGCCGGCAGCAAGCGCCTGGACTTTCGCAACAGCCTCATCTTCATGACCAGCAACCTGGGCGCCCGCGCCGTCCAGCAGCAGCATGCCTGCTTCGCGCGCGGCTGGCGTCGTTGGCTCAAGCTGTCGGCGGATCCCGGCGCGATCCTGGAAGAGGCGCTGCATGGGCACTTCGATCCGGAATTTCTCAATCGTATCGAGCGGATCCTGGCCTTCGAGCACATCGACCAGGATTGGCTACCCGGGCTGCTCGCCATCGAGCTGGACAAGCTCAATCAGCGTCTGGGCCGCCGGGGAAAAAGCCTGGAGTTGCACGACAGCGCCAGGGCCTTCCTGACGCGTGGTCACGATGTCCGCTTCGGCGCGCGCGATCTGGTCCGGCGGCTGCGCCGGCTATTGGAGCCGGCAGTGGCAGACTGTCTGCTGGCGCAGCCGCTGGCCGTCCGGTTGCTGGCGATCCAGGAGGGGGAGCGTCTGGTGGTGCGTGAGGTAGACGCCGGCTGAGGGCTTCCCACCGGGCTCGGGACCCGATCCGGGTTCCCGAGCCTGGGGCTGCGCTAGTGGGCGCTGCGACTTGCCAACCACGCCCGCCACCCACCATGGTCGGTAATGTCCTCGGCGCCGGCGAGGCCGTAGGGCTCGCAGATGAAGCCGGTTTCCCAGCTGCCATCGGCCAGTTCCACCTTGCCCAGGCCGAGCGGGGCGGGGATGCCGGTGAGAAAGCTGCCCAGTTCGCTGCTGGGCAGCTCCCAGACTTCCACCTCGATGGCGGCGCCGTCTTCGGCGACCCGAACCATGCCCGGACGTAGCGGCGGGCCGCCGGCCAGGGCGTGGAGGCGATAGTGCGGCGCGCTCCGGGTCAGGGCGAGGCGTCGGCCGCCGCGGGCGAGCAGCTGGCCGTTGAGGGGCAGTCCCTGCAGGTGGGCGCCGCAGACCACCAGGCGGGCGCGGTCATGGCGGGCGGGGCGCGCCGGCAGGCTGGCCTCTGGGAGGGCGCCGCCGACCAGGGGCAGGCCCTGGGCGTCTTGCAGGGCCGCGGCCAGGCTCAGCAGGTACTGGTCGGTGAAGACCCGGCCGAACAGCGTCACGCCCCAGGGCAGTCCATTGGTCATGACACCGGCTGGCACGGCCACCGCGGCGTAGTCCAGCAGGTTCATGAAGTTGGTGTAGTAGCCCAGGTCGGCGTTGCGGGCGACCGGCTCGGCGGCCAGTTCGGCCAGGGTCACCGGCCGTGGATAGGTGGGGGTGAGCACGCAATCCAGCTCGGCCAGCAGGGCATCGCACTGGGCTTTCAATGCCTGAAGGCGATAGCCGGCGCGAAAAGCGTCCACTGCCGTGGTGCCGGGCGCCTTTTCCAGCACGGCGCGGATCACCGGCAGCACTGCGTCCGGTTCGGCCTCGATCAGGGCGCCGGCCACGCTGTAGCGCTCGGCCAACCAGGGGCCCTCATAGAGCAGGCGTGCGGCTTCCAGGAAGGGCGCAAGATCCAGCGGCACGGCTTCGCCACCCAGGGCTTCCAATTGCGCCTTGGCGGCCGCGAACAGCGCCGGGCTTTCCGGGCAGCCGAGGAATTCCAGCTGGGTCGAGACGCCGAAGCGAAAGGGCCGCGGGCGGCCGAAGGCACTGGCGTCGTTCCACTGCGGATTGGCGCGGCTGTAGGGGTCGCGCGGATCGAGGCGGGCGGTGAGCGCCAGCAGGGTGCTGGCTTCGGCGGCGGTGGCGGTAAAGAAGGTCACACAATCCAGGGTCTGGCAGGCGGGCACCACGCCGGCGGTGGACAGCAATCCCTTGCTGCCCTTGAGGCCCACCAGGTTGTTCAGCCCCGCGGGTACGCGCCCCGACCCGGCGGTGTCGGTGCCCAGGGCGAAGCTGGCGACGCCCAGGGCCACGGCCAGGGCCGACCCGGCACTGGAGCCGCCGGAAGGATAGTCCGGGTGGACGCTGTTGCGGCAGGCGCCATAGGGCGAACGGGTGCCGTTGAGGCCGGTGGCGAACTGGTCGAGATTGCACTTGCCGAGGGGCACGGCGCCCAGGGCGACCAGCTGCTCCACCAGGGTCGCCGAGCGCTCGGGCACATAGGCATAGGCCGGGCAGGCCGCCGTGGTGGGGATGCCGGCGAGGTCGATGTTGTCCTTGATGGCGAAGGGGATGCCATAGAGCGGCAGCTCGGCGGGATCGCGGTCGTCCAGGGCGGCGAGATAGGGCTCCAGCTCGGCCGGGGTCAGCAGGTGGATGAACAGCCGGTACTCGGGATTGAGCTGGGCGGCTCTTTCTAGCAGTTCAGCGATGAGGACTCGTGGTGTCTGGGTACCGGCGGCATAGGCGGCGCTCAGGGTGTCGAGGCGCAGATCGAATGTCATGGTGGCTTCCTTCACGTCTTGTCGATGACCAGCAGGCGCTGGCCGGCGCGGATCGGCGAGCCGGGCTGGACCTGCAGGTCGTGGATCCGGCCGCTGCAGGGGGCGAGCAGCGGGATTTCCATCTTCATGGACTCCAGGATCAGCAGCGGCTGGCCGGCTTCCACCTGATCGCCCGGTTGCACCTGGGCCTGCCAGAGATTGCCGGCCACCGGACTTTCCAGGGCCAATTGGTGGCTGGCGAGGGGGGCGTCTTCGGTGGCTTCGACGGCGGCTTCCTGGCTGTCGAAATGCGCCTGGCCGGAGTCGATCCAGCGTTGCCGCTCCGCGGCGAAGGCGCTCTGCTGACGCCCGCGAAAGGTGGCGATGCCCTCGGCTTCGCGGGCCAGGAAGGCCTGGTAGTCGGCCAGGGACAGTTCGCTCTCTTCGATGCGCAGGGGTACCCGTCCCAGGGGGAAGTCGGCGCGGATGCGCAGCAATTCCTCCGCCGAGACTTCATGAAAGCGGATCTGATCGAAGAAGCGCAGCAGATAGGGTTGGCCGTGGAAGGCCTCGACTTCGCGATAGCGATTCCACATCTGCAGGGTGCGCCCGACGAACTGGTAGCCGCCGGGGCCTTCCATGCCATAGACGCACAGATAGGCGCCGCCAATGCCCACCGAATTTTCCGCGGTCCAGGTGCGCGCCGGGTTGTACTTGGTAGTGACCAGCCGATGGCGCGGATCCAGGGGGGTGGCCACCGGTGCACCCAGATAGACATCGCCCAGGCCCATCACCAGGTAGCTGGCGTCGAAGACGATGCGCTTGACCGCCTCCAGCGACTCCAGGTCATTCACCCGGCGGATGAACTCCAGGTTGCTCGGGCACCAGGGGGCGTCCTTGCGTACCGTGGTGGTGTATTTCTCGATGGCCAGGCGGCAGGCCGGATCGTCCCAGGACAGCGGCAGATGGACGATGCGCGAGGGTACCCGCAGATCCTGGGCATCGCCCAGCGCCTGCCAGCAGCGACTGACCGCCGCCAGCAACTCGGCCAGGGGCAGGGCCTCGGGCTGGTAGTGCACCTGCAGCGAGCGGATGCCGGGGGTGAGCTCGCACAGCCCAGGCAGTGCCAGGGCGGCCAGCGCCTGCATCAGGCCATGGCCGCGAAAGCGCAGGGCGAGGTCCAGCTCCGGTGGGCCGATCTCCAGCAGCAGATGGGTATCCCCGGAAAGCCGCGCCACCAGGCGCTCGGCGCCCTGGCCCAGGTCCAGGACCACGGGATCGCCACGCTCGGGCGAGATGGCGATCTCCGCCTGCGGCTGCAAGCCGCTTTCCTCGGCCAGACGTGCCAGCTGCAGACGCCGCGCGGTGGCCAGGTCCACCGGCAGGAAGCGCACACGGTCACCGGCCTTGAGCTGGCCAAGTTGCCAGAGATCGGCCTCGATCACCGTGACCGGGCAGACGAAGCCGCCCAGGCTGGGGCCGTCCGGGCCAAGGATGACCGGCATGTCGCCGGTGAAGTCCACGGCGCCGACCGCATAGGGATTGTCGTGGATGTTGGATGGGTGCAGACCGGCTTCGCCGCCGTCTTCGCGGGTCCATTCCGGCTTGGGTCCGATCAACCGTACGCCGGTGCGGCTGGAGTTGAAGTGTACCTCCCAGTCGGTGGCGAGAAAGAGGTCCAGATAGGCCGGGCTGAAATAGTCCGGTGCACCATGGGGGCCATAGATGACGCGCAGGGTGCGGGTCTCGGCGAGCTGGGTGGTCAGGGCGGCGGGTAGCCGGGCCTCCGTGTGCGCGTCGGTCAGCGGGTGCAGGTGCAGCACGTCACCGGCGCGCAGGGCGCGGCCACCGTGGCCGCCGAACTGGCCAAGGGTGAAGGTGCTGCGGCTGCCCAGGTATTCGGGCAGGTCCAGACCGCCTCTCAGGCAGAGATAGCTGCGGGCGCCGGCGCCGGTGATGGCGCCCAGTTGCAGAATGGCACCCGTGGGTACGCGAAAGACGCTGTCCATGGCCTGGGGCTGGTCATCCAGCAGGATCGGCAGCGCCGCGCCGGTGACCGCCACCACGGCCTCGGTGTTGAACTTGAGGGTCGGGCCGGCCAGGGTGATTTCCAGGGCGGCCGCGCGGGCGTCGTTGCCGAGCAGGCGATTGCCCAGGCGCAGGGCGCGGTCGTCCATGGGGCCGGAAGGGGGAATGCCCACCGACCAGTAGCCGAGGCGTCCGGGGGCGTCCTGCACCGTGGTCTGGGTGCCGGCGCTGAGCACCTCCAGGGTGGTGGCCTGGTAGGTCAGGCCTTCCAGGCAGCGGGTCCAGGGCTGGCCGCTGGCGAAGGGCGGGGCGGCGAGGATCTGCCGCAGGTAGTCGCCGTTGGTTTCCACGCCATAGAGCCGGGTCGCGGCCAGGGCCTGGTCGAGACGCTGCCGAGCCGAGTCCCGGTCCGGGGCCCAGGCGATGACCTTGGCCACCAGCGGATCGAAATAGGGCGGGATCTCGCAGCCGGCCTCGACCCAGGTGTCCAGGCGCAGCGCCCGGCCATCCGCCGGTGGAAAGTCGACCTGGGTCAGCAGGCCCGGACTGGGCTGGAAGTCACGACCCGGGTCTTCGGCATAGAGGCGCGCCTGGATGGCATGGCCCTGGGGCTGCAGCCCCGCGGCGAGGGTTGCCAGCGGCGGCAGGTCGCCGGCGGCCAGTTCGATCATCCAGCGCACCAGGTCCACGCCCCAGACCTGCTCGGTGACGCCGTGCTCGACCTGCAGCCGGGTGTTCACCTCGAGGAAGTAGAAGCGGTCGGCGGCGCTGTCGTAGACGAACTCCACGGTACCGGCGCTGCGATAGCGCACCGCGCGCGCCAGCTCCAGCGCGGCGGCGCAGAGGGCCTCGGCCATGCCGGCCGGCAGGTTGGGCGCCGGGGTTTCCTCCAGCACCTTCTGGTTGCGGCGCTGTACCGAGCAATCGCGCACGCCCAGCGCCAGGACCTCGCCCTGACCATCGCCGAACACCTGCACCTCCAGGTGCCGCGCCCGCTCGATGTATTTCTCCAGGAAGACGCCGGCGTCGCTGAAGTTGTTCTGGCCGAGACGGCGCACGGCGTCGAAGGCCTCGGCGAGTTCAGTGTCCGTGCGGCACACGCGCATGCCGATGCCGCCACCGCCGGCAGTGCTCTTGAGCATCACCGGATAACCGATCTCCTGCGCGGCCGCCAGGGCCGCCTCCGGGGTCTCCAGCAGCTCGGTACCCTCCAGCAGCGGTACGCCCTGGGCGCGCGCCAGGGCCCGCGCCGTGTGCTTGAGTCCGAAGGTGCGCAGTTGCTCGGGGGTGGGACCGACGAAGGCGATGCCGGCGGCTTCGCAGGCTTCGGCGAAGGCGGCGTTCTCGGAGAGGAAGCCATAGCCGGGGTGGATGGCCTGGGCACCGCTCTGGCGCGCGACCTCGAGCAGCTTGGCGGTGTCCAGGTAGGTGGCCGCGGCGGCGCCTTCGCCCAGGCTGAAGGCCTGGTCGGCTTCGCTGACATGGCGGCTGGCGCGATCGGCTTCGCTGTAGACGGCGACCGCGGCGACGCCCAGGTCGCGCAGGGTGCGCTGGATGCGGCAGCTGATGGCGCCACGGTTGGCGATGAGCAGGGTGGTGAACATTCGAGGCGTCCTCGAAGGCGGCGGGCCGTCCCGCCAGATAAAAGCTCTCGGGGTCGTCCCCAAGAGGCCGCGCGAGGGCGGTGGGTCAGTCGGCGTCTAGCGCTTGCCGCGGTAGCCGTAGCGTCCGGCGCGGACTTCACACAGCCGATAGAGGTGCGGCCGCAGCCACTGCCAGAGCTGGCGTACGCGGGTCAGTCCCATAGCAGCACCTCGGCCGGGGTGGGATTCCAGCCGTTGCAGGGGTTGTTCAACTGCGGGCAGTTGGAGATCAGCAGGATGACGTCGGTCTCGGCGCGCAATTCCACGTACTTGCCGGCGCCGGAGATGCCATCGGCGAAGGTCAGGCCGCCATCCGCGGTCACCGGCACGTTCATGAAGAAGTTGATGTTGGCGCCGATGTCGCGCTTGCCCAGGCGCCCGTCATGGCCACCGGCGCAGAGGAAGTTGTCGCGGCAGCTGTGCATCTGCCGGCGGTCCAGGGCGTAGCGCACCGTGTTGCTCTCCTGGGAACAGGCGCCGCCCAGGGTGTCGTGGCGGCCACAGGTGTCGGCGACGATGGTCAGCAGCGGATTGCCCAGGTTGGAATAGAGCACGCTGCCGGTCGACAGATAGACCCGGCCCTGGCGTCTCAGGGTGCGCTGGGGATCGTAGCGCTCCTGGGGATTGGCGGCGGCGTAGAAGAGGGTGTCCACCGCCTGGTTGCCTTCCAGGTCATGGATGCGCAGGGTCTGGCCGGCCTTGACCTCCTTGAGGTAGGGCGCTCCGGCCGGCAGGACGGCGCGGTAGCTGGCATCTTCCGGGCGTTTGGTGCTGGCGATCAGGGTCATGGCGGGGCCTCAGAGGAAGTAGCGGGCGGTGTTCTGGAAGGCGCGCTCGTTTTCCGGGCGCGAGGTGCGGCAGCGCTCGGCCGCCTCGGGCGCGGCGCGCAACTGGGCGAGATCGACCGGGCGTGGTGCATAGACCGGATCCGGGTCCAGCGGATGCTGCAGGGCGGTCAGCACCACCAGGGTGTTCATGGGCGCATAGAGCTCGACCAGATCGCCGGCGCGGGAGTTGCCAGGCACGAAGGCAAAGGCGCCCTCGGCATCCACGTCCACCCGGCTGAACAGATTCAGGGTCATCAGCAGGTCTTCCAACCCCAGGCCCCACTTGGCCAGTTCCACCAGCAGGTTGTCGGTGCCGTTGCGGTGGAAGCCGTTGCGCAATTCCTGGTAGCGACCCGCGCCGTATTTTTCGGCCACCTCGGCGGCATTGGCCACGCCGCCGAAGCTGTCGTGCCAGCCGCAGGTGTCGCGCACCACGGCCGCCAGCACCCGTCCCATGTCGGAATAGAGGCAGTGTCCGGCGGTGAGACGGGCGGTGTGCTGGCCCTTGAGGGTATCCGGCAGATTCAGCCGCTCGCTGCGGTCATCGGCATTGAACAGCAGCAGGCTGACATTGGCGCCGCCTTCCACGTCGGTCAGGCGCAGGGTCTGGCCGCGGCGCAGGATGAAGGAGGCGGTACCGCCGCCGGGGACGCGTTCCTGGTAGAGCAGTTCTTCAGTCATGGGCAACCTCGTCAGATAAGGGCCGGCCGCGTCCCGGCCGCATGTACGGGCGGGGTCTTGGCGGTCAGGGGCAGGTCGTAGGTGATGCGGGCGCCATAGGCACCGGGGGCTTGCGGGTCCTGGCGGACCTTGTCGAACACCAGCACCCGGGTGGCCAGGCTGAAGCCCTCGTGCAGGTCATGGGTGACCATGAACACCGTGAGCGGGCGCTCGTGCCAGAGCTCCAGCAGCAGGGCGTGCATGTCCTTGCGGATGCCGGGGTCGAGGGCGCCGAAGGGCTCGTCCAGGAGCAGGATGCGCGGCCGGACGATCAGCGCCTGGGCGATGGCGAGGCGCTGCTGCATGCCGCCGGACAGCTGCCCCGGGTACTTGCCCAGCGCCTGGCCCAGGCCGACGCGCTCGAGCAGGGCGGCGGCCTGTTCCCGGGCCTGGCGCTTGGCCGTACCCAGCAGCCGGCCGAGCAGCGGGGACCTGGGCAATTCCAGGCCCAGGGCGACGTTGTCCAGCACGCTCAGGTGGGGAAAGACCGAATAGCGCTGAAAGACCACGCCCCGCTCGGGATCAGGTTCCGCTGACAGCGGCTGACCATCGATGCGGATCTCGCCCCGGCTGGGGCGCTCCTGACCGAGTAGCAGACGCAGGAAGGTGGACTTGCCGCAGCCGGAGGCACCGACCAGGGCGCAGAATTCGCCTTCGCGCACCTGCAGGTTGAGGCCTTCGAGCACCACCTGCTCGCCGTAGCGTTGCCAGAGATTGCGGACCTCGATCATCAGCGACCCTCCCCGTACCAGGGAAAGGCGCGTCGCGTCAGCAGGCGCAGACCGGCGTCCAGCAGCCAGGCCAGCAGGGTGATCCAGGCCACATAGGGCAGGATCACGTCCATGGCCAGGTAGCGCCGCACCAGAAAGATGCGATAGCCCAGGCCATCGGTGGCGGCGATGGCCTCGGCCGCGATGAGAAACAGCCAGGCGGCGCCCAGCTGCAGCCGCAGGGCGATGAGCAGGCGCGGCAGCAGTTGCGGCAGCACCAGGCGCAGGATCACCGTCCAGCTGTTGGCGCCCAGGGTCTGGGCCTTGATCAGCAGCTCGCGGGGCAACTCCCGGGCGCGCTGGTCGAGCTCACGGATCAGCACCGGGGTGACGCCCACCACGATCAGCATCACCTTGGCCAGTTCGCCCAGGCCGAAGACGATGAAGAGAATCGGCAGGATCGCCAGGGGCGGGATCATCGAGAGCACCGTCACCAGTGGCGACAGCGGCGCGCCGACTAGGGGCAGGCTGCCCGCGGCGATGCCCACCACCAGGGCGATCAGCGCGGCGATCCCCAGGCCCAGCCCCAGGCGTTGCAGGCTGGCCAGGGTGTCCTGCCAGAACGGATAAGCCCCGGTGCGCACGTCGGCGGTAAAGGCCAGGCGCTGCACCGCATCGGCCATCTGCGCCACGCTGGGCAGCAGCTTGTCGTTGGGGTTCTCCGCCAGCCGGGTGGCCGAGCCCACCAGATAGAGCAGGGCGAGCAGGGCGAAGGGCAGCAGGACCAGCAGGAGCCGGCCACCCCGATCGGGATGCCGATTGATGAAGCGCATGGGCGTCGTCCTCGCGGCGGGGCTCAGAGCTTGCCGTCGGCGGCCAGCTGTACGAAGGTCGGATCGAAGCGCAGCTTGAGATTGCCCGCGTCCCCGCTGGTCTTGCCGCCCGGATAGGCGATGCCGATGGCCTCGGCGCTGGGCGCGCCCTGGCCCAGCAGGCCGTGTTCGAAGGAGAAGTGGGCGATGCGCTGCATGGTGGTGGGCAGCGCGGGGTCCTTGACGAAGGCCAGGGCCTCGGCGGGCGTGGCGAACAGCCGGGTCTTGTCCAGCTGCGCCCGGAAGCCGGCGAGGTCGGTGCCCGAGGCCTTGGCCATGGCTTCCAGGGCGGCCTTGCCCTTGGCGTCGTGGGCCTGCATCAGTGCCATCATCTCGAACCAGGCACCGGTCAAGGCCTTGCCCAGGGCGGGGTTATCCTTGAGCGTGGCGGTGTTCACCACCAGCATGTCGAGGATCTCGCCGGGAATCTTGCTGGAATCGAACACCTCGGTGGTGTCGGGCTGGGCCTTGACCTCGGCCAGCAGCGGATTCCAGGTCACCACGTTGCGCACGTCAGGCGTCTGGAAGGCGGCCACCATGTCGGCATCCGAGGTGTTGACGGTGGTCAGGTCCCTTTCGCTCAGCCCCACGCTCTGCAGCGCCCGCGCCAGCAGGTAGTGGGAGACGGAGAATTGCACCAGGTTGACCTGCTGGCCCTTGAGGTCGGCCAGGGTCTTGCCCTTGCCCTTCATCACCACGCCGTCGTTGCCGTTGGAGTAGTCGCTGACGATCAGCGCCGTGCTGTCCACGCCGCCCGCGGCCGGAATGGTCAGGGCGTCCATGTTGGTCATGGCGCAACCATCGAACTGGCCGGTGGTGTATTGATTGATGGATTCGACGTAGTCGTTGAGCTGCACGACCTCGACGTGGATGCCGTATTTCTTGGCCCACTTGTCGATGATGCCCTGGGCCTGGGCTTCGCCCCAGGGCATCCAGCCGGCATAGATCGTCCAGCACACCTTGAAGTCGTCGCGCGGCGCCGCCTGAGCGGTGGCACCAAGCAGCAGGGAACAACCGAGAACGAGCGAGGCGAGCAGGGGATGGCGCATGGGACCTCCAATAGGATGGACGACGGGACAGGAGCACGCGACTGGCGCTGTGTCTCCCGGGCTTTTGTCCCGCCGTGTAACCCCATCAGAGGTCGACGACTCTCGGACCAGACACCCGCACGAGCGAGTCGGAACCCTAGTCATCCATTGCAGATTGTGGTGCATCAAACCGGCTGACCGGTGCTCCTGCACGCTATGGTCTTTGCCAGATGCGTGCCAGTTGCCTCCAGGCCCCGTGCCATGCTGGTTCTTTGCCATGACGGCGCTGCGCTACCGGCCGCGCCGCCCCGTTGCAGTGCATCGTAGTGGCTTGATGCACTGCTTTGACTCAGCGTCCCAGCGCCGCGATCAGCGCGTGGCGGAAGGCATTGACCGCCGGTGGCAATTCGCGACCCGCCATGCTCTGCAACTCGATCCGCCGCGCCGCCAGGCCCTCGTCCAGCAACGGCAGGGCCACCAACTGGCCCTCGCGCAGCCGGCTGCGCAGGCTCAACTCGCTGAACAGGCCGACTCCGGCGCCCAGCGCGGCGAAGCGATAGAGCGCCTGCATGTTGTTGCTCACCAGCACCGGCTCGAAGGACAGGCCCTGGACGCCACAGCAGATGTCGAACAGCTGGCGGATCGTCGTGTCCGGCGTTGGCAGCGCCAGGGGATAGGGCTGCAGATCGACCAGGGCCAGGCCGGTGCGGCTAGCGAGCGGGTGGTCGGGAACGACGATCGCCTTGATGGCGCCACTCAGGGTGGCCTCGACGCGGATATCCGGCTCGGGCCTCAGGCTGAAGGTCAGCCCCAGGTCGGCATCGCCTTCCTGGACGCGGCGGGTCACCACGGCGGGGGCGCAGACCTCCAGGGAAAAGTGGATGCCGGCGTAGCCCTGGCGAAAGGCGGCGATCACCTCGGGCAGGAAGTCCAGCGAAAAGCCTTCGGTGGTGGCCAGGCGCACCTGACCGCGGCGCAGGTCGGCCAGGCCGCGCAGTTCGGCCGCGACCTGTTCGCTGGCCAGCTGCGCTTTTCGCGCATGCACCGCCAGACGCTCCCCGGCGGCGCTGGGCACCACCCCGCGAGCACGGCGTTCGAGCAGCGGCGTCTCCAATTCGCGTTCCAGCTTGGCGATCTGGCGACTCACGGCACTGGCCGCGACATTGAGCCGTTGGGAGGCTTCGCTGATGGAGCCGCAACGCACCACCTCGAGGAAATAGCGCAGGGCGGTGGACTGGATTCCGTAGGGCTGCATGGAGCCTCCTTTGCCGAAAAGGCATGGCTTGCATCTAAATATTCTGCTTGTGGCATGGGATGGCAAGACCTAGAGTCGGGTCAAGAGACCAATAACAGGCTTCAGCAAGAACTCCTTCCCCGCGCTTCGCGGACCTGCCTTTGACCAACCACCGCCCCGGAGACAGACGGCATGGGACTCAAAGGTTTCGCTTGTGGCATCGCGTTTTCCCTCTTCCTGGCCCAGGGCCAGGCCTTCGCCGGCAAGGCCAACGACACCCTGGTCTACGCCTCCGACACCGAACCCGAAAACGTCAGCCCCTATCACAACGATGCCCGTGAAGGCGTCATCCTCGCCCACCTGGCCTGGGACACCCTGATCTACCGCGACCCCCAGACCGGCGAATACAAGCCGATGCTGGCCACCCACTGGCAGCAGGTCGATCCGCTGACCCTCGACTTCGATCTGCGCCAGGGCGTGACCTTCCACAACGGCGATCCCTTCACCGCCGATGACGTGGTCTTCACCTTCAACTACGTGGCCTCGCCCGAGGGCAAGGTGGTCACTCAGCAGAACGTCAACTGGATCAAGAGCGCCGAGAAGCTGGGCGAATACAAGGTCCGCCTGCACCTCAAGCAGCCGTTTCCAGCCGCGCTGGAATACCTGGCCAATCCCTTGCCCATCTATCCCGGCAAGTATTTCCAGAAAGTAGGCCTGGCGGGCTTCGCGCAGAAGCCGGTGGGAACCGGGCCCTATCGCATCGTCGCGGTCACCAGCGGCCAGGGCGTCACGCTGGAACGCAATCCCGACTACTTCAAGGACAGCCCCCAGGGGCAGCCACGCATCGGCCATATCCAGTTCCGCGTCATTCCCGACGCCGAAACCCGACTCGCCGAACTCATGACCGGCGGCATCGACTGGGCCTGGCGCGTGGCGCCGGACCAGGCCGAGCAACTCAAGGCCGCGCCCAATCTCACGGTGGAAAGCGGGGCCAGCATGAGGATCGGCTTCCTCAGCATGGATGCCCAGGGCGCCTCCAGCCCGGATTCGCCCTTTGCCAAAGCCGAGGTGCGCCAGGCGGTCAACTACGCGATCAACCGCAAAGCCATCGCCAGTCAGCTCATGGGGGGCGGCAGTCAGCCGCTGCAGGTGGCCTGCTATCCGGAGCAATTCGGTTGCGACGCCAAGGCGGTGCCGGGCTACCCCTACGACCCGGCCAAGGCCAAGGCGCTGCTCAAGGCCGCCGGCTACCCCAACGGTTTCAGCACCGAGATCTTCGCCTACCGCGACCGCGACGTGGTCGAGGCGCTGATCGGCGACCTGCGCGCGGTGGGCATCGACGCCAAGCTGCGCTATCTGAAATACGCCGCGCTGCGTGACCAGCAGCGCGCCGGCAAGGTGCCCATGGCCTTTCTCGCCTGGGGCTCCTTCTCCATCGCCGATGCCTCGGCGGCCACCGGCGTCTATTTCAAGGGCAATGCCGACGACGTGGCCAAGGATCCCCAGGTGATCGACTGGCTCAAGGTGGCCGACACCGCCATGGACCCGGCCGTGCGTAAGGAGAACTACCGCAAGGCGCTGCAGCGGATCGCCGAGCAGGCCTACTGGGCACCGGTGTTCAACTATTCCATCAACTACGCCTTCACCTCGGACCTGGCCTTCCAGCCCTATCCGGACGAGTTGCCGCGATTCGCCCTGGCCCACTGGAACTGATCCGTCCCGGCGCCCCGCACGGGGGCGCTCCTAGCCGAGGAGCCGAGCATGTCAGCATACCTCCTGCGCCGCCTGGGTATCGCCCTGGCCGTGGCCTTTACCGTTTCCCTCATAAGTTTCTTTCTGCTGCACCTATCCGGCGATCTGGCCACCGCCATCGCCGGCCCCGAAGCCACCGCCGAACAGATCGAGGTGGTGCGTCATCAACACGGACTCGATAAACCCCTGGCGACCCAGTACGTCGAGTGGGTCGGGCAGTTGCTGCGGCTGGACCTGGGGCAGTCGTTCTTCTTCCAGGAGTCGGTGCGGGATCTCATCGCCAGCCGCCTGCCCATCACCCTGACCCTGGGCGCCATCGCGCTGCTGGTGGCGCTGCTCATCGCCATCCCGCTCGGGGTGCTGGCCGCGGTCAAGCGCGACACCTGGATCGACCGCCTGGCGCTGACCCTGGCGACCTTTGGCCAGGCGATGCCCAGCTTCTGGTTCGCCCTGGTACTGATCGTCGTCTTCGCCGTGACCCTCAAGTGGCTGCCGGTGTCCGGCAATACCAGCTGGCAGCACTTCATCCTGCCGGCGATCGCCCTGGGCTACTACGCCACCCCCTCGCTGATGCGACTGACCCGTGCCGGGATGCTC
The DNA here is from genome assembly GCF_026544185.1 of Pseudomonas sp. GM_Psu_1. Taxonomy (NCBI): domain Bacteria; kingdom Pseudomonadati; phylum Pseudomonadota; class Gammaproteobacteria; order Pseudomonadales; family Pseudomonadaceae; genus Pseudomonas; species Pseudomonas sp. GM_Psu_1. The sequence continues at coordinate 190,787 of NZ_JALNUX010000005.1, forward strand.
GACGTGCTGGGCGCCGACTACATCCGCACCGCCCGGGCCAAGGGCCTGAGTCCGGCACGGGTGCTGTTCAAGCACGCCCTGCGCAATGCGCTGATCCCGGTGGTGGCCCTGGCCGCGGTGGAGTTCGGCTTCATGCTGGGCGGCTCGGTGGTGATCGAGGCGGTGTTCTCGCTGCAGGGCATCGGCCAGCTGGCCTGGGACGCCATCGCCCGTAACGACTTCCCGGTGGTGCAGGCCATCGTCCTCTTGATCGCGTTGATTTACATCGTGCTGACGCTGCTGGCCGATCTGCTCAACGCCTTGCTCGACCCGCGCATTCGCGTGCGCTAGGAGGCCCCATGACCGTCGCCAATCCCTTCGTGCTCGACGACTATCTGCCCCCACGACCGACCCTGGGTCGCCAGCTGCGCCGCTGGTTCGGCCACCGCGGCTTCGCCCTCGGCGCCGTACTGCTGGTCATCATCGTGTTCGCCGCCCTGGCCGCACCCTGGCTGGCGCCCCACGATCCCTATGCCCAGGACGTGATGCAGCGGATGAAACCACCGGTATGGATGGCCAAGGGCACCTGGGCCCATCCGCTGGGCACCGACAAGCTCGGCCGCGACTACTTGTCCCGCCTGCTCTATGGCGCACGCATCTCGCTGTTCATCGGCCTGGCCGCGGCGCTCATTTCCGGCGCCATCGGTACCCTGCTTGGGGTGCTCGCCGGCTATTACGGTGGCAAGGTCGATGCCCTGGTGAGCTACCTGGTGACCACCCGCCTGGCCCTGCCGGTGGTGATGGTGGCCCTGGCCGCCGCCTCGCTGGTGGGCGGCTCGCTGAAGGTGGTGGTGATCCTGCTCGGCTGCCTGCTGTGGGATCGCTTCGCCGTGGTGGTGCGCGCCGCGGTGCAGCAGATCCGCGACGCCGAATACGTCGCCGCTGCCCAGGCCCTGGGCTGTTCGCCCTGGCGGGTCATCGTCGGCGAGATCCTGCCCAACCTGCTGGGGGCGCTGATCGTGGTGATCACCCTGGAGATGGCCCACGCCATCCTGCTGGAGGCGACCCTGTCCTTTCTCGGCGTGGGCGTGCAGCCGCCGTTGCCGTCCTGGGGCCTGATGATCGCCGAAGGCAAGCCCTACATGTTCTTTTCGCCCTGGGTGATCGCCATCCCCGGGATCGCCCTGATGCTGCTGGTGCTGGCCATCAACCTGTTCGGCGACGGCATCCGGGATCTGGCCGCGCCCAGCGGGCGCAACTAAGCGGAGGACTGACCATGGCACTGCTCGACGTTAAAGACCTGCGCATCGACATTCCCCTGGGGGACGATACCCTACACGCCGTGCGCGGCCTGGACCTGCAGGTGGAGCGGGGCGAGATGCTCTGCCTGGTGGGCGAATCCGGCTGCGGCAAGTCGCTCACCTCCCTGGCGCTGATGGACCTCCTGCCGCGCCAGGCCCGGCGCCAGGCGGCGCGGCTGACGCTGGGCGAGCACGACCTGCTGACCCTGGGTGAGAGGGGTATGCGCGACCTGCGCGGCAATCGCCTGGCGATGATCTTCCAGGAGCCCATGACCGCCCTCAATCCGGCCTACAGCATCGGCGACCAGCTCACCGAGGTGCTGCGGCGTCACCGCAGGCTGGACCGCAAGGCCGCCTGGGCCCGCGCCGAGGCCATGCTGGAAAAGGTCGGCATCAGCAACGCCGGCGAGCGCCTGCGCCAGTATCCGCACCAGCTCAGCGGCGGCTTGCGCCAGCGGGTGGTCATCGCCATGGCGCTGCTCTGCGAGCCGGACCTCATCATCGCCGACGAACCCACCACGGCGCTGGACGTCACCATCCAGGCGCAGATCCTGCACCTGCTGCGCGACCTGCAGCGGGAATTCGGCACGGCCATCGTCTTCATCACCCACGACCTGGGGCTGGTGGCGCGCATCGCTGACCGGGTAGCGGTGATGTATGCCGGCCAGATCGTCGAGCAGGCACCGGCCGCCGAGCTTTTCGCCGCCCCCCGACATCCCTATACCCGCGGCCTGCTGGCAAGCATCCCGGTACCGGGCCGGACTCGTCCCGGGCAGCCGCTGGGCGCCATTCCCGGGCTGGTCCCCAGCCTGGTCGGCGAGCAGCACGGCTGCGCCTTTCGCAATAGATGCCCGCAGGCGGTGGCGGCCTGCACCGACAGCGTGCCCTTGCTGGATGAGGGCGCGCACCTGGCGCGTTGCCACTTCGCCCTGCCCAGCGAGCCCCTGCGCCGGGTCGGAGGTGTGCGATGAGCCGCGAGATCGCCCTGGAGCTGTGCGACATCCGCCGCGAATTCACCCTGGGTCGCGGCCTGTTCCGCCCGCCGGCCACCCTCAAGGCGGTGGATGGCATCTCGCTGCGGCTCTATCGCGGCGAGACCCTGGGGCTGGTGGGGGAATCGGGGTGCGGCAAGAGCACCCTGGCCAAGCTACTGCTGGGGCTGCTGGCGCCCACCAGCGGCGACATCCTGGTGGGTGGCGAGCACCTGCGTGGGGTGGACCGCAAGCGCATGGCCCGGCACATCCAGCCGATCTTCCAGGACCCTTATTCGTCGCTCAATCCGCGCAAGACGGTGCGCCAGATCGTGGCGCTGCCGCTCCAGGTGCATGGCCTGGGCACGCCCGCCGAGCAGCAACGGCGGGTCGCGGAGATGCTCGACGTGGTGGGCTTGCCGCGCCGCGCCGCCGACAGCCATCCCGGTCAGCTCAGTGGCGGCCAGCGCCAGCGGGTGGCCATCGCCCGCGCCCTGGTGATGCGCCCGGACGTGCTGATCTGCGACGAACCCACCTCGGCGCTGGACGTCTCGGTGCAGGCGCAGATCCTCAACCTGCTGCTGGAACTCAAGCGTGAATTCGGCCTGACCTATCTGCTCATCAGCCACAACCTGGCGGTGGTGGAACACCTGGCCGACCGGGTGGCGGTGATGTACCTCGGCAAGATCGTCGAGGAGCGGGAGCGGGCGGCGCTGTTCGCCCAGCCGGCGCATCCCTATACCCGGGCGCTGCTGGACGCGGTGCTCACCCCTGATCCAGCGCTGGGGCTCCCGGCGCTGGGCCTGGGCGGCAGCTTTCCCAATCCCATCTCGCCGCCCAGCGGCTGCGCCTTCCATCCCCGCTGCCCGCGCTGCTTCGGCCCCTGCGCCGAGCACTATCCGGAACGCGAAACCATCCCCGGCGGCAGCAAGCGCTGCCACCTGCCCGAACCCGCCTGACCCCGGAGTCCGCCATGACCAGCCGTACCCATGCCCTTGAGCTTGCCGCCGCGCACTTCGACAGCGGCGCCTTCCGTGCCCGGCTCGCCACCGCCGTGGCCCATCCCACCGAAAGCCAGGAACCCGAGCGCCAGGCGGAGCTGCAGCGCTACCTGGATGACTTCATCGCTCCCTACGTGGCCAGTCTCGGCTTCACCAGTCGCCGGCTGGACAACCCGGTCGCCGGCAAGGGGCCCTTGCTGATCGCCGAGCGGATCGAGGACCCGAGGCTGCCGACCCTGCTCAGCTATGGCCACGGCGACGTGGTGCGCGGCGATGCCAGCCGCTGGCGCGAGGGCCTCGCGCCCTGGACGCTGGTGGAGCAGGGCGAGCGCTGGTACGGCCGCGGTACCGCCGACAACAAGGGCCAGCACCTGCTCAACCTGGCGGCGCTGGAGCAGGTGATCGCCGCGCGCGGCGGGCATTTGGGCTACAACGTCAAGTTGCTGCTGGAAATGGGCGAGGAGATCGGCTCGGTCGGCCTGCGCACCTTCTGCCAGGAGCAGCGCCAGGCCCTGGCCGCTGACCTGTTCATCGCCTCCGACGGTCCGCGGGTCTCGGCATCCCGGCCCACGCTGTTCCTGGGTGCCCGGGGCACCTTCAACTTCGACCTGCATCTGGACCTGCGCGAAGGCGGCCATCACTCCGGCAACTGGGGCGGGCTGCTGGCCAACCCCGGCATCATCCTCGCCCATGCCCTGGCCAGCCTGGTGGATGCCCAGGGCCAGATCCAGGTCGCGGGGCTCAAGCCCTCCGAGCTGCCCGCACCGGTGCGCCGTGCCCTGGCCGACATCGAGGTGGGCGGCGCGCCGGGCGATCCGGCCATCGACCCCCACTGGGGCGAGCCCGGGCTGACCCCGGCCGAACGCGTCTACGGCTGGAACACCTTCGAACTGCTGGCCTTCACCACCGGCAACCCCGAGGCACCGGTCAATGCCATTCCTGGTACTGCCCGTGCCCACTGCCAGATCCGCTTCGTCGCCGGCTGCGACTGTACGACCTTCATTCCGCTGATCGAGGCGCACCTGGCCGAGCGGGGTTTCGCCGCCGTGCGGGTCACCCGGGCCAAGGACGAGATCCTCCACGCCTCGCGGCTGGACCCGGAGAATCCCTGGGTGGACTGGGCCCTGACGTCCCTGACCCACACCCTGGGCGAAAAGCCCGCCTTGCTGCCCAATTTCGGCGGTGGCTTGCCCAACGACATCTTTGCCGACATCCTCGAACTGCCCACCCTGTGGGTACCCCATTCCTATCCCGCCTGCTCCCAGCACGCGCCCAACGAGCATCTCCTGGCCCCGGTCGTGCGGCAGGGGCTGCAACTCATGGCCGGGCTGTTCTGGGACCTGGGCGATCGCTGGAGCCGCAGCTGATGTCCCTTGCCAAGACCACCACCCTGGAGTGGCTCGCCACCCAGCGCGAGCCGATGACCCGCCTGCTGCAACGCCTGGTGGACACCGATTCCAACAGCTACGACAAGGCTGGCGTGGATGCCGTCGGCGCCGTGCTCACCGCCGCCCTGGCCGAGGATGGCATCGAGGTCGCCCGGACGCCGGTGACCGACTTCGGTGACATCCTCGCCGCCCAGGTGGGGCCTGCCACGGGCGCCGCGGTGCTGCTGCTGGGCCATCGCGACACCGTCTTTCCGCCGGGCACCGTGGCCAGCCGCGGTTTCACCCAGGATGCCCGCCAGGCCTACGGCCCCGGTGTCGCGGACATGAAGGGTGGTCTGGTGGCGAGTTGCTTCGCCTTGCGCGCGCTCAAGCGGGCCGGCGAGCTGCCATTCCCGGTACGGGTGCTCTACACCGGTGACGAAGAGATCGGCTCCGGCACGGCGCGCCCTCATCTGGAAGCCGCGGCGCGCGCGGCCCGGGCGGTACTGAACTGCGAGCCCGGACGGGTCAGCGGCAACGTGGTCAAGGCGCGCAAGGGGGGCGCAAGCCTCACCATTAAGGTCAGCGGGCGGGCGGCTCATTCCGGGGTCAACCACGCCGAAGGCGCCAGCGCTATCCAGGCCCTGGCGCTCAAGGTGATCAAGTTGCATGCCCTGACCGACTACGGGCGCGGCATCACCACCAACGTCGGCCTCATCGAGGGCGGCACCTCCAGCAACACTGTCGCGCCCAGCGCCACCGCGCGCCTGGACGTGCGCTTCGTCGCCCTGGCCGACTGGCCCGAACTGCAGGCGAGCATCGAGGCCATCGTCGCCGAAGAAGAGCTGCCGGGAACCCGGGCCAGCGTCACCATCACCGGCCTGTTCCTGCCCATGGAAGAGCACCTGAGCCGTGACCTGCTGGCGCTCTACCAGCGCGAGGCGCAGGCACTTGGCTTCAGCGTGGAGGGGGAGTTCACCGGTGGTTGCGCCGATTCCGGCTTTACCGCCAGCCTGGGTGTGCCCACCCTCTGTGGCCTGGGCCCGGTCGGTGGCAAGGTGCATACCGATGCCGAATTCCTGGTGCTCGACACCCTGGTTCCGCGCACCCAGGCGCTGGTCGCCACCATCCTCGCCCTCGCCGTAAAGGTCTGATGACGAGCCGCTTCAGTTCTTGGCAATGTTTAGGGCTGCTCGGATCAGGCGAAGGGAAAAAGAGCTGGGGAAAGATCAATGCTGCTGCTTGGGCATAAATGAAAAGGTCGTAGCATTCCAAAGCGGAGCCAATCCAACCACTCGCGGTGGCCTTCCTGGCCTGCTTGGAAGGGTGCTGTTCTGTCTCGGTTGCCGTGCTCATCTGAATACTCCAGTTATTGTTTTTATAGATGGGGCAGGGCGGCGAAAACAGCCGTGGTACCCGTAAGGCAGCGCATGACTAGACGCTATGCCAAAGACTTAGATAGGGCCGATTTCCATGATCGAGCCGCTCTTCGCGGCTGCTGAGATAGCCTCGGTGATGATGAGATTCCGCAGGCCGTCGCGCACAGAAACCAGTGGCGATTCCGTGCCTCGTATGACGTTGCAGAAGTGCTCAAGCTGGATCTCAAGCGGGTCGTGGCGCTCAACACCAGCAACGCCTGTTTGGAAGGGCTTCCACCAGGATCTGTCTTCGACCCTTTCGTAGTATTTGAGACGCATAGTGGGCACTGACAACGAGCCGTTTTTCCCACTGATGACGTAGCAGTCCTCATCTTCGTAGGATGGATAGCTCGCGTTTTCCTGCGATGTTTGTTCCCAGCTGCGGGCGCATCCAGAGCTGTCGGAAAGCAAGAAGGAACCGAGAGCTCCACTCTCAAAGCGCAGGCCGATGCACACGGTATCTTCGACGGGAAACCCGCGCGCTGCGCTGGACTGCATCGCCTGAACGGCAACAATCTCGCCGCACAGCGAACGCAAGTTGCCTATTTCATGGATCATGTTGATCAGAATGGGGCCGCCGCCTTCCTGGCGCCGCCAGATGGCAGCGTCGAAGTAGTCATCTGGTTTGTAGAATAAAGCGCTGCCTTGAACAGCAACGATCTCTCCCAGGATGTCGTCGCGTATGACCTCTCGCGCCTTGGCAAGGATGGGGCTATGCGCCCGATGATGACCTACTAGCAGCCTGGCACCCGTTGCGTCGGCGACCGCGAGTAACCGCTTACCTTCCGCAACGCTATGCGCCACCGGCTTCTCGATCAGCGCGGCAACACCCGCCTCAATGCATTGCAGGGTCTGTTCGACGTGTAGAGCGTTAGGTGTGGCAAGAATTACGCCGTCAGGCTTGTCTTCGGCGAAGCAGGCAGAAAGATCTGCATAGTGCGTGACGCCTAGTGAATCCAGGTATTGGGCATCGATTTCAAGCGGATCGACAACCGCTGCCAGTTCACAAGAAGGACTCGCCTTGATGAGTTCGATATGGCGGCGCCCGATGAGGCCGGCACCGGCTACCGCAATTCTGATTTTGGACATGCTTTGATCTTCGCGAGCGTTATTGTTGTAAATCGCGACGCAATTGGGGTCGCGATTCGATCTGCCAGGATCAAGGCTACTATCAACTCCAAATGCTATAATTGTCCTTCATGGAAAATCAGAATTCTCCACTAGTGAACAATGATCCCTTCCTGAGGGATCTGCTCCTGTTCTCCGTGATTGCCAAACGCGGCAGTTTTAGCGCCGCTGGCACAGAGCTTGGGATCTCTCCCGCTCACGTCAGCAAGCGTGTTCTGGCGCTGGAAGAGACGCTGAGCTGCAAGCTTTTCAACCGGACAACCAGGCGGGTTTCGATCACCAGGGATGGCGAGACGATGCTTGTCTGGGCACAGACGATCATGGACAACGTCAATGGAATGCTTGAAACGTCGCTGGGTGACCGCGTCGAACCCAGAGGCACGCTGCGTATCAGCACGAGCCAACGGATGGGGCGCTTTCACATCGCACCTGTTCTGGCCTTGCTCAGGAAACGCTACCCCAAGTTGGAGGTTTGGCTCGAGCTGGTTGACCGTCGAACTGACTTGGTTGCAGAGCAATTCGACATCGATATCCGAGTGGGTGAAGTCAACGAGCAGAACCTGATTGTTCACAAGATTGCAGACAGCCAACGGATTCTCTGTGCCGCTCCGAGCTATCTGGAAGAACGAGGCTGCCCAACCGCGCTAAGCGACCTTCAACGCCACGATTGTCTATTGTTTCGTGGCAGGGATCAGAGTTTCGGTGTATGGCGGCTGGAGGGGCCAAATGGCCTTGAGTCGGTAAAGGTGACAGGGCCAATGGCATCCAATCACAGTGATGTCGTTCGGGAGTGGGCCCATGAAGGATTCGGCATCATCATGGCATCGACCTGGGACGTGGCGCCGAGCATTAGAAATGGCACGCTTGTCCGTGTCCTACCTGAACATTACCAGCCGGCTGACGTATCCGCCGTCACCACGATTCGGGCTTCCGGGTCGATGAAGATCAGAGTCTGCCTGGAGTTCTTGAGTGATCACCTGAGTTCCGGCCCGTACGCACTCTTGGCTGAGACCACGGCCAACGGGTTGTCAGGGCCCGGCACTGATACCAACAGCACGCAGGCAACTGTGTACTGAACGGGCGCCGCTCGGTACCCGTCCCTCCCTAGGCGCCACCCGCCTAATCAGATGGGCAACAATCCATCGGTCTTGATCTCGTTCAGCACGAAAAAGGTGCGCACCTGGCGCACGCCGGGCAGGGCGATCAGCCGCTCGCTGTGCAGGCGATTGAAAGCCGCAATGTCCTTGACCCTGAGCTTGATGAAGTAGTCCACGTCGCCGGCCACCAGGTAGCACTCCAGCACCGGGGGCAGGGCGCGGGCGGCCGCCTCGAAGGCCTGGAAGGATTCGGGGGTCGACCTGTCCAGCACCACGCCCACCAGCACTGCGGTCTCCCGTTGCACCGCCTTGGGGTCCACATGGGCCCTGACACCGGTGATGACCCCGCTCTCGAACAGCTTGCGCGTGTGGTTCCAGCAGGCGCTCGGGCTCAGGGAAACCTGGCGCGCCAGCTCGGCATTGCTGAGCCGTCCGTCCTGTTGCAGAGCGCGCAGGATCTTGCGTTCGACCGAGGTGAGTTCCGCAGCTTCGCTCATCGAAAGATTCTCCTTGAAAAGTGGTCTCTGGAAGAACGTCTATGGGAGGAAATCGAGGTAGCCAAAAGGAAAGCAGATTTCGTACCGCTCATTCGAAAGCACTTTTTTCAACGTTTTCCCTAGCATTGAAAGCGTTCTCTCACCACTGGAGTCGCTGCTATGTCCCTGGATCTCGAAAAGCGTTTTCCCCGCGTCAAGCTCGGTTATTTCCCGTCGCCCCTGCACAAGCTGGAGCGCATGTCGAAGGACCTCGGTATCGAACTCTGGGCCAAGCGTGACGACGTCTCCTCCGGTCTCGCCTATGGCGGCAACAAGGTGCGCAAGCTGGAATGGCTGGCCGCCGATGCCCTGGCGCAGGGCTGCGATACCCTGGTGTCCATCGGCAACATCCAGTCCAACCACACGCGCCAGGTCGCCGCCGTCGCCGCGGTGCTGGGCATGAAGTGCCGGCTGGTCCAGGAGGAATGGACCAAGTGGGAAGACCCGGTCTACGACAAGGTCGGCAACATCCTGCTGTCCCGCCTGATGGGCGCCCAGACGCTGCTGGAAGGCGAGGGCTATTCCACCGCGGTGAAGGCGACCTGGGAGCGCGCGCTGGACGAGGTGCGGCGTGAAGGCGGCAAGCCCTACGCCATTCCCGCCGGCGCCTCGGACCATCCCCTGGGGGGCCTCGGCTATGCCCATTTCGCCGACGAGCTGGCGGCGCAGGAGCGCGACCAGGGCCTCTTCTTCGATACCGTGGTCACGGCCACCTGTACCGGTTCGACCCAGGGCGGCATGGTGGTGGGCTTTCGCGCCCAGGAGCGCGAGCGTCGCCTGATCGGTATCGACACGGCGGCGGACGCCGGGATGACCCGCGCCGCGGTGACCAAGATCGCGCGCAACACCGCCGAGATGATTGGCCTGGACAAGGAGATTCGCGACGAGGACGTCATCATCGAGCCGCGTTTCTGCGGCCCCGACTACGGCCTGCCGGATGGCCCCACCGTCGAGGCCATCCGCTACACCGCGCAGATGGAGGGGATGCTCACCGATCCGGTCTACGAGGGCAAATCCATGGCCGGGCTGATAGCCATGGCGCGCAGTGGCGAGATCGCCAAGGGCAGCCGGGTGCTCTATGTTCACCTCGGGGGCGCACCGGCGCTCAACGCCTATCACAACGCCTTCGCCTGAGCCCAGGCTTCGACCGGTCACGAGGAGGTCCAGCATGACGAGCCAACCCTGGACAGCGGTAGACGACCTCCGACCGGCCGTGGCGCTGGTCATCCTGCATGGCGATCTCGACCCCGCCGTGACGGCTGAATTGCGCAGCGGCTTGCCCGGTTGCAGCGACCTCCCGGTGCTGCAACTGGAGGACGCCGTCGGGTTGCACGAGGAGTGGCTGGCGCAGGGTCCACGCAGCCGGATCGTGGGGTTGTTGTCCCGGCTGGGCGGTGACTGCCTGCTGCTGGCGGTCGAGCCGGAAGGCTTTAACGAGCTGGAATGGCTGGGATCGGTCGCCGGGCAACGCCTGCAACGGTTCACCAGCGGCACCCCCACGCGCGAGCTGGGCGCCCGCCTACAGCAGCTCAGACGCGAGCGCCTGCTGGCGGTGTTGCCGCTTTAAGGGTGGCCGTCAGGCCAGCCGCTCGACCTGTTCGGCAATCAGCGCCCTGATCGCCCGCAGGCAGCGCAACTCGCCGGCGAAGACTGCCCGCAACTCCGGTCGCGTGGCGGCCAGAACCTGATTCTCCCGCTCGGTCTGTTCCAGCAACTGCTGAGCCTGGGAGGGCAGGCGCTGGCGCAGGCGTTGCAACTGGGCCGCAGCCGGCGAGCGCTTGATACCCAGCACCTCGGCGGCATCCAGCAATCGCTCGCGGTCGATGGCCGCCAGCCGGTTTTCACCCAGGATCGGCCAGGCGAGGGTGGTTGCGTCCGGCCAGCGCTGCTGGTCGAAGGCGCGACTCTCGTATACGGCCGTACAGAGCAGGTCATAGCAGGGCGCCAGGGCGAGTCCCCGCGGTGAGACCAGAAAGCCCAGATTCTTCAGATGGGCATCGGTATTGCCCACCAGCACGTTGAACGCCAGCCAATTGAACAGCCGCGTCCGGGTCACGGCGGGCGCTTCGCATAGCCGTGCCAGCTCGGCCAACCGCTCCACGCTGCCTGCCTGGTACTTGAAATGACGATCCAGCCCCAGCACCTGGCAGGCGTCGATGCCATGGCGTCGCTGCCAGCCGCCCGGGGTGCGGACGCGGTCGAAGCGCTCGATCAGATAGACCGGTTCGGGTACGTAGCGGCGCTCGACGGCAGGAACGATCAGCCCGGCCATACCCGCCAGGCGCATGGTGAACCACTCATTGATCACCGAATGGGCGAAGGCCTCGTGGGGATGGTCCGGCTTGAGGATATGGGTCGAGGGCAGGGCGCCCACGGGTTCCTGCAGCCCCTGCTCATCAAGGATCACCGCCAGCTTGTGCTGGGCGCCGGCCAGCGACATGCGCTTGTGCGCCTCGTGGGTCAGTGGCAGCTGCGGCATGGCCTTGATCCGTCGGGAGAGGTCGGCGTCGCTCAGGGGGCGGCGATCCCCCGGTGGCAGGCGCTGGCCTTCGGCGAGCAGGGTAAGGGAGCCGGCGGACTCGGCGCCGTACCAACTGAGCAGGGCGAAGGCATCGGCGGCCTCCAGGCGCGCATCCTGGGCGAGCAATTGCCGCTGGCCTTCCTCGGGTAGCAGGTTGTCGAAGTACCACTGCACCGGTCGCTGCGAACTGCCATCGATCAGCGGCTCTGGCTGCAAGGGCAATTGCGGACAGAGTCCGAAGGCCTGCCAACCGGATTCGTACTGGAACGACCAGATACCGTTCTCGTCAGCCAGCCGACCCACCAGCTGGTCATCGATCCAGGCCAGGAGTTCACGCCTCATGGTGTCCGGGTATCCGGCTGGGCTTCCACCTCGGGGGGCAGATCCACGATCAGGCGCACGCCCAGGCCTTCCAGTACCTGGAACAGCTTGCCCCACTGAACGGTTTCGCCGCCGCGCTCGACCTTGCCGAGAAAGTTTTCACTGACGCCGAGGCTGCCGGCGGCGTCGTCCTGACGCAGGGCCTGGGCCTTGCGTGCCTGGCGGACGAGGGCACCGAGGTCGGCGGCATTCTTGAGTAGCACCTGCATGATTTATCCTCACGAGTGTGAGGATCAGGCTAACGCCAAAGGGATAGCCGGTGCAATCCTCAAGATCGTGAGGATTTTAGCTATTCAGACGGTTATACGGATCGAATCCTTTCGCTCGTGAGGATTTATCCCTGCAATCACCGTCGCGCGCCCAGTTGCTGGGGCGCCAGGAAGGCGCTGTGGAAGTAGCTGCGAAAGGCCTGCATGGCCGGCGTCAGCGGATGCTCCCTATGCCAGGCCAGCCCCACGCTCATGGGCGTAATGGGCTCTACCAGGGTGCGGGTCTCCAGCCGTTTGCCCTCCAGCGACCAGGGCCGATAGACCAGATCGGAAAGAATGGCGACACCGCTGCCGTTGGCCACCATGCTGCGCACGGCCTCCACCGAACTGGTACGCAACCGCACCTGGGGCTCATGACCGGCCTGGCGCCAATAGCGCATGGCGCTCTGTTCGGCCTCGTCGACGGTCAGCAGGACATAGGGCTCGCGGGCGACATCCGCCAGGCTGACGTTGGGTCGATCGCGCAAGGGATGGCCACTGGGCAGCCAGAGCCGGCGTTCGGAATTGAAGAGCGTCTCGGAGACGATGTCCTCGTGGGTCAGGTTGGCGGTCAGCACCACCGCCATGTCGATGCGCCTGTCCAGCAGCGCCTCTTCGATGGCCTGGCGCTCCTGCTCGTGTACCGCCACCGTCACCTCGGGATAGAGCTGTGCCAGGCGTTGCAGGTGGTGGGGGAGGAAGTAGCCGATCACCGTATAGCTGGCGGCAATGCGCAACTCGCCGCTGGCGCGGTGATCGGGCAGGGCGCTGCTGAGGGCGTCGTCGACGCCGCGCAGAATACCGTAGGCATGGTTGAGGAAATGCCGACCGGCATCGGTCAGCGCCATCCCTTGCGCCGAACGGACGAACAGACTGGTGCTCAGCAGGCCCTCCAGTTCCTGGATGGCGCTGGTCACCGCCGACTGGGAAATGTTCAGGTGGATGGCCGCCTGGGAGATCTGCCCCAGTTCTGCCGTCGCGGTGAAATAACGGAGTTGGCGCAGGGTGAGGGCCATGGCGACTGTCCTGAGGTATCGATTTTTCCGAACACTGGGCTTTGGATAATAAATCTTCCCAAGGGGGCAGGGCAGTCCTAAGGTCGAAGGCACCGCACCGCTGCCAGGGAATACCGCAATGATCGAGGTGGATTTCAATTCCGACATGGGCGAGGGCTTTGGCACCTGGACGCTGGGCGACGGCGTGGACGACCAGCTGCTCGACCTGGTCAGCTCGGCCAATATCGCCACCGGCTTCCATGCCGGCGATCCCGGCCTCATGCAGCGCACCGTGCAGCAGGCCAAGGCGCGCAACGTGGCCATTGGCGCCCATCCGGGCTATCGCGACCTGGTGGGGTTCGGCCGTCGGCCCCTGCAGATGCCCGCCGACGAACTGGTGGCCGATATCGTCTATCAGCTCGGCGCCCTGCGTGAATTCGCCCGGCTGCATGGCCTGCGGCTGCAGCACCTCAAGCCCCATGGTGCGTTGTTCATGCACCTGGCCCGGGACGAGGCGGCGGCCCGGCTGCTGGTGGAGACGCTGCAACGCCTCGAACCCGGGCTGCTGCTCTATTGCCTGCCCGATTCGGCCACCTGGCGAATCGGTCGCGAGCTGGGCCAGCCCCTGGTGCGTGAGTTCTATGCCGACCGGGACTATGACGCCAGCGGCTCCATCGTCCTGGTCCGGCGCATGGGCGCGCTGGATCCTCAGGCGGTGGCCGACCGGGTGCTCAAAGCCTGCCAGCAGGGACGGGTCGCCACGGTGGAGGGGGGCGAGGTCGAGGTGGCCTTCGAATCCATCTGCCTGCACAGCGACACCCCCGGGGCGCTGGGCCTGGCCCAGGCCATCCGCCAGCGCCTGGAGGCCGCCGGCATCGCCATCCGCGCCCCGGGCGCCGGCTAGTTTTCCATGCGGACACCGGCGCCAAGACGCCGGGTCCTCCTGCCCTTAGCTACGCCTGCCTTTCCGACAACATTGCCTAGAAGAGGAATCGTCATGGCCGAACATTCGGTGCTCTCGCCCCTGCCCGGAACGTTCTATCGCAAACCCACGCCCGATGCGGCGCCCTATGTGGACGTCGGGGAAACCGTCACCGCCGGCACCGTGATCGGCCTGGTCGAGGTGATGAAGCAATTCTCCGAGGTTCATGCCGAGGTCGCCGGGACCCTGACGGCCTTTGCCGTCGAGGACGGGGATCCGGTCGAGCCCGGTCAGTTGCTGGCCACCCTGAACGAGGCCGCCTCGTGAATACGACAGGGGGCGGCATCCGCCGTCTGCTGGTGGCCAATCGCGGCGAGATCGCCGTCCGTATCCTGCGCGCCGCCAAGGCGCTGGATATCGAGACGGTACTGGCCTGCAGCGAGGCTGACCGGGATTCGCTGGCGGCGCGCCAGGCCGATGCCGTGGTGGTGATCGGCCCGGCGCGGGCGGATCGCAGCTACCTCAATATAGAGGCTCTGCTCACGGCCTTGCGAGACAGCGGCGCCGATGCGGTGCATCCCGGCTATGGCTTCCTGGCCGAGAACGCCGCCTTTGCCGATGCGGTGGAGGAGGCCGGTGCCATCTTTGTCGGCCCTTCGGGTGACATCATCCGCCGCATGGGCGACAAGGCCGAGGCGCGGCGCACCGCGCTGGCGGCCGGCGTCCCGGTGGTACCGGGCTCTGCCGGCGAACCGGCCGATATAGAGGCCGCCATAGCGGCAGCCGCGACGGTGGGCTATCCGCTGCTGATCAAGGCATCGGCCGGAGGAGGAGGCCGGGGCATCCGCCTGGCGCGCGACGCCGCCGAGCTGGCGCGGGAGTTTCCCATCGCCCAGCGTGAAGCCCAGACCGCCTTTGGCAGCGGCGCCCTCTATCTGGAGCGCTTCATTGAGCGCGCTCGGCATATAGAGGTGCAGATCCTTGGCGATGGCCAGCGCGCCGTGCATCTGTTCGAGCGCGAATGCTCGCTGCAGCGGCGCCGACAGAAGCTCCTGGAAGAGGCGCCATCGCCGGTCCTGAGCGCCGCCCAGCGCGAGACCCTTTGCGCCAGCGCGGTACGCCTGGCCGAAAGCCTCGGCTATCGTGGCGCCGGCACCCTGGAATACCTGTTCGACGAAGCCCGTGGCGAGTTCTTCTTCATCGAGATGAACACCCGCATCCAGGTGGAGCATCCGGTCTCCGAGATGGTCACCGGCATCGATCTGGTCCAGGCCATGTTGCGCATCGCCGGAGGTGAACCCCTGGGGCTGCGCCAGGAAGACATCCATTTGCAGGGCGCCGCCATCGAGCTGAGACTCAACGCCGAAGATCCGGCGCGCAATTTCTTTCCCAGCCCCGGGACCGTCGAGCAGCTCGCCTGGCCGCAGGGTCCGGGCATCCGCGTCGACAGTCATCTCTATGCAGGCTACCGAGTGCCGCCTTATTACGACTCGCTGCTGGCCAAGCTCATCGCCCATGGCGCCGATCGCGGCGAGGCCCTGGCCCGTGCTCGCCAGGCGCTGGACCAGTTGCGTCTGACCGGCATGGCTACTACCGCCAGTCTGCATCGCCGCCTGCTGGACGAACCTTGGGTGATCGAAGCCCGCTTCGACACCGGTACCCTGGAACACTGGTTGGCCGAGGAGATTCCCGCATGACGACCGCGATCCGCTATAGCTTCGGCGGCGACGAGCACCTGTTCGTCGAATTGTCCGAAAGCATGTCCCTGGAGGCGTTTTTCCGTGGCCTGGCCATGACCCGCGCGGTGCAGGCGCTGCAACTGCCCGGCATCCACGACATCTGCCTGGCCAATGCCTCCTTCCAGATCCGCTTCGATCCCGATGTCCTGCCGCCCGACCGGCTGCTGGCCGCCGTCCAGGGCGTGGAAGACCAGGCGGTGGCCGAGCGCCAACTGGCCACGCGTCTGATCGAGATCCCGGTGCTCTACAACGATCCCTGGACCCACGAGACGCTGATGCGCTTTCGCGATCGCCACCAGGATCCGACCGCTACCGATCTGGAATACGCCGCGCGCATCAACGGCCTGGCCGATGTCGAGGCCTTCATCGAGGCCCACAGCGGCGCGCCCTGGTTCGTCTCCATGGTGGGCTTCGTCGCCGGATTGCCGTTCATGTTCCAGATGGTCGAGGCCGAGCGGCAGCTGCAGGTCCCCAAGTACCTGCGACCCCGCACCGACACGCCCAAGCAGACCCTCGGCCACGGCGGCTGCTTCGGCTGCATCTACTCGGTACGAGGCGCCGGCGGCTACCAGATGTTCGGCGTGACGCCGGCGCCCATCTACGAACCGGCCCAGCGCCTCGATTACCTGCAGGACCACATGGTGTTCTTCCGGCCCGGCGACATCGTCCGTTTCCGCGCCATCAACCGCGCCGAATACGACCGGATGCTGGCCGAGGTAGAGGAGGGTAGCTTCACCCTGAATATCCGTCCGGTGGACTTTTCCCTGGACGCCTTTCTCGACGATCCCCGTGGCTATCCGCGCACCCTGATGGAGGAGCCGGCATGATCAAGGTACTCAAACCCGGCCTGGCCACCTCGATCCAGGATCTTGGTCGCGAAGGCTACTACCACCTGGGCATCCCGCCGTCCGGGGCCATGGACAGCTATGCCTTGCGCGCGGCCAATCTGCTGGTGGGCAACGCACCCGGCGCCGCCGCCCTGGAATGCACCTTGCTCGGCCCGGAGCTGCACTTTACCGAAGACGCCCTGGTTGCCCTGAGCGGCGCGCGCATGACGCCACGCCTGGACGGCGCCGAAATGCCACTGGACGAAGCCTTCAGCGTGCGCGCCGGCCAGGTGCTCAAGTTCGATTACCTCAAGGCCGGCGCCCGTGGCTATCTGGCCGTGGCGGGCGGTTTCGCCGTGCCCGAGGTGCTGGGCAGTCGCTCGACGTACACCCTGGGCGGCCTCGGTGGCTTCCAGGGCCGAAGGCTCGCCGCGGGTGACGAACTGACTGTCGGAACCCCGGCGACAGGCGCCAAGCCTGGCGTCCGGTTGCCAGTCGACCTGGTGCCGGCTTGCGGTGGCGAGGTGACCCTGCGGGTCGTGCCGGGGCTCTATCATCACCGGCTGACCGCAGACGCCGCCGAGGCCTTTTTCGCCGATACCTGGACAGTGGGCTCCGAAGCCGATCGCATCGGCTACAGATTCAAGGGCGGCCGGCCGTTGCAATTCACGCCGCGCGAACAACCCTTTGGCGCCGGCTCGGATCCGTCCAATATCGTCGACAGCTGTTATCCCATCGGCTCGATCCAGGTACCGGCGGGCCTCGAACCCATCGTCCTGCACCGAGACGCCGTGTCGGGTGGCGGCTACGCCATGATCGGCACGGTCATCAGCAGCGACCTGGATTTGATCGGTCAGCTGCAGCCCAACCAGAGGGCGCGATTCGTGGCGGTAACCCTGGAAGACGCGCTGGCCGCACGGCGTGTGTACAAGGAGCGCCTGCAGCGACTGGAGCAGCTGTTGGCGAGCTAGGGACTCGATGGCAGCCGGTGATCAGTCGAGAGATCCTGAAGGCGTCGTTCGCAACGGACGCGTTTTCAGGATCGTCATGCAAGGAGATCCTGATCGTCGATTAACAGGGCCAGGGTAGGGAAGCCGGAGTCGAAGCAGGTGGCCGAATCAGGGATAAGGTTAAAGACTGGAGGGGATGGCAAAGGGCAGTTGTCAGTCTAGGCCCATATACAATTTAACATAATATACATTATGCGAAGTTGTGGTTATGGAGCGCTGCACCGAGTGTCTGCCTTTTCACGCTGGCGGCTTTCTGAAATCCGCTACCGCCTTGCCAGTTTGCCAGCCATGACTGCTTCAGGGATTCAGATCGCCGCTTACCGCACACCTGCAGCGCAAATTCCGCAGCGGCCGTTTGTACAAGCTGGCGCCGACAGCTTTAATCGGATGGCGTCCGTTCCCGGAGCTCTTTCCCGATGGTCGCGCCTCCGCCTGTGTCACCACGCGCGAATGTCCTGGGTTTCCGACAAGTATTCCATCCCGAGGAGTTTTGAATGGCTTATCAAGCCGCTTCCGATCGCTACGACCGTATTCCTTACCGCCGCGTGGGTCGCAGCGGGCTCGTGCTGCCGGCGTTGTCGCTGGGCCTCTGGCACAACTTCGGCGACACCACGCCACTGGATCGTCAGCGCGCCTTGCTGCGCACCGCCTTCGATCTGGGCATCAATCATTTCGACCTGGCCAACAATTACGGGCCGCCCTATGGCAGCGCCGAAATCAATTTCGGTCGGTTGCTGCGCGAAGACTTCGCCGCCTATCGTGACGAGCTCATCATCTCCAGCAAGGCCGGCTGGGACATGTGGCCCGGGCCCTATGGCCAAGGTGGCGGCTCGCGCAAATACGTGCTGGCCAGCCTGGACCAGAGCCTCAAGCGCCTGGGCCTGGATTACGTCGACATCTTCTATTCGCACCGTTTCGACGAACACACGCCGCTGGAAGAAACTGCCAGCGCCCTGGCCACCGCGGTCCAGCAAGGCAAGGCGCTCTATATCGGCATCAGCTCCTATTCGGGGACCAAGACCCGGGAAATGGCCAAGCTGCTGGCCGACTGGAAGATCCCGCTGCTGATCCACCAGCCGGCCTACAACCTGCTCAATCGCTGGATCGAAAAGGATCTGCTGGATGCGACCGAGGAAATCGGCAGCGGCGTGATCGCCTTTACGCCACTGGCCCAGGGCTTGCTGACCGACAAGTACCTCAATGGCGTTCCGGCCGAAGCCCGGGTCAATCAGCCCGGTGGCCAGTCGCTGCAGCAAGGCCATCTGTCTGCCGAGAACCTGGCCCGGGTCCGCGCCCTGGATGCCATCGCTAAGCGCCGCGGCCAGAGTCTGGCGCAGCTGGCCCTGGCCTGGACCCTGCGCGATCCGCGCATCACCAGCGCCCTGATCGGCGCCAGTCGGCCCGAACAGATCGTGGAAAACGTCGCGGCCCTAGACAACCTGAGCTTTACCGCCGAGGAACTGGCCGAGATCGACACCCACGCGGTCGAAGGCGACATCAACCTCTGGGCCAAGCCGTCCAGCGCGGAATAAGGCTGTGTTCGGCGTATCTGGCGCTCCAGGGCCAGGTACGCCTACCTCTATGAGCGCCTACCGGCCCAGGGCATGACCACCCTCGCCCGCCCTCACCCATGCGGCTGCTGACGCCGGGTTCCGATCTGCTCCTGCCGGTATTGACTGGGCGTCCGTCCGGTCTCGTTGCGAAAATGCCGGTTGAAATTGGACAGGTTGGAATAGCCCACCTCGAAACAGATGGCGGCGATGGACAACTCCGCCTGCAGCAGCAGCCGACAGGCTCGCTGGATGCGCAGCTTGCGCGCCAGTTCGATGAAACCGTGGCCGGTGACCTTCTTGAAGAAGCGTGAAAACCCCGCCTCGCTCATGCCGACGCGCCTGGCGATCACCGGCAGCCGGATGTCCTCGGTGAGTTCGCTCAGCAGATAGTCGAAGGCTTGATGCACCCGGGCGGAACTGCGGGCATCCAGCGCCGGCGCATAACAGGCACTGGCCAGGACGAGCCTCTCGCTTCCCGGCGCCCGGGACAGCAGGCCCAGCAAGTCGAACAGCCTGAGCAGCCGCTCGGCGCCCTGGGCCTGGCCGATCGCCTCGATCAAGGCAGCCGCTTCGCGGGCCGTGTCGCCGCTGAACTCCAGCCCGCGTCGGGCCTGCTCCAGCAACGGCAGATAATCGCCCAGTTCCGGTGCCACGGCGCTCAGCGAGCGCAACAGTTCGCCGTTGAACTGGATGACTACGTCACGGCCCGCGAGCACCTCGCCGGGTAGCAGATCACCGATCCAGTCGTGCGGTAGATCCGGCCCGATCATGGCCACATGACCTGCGGCAAAGGGCCCGACATAGTCGCCGGCCAGCAGCCGGCCGCTGCCCTGGCGGATCAGGTGGATCTCGTATTCCGGATGATGATTCCAGCGCGCCAAGGCGTAGGGATAGTCGTGCTCGTACCAGCGAAAGCTCTGGTCGGGCGCGGCAAGGATCACTTCCAGCTCTGCCGGCCGCGCCTCGAGGAAGGCGGTCGCCTTCATGATGCACCTCTGCTTGTTCTTGTAGGCCCGCACCGGCCGGCATGGCAATCGATGCTTTTTTGACGTCGGTACGCTCGGCGATCCAGGTCAAAAATGTATCGGCAACTGGTCAATGCCAGGTTAGCCAGCGGCTTGGCCCTGCTGTTGTAATCCCCTCCAGCTGCGCTGTCGAGATCAGATTTATATCGGCGGCCAGTTATCCATAACAACAACAAGCTGCCCATCGTGGCAGTCACGGAGAGAAGAAGATGAAGCGCTCTATCGCCTTGCTGCTGTTGGCCGGTCTCGGGTTGACCGGTGTTGCCCAGGCCGTCGAATCGGTCACCGTTGCCACCGTCAACAACAGCGACATGGTGCGCATGCAGCGCCTGTCCCAGGTGTTCGAACAACGGCACCCCGACATCAAGCTCAACTGGGTGGTGCTCGAAGAAAACGTGCTGCGGCAGCGGCTGACCACCGACATCACTACCGGTGGTGGCCAATTCGATGTCCTGACCATCGGCACCTACGAAACCCCGCTCTGGGGGGCCAAGAACTGGCTGGAGCCGCTCGACAACCTGCCTGCCAGCTATGACGTCGAAGACATCTTCCCGGCAGTCCGCCAGGGGCTGTCGGTCAACAACCATCTCTATGCCCTGCCGTTCTATGGCGAAAGCACCGTCACCTACTACCGCAAGGACCTGTTCAAGGCCGCCGGCCTGCAGATGCCCGACAAGCCGACCTGGTCGCAACTCGCCGCGTTCGCCAGCCAGCTCAACCAGCCGGACAAGGAGCAATACGGCCTCTGCCTGAGGGGCAAGGCCGGCTGGGGGGAAAACGTCGCGCTGCTCAGCCTGATGGGCAACGCCTTCGGCGCGCGCTGGTTCGACGAGCAGTGGCACCCCGAATTGACCAGTCCCGAGTGGACGGCAGCGGCCAACTTCTATGTCGACAACATGAAGAAGTACGGCCCGCCCGGGGCTTCCAGCAACGGTTTCAACGAGAACCTGGCCCTGTTCAACAGCGGCAAGTGCGCGCTCTGGGTGGATGCCAGCGTCGCCGGTTCCTTCACCACCGACAAGAGCCAGAGCAAGGTGGCGGACGAGGTCGGCTTCGCCGCTTCGCCCCATGAGGTCACCGACAAGGGCTCGTCCTGGCTGTATGCCTGGTCGCTGGCGATCCCGGCGAGCGCCAAGCACAAGGAGGCGGCCAAGACCTTCATCACCTGGGCGACTTCCAAGGAATACATCCAGCTGGTGGCCGAGCAGGACGGCATCTCCAACGTCCCGCCGGGCACTCGCCAGTCCACCTACAGCCAGGCCTACCTGAGCGCTGCGCCCTTCGCCAAAATCACCCTGGAAATGATGCAGCACGCCGACCCGGCCCATCCCTCGGCCAAGCAGGTGCCCTATGTCGGCATCCAGTACGTGACCATTCCCGAATTCCAGGCCATCGGCACCTCGGTCGGCAAGCTGTTCTCGGCTGCCCTCACCGGCCAGATGAGCGTCGAACAGGCCCTCAACGCGGCCCAGACCTCGACGACTCGCGAGATGAAACGCGCGGGCTATCTCAAGTAATCCCTTTCTACCCCAAGAAGCCGACCGCGCGATCGGCTTCTCTCGATTGGAGCCAAGACCATGAACAGACTGGAAGGAAAAAGCACCCTGATCACCGGCGCCGCGCGCGGGATCGGCAAGGCCTTCGCCCAGGCCTACCTCAGGGAAGGCGCGACGGTGGCCATCGCCGACATCAACATCGAAAGAGCCCGCGAAACGGCCGAGGAACTGGGCGAGCGTGCCTACGCCCTGGCCATGGACGTCACTGACCAGGCCTCCATCGACACGGCCATCGCCCAGGTGGTCGCTACCGCCGGCAAGCTCGACATCCTGGTCAACAACGCCGCCCTGTTCGACTTGGCACCCATCGTCGAGATCTCGCGGGCAAGCTATGACCGGCTGTTCGCCATCAACGTGGCCGGCCCCCTTTTCACCCTGCAGGCCGCTGCCCGGCAGATGATCGCCCAGGGGCATGGCGGCAAGATCATCAACATGGCCAGTCAGGCCGGTCGCCGCGGTGAAGCCCTGGTGGCCGTCTATTGCGCGACCAAGGCGGCGGTGATCAGCCTGACCCAGTCGGCAGGCCTCGACCTCATCAAGCACCGCATCAACGTCAATGCGATCGCCCCGGGCGTGGTCGATGGCGAGCATTGGGAAGGTGTGGACGCCCTCTTCGCCCATTACGAGCAACGACCGCTGGGCGAGAAGAAGCGCCTGGTCGGCGAAGCCGTGCCCTTCGGCCGGATGGGAACCGCCGAGGACCTGGTCGGCATGGCGCTGTTCCTGGCATCCAGTGACAGCGACTTCGTGGTGGCCCAGACCTACAACGTCGACGGCGGCAACTGGATGAGCTGATCGCCGCGCGGTCAGCTCAGGTCGTGCAGTTCCTTGACGATCGCCGGCCCGATCTGCAGGCCGGCAAAGCTGACCTCCAGGCCCTCGCGCTGCGGCGAACAGCAATAGGGCCCGACCTGCAGCGCCGCGCCCTCTTCGCTCGCGAAGCGACACAGCCGCAACAGCGGCCAGGTCTGCCCATCTAGGGAATACTGGAGGCGCAGCACCTCGGCGTGCAGCGTCATGCGCAACCAGAATCCCCTGACCGCATCCGGCATCGGCCCGAGGGCCCAGTCGGAATGCCCCAGGGTGAGGACGCTGCCCAGATGGGCGATGCCATCGTTGATCTCGAGCCCGGTCTTGCACCAGCGCTCGCTGCCCTGCCGCACCATCAAGCCGGCCTGGTCGTACAGCTCGGTAAAGGTCCCGGTGATCCGCACCTGCACGGTGAAATCCGCCCCGGCCGCATAACCCCGGAAATGTCCGCTGTCACGTTCGAAGCCGTATTGGGTCTTCTGCCAGAAGTCGGTCTCGCGATCGGTGCTGATATGCAGCAGGCCGTCCGTATCGGACCAGCGCCTCGGCTCGTTCAGCCAATGGGCAGGCAGGGTCTTCGCAAGGGTCATGACAGGTATCCACGGCGGATGGGCTGCGCTCACGATAGATCACGGATGCCCGATGCGCCAAAGCCAGACGGTAAATCGTACTGCGAGGACCGCGAGCAGAGTGCTGAGCGCTGTGCCAGGGGCCATTACCTGCCCTCCAGCGACTTTTTTGCAGGCATGAAAAAAGGGAGCCCTGAGGCTCCCCTGTTCAAGTACGTCTGCTGTCCTCTTGTTTTTGTTGTCGGACGTCGACGTCATCGATCTTTAGTACGCCCCACCAACGAGGTGGGAAGTGAACAGATTACTTTGGTTGCTCTGGAGCGTTCCAAAATGATCGGTTCGCGAGCCTTGGCCGTCTTGTTCTTGTTGTGGGCGGTTAGCGGCGCATCTTGTTGTTCTTGTGCCAGTAATAAAGCACTCGCCGTGCCAACATTCATAAGTCGTTGAAAAGACTAGCTTTCGCTGATTCGAGGCTGATGTGCAGGCAACTGTTGCGGAGGATTTCGTTACCTTTTCACTCGGCCATGAAGGGTCTGGTTACGACATCCACTCGCTCGGTAACGTCATCGGGGCTCAGCGACTGTAGGTCGAGCGCTTGAGCGTCGCCTCGTTGTTGCGCTGGGCGGCGGGCCGTTCCGGGTTGTCGGTGGGCAGGTACAGCAACCGCGTGGCCAGCACCTCGCGCCGCGGCTTGATGTCGGGTCGCAGGGCCCCGCGCTGAGTCCGGTCGAAGTCGCGCAGATCGACGACCTGCATGCCGTCCTGAGCCGGTACCACGAACACCGGCAGGTTCGCGTGGATCATGGCGTCATAGCGACTCTCCTCGCCGAACCAGAGCATCGCCCGCGGATGCGGTGCGATCTTCTTGTGGCGGACCAGGATGTCATCGTCCGCCATGCGATTGAGTGCCTGGTGTTCCTGCCATTCCGGAGTGCGATCCAGAGCGATCCGCTCCCGGTCGGCACGGGCCATGGCCAGGGTCTTGAGTTGCTCGCGCACCTTGGCCACCTTGACCCGCTCTCCCCCTGCGGTGTGCCCGGCCCAGGTAAAGGTCAGCTGCCGGACCGGATCGGGAAAGCCATGCACCTTGCGGATCAGCTGCTTGGTATTGAAGGCGCCACCCAGGGCCTTGCGCATGATGCGGGGCCGCGCCTCCGGCGCCAGCTCCAGCTCCAGGCGTGTCTGCTCGATCGCCGCGCTGAAGGCGGCCTTGCAGGTATTGATGGCCAGGATCTCCTCCATCAGCGGCTCGGCCAGGGCGATATAACCGGGCAGTCGGCTGACCGTACCCGGTGCCTGGCCGGGTTGCAGGTGAAAGGCCAGCAAGGCATCGCGGGTGAGTTCCACCGCGGCGCTGCCCTCGAAGGACTCCGCCGCGATGTGGTCAGGCACCCGCTGCTGGGCCAGCAGCGGCAGCCGCCAGACCCGGGCAGCTATCACCTTCCCGGGCCAGCGTTCATTGAAGATGGCGATGCTCCGCTTGAGGTCTTCGAACGCGCTCTTGATGTCTTCGTGCATGGCCAACTCCAACCTGATATCTACCAGATTGTAGCATTTACAAGAACTTGGGCCTCTTCTTGATAGCTGTGCAGAGGATCATCACTGAATGTATTTATGCTATAGGGGTGGTATTGCTATTTAGGGGCTGTAGCTTCTGGGTAAATTGCGGACGGCCGTCCTGATCCCTGAGGGTGACCTGCAATTCGGCGGTCTTGCCGTCGATCTCCACCTCCCCGAAGAATTGAAAGTTGCTCAGCGGTGAGGTGTTGGCCTGGGGCGGCGCCTTCTGGAACACCACCTCGGGCCCGAAGGTGGCATCCAGCGGGTTGGGACCGAAGCTGCCGGCGTTCAGCGGCCCCGCCACGAATTCCCAGAAGGGTTCGAAATCCTGGAAGGCCGCCCTGTCCGGGTGATAGTGGTGCGCGGCGCAGTAATGCACGTCCGCGGTAAGCCAGACGGTGTTGCGGATCCCCTGCCGGGCGATGAAGCGCAGCAGGTCGGCCGTTTCCAGCTCGCGCCCCTTGGGGGCTCCGGGATCGCCGTTGGCGATCGCCTCCCAGCGCGCCTGGCCCTGCGCGTCCTTGCCATCCGGGACCTGCAGCCCGATGGGCATATCGGCCGCGATCACCTTCCAGGTCGCCTTGGACGCCTGCAGCTCCTTCTTCAGCCAGTCGAGTTGCTCCTGACCCAGAAAGGCGCCCTGACCGCCCTCCTCGCTACCCAGGTTGCTGTCGTTGCCGGCGCGATAGCTGCGCATGTCCAGCACGAAGACATCCAGCAGGGGGCCATAGGCGATCCGTCGATAGATGCGCCCTGCCCCGTCGGCCGAGACGCCCCGCATGGGCGCGTATTCCAGGAAGGCTTGGCGGGCCCGACCGCTCAGGACATTGATGTCCTTGACCTGGTAGCGATCGTCCATCGTCTTGCTCGGCGACCAGTTGTTGGTGGTCTCGTGGTCGTCCCACTGCCACACCTGGGGCACCTCGGCGTTGAATCTCTTGAGGTGGGCGTCCATCAGGTTGTAACGATAGTTGCCGCGGAATTCGTCCAGGGTTTCCGCCACCTTGCTCTTGGCCTCGGTGGTGAGGTTGCGCCAGATGCGTCCCTCTTCCACCGTCAGCTGGGCCGGGACCGGGCCGTCGGCATAGATGGTGTCGCCGCTGTGCAGGAAGAAGTCCGGCCGCCGCTCGCGCATGGCGTTGTAGATGCGCATGCCGCCGATGTCGGGATTGATGCCAAAGCCCTGCCCCACGGTGTCGCCGCCCCAGACGAAGCGGATATCCCCGCGCTGGCTGGGCGCCGAGCGCAGGTGGCCGATGACGGGCTCGCTGAGCGCGCCGCTGTCTACGTCTTCGAAGCGCACGCGGTAGAAGATGTGCTGATCGGCCGGCAGCCCGGCCAGGTCGATGTGGGCCGTGTAGTCCTGGGCCGCCGTGGTGACGGGACCCGTCGCCTTGCGCAGGGAGCGAAAGCTCTCCTGGGTATCCCACTCCACCAGCAGCCGCGCCGGACGATCCGTCCGACTCCAGATCAGCGCCTGCCCGCCGGTGACATCCCCCGCCTGGACCCCATCGGGTATTCCCGGGCGCCCTGCCGGTGCGGCCCAGGTTCGCTGGCCCAGGGCGGGCAACAGCAGCGTGGCACCCAGGCCTTGCAGAACGCGACGACGATCGGGACGGATAAGGGACATGGCAACGGCCTCTGGCGGAAAAAGGCTAGCACTACCCCGCCTTGATGACCTGTTCGTGACAATAGGGGTATCAGGTGAAAGCCACGGTCCCTATAGGGGTGGTATTAAAGTACGGGTGCTTTGGCCTGGGCGGTCTGAAATGGCATCATGGCGCCCCCATTACGATCCGCCGTTGTGGCCGTCGCGAAGTTGCTTGGAGCCCCCATGTCCGCCAGACCCTACATCACCGTCACCCCGCCCAACGTCGCGCTACATGGACGGGTCGCCCCACCCGGTTCCAAGTCCATCACCAACCGCGCCCTGCTGCTGGCAGCGCTGGCCAAGGGCACCAGCCGCCTGACCGGCGCTCTCAAGAGCGATGACACCCGGCACATGTCCGAGGCGCTGCGGCAGATGGGTGTCACCGTCGACGAACCCGATGCCACCACCTTCGTGGTGACCAGCTCCGGACGCCTGCAGCAACCGGAAGCACCGCTGTTTCTCGGCAATGCCGGCACGGCGGTGCGCTTCCTGACCGCGGCGGTGGCCACCGTCGACGGCGCCGTGACCCTGACCGGTGACGCCTATATGCAGAAGCGGCCGATCGGTCCCCTGCTGGAGACCCTGAGCGCCAATGGCATCCAGGTGGAGGCGCCGAGTGGCTGCCCGCCGGTAACCGTTACCGGTCAGGGCCGTCTCACCGCGCGCCGCTTCGAGGTGGATGCCGGCCTGTCCAGCCAGTACGTCTCCGCCCTGCTGATGCTGGCCGCGCTCGGCAGCGAACCGGTGGACGTCGCCCTGCGCGGCAGCGACATCGGTGCCCGCGGCTATGTCGACCTGACCGTCGAGGCGATGCGCGCCTTCGGCGCCCAGGTCGAGCAGCTGGACGCCGCCACCTGGCGGGTCGCCCCGACCGGCTACGTCGCACGGGATTACTTCATCGAGCCGGACGCCTCCGCCGCCACCTATCTCTGGGCGGCCCAGGCCCTCACCGGCGGGACCATCGACCTGGGGGTGGCCGACGACGCCTTCACCCAGCCCGATGCCAAGGCCCACGACCACATCGCCGCCTTCCCTCGACTGCCGGCGGTCATCGACGGCTCGCAGATGCAGGATGCCATTCCTACCCTGGCGGTCCTGGCAGCCTTCAACGAAACCCCCGTGCGCTTCGTGGGCCTGGCCAATCTGCGCGTGAAGGAATGCGACCGGGTGGCGGCCCTGCACGACGGCCTCAACGCCATTCGCGCCGGTCTCGCCAGCGTCGAGGGTGACGACCTGCTGGTGGCGGCCGATCCTGCCCTGGCCGGTACCCGGACCGATGCCGTGATCGAGACCCACGCCGACCACCGGATCGCCATGTGCTTCGCCCTGGCCGGCCTGAAGGTGGCAGGCATCCGCATTCTGGACCCCGAATGCGTCGGCAAGACCTATCCTGAGTACTGGAATGCCCTGCGCAGTTTGAACGTCCAGCTGAGCGAGGGTATCGAAGCCTAGGTAACGCCCGTCACACGCCCGCTCGCTGAATGGAATCCACGCATGTCGACCTCTCTGCTCGAACAGCAGGCGCTTTTGCAGTTGACCTCCCACGCTCTGGTCATCACCGACCGCGACGGGTGCATCGAGCGTTGGAACCGCGGGGCCGAACTGCTGTGTGGCTGGCCGGCCAGCGAAGCTCGGGGCCAGCGCTTCGCTGATCTGCTGACGTCGGGTCGGGACGCCGCCTTCCTGACCACCGCCCTGCATCAGGCGCTGGTCGACGAGCACGGCCAGGGCGCCGGCTGGATCACGGTGCAGGGCGGTACGCCACGCTGGGTGGAGATCGCCACTACCGCTCTGAAGGACGCCGAGGACCCGCTCGGCTTCGTACATGTGCTGCAGGACAGGACCGATCAGCTGATAGCCGAGGAGCGGGTGCGACTGGCCCAGGAGGTCGGGCGCGTCGGTACCTTCGAGCTGTTACCCGGCGAGGCCCGACTGCTGGTGTCCTCGGGGTTCTGCCAGCTGTGGGGCTTGCCGGTCCGCCGCAGCTATCCCCTGGAAGAGCTGATCCGGCAGCTGCATCCCGACGACGTCTCCAGCCTGCGAACCCTGACCGCGGCGCCGGACGACGACGCCCTCGACTATCTCGAATACCGCATTCGCCGTGCCGACACCGGCGAGGAGCGCTGGCTCGGTCGACGCGGCCAGCTGATGACCAGCCAGGGCGGCGGCCGCTATCTGGGCGTGTGCTACGACATCACCGAGCGCAAGCTCAACGAAGCCGCCATCACCGAACGCGATCTCTGGCTGCAGGAGCTGTACCACGGCATGCGCGAGGGCTTCTACATGGCCCAGGCGACCCGCGATGCCGCTGGCCGGATGGAGGATTTCCGTTTCCTGGAGGTCAATCCGGTCTTCGCCACCCTCACCGGCATCCCCCTGGATCAGGTCCTGGGGCGGACGCTGCGCGAATCCCTGCCGCAGCTGGAAGCCGATCTGCTGCCTGCCTATGTCGACTTCATGAACGGCGATGCCGAATTCACCCAGTTCGACATCCTGCTGCACCTGCAGCATGAACACTGGTACGAGGTGCGCGCCCACAAGCTGCCAGGCGACCGTTTCGCGGTATTGTTCATCGACATCAGCAATCATCGCCGCCAGGCTCAGGAGCTGGCGCGCAACGAGGCGCAGCTGCGCGCCATCATCAACTCCATCGACCAGATGGTCTGGGCCACCCGCCCCGATGGCCACCACTTCTATTTCAACAACCGCTGGTACGAATTCACCGGAGTGCCGGAAGGCTCCACGGAGGGCGAAGGCTGGGCCAACGTCTTCCACCCGGACGACCAGGAGCGCACCTGGAAGGTCTGGCACCACAGCCTCAGCACCGGCGAGCCCTACCACATCGAATACCGCCTGCGGCATCGCTCCGGGCGCTACCGCTGGGTGCTCGGCCGGGCGCAACCGGTGCGTGACGCCAAGGGCCGCATCGAGCAATGGTTCGGCACCTGCACCGATATCCAGAGCATCGTCGATGCGCGGGAGGTCCTCACCCGTTCGCGCCAGGAGCTGGAGCAACAGATCGAACTGCGCACCCGCGAGCGTGACCGGATGTGGCGCATCAGCCATGACCTCATGGTGATCTGCCGCGCCGATGGCGAGGTGAAGACGGTTAACAGCGCCGCTACCCGCCTGCTGGGACGGCGTGAGACCGATCTGGCCAGCATCCAGCTCACTGAACTCATCCATCCCGACGATCAGCGCCAGGTCTTCGATACCCTGCGCAGCCTGGGCCGCCAGCAGGGCTCGGCCAATCTCAGGGCGCGGTTGCGTGGCCGCGATGGCAGCTATCGCATCCTCGACTGGACCGCCAGCGCCGAAGACGAGCTGATCTACGCCGTGGGGCGCGACGTCACCGAGCAGCAGGAGCTGCAGGAGCAGTTGCGCCAGGCGCAGAAGATGGAAGCTGTGGGTCAGCTCACCGGTGGCATCGCCCACGACTTCAACAATCTGCTGACCGGCATCATGGGCAGTCTCGACATGCTGCAGCGGCACCAGAAGGCCGGTCGCCAGGACAAATTCGACCAGTATCTGCACTCGGCGCTGACCTCCGCCCAGCGCGCGGCCGCCCTCACCCAGCGGTTGCTGGCCTTTTCCCGGCGCCAGGCGTTGGATCTGCAGCCCATTCACGTTAACGACTGCGTGCGCTCCATGGAGGAGCTGCTGCTACGCAGTCTGCGCGGCGATATCGTCCTGCAGCTCGAGCTGGACGCCGGACTCTGGCAGGCGCTCACCGATGCCCACCAATTGGAAAGCGCCCTGCTCAACCTGGTCATCAATGCCCGCGATGCCCTGCCCCATGGCGGCACCGTCCGCATCGAGACGCGCAATGTCTATCTCAGCGACAGCGGCAATGGCCTGGACGCCGTGAGCGCCGGTGACTATGTGGCGCTGCTGGTGACGGACAACGGCACCGGGATGCCACCCGAGGTCATGGCACGCGCCTTCGACCCCTTCTTCACCACCAAGCCCATCGGCCAGGGCACCGGCCTGGGGCTGTCGATGATCTATGGCTACGCCAAGCAGTCCAAGGGGCATGTCCGGCTCGATTCCCTGCCCGGCCAGGGCACGACCGTGGGCCTCTACCTGCCCCGCTACCTGGGCGCCGATGTGGAGCCGCCGCGGCTGGCCTCCCCTACGGTCACCGCTCACAGCGCCGGCAAGACCGTGCTGGTGGTGGAAGACGAACCCGTGGTCCGGCAGATGGTGGTGGATCTGTTGCGCGAACTGGGCTATGCGACCCTGCAGGCCGAAGACGCGCGCACCGCCCTGCCGTTGCTGGAAAGCGGCCGCCCCATCGACCTGCTGCTGTCCGATGTCGGCCTGCCGGGCATGAACGGTCGCCAGCTGGCCGAGATCGCGCGGCAGCGCCGGCCCGGCCTCAAGGTACTGTTCGCCACCGGCTATGCCGAGGGAGCGCACCTGGAAGGCTATCTCGACCCCGGCATGACCCTGATCACCAAGCCCTTCAATCTCGACGCCCTGGCCACGCGCGTCGGCGAAACCCTGGCAGCCGATCCCCTGCCCCTCAGCTCGGCGGTTGTTGGCCCGCAAGACGGCGATAACTGAGCGGACTCTGGCCGGTGCCGCGGCGGAAGAAGCGGGCGAAGTAGGCCGGATCGGCAAAGCCCAGGGCATCGGCGATCTCGCCCACCGATGCTTGGGTGTAGGTCAGGGTGCGGCGCGCCTCCAGCAGCAGGCGCTGGTGCACGATGGCCAGCGCCGAGGCACCGGCCAGCTGCCGGCAGAGGCCGTTCAGGTGGACTCCCGAGATCCCGAGCGCCGCCGCGTAGCGCCCCAGGCTCCAGTGCTCGCGATAATGCTGCTCCACCAGCGCCAGAAAGCGTCCCAGGTGCTGTTCGGCGCGTCGTGGCAGGGTCGCCCCCGGCTCGTGCCGATGCTGTCGTAGCAGCCAGATCGCCAGGCTGTCGAGCAGGGCTTCGAGCATGACCTCGCGACCCGGCTTGTGGCCCTCGTATTCGGCGACGAGCTGACCGATCAACTGATCGATCCAGGGGGCGTCGGGTCCGCTCAGGTCCAGGCACCCGGCCGCCAGGAACAGTCCCTGCCCGGCTCTCTGGCAGCGCTGCTTCAGGCGCTCCAGCTGAGGCACCGGCAGGGTGACCACGAAACCCTCCACCGAGGGCTCGAATTCGAAGGCATGCACGCACAACACCGGCAGCACCACCAGCAGCGGCCCGGTCCTTTCGCCCTGCCAGTCTTCCAGCTGCAGGCGCACCCCGCCCTGGCGCACATAGAGCAGCTGCGCGAGATCCGCATGACGATGGGTTTCGATATGCCAGGCATGCAGCCGACTGCGACTCTCGATGGTTTCGCAGTGCAGCAGGTCCGGCGCTGGCCAGGCCTGGGCCTCGCCATACAGCTTGAAGATGGGTGGCAAGGCAGTGGTCATCGTCAGTCCCTGGGCGATAGCCGCACGAATCATTGAAAAGTACCAGAAAGTATCGCAAAGGTCGCTGTCGATACCGGCGAAAACCGTCCAAAAATACCGGAGCCCCATAATAAACGGCGATCACGCCAGACAAGAGGACAGACTCCATGCGCACCCAAGTCGTCATCATCGGCGCGGGCCCTTCCGGACTGCTGCTGGGCCAGCTGCTCACCCGCTCGGGTATCGACAACGTCATCGTCGAGCGCCAGAGCGCCGACCACGTACTCAGCCGCATCCGTGCCGGCGTGCTCGAACAGGGCACCGTCGATCTGCTGCGCCAGGCCGGCGTCGCCGAGCGGCTGGAACAGGAAGGCCAGGTGCATGAAGGCGTGGAGTTCGCCATCCACGGCAAGCGCGAGCGACTGGACTTGAACGATCTGCTGGGCGGACGCTGCGTCACCGTCTATGGCCAGACCGAGGTGACCCGCGACCTGATGGCCGCCCGCCAGGCCAGTGGCGCCCCTACCTTTTACCAGGCCAGCGAGGTCCAGCCCCACGAACTCAAGGGCGAGCGCCCTCATGTCACCTGCCAGGTCGCCGGTGAGACGCTGCGCATCGACTGCGATTACATCGCCGGCTGCGACGGCTTCCATGGCGTCTCGCGCCGCAGCATCCCGGACGGCGTGCTCACCGAATACGAGCGGGTCTATCCCTTCGGCTGGCTGGGCTTGCTGAGCGACACCCCGCCTGCCGCCGACGAACTCATCTACGTCAATCACCCGCGAGGCTTCGCCCTGTGCAGCATGAGGTCCGCGACCCGCAGTCGTTACTACCTGCAGGTGGAAGCCGGGGACGCGGTGGAGAATTGGTCGGACGAGCGTTTCTGGGCGGAACTCAAGGCGCG
The DNA here is from genome assembly GCF_026544185.1 of Pseudomonas sp. GM_Psu_1. Taxonomy (NCBI): domain Bacteria; kingdom Pseudomonadati; phylum Pseudomonadota; class Gammaproteobacteria; order Pseudomonadales; family Pseudomonadaceae; genus Pseudomonas; species Pseudomonas sp. GM_Psu_1. The sequence continues at coordinate 223,245 of NZ_JALNUX010000005.1, forward strand.
CCTGCCGGCCGAGACGGCGGCCCAGCTGGTGACCGGTCCCTCGCTGGAAAAGAGCATCGCCCCGCTGCGCAGCTATGTGGTCGAACCCATGCAATACGGCCGGCTGTTCCTGGTCGGCGATGCCGCCCATATCGTCCCGCCCACCGGCGCCAAGGGACTCAACCTGGCCCTGGGCGACGTGCGCAATCTGCACCTGCTGCTGGAACGCGCCTATCGCAACGGCGACGCCAGCTGCCTCGAACGCTACTCGGCGCTCTGCCTGAAGCGGATCTGGGCGGCAGTGCGCTTCTCCTGGTGGATGACCACCGCCCTGCACCGTTTTCCGGATACCGATGCCTTCACCCAGCGGGTGCAGGACGCCGAACTCCAGGCGCTGCTCGATTCCAGAGCGGGTCGCACCACTCTCGCGGAAAACTACGTCGGATTGCCCTTCCCCGCCCTGGATTGATCGAGGTCGCCCGCAGGTGGTGACGGCTGCGCGTCTGATGCATGATGGCGCCCCCGTTCCACCTGGCGCCCTACCCTCATGCTCGAATTCGCCCTGGACCCCATGACCCTGACGCTGCTCGCCGGGGTCGCCTTCCTCGCCGGTTACATCGACGCCATCGCCGGCGGGGGCGGCCTGCTCACGGTGCCGGCGCTGCTGATGGCCGGCGTGCCGCCCCATCTGGCGATCGGCACCAACAAGCTCAGCTCGACCTTTGGCAGCGCCACCGCCGCCTACACCTTCTACCGCCGCAAGCTGTTCCATCCCCGTCAGTGGCGGCATGCGCTGCTGGCTACGGCCCTCGGTGCGGGGATTGGCGCCCTGGTGGCCCACCATCTCTCCGCGGACTTCCTCAATCAGCTGCTGCCGGTCGTGGTGTTCAGCTGCGCCCTCTATCTGCTGTTCGGCGGCACGCCCAAGGCACCGGTGCTCAGCGATGCGCCCGTGCCGCAACGGCGCCAATGGCCCCAGGGCCTGACGCTGGGTGCCTACGACGGCCTGTTCGGGCCTGGTACGGGCGCCTTCTGGACGGTCAGCAGCCTGCTCCTCTATCCACTGGATCTGCTCAAGGCCAGCGGCGTGGCGCGCACCATGAATTTCGTCAGCAACGGGGTCGCCCTGGTGATGTTCATCGCCCTGGGACAGGTGCTCTGGGTGCTGGGGCTGACCATGGGTCTGTCGCTGACCCTCGGGGCCTACCTGGGCGCGCGCAGCGCCATCGCCGGCGGCGCCAAGTTCATCCGCCCGGTGTTCATCTGCGTCGTGCTGGCGCTGACCGTCAAGCTAATCTGGCAGCACTGGTTCAGCGCCGCCTAGGCGCTCGACCCGATAGCAATCGATCAGAAAGCGCGAGATGGAAAAGGCCGGCGGCAGCGTCGGCAACTCGCGCAGGTGGAACCAGCGGGCATCTTCGATTTCATCCGGTTGGCACCGGATGTCGCCGCTCAGGTAATCGACGTGATAGCCCAGCATCAGGGAATGCGGATAGGGCCAGTTCTGGCTGCCCTGGTAGCGCAGGTTGGTGACCGAAACGCCCACCTCTTCCATGATCTCCCGGTGCACGCAGGCCTCCGCCGACTCGCCCGGCTCGACGAAGCCGGCCAGGGTGCTGAAGACCCCGGGCGCGAAACGGGGCGACCGCGCCAGTAGTACCTCGTCGCCGCGCGTGACCAGGGCGATCATGCTCGGCGACAGGCGCGGATATTGGGTGAGCTGGCAATTCGGGCATTTGAGGCCGCGCTGGCCATCGAGGGCGAAGGTGCGGGTACCGCACTGTCCGCAGAAGCGATGCTGGCGTGCCCAGGTCCCGATCTGATTGGCATAGCCCAGCAACTTGAACAGCGCATGGGGCGATTGCAGCATCAGCGGCCGCAAGGGTTGCCAGACGCAGCCCTCGATGTCCGGCGGGGTGTCCAGTTCGAGCAGGGTGACCGGCTGGGCCTGCCACTGGCCAAGGCCGTGGCGCTCTCCTTCGAATCCCTGCACCCGCGAATCGTCGCTGGCGAAGAGCACGTCCGCACCCGAGGTCAGAAACGCCTGGCCGCTATGGACGACCAGCCAACCGCCAGAGGATTGGGCGGTCTGGAACCAGCCGGGCTGCCAGGCACTCATGCCGCAGCCGACGTCCAGCCCAGGGCGCGAATGCTTTGCGCGGCGATATCGAGGATTTCCGGGGTACCGTCCTGACTCTCGGTGCCACCGCTTTCGACAAAGAATTCGATGCTGCTGAGGGCATCCGCCAGCACCTCGAGGGTCGCCGGCTCACAGGCCTGGCCGCCTTCGATCAGGCAGCGCTGGATGTAACCGGTGCAGGCACGCACCAGCTCGGCCGCCCGGGGATTGCCCAGGAAGAACAACGCCCCGCGGACGGTATCCAGCAGCGCGGGCACGGTGGCCAGGTGCAGGGCGTCGCCCCGCGAATCGAGGAAGGCACCGATGGCGCGCTTGGCGTCGGTCAGGCCCTTGTAGGCTTCCCGATGCAACAGCGCCTGGGCTTCGCCCAGCTGGTAATTGGCGACACTGACCTGGACGCCATCGGCTTCCAGCGGCACGTCGATCAGCGAGCCCTGCCCTTCGGGCTGGCCCAGCAGACTTTCCACCAGCAGCAGGGCATCGGCCAGGGGCGCGAGATCGTCCAGCACCAGGGACTTGTCGCGGAACTGGGAGATGTTCGGCAGGCACTGCTGCAGGACCTGGCCGGCATTCTCCTGGCCAACCATCTCCAGCGTCTTGCCGAGCAGGCCGACCTGGACATACAGCCGGGAGAAGTTGTCGGAGCGTGGCAGCCGATTCTGCTCGGCGCCGTTGCGCAACTCGGTTTCAATGAGATCTATCAGGTCCTTGACCGTCTCCAGCTCTTCGCGGATGGCGGCCGACAGCGAATGCATCACGGCATGACCCGGACCGGCGAGACGCTTCTTGCCGGCTTCGAGCTGGGCGTCGGTGAAACCGAGTCGCTCGAAACCGTAGGCATTCATGACTTCCTGTGGATGGGCGCCCTCGACACCGGCCAGCGCCAGCAGATACAGCAACTCCTTGAGAGTGCTGCGCGCGGGCTCGTGCAATTCGTTGCCCAGCATCTGACGCAATTCGCGATCGACCCGGGCGAACAGCTGCTTGCGTTCACGGGTGGCAGTCAGGCGACCCTGGGCGAAGCCCTCGACGGTAGCCGCGGCGACCCAGGGCAGGTAGCCGCCGACCTGATCGTGCAGCAGCGCCGCGGAGCGCTCCAGCGCCCGCGCCATCAGGCGCAGACTGGCTACGCCATTGACGTCGCGCAGGAAGCCCAGCAGGCCGACCTGGTACATCTGGCGCATCCGGCGTGCCTGGGCCTGACGCTCGCGCAGGCCAAGGCGCGTGGTGGCGCTGATCAGCGGGCGCTGATCGAGGCGGACGCTGAAGAAATAGCTTTCCGGAAGTTCGGGTTCGCCGCCCGCCAGGCGCAGGGCATTGATCGCCGGCAGCAGCAATTCGGGCATCTCGTCCTGGCCGCTGCGCAGCTGTTCGAGATAGCGGCGCAGGACATGCAGCCCACGGCAGATCGCCATGAGGTGCTCGTCATGCTCGGGACCGGCGCCGGCCGGGATGTCGTTGGCAATCTGCAGCGTCTGATGGGCGAGCAACTGGGCGCCTGCCAGCTCGATCAGCGTCAGGGCGCCGCGAATCTGGCCGATACTCTCGACCGCGCGCTGCAACAGGCTGCTGCAGTGCCGCTCGACGATGAATCGTTCAAGATGGGATTCAGCTTCCTCTATGGTCGCGAACAGCTGTTCGCGGACCAAGCTCAAAGCTCTTGCTCCGGTCACCATAGTGCCTTACGCCTCCTGCGCCATTACAACCTCGCCAACGCCATTTTAAAACGGGAAGAAAGGCTTGCTATTCCAACTGGAGCCTAGGTACCTGCGTCTTCCTGACCGGGCCACACTAATCATTCCAGGCGGACGGGGATTCGACCTCACGCCACGCCAGGGAACCTTGCTCTGGAACGCTAGACCTGTAAATCCACAAAAGCGAAGCGATAATTCCGAATCGTCATATGATTTTCAGGAACCAAGAAAGTTCCGCGCAATTCGAAATTCGAGGCTTCATGCGGGCTCAAATGACCAGCCTGCAGCATCTTAGTTGAACAATAGCTGAAAATTGTGAGGTCTTTCAGCTTATTCGGACGAACGCGAACGCCCGGTCAGGCACTGACCGGGCGCTGAGGAGAAGGGAGGAAGGCGTTATTCGGCTCCGGCGCCCGCCAGCCAGAGCGGGGTCCGGCCACAGCTCTTCTCGATGGCCGCCATGCGCGCCGCATGGGCATCGAGATCGGCGCTGCTGGCGTTGATCACGCGCGTGCGCTGGCGATCGGCCGGCAGCCGCCGGATCGGCATGACGTAGTTGCCATCGCCATTGCCTTCCTGGCCGTGCGCGGCCAGGGACAGGCTGGTCTGGCCACCGGTCATGGCCAGGTAGACGTCGGCGAGGATCTCGGCGTCCAGCAGGGCGCCGTGCAGCTCGCGGTTGGAGTTGTCTACGCCATAGCGCTTGCAGAGCGCATCCAGGCTGTTTCGCTGCCCGGGATGCCGACCGCGGGCCATGACCAGGGTGTCGAGCACCGAGCAGTGCTGGGTGATGTCGGCCCGCTCGGGATGGGCGCCCAGCCGGGCGAACTCCATGTTGATGAAGCCCACGTCGAAGGGCGCGTTGTGGATGACCAGTTCGGCGCCTTCGATGAATTCGAAGAAGCTGTCGGCGATCTCGGCGAAGCGCGGCTTGTCGGCCACGTATTCGTCGGTGATGCCGTGGACCGCGATGGCGCCTTCGTCGATCTGCCGATCCGGATTGAGATAGACATGGAAGTGCCGCCCGGTCAGCCGCCGGCCAATGACCTCCACCCCACCGATCTCGATGATTCGATGGCCATCGGTCACCGGCATGCCGGTGGTTTCGGTATCCAGAACTACGTATCTCATCGCTAACCTCTTGGCTGGTTACGCCTTGGCGGCCTGCTTGGCCTGCCGGACTTCATCGACACCGCGGTTGGCCAACTGGTCGGCCCGCTCGTTCTCGGGATGGCCGGTATGGCCGCGCACCCAGCGCCACTCGACCTGATGGCGCTGAACCTGCTCGTCCAGGGCCTGCCACAATTCGGCATTCTTCACCGGCTGGCGCGCGGCGGTCTGCCAGCCGCGCTTCTTCCAGTTCACCAGCCACTGGGTGATGCCCTTCATCACGTACTCGGAGTCGGTGGTCAGGCGGATCTGGCAGGGGCGCTTGAGCGCCGCCAGCGCCTGGATGGCCGCCATCAGCTCCATGCGGTTGTTGGTGGTGTTGGCTTCACCACCCCAGAGCTCGCGCTCCGCACCCTTGAATTTCAGCAAGGCACCCCAGCCGCCCGGGCCGGGATTACCCTTGCAGGCGCCGTCGGTAAAGACCTCGACGATATCGTCACTCATTGGATTCACTCGATTCGCGGCGGCTGATCTTGGCCACCGGCATGGGCACCAGCTTGCCACGCGGTTCCTTGCGCGCCTGGGGAACGGGGCGCAGGCCGAACATCAGCTTGCGCGCCGACAGCAGATAGAAGCCCGCCCCCGCCGCCTGTTCGCAGTTGGGTTCGGCCTCGCCCTGCTCCATCCAGGCCAGCCGCTGCTGCCACTTGGGGGATGAAAGCGGCGGACGATAACACCCGAAGCGACGTTTCTCCAGCGCGAAGCCCAGTACCGAGAGCCAGTCGCCGACCCGGCTGGGGCCAAAGCAACGGGCCTTGCGCAGGGCATCCCGGGCCAGGTAGTGGCGCATGCCCCAGAGGCTCCAGGGGTTGATGCCCACCACCACCAGGTGGCCGCCCGGGCGCACGCTCAGAGCCGCTTCGCGCAACAGCCGATGGGGCGCCAGGGAGAAATCGAGACCGTGCTGCAGCAGGACCACGTCGGCGGCGTGCTCACCCAGCGGCCAGGCGCCCTCCTCGCAGACGATGTCGACATCCCCCAGCGGCGGACCGATGCGCACCGCATGGCGGAGCTGGCCGCAATTGGCCGGCGCCTCGGGGTGCGGACCGTAATGGATCAGATAGCTGCCAAAGTGACGCTTGAGCTCTTCGTCGATCAGCACCCGCTCCTGCTCCAGCAGCAACTGGCCCAGCGGGCCGGCCAGCCATTCCCGTGCCGAGCTCATCAATTTCAGCCAGCGCGGATCGACCTGGGCGGAGAATTCATCGTGCATCGTCTGGTCCTCTCATACTGAAGCCTAAGCCCTTCCACCGACTGCTACCCTAGGGGCCAGCCGTCCGACCAGAGAGCCCATCCATGTTCGACATCCTTCCGCTGCCCGCTTTCAACGATAACTACATCTGGCTGATCAAGGACGCCGCGACAAGACAGGCGGTCGTGGTCGATCCCGGCGATGCCGCCCCCGTCCTGGCCTGGCTCGACGCCCATCCGGACTGGCGCCTCTCCGACATCCTGATCACCCACCATCATAACGACCACACCGGTGGCATCGCCGCCCTGAAGCAGCGCAGCGGCGCCCGGGTCAGCGCGCCAGCCGACGAACGCATCGCCGCGGTCGATCTGCCGCTCACCGACGGCCAGCAACTGGAGGTGCTGGGTACGCGCTTCGAAGTCCTGCGCGTGCCTGGCCATACCGCCGGCCATATCGCCTTCCATGTCCCTGGCGAGCGGCCCCTGCTGTTCAGCGGCGATACCCTCTTCTCGGCCGGCTGTGGCCGCCTCTTCGAAGGCACGCCCAGCCAGATGCTCGGCTCGCTGCAGCGCCTGGCCGAGTTGCCGGACGCCACCGAAATCTACTGTGGCCATGAATACACCCTGAACAACCTGCGTTTCGCCGAGGCAGTGGAGCCGGACAATGTCGCGGTCCGGGAGGCCCTGGCCGAGACCCGGCGACTCAGGAACGCCGAGCGCCCCACCCTGCCCTCCAGCCTGGGCCGCGAACGCCAGATCAACCCCTTCCTGAGAACCGGCGAAAGCAGCGTGCGCCAACGCCTGCAGGAAGAACGCGCGGTGCCGGCCGAGGCGTCGGAGGATACCTATTTCGCCGCCTTGCGCGGCTGGAAGGACACGTTCTGACACCTATTGCCCAGATCCTGCCAGAGCGCTGAAACCCAGGGTTTTCGGTCGTCGTACAGGTCACAGGCCAAGGGGTTGTTCCTTGACCCCCCGGGATGCGGTTCCTAGAATCGCCCATCCTTCAGCTCCCGGAAAGCCCAGACCGATGCCGCCAGCGACGCCGAAAACCCGCGAAATAGACGTGCTGGCCACCTCCTTCAAAGTCTCGGCGCTCTGCCTCGCCGTCTTCCTCGCCGGCTGTCAGAGCAATCAGCAGCCCGACAATCGTGCCTACCAGGCCGATCTGCACATGACGCCCAGCAAGATCCAGCGCCCGCCGGAATGGCTGCGCAAGGCGCCGACCGCGGCAGCGACCAGTGGCGACATCTGGGACCGGGTACGGGACGGCTATCAGTTGCAGGGCGCCGGCGACAACGGCACCAACCCGCGCATCGATCGCCAGCGCCTCTGGTACGCCAGCCACGAAGCCGCCCTCGCGCAGTCCTGCAGTCGTGGTGCGCCCTATCTGCATTACATCGTCGAGCGCCTGGAAGAGCGCAACATGCCGCTGGAACTGGCCCTGCTGCCGGTGGTGGAAAGCTCCTTCAACCCCAATGCCCTCTCACGCAGCGCCGCCTCCGGGCTGTGGCAGTTCATCCCCACTACGGGCAAGTACTTCAATCTGCGCCAGACCCGCTTCTATGACGGTCGCCGCGACATCACCGCCTCGACCAATGCCGCCCTGGATTACCTGAGCAAGCTGCACGACATGTTCGGCGGCGACTGGCTGCTGGCGCTGGCCGCCTACAACGCCGGCGAAGGCACGGTCAGCCGCGCCATCGAGCGCAACCAGTCGCTGGGCCTGCCCACCGACTACTGGAATCTGTCGTCGCTGCCGCCGGAAACCCAGGACTACGTGCCCAAGCTGCTCGCCGTCTCCCAGATCGTGCGCAACCCGGACGCTTACGGCCTGGCCCTGGAATCCATCCCGGACGAGCCCTACTTCGAAGTGGTGGACATCAAGCAGCACCTGGACCTGGCCCGGGTGGCCGAGCTTGCGGACCTGGATGCAAACGAACTCTATCGCCTGAATCCCGCCTACACCCAGCGCGTCACCATGGACGGCCCCAAGCACCTGCTGGTGCCGGCGGAAAAGGCCAAGCGCCTGGTTGCGACCCTGCCCAACATCACCCCCGACGCCGTGGTGCAGTGGCAGGAATACCGGGTGCGCCGCGGCGATACCATGCGCAGCGTGGCCAAGCGCAATCGCGTGAGCGTCGAGCAGCTCGCCGCCCTCAACAAGCTCAGCAGCAGCAGCCGCCTGTCCGCAGGCCGGGAATTGATGATCCCGCGGCGCGAGACCGGCAAGACCACCACCCCGCTGGAAACCATCGCCGTGGCCGAAGAGCCCGTGGTGCGCACCTACAAGGTGCGGACCGGCGACAGCCTCTGGTCCATCGCCCGGGCCAACGAGGTGGAACTGGCCGACCTCAAGCGCTGGAACGATCTCGGCAAGCGCGGCCTCAAGGTCGGCGAGACCCTGAAGCTGCACGGCACGGGCAGCAGCACCGCCACCGCCGTGGCGATGCCGGCGTCCTATACCGTCAAGACCACCCAGGCCGCCGCCAAGACGACCAAGACCGCCAAGGCCGCGCCCACCTACTACCGGGTCAAGGCCGGCGATTCGCTCTACCAGATCGCCAAGCGCTACAACATCGGCGTGCAGGCGCTGCAGGACTGGAATCCGCGCATCGCCTCCGCCCTGACCCCCGGTCAGACCCTGACGCTGTTCCTCAACTGAGGCGCGACCGCTCACTGCAGCGGTCAACCAGCGCTTTTGTCCCGGGTATCGACCTGCTACCTTACCGCCCCACCCGTGCCTGACCCCTAGCGGAGTCAGGCCAAGATCTCGCTCTGACCTGCACAGAGCCCTGCCCAACCCGGACCTCAGCCCAAGGCTGCTGCCCGGGAATCAACACAGAAGAGGAAAAAACCATGGGATTTCTCGCCGGTAAGCGCGTTCTCATCGTCGGCGTCGCCAGCAAGCTGTCCATCGCCTCCGGCATCGCCGCGGCCATGCACCGCGAAGGCGCCGAGCTGGCCTTCACCTACCAGAACGAGAAGCTCAAGGGTCGCGTCGAAGAATTCGCCGCGGGCTGGGGTTCCAATCCCGAGCTGTGCTTCCCCTGCGACGTTGCCGACGACGCCCAGATCGAAGCCGTGTTCGCCGAGCTGGCGAAGAAGTGGGATGGTCTGGACTGCATCGTCCACTCGGTCGGCTTCGCCCCGGGCGACCAGCTGGACGGCGACTTCACCGCCGTGACCACCCGTGACGGCTTCAAGATCGCCCACGACATCAGCGCCTACAGCTTTGTCGCCCTGGCCAAGGCCGGTCGCGAGATGATGCGCGGCCGTAACGGCAGCCTGCTGACCCTGTCCTACCTGGGCGCCGAGCGCACCATGCCCAACTACAACGTCATGGGCATGGCCAAGGCCAGCCTCGAGGCCGGTGTCCGTTACCTGGCCGGCAGCCTCGGCCCGGAAGGCACCCGCGTCAACGCCGTGTCCGCCGGTCCCATCCGCACTCTGGCCGCCTCGGGCATCAAGAGCTTCCGCAAGATGCTGGCCGCCAACGAGCGTCAGACGCCCCTGCGTCGCAATGTGACCATCGACGAAGTCGGCAATGCCGGCGCCTTCCTCTGCTCCGACCTGGCGTCGGGCATCAGCGGCGAGATCCTCTACGTCGACGGTGGCTTCAACACCACCGCCATGGGTCAGCTGAACGACGACGAGTGATCGCGGCAGCTACCTGATCACTGCGAAGGGCCGGCAATTTGCCGGCCCTTTTGCGTTCAGGTATCGCTACGCACCTGGGCGTGGCTGATCAGCGCGAAGATCAGGCTACCGCCGACGATGTTACCGGCCAAGGTCGGTCCGGCAAAGGTCAGCAGGAAATCGCTCCAGCTCGCCTCACCTGCGAAGACCAGATAGGCCACCTCGACGCTACCCACCACGATGTGGGTGAAGTCACCCAGGGCCATCAGGTAGGTGATGAGCACGATGATCCAGATCCTGGCGTTCTCTGCTGCTGGCAGCATCCAGACCATGGTAGCGATCATCCAGCCCGACACTATGCCCTTGGCAAACATCGCCGAGGCGTCGTTCTCCATGACATGGGTGCCGATTTCCAGAAATTTCGCGTCGGTCTTGGCGTCGAACAGCGGCAGGTGGAGTACCACATAGGCCACCAAGATGGTACCGATCAGGTTGCCCACCAACACGATGCTCCACAGCCTGGCCAGACGGCCAAAGTTGTGCAGCGTTGGTTCGCTCATCACCGGCAGGACTGCCGTAAGCGTGTTTTCGGTGAAGAGCTGCTGACGAGCCAGGATCACCGCCAGAAAGCCGGCCGAATAGCCAAAGCTGGCAATAACCTTGCTGTAGCCACCCTCGGGGAGGTTGGCATTGAGCAATCCCATCGCCATCAACGACAGGCCCATGGTCAAACCGGCCGCTAGTGCCGACCAGAACAACGCCGCGATCGTCCGCTCCAGTTCATGATCACCCTGGGTGCGGATGATCTCGTGGAGAACCACCGCGCGAGGCAGCTGACTCTCGCCGACATCCTCCTCTTCTTCACGACTCAGCTCCGGATCTTCCGGAGTGGATTCCTGGGTCTGTCGAGGTTCTTCGCCCTGCTCCTGGTCTCTCTTCATCAGACGGCCTGCTCGTCCCAGAGAAGCTCATCGTTCTCGCCGATTTCCGTCACCCGATTGAGCGCGGCATCAGCGGCTTCTTCCGCCTCGGAGGCCAGATCGAAATGCCGTTCGGTGGCGACCTTGTGAAAGGTCGGGCGGGCGTCATCGCGCCGCGCCTTGACGGCGATGACCGCTTCAAAACCCTGTTCAGCCGGAACGGCAGACGAGATCGCTTCGTGATGATCGAAATGCTTGATAGCCATGGACGCCGATGTCTCCAACCTGAGGCGACCGGACTGGTCGCACCTGATCAATAGACTGCCCAGGCAGGAAAACGATCTGTGGCTATAGCGAGGATCAGGCGCCGAGCAGCTTCTGCACCTGGAGGTGGAGACGCTCGAGCGAGAAAGGCTTGGTCAGCAGCGGGACCTTGCCCAGCAACGGCGAACCGGTGTCGATGATTTCGGCGGGATAGCCGCTGATGAAGAGGACCTTGAGGTCGGGGCGCAGCTTGAGCGCCGGCTCGGCGATCATCACGCCGGACACGTCGTCGGGCAGACGAAAATCGGTGATCAGCAGATCCAGCCGTGGCCGCCCGGCCAGGATCCGGAAGGCTTCGAGCGACGAGGGGGCTTGCAGGACGGTGTAGCCCAGTTCGGAAAGATAATCCGCAAGAATCATCAAAATCTGCGGCTCATCCTCGACGACCAGGACAACCTTGCTCTGTTCCGCACTCACCATCTGACCCCTGTACCCACACGCTCGGCTCCCTTGGACACAAGGGGCCTGTAAAGTTCCATTCTAGACGCAGGTTCAGGGTCGCCGGCGGTGCCAGCGACCCTTCGACCTTACTGCTGTTGCTTCTGGCCCTGCTCGTTGAGCGTGGTCTTGCCAGCACCGGTAGCGGCGCCTGCGCCTTCACCGGTCTTCTGACCCGCCGGGGTGCCCATACCGGCGCTGTTGGCCTTCGGCGGATTGCCTGCACCTTCGGTGGCGAAGGCAGCGCCACTGGCGGCGATCAGACCAGCAAACATCAGGGCAGAGATTTTCTTCGCGTTCATGGTAGGACTCCGGGTTGATTGGACACTGTTTAGGCAGGCCAAGCGCCGATTCGTTCTCTACCGGATGCCAGAGGCGATGTAACGGGATACTAAAGACAGTCTGGCGGGTGTGCCAGCGCCGAGCGGGCGTGCCAGAGGCCCTGCCGCCGCCTGGAGGAGTGCCGCACGGCGGGTAGTAGTCAGGCTATTGCGGCATGGGTGACCGAGTCAAAGATGCAGCGGGAGGCGTCGCGCCGTTCTCGCCCAGGCTCGGCGGGAACGGCGCGAAGTTGCCAGGTCAGACGGCGAATTCCCGCACCACGCGATTCAGTCCGGTGGCGAGCTTGGAGACCTCGGCGCTGGCGCTGGCGGTCTGGGTGGCTCCGGTCGCGCTCTGGGTCGCCAGGTCGCGGATGCTTGTGATGTTGCGATCGATTTCGCGGGCCACCTGGGCCTGCTCCTCGGCGGCGGTGGCAATGACCGCATTGCGGTCGTTGATCTGGGAGATGGATGCGGCGATCTGTTCCAGGGACACATTGGCCAACTGGGCGACCGAGGTGGACTCGCCCGCCAGTTGCTGACTTTCGGCCATGGCCTTTACGGCCAGCGACGAATCGCTCTGGATGGCGCCGATCATCTGCTCGATCTCGCGAGTCGACTGCTGGGTACGATGGGCCAGCGCCCGTACCTCGTCGGCGACCACGGCGAAGCCACGGCCCTGCTCGCCCGCCCGGGCCGCCTCGATGGCGGCGTTCAGCGCCAGCAGATTGGTCTGCTCGGCGATGCCGCGAATGACCTCGACCACGGCGTTGATGTCCTGGGCACGGGAGGACAGGGCCTGGATCTGCTCGCTGGTACTGGCCACGTTCTGCGCCAGTGCCTCGATCGACTGGACCGTGCAGGTGACCTTGTCCAGGCCATCGCTGGTCAGGGTCTGGGTATGCAGCGAGGTGCTGGCCGCATCGGCGGCGTTGCGCGCGACCTCCTCCACCGCCGAACTCATCTCGGTCACGGCGCTGGCAGCCTGATTGACCTCGTCGTTCTGCCGCACATAACCGCGCCCGGCTTCATCGATCACCGCGGTCATTTCTTCCGCTGCGGACGCCAGCTGGGTCGAGCTGTCGGCGATATGGGAAACGGTGTCGCGCAGATTGCCCTGCATCTGGGCCAGCGCCTGCAACATCCCCGCAGCCTCGTCACGACCGACCACGGTGATGCGCTCGGTGAGGTCCTTGCGCGCGATCCGCTGGGCGATGCGCAGGGCTTCGCCCACCGGCAGGGTGATGCTGCGGATCAGCAGCGCGGCCAGCACGACGGTGGCCGCTATGGTCAGGCCGATCAGCCCATAGACCCAGAGCAGGCCGTTGGCATAGGTGGCGCCGGCCGCCTGCCCAGCGGCCTTGGCACCGCGCTCGTTGAAAGCGTTTAGCTCGGCGATGGTCTTTTCCAGCGCGTTGGTGAGCGGACGGATCGAGGTGTTGATCAGGGCGATGGCGCCTTCGTTGTCGCCCGCGCGCAGCTTGGGTTCGAAGGTATCCAGCAGTGTCCGGTAGCTTTCGGCGCCCTTGACCACGGCGGCGTACAGCTGGCGATCTTCAGCGTCGGCCACGGTCCTTTCGTAGTCCTTGACCGCGGTGAAGAAGGCCTCGCGATAGCCAGGGAAGGCCGCGACGGTCTGGGCCCGCAGCTGCGGATCCGGCGTGGTGGTGGCCCTGAGGCTTTCCAGGCGCAGCCGCAGCAATCCGCCACTCATCTTCGCCGCCAGCTGGTTGCCCGGCAGCCAGTTGGTCTCCACCTCCTGTTCCGCATCGTACAGCTTGCCCATCTGCACCACGGCGACGCCGCCGAGGGCGAAGACGATCAGGACGATCACGGAAAAGAACAGCACGGCGCGGGGCGCGACGTTCAGGCTGCGAAGATTCATGGGTGGGTATCCCTGATAAAATGACTATTAGGGATATCGGCGCAGCGGTGCCCCCTTAAGCCAGGGGCGACGGACGGCCGCGAACCGCTTGCCAGCGGTTGCGGCGTCCATTTGGAGGACGGTAGCGTCAGAGCAATTGCAGCGGATAGTCGAGAATGACCCGTAGCTGATTGACCGAACCGCCGGTGGACGGCGAGCCGCGGTGCCAGGCCTGGCGGACCCGGATCGACAGCCCCTTGACCGCGCCCGACTGCAGCACGTAGCGACCCTCCAGGTCGACTTCGTGCTCGTGGTCGTCGGCGCCATAGAGCCCGCGATAGGCACTGTTGGCCGGCAGATCACGGCCATCGATACCACTGCCCTCAAGGTAGCGGGTCATGAGGCTGAGGCCGGGCACGCCGAGCGTCTTGAAGTTGAGATCGTAGCGCGCCTGCCAGGAGCGCTCGCCCGGGGCATTGAAATCGGAGAGCATGACGGCGTTGGCCAGGAAGATACCGCCGCCGAGGCGGTCGTTGTCGCCCAGGGCCACATAGTCGAACGGCGTATCACCATGGATCTGCTGCCAGCCCAGGGTGAAGGTGTGCGGCCCCTGGCTGAAGGCGGTGGCCAGGCTATAGGAGGTATTGTCGATGGGACCCGCCTTGGCCGCTCCGGTATCCCGCGTACGATAGAGATTCGCATCGAAGGTCAGCGCCTGGGTGCCGGACAGCGCCTTCACCAGATTCAGGTTGCCGTAGTACTGGTTCCAGATGTCATCCAGCTGCGCCGCATAGAGCGACAGGCTGACGCCCTTGACCGGGCTGTACTTGCCACCGGCGAAATCGATGTGATCGGCGCGCTGCCGTGCGTATCCGGCCCAGAGATCCCCGTTGCGGTTGGTGCTGACCTGATCGGTGGAAGAGGTGAAATGCCCTGCCTCCAGCAACAGATCCGTCACGTCGTTACTGAGCAGGCTCCAACCCGTGGCGGTCTGCGGCAGCAGGCGACTGGTGCTGATGGCGAACACCGGCGCCGTGGGCGCCTGTTGCCCATAGCGCACCACGGTATTGCCCAGACGCAGCTTCAGCGCAGCGCCGGCACGGGAATATTCGTCAGCCGGCTCGTTCCCGGCATGGACGGGCAAGTTACCGGTGCCACGGCGCCCCGGGCCGGCATCGAGCTTGAGGCCCAGGTAACCGAAGGCATCGACCCCGACCCCCACCGGGCCCGGCGTGAACCCTGACTGATAGTCCAGCAGGAAACCCTGAGTCCAGTCTTCCTGGTTCGCCCGTCCGTTGGCGCGGTCACTGTTGAAGTAGAAGTTGCGTACCGTCAGCACCAGTTTGCTGTCGTCAACCAAGCCCTCGGCGAAGGCTGCCTTGCAGCCAAGCAGCAGCGTACAGCCGCCCACGACCCCAAGCGTCCAGGGGCCGAAGAATCGGCTGAAACTGGTCAAAGGGCTATTGGATATAGCTCCTTTCTGATAACGCGAGCTTTGCATAACTTCCCCTATTCATTGTCGGCGACTACTAGTGGTTGAAGACGCGCAGCCAGACGCGCGCCGGAAAGCAGAGCCGCACCGGCGTGGCTTGATATGCGCGTTGAAGAGAGTCCGCACTCCCCAGTACGGACTCTGAAATCAGGTCATGGCGCTGGCGAATCGACTACCAGAAAGAAAAGACTGCGGATATAAGAATCATCAGTTCCTTAGCGCCAAAAAGCGGAGTTGCAGGCTGACTTATTCAAGCCTTCGCTAGAACTTGAGGCCCTTGCCAAACTGGGCCACATAAACTTTCGTACTCTTGCCCAACCAAGGGTGTAGAAATCAGTCGTCACATGAACTTCATTGCTAGAGCGTTCTCTTGTACGAACACCGCCTTGCAGTCGATTGGCAACAGGGGCATGTCTACACGGGATGCATAATGCTGCTTTTTCTTTTCAGCATGAGTCAAGTAATAAGGCGCTCTTTCACTCAAAATTCAAATTTGGAAATTTGAGACACCAAGGCTTTTAGCGCCAACAGCCGCTGACAACCAACTAGCACTGACGATAAAAAGCGGACGTATTATAAGAATGCCTTAATTGAACAGCGGAAACTTACGAACTTCGCAGTGGACGCCCCAACCAAACAAAGGTCGACGAAAAACCTAGATCAAGTCGCCCAGTGGTTGTGCCGCCAACCGAGATTCCGCTCAAACTGACCCAAAGCGCATTACCGGCAACTTGCAATAAAGTAATACCAAGTTGAATCTGCGGCGCTCGAAGCAGGGTGTGGCCACCTCCTGCCCGCTACCCAGGGCTGTTAGCCACGGCCGTTGCACGCAACACGCGACTGTGGCCGCCGGGTGTCAGGAGGCGCTCTTGGCTGGGAGGGTGAAGCCGGCGCCGAGGGATGCCGGCGAAAACCCTATTCCTGAGCGGTGGAGACCACCTCCATCACCCTGGAACGGGATTGCCGATCCACCAGACTCCGCGCAAGCGCCGGATCTGCCAGATGGATACGCCGATCGGCGACGGCATTCACCAGGTCCTCGTCATGGCTGACCAGGAGGATGGCGGTTCCAGATTCATCGGCGGTTTCAACCAGCAGCTCGATCATCTCCTTCTGGGTGATGAGATCCAGCCGCGAGCTGGGTTCGTCGGCAAAGATCAGCGCCGGATCGAGCAGGAGCACCCGCAGCAGGGAAAAGCGCTGCAGCTCACCGCCGGAAATGTTGCCGGGCAGTCGATCCAGCAGGCGCTCGTCGAGGCGCAGGCGCTGCATCAGCCGACCGATGCGCGTCGCATCCAGCCGATGCAGTCGCACCAGATCCGTTAGCAGTTGGCGGATGGTCACCGAAGGCGCGAAGGCGGCCACCGGATCCTGGTGCAGCTTCTGAAAGGCGAAGCGACCGAGCCCCGGCTGACGGCGGATCGTCCCGGCGCCGGGTGTGGCCAGGCCGAGCAGGATGTCGCCCAGGGTCGACTTGCCACAGCCCGACGGCCCGGTCACGCCGAGGATTTCCCCGGGCCGGACGGTAAAGGACAACTCCTCGAACAGCTGCCTGCCACCGCGCTGGGCGGCGAGCCCTTCCACCGCGACCACGGCTTCGCCGGTAAGGGGCCGCGACGGACGTCTTGGCCACCGCGCGGGATCGGCGGCCAGCAGCTGGCGGGTATAGGCATGCTGCGGCTGGCCCAGCACCTGCTCGGCCGGACCGGCTTCGATGACCCGTCCCTTGAGCATGATCATCACCTCGCCACCCAGCCGGCGCGCCACTTCCAGGTCGTGGGTGATGATGAGCAGGCTGCCGCCTTCGGCGAGCATGGCCTTGAGCAGGTCGATGACCTCGTCGATGCGGTCGCGATCCAGCCCCTTGGTGGGCTCGTCGGCGATCAGCACCGGCGAGCCGCCGGCATGGGTGGCGGCGAAGGCCAGGCGCTGGGCCATGCCCCCGGACAGCTGGAAGGGATACTTGCGCTCGGCGCCGGCCAGGCCCAGCCGCGCCAGATCCGCGCTGGCCCTGTCGCGGGCTTCGGTCCGACCGATGCCCACCACCTGGGTATAGGTCTCGGCGACCTGGGACAGCGCCCGCATGGTCGGGTCCAGGCTTAGCCAGGGCTCCTGGGGCAGCACCGCGAGCCCCCTGCCCCAATGCGTCCGGCGACCGCTCTGGCGGCCTTCTTCGCTGAAGCCGTCCGCCAGGCCTATCTGCCCGTGGGCCTCTAGCCCCGCTGGCAGATTGCCGACGACGCCCTGGGCGAACAGGCTCTTGCCCGAGCCGGTCTCGCCGATGATCGACAACACCTGACCCGGCGCCAGGCGGATGGACAGCGGTTCCACCAGCTGGGTATCAGCGGTACGGATCTCCAGCGCCGTGGTGGTGAGCAAGGCGGTCATGGCTTGCGGCCTCCGGTGATGAGCAGCAGCGACAGCACGGTCAGGAAGATCGCCAGGATCGGCAGGGCGATCACCCGCGGTGCCTCGGCGTAATAGGGCAGCAACTCGGTGATCATCAGCCCTAGCTCGGCGGTGGGCGGGCGTACGCCGATGCTGACGAAGCCCAGAGCGGCGATGGCCATGATGGTCGAAGCCGCGCCAAAGGCGGCGATGGTCAGGAGTACCGGCGCCAGCTGCGGCCAGAGATGGCGGCGGACGATGTAGACGGGACCGAAGCCCAGCAGCCCGCTGGCGGCCACCGCCGGCGAGGCCAGCACGGTGCGCGCCAGCGCCCGGGTCATGCGGAAGTACTCCACCCAGAGCACCAGGGCAACGGCGCTGTAGAGGGCGACGAAGGAGCCGGGAAACACCGCGACGATCAGCAGCACCAGCAGCAGGCCCGGCAGGGCCAGGAACAGCTCGGCCAGGCCGCCCAGCAGCTTGTCGACCAGCCCGCCCTTCCAGGCGGCCAGGATGCCCAGCAGCACGCCGGGAATGGCGGCGGTGCAGACGCTGATGAAAGCCAGGCCCAGCGAGAAGCGGACGGCGACCGCCAGCCGCGCCAGCATGTCGCGACCCAGGTGATCGGTGCCTAGCGGATAGGCGCTGCTGGGCGCCGCGAGGATCGCCTCATAGTCCTGGCGGGCGATGTCGCCCGGCCAGAGCAGCGGCGTGAGGATGGCGAAGGCAATCAGGGCCGCCAGCAGACCCAGGCCGAGCCCACGCGCGGAGGATTTGACCGGAGGCGCCGCCGAAGCGACGGTAGCGTCGAGATTCATGAGGCTCTCCCACGCGGATCGATCAGGTGGTTGGCAAGATCGACCAGGGTATTGAGGATGACGAACAGCAGCCCCATCGCCAGGGCGGTGCCCTGCACCATGGGCACGTCGCGCTGGACGATGGCGTGGACCAGGCCGTGGCCGATGCCCGGCCAGGCGAACAGCGTCTCCACCACCACCACGCCTTCGATGAGATACACCAGCTGCACGCCCAGGTAGGTCACCACCGGCACGCCGATATTGCGCAGGCCATGGCGGAGGAAGACGCCAGCGCCTCTCAGGCCCTTGAGGCGGCCGAAGCGGTAGTAGGCGGATGCGGCCACCTCCACCGTGGCATCTCGGGCGACCCGCGACGACACCGCGGCCAGTCCCAGCGCCAGGGTCAGCGTGGGCAGGACGCTGTGCCAGAAGGTACCGTGGCCGGCCGCCGGAAACAGTTGCCAGGAGATGGCGAACAGCAGCACGAAGATCACGCCCAGGACGAATTGCGGCAGTGCGCGGATCGCCGTGGTCAGCACCAGCAGGCCGCGGTCCAGCAGGCCGCCCGGGCGCAGACCGGCCATCACGCCCAGCGGCGGACCCAGCAGCAGCGACAGGCACACGGCGCCGATGGCCAAACGGATGGAGCTGCCCAGTTCGTGGGCGACGACGTCCATCACCGGCTTGCCGGAGACCAGCGAATGACCGAGATCCAGGGTCAGCAGATCGCCGATCCAGGCGAAGAAACGCCACAGCAACGGTTGATCCAGATTCAGCTCGGCCCGCACCGCCTCGGCCGCGGCGGTATCCACCAGGTCATAGCCGTAGCGTCCGGCGGCGATGCGGTAGGCGGCATCGCCCGGCAGCAGGTTCATGAACAGGAAGGTGAGACCGCCAACCAGCAGGGCGACCAGGACCGCCTGCAGCAGGCGAAAGGCGAGCAGCCGGGTCATTGGGCCCACCGCAGCGTGCTCAGGCCAAAGGTACGCTCGAAGGGATCGATGGCAGCGCCTTCGACGGCATTGGAGACGGCCATCGTCTGGCGGTACCAGGCCACCGGAATCACCGGCAGATCCTTTTGCACCTGGGCCATGGCGGCATAGCGCTGGCGCTGTTGCTCGGCCGGATCATCACTGGCCAGCAGCGTGGCCAGGGCCTGGTCGAAGGCCGGGTTCTGCCAGCCCAGCGGCCCCCATTCGGCGCCGCCATGGCTGAAGTCATTGAGCAAAGTGACCAGGGGATCCGGCACCAAGGCGAAGTTGCGGCCATAGAGCGCCAGTTGCAGCGACCCATCGTTGTGCGCGGCCGGGATGGCGCTGGAGTTCTGCACCGCGACCTCTACGTCCACACCCACCTCGCGCAACTGCGCCTGCAGGGCGGTGGCGATCAGCGGCAGCTCGGGTCTATCAGAGTAGGTCAGCAGCTTGAGCCTGAGTGGCGTGCCGTCCTTTTGCAGGATGCCATCGGCGCCGGGGGTCCAGCCCTGCCCCGCCAGCAGCTTGCGTGACGCCGCCGGATCGTAGGCGAGCGGCGCCAGCGCGGGGTCGTGCCAGGCGGGCACGTTCTTCGCGAACAACTGGGTCGCCCCGGTACCCGGCGCCCGCAACACGGCGGCAGCGACGCCGTCGCGCTGGATGGCCAGGCTGAGCGCCTGCCGGACCTCGACCGGCGCCGTGGCACCAGCGCCGGAGTTCGGGGTCAGCAACACCACCCGCGGGACTGGCTCGATCAGCACCTTTAGGCTGCTGGAGCGCTTGAGGCGGGCGATGCTGGGCGGGTCGAGCTGGAACACCAGCTCGGCATCGCCGCTCTCGGCCATCAGGGTGCGGGTCTCACCGCGGCCGGCGGCCAGGTAGGTTGTCCGGGCGATCTCCGGCTTGGCGCCCCAGTAGCCTTCGAAACGTTCGGCGGCCAGGCGCTGCGGCGGTTCCAGCAGGGTCAGCCGGTACGGCCCCGTGCCGATGATCTTCTGCACCTTGCCTTCGGCGTCATAGGCGGCCGGCGCCAGGATATTGGTGGAGGAATGCGCCAGCAGTGCCAGCAGGGGCTTGAAGGGTTTCGCCAGCCGGATCACCACTTCGTTGCCCTCGGCGATGACCGACTCGATGCCCGCCTGCTTGAGCACCCCCGGCTTGCCCCGCGCCGCATCGAGGGCAGCCGCCGCGGCCTTGGCCGTGAGCGCGCTGCCGTCATGGAATTTCACCCCCTGGCGCAGGGCGAGTCGCCAGGTCAGGCCATCCGCCGATTCGGTCCAGCGCTCTGCCAGTCCGGGAATCGGCTTACCCTGGGCATCGGCTTCGAGCAGGGTCTCGGTGATCTGCATGCGCTGGAAGACGAAACCGGAAATCGACGGGTCCAGCCCACCGATCTCGAAAGGGCCGACTACGTCGAAGACGCGTTCTTCAGCGCTGGACAGCGGTGGCACGAAGGCGACTAGGGTCGCCAGGGCCGAAGCGGTCAGCACCAGGCGAAGGGAGCGGGATACAGGCATGACAGTCCTTAGCAGAGCGAAAGCGCCGATACCCGCCGCCGATAGCTGGGCATCGGCCAAGCCAATGAAGTCGCACGTTATATCATAACGTTTTCGTGAGAATCCAAGGCCAGCTGGTGATGGCAACATCTTGAAACAGCTGGAGAATTTGCTGAGGAGCTTCGTCAGAGAGCGACGCGGAATTCACCTGGCCGAAGGCTCGCGTGAGCGCCATTGGAGGCATGCGGAGTCGTGCAGGAAGTCGAGTGCCGTCTGAGTGCATGGACCGGACGGCCCCTGGCCGCCCTGCCCTGCGCTGCCAATCTTTGCTCAGGCGGCCACGTTCAAGGTGCTGCCCGCGACAGTGCTGCTGCCGTTGCTGCCGATGCTCTGGTACTGGCGCAACACCGCCTGGACCAGTTGCGTGTAGGGGCTCGACGCGTCCTGAGTGCTGGAATCGGCCTCGCTGTCCCCTTGCCCGCTCGCCCCCTGCGGTGGCGGTGGCGGCGGCATGCGCGGAGGCGCTGAACCGCCCAGGCCGGCGATGCTGGAATCGCTGGATTCTTCGGTGCCCCTCTGCCCCAGGGGTCCACCCGGCGGCGGCGCGAAGGCCGAGGCGAATTCGCTTTCGCCGACGCTGCCATCGCCATCCTGGTCGAGCATGCCGAGCAGCTTGTCGACGTCGATATCCCCGCTCTCGTCGGTATCCGTCTGGGTATCGCTCGCCGCGCTGGCGGCGGTGGTGAGTTCGCTCTTGCTGATGGAGCCGTCGCCATCGCTGTCGAGCTTGCCGAACAGCCTCTTCAACGGATTACCATCTTCGCTGCCGCTGACGCTACTGCCGGACGCTGTCGCGCCAGTGCCTTTGATCGCGCTGGCACTGCTGTAGTAGCTGGAGTAGCCACTGCCTATTCCGCTGATCATGGATGTCTCTCCCGGGAAATGCGGACATCAGTGTTCCGCGCCTCCCAGTATCCGCCGGGTAGATGTCGGCCGTTTGGTCACTTTGTATGCCGGGCGATACATCAGGGGCGGGGCAGCACCACCTGGCAGGTCAGGCCGCCGCCGGGGGTTTCGCCGAGGGTCAGCTCGCCGCCCATGTGCGCCGCCGCTTCCCGGGCGATGGCCAGCCCCAGTCCGGTCCCACCGGAGGATCGGTTGCGCGAGCCCTCCAGGCGATAAAAGGGTTCGAACACCGCTTCCCGATATTGGGCTGGTATCCCAGGCCCGCGGTCGAGGATGGAGATGATCAGCCGCTCCGGCTGCTCGCTCAGGCGGATCTCCGCCTGGCCGGCGTAGCGCAGGGCATTCTGCAGCAGATTGCCCAGGCAGGAGCGCAGCGCCATGGGCGCCACCTTCAGCGGCTGGCAGCTGCCCTGGACAGCGACCTGGGCGCCCTCCTCGGCCGCGTCTTCGGCCATGGCCTCGACCAGCGCCTGGACGTCGCAGAGGATGGGGCGCTCCTGGCGGTGCTGTTCGCGCAGGTACCTCAGGGTGCCGTCGAGCAACTCGATCATGTCGTCCACGTCCTGGCTGACCCGGGCGTGCAGGCGCGGATCGTCGATGTCCTCGATGCGCAGCTTCACCCGCGCCAGGGGCGTGCGCAGGTCATGGGAGATGGCCGTGAGCATGCGCCCGCGCTGCTGGAGCTGTTCGAGCAGATGCTGGTGCATGCGATTGAGCGCCCGTGCGGCCTCGCGGGTCTCCCAAGGCCCGGTGACGGGAATGGGCGAACCGTCGAGGTTGTGACTCAGGTGCTCGGCGGTCTCGGTCAGCTGGCGCAGCGGCCGGGTCAACAGGCGCGCCCCGAGCCAGGCGGCGATCACCAGCGAGCCCAGCTGGAAGATCAGCGGGCCGCCGAGAAACCACTCGATGTGCCGCCACACGCCGGGTTCCCGGTGCGGGAAAGGCCCGGGCGGAGGTGGCCGATCGAAGCCGGCCTCGCCCTCCATGGGCGGCGGCGGGGGCGGCGGTCGCTCGCCGAGGCCATGCCGAAACCAGAAAAAGGCCAGCAGATGGCCCAGCAGGATGGCCAGCAGAAAGACCCCGAACAGGCGGGCGAACAGGGTATCCAGGCGGCGCACGGCTAGTGCCCTATCTGCCTGGCATCGAACAGATAGCCTTCGCCGCGCACGGTCTTGATCAACTGCGGCGCCCGCGGGTCATCACCCAGCTTGCTGCGCAACCGCGACACCTGTAGATCGATGCTGCGATCGAAAGCCTCGATCGCCCGCCCGCGGGTCGCATCGAGCAGTTGCTCGCGGCTCAGCACCTGGCGCGGCTGCTCGATGAACACCCACAGCAGCCGTACCTCGGCATTGGACAGGGGCACCATCACCCCGGCCGGCGAATGCAGCTGGTGCAGGACGCCGTCGAGCTTCCAGCCATCGAAGCTGACACTGGTCCGCGGCGCCTTGCGCTGGGGCACGCGGCCATCCTGGGTCCGCCGCAGCACCGACTGGATCCGCGCCACCAGCTCCCGGGGCTCGAAAGGTTTGGCCATATAGTCGTCGGCGCCCAGCTCCAGGCCGATGATGCGATCCGCCGGCTCGCACTGGGCGGTCAGCATCAGGATGGGAATGCCGCTGTCGCGCCGCAGCGAACGACAGAGGGAAAGCCCATCCTCTCCCGGCAGCATCAGATCCAGCACCACCAGGTCGAAGGCCTCCTCCGCCAGCGCCCGGCGCATCTCCAGGCCATCACCCACCCCGCGGGCGTTGATGCTGAAGCGCGCCAGATAGCCGCAGATCAACTCGCGGATCGCCGGATCGTCATCCACCAGCAGGATGCGCGAGGTCCAGCGCGGGGATTCGGATGACAGAGACATCGGGGGTACCTGAACAGTCGGACGATCTGGACGTGCATGCTAGCCGCTCAGCCTGCAGGGCAGCTACGGCCTGGCATGTAGGCTTGTGTAAAGGTGGTCAAGAGCCGGATACCCTGGGTCCGTACTCGAAGCTGCCACCCATCCAGTATGCGTTACAGACAGCTTGGCCTTTCTGCTCGACCTATGATGGATCGGGCCGACTCAAGCTGAAACGCCCGTCTGGCGCGGCTTCTAGAGCCTCCCGTTTGGCTTCGTAGCAAATTTGTAGCACTGACCTCTCCAAGTCCCTCTTTTTCGCCCTCTTCTACCCTCCATTCCAGCCTGCTAGTCGACACCTCAGCCAATGCTTAAACGCCAGACCGTGAGCGTCTGTGAACGTGCGGGTGCGTAAGAGCGAGCGACGGACGTTTATCGCGCTAATTGGGTGCCATCCCCGATTTATGTTCAGGCCAGGGGATATCGTTATTTCTGTTCCCGCTTTCTCTAATGCCCTTGGAGCCCTTGTGCTGTGCGGCTTCCAGCGATTGGTCTTACTGTTCCAGCTGCGTAATTTCACCGTTCCCCAGTAACAAACCTCACTATTACGATTAAAAAAAAATTAAATCCATGAAAATCAGATACTTATAAAACGGGAACGCTGGCGGGAACAGTGCCGTAACAGTAGCCCACAAAGGCTGCAGGCCAGGCGTGGCGCGGGTTGTAGCGAGTTGGATGGGCTCAGGAACGGCGGTAACAGCGCCCCAGCCCTCTCTGGAATTTCCGCCGTATTTCAAGCCGATCTCGCTTGAACGAAGCGCGCCTGGTAAGCGCAGACTGTCCGTATTCATAGGCCTACCAAACAGGTGCTTAAGTGCAAAGCAGTAGAACGAAGGCCTACGTCAAAGGCTTTTTCCCATGGCATTACCAGGTCGACCTTTCAGTACAGGAGTCAAGCCTTGGAGCCATCCGGATCAGCGTCACGGACAAGACCCGAAATCGATCCGCTTACCTTTCAACGAGCGCAAGGGAGGTGCTGGACATCAGCTCGATGTGCCTGCTGGCCGCGGACCTTGAGAACGAACTGGATCAGCAATAAAAGCCATTGGTGGTGCAGGGATCCGCAGGTGTACTTAGCTGGCCGTGATCATGTCCCGCCCTAGTGGTGGCGCTGGCCGGCGCCTGGTGCAGGGCTGCAGAAAAAGCGACCCATTTAGCCCGCAGGCGTGGCGGGGGGACGACGGCGCGCGCAGCCCCGCATCGCTCACCCAACTTGGCGGATCATTCATCTTCCGCGGACTCTTTGCAGGCTCGGTTCAGCGCAGACCTATTTCATCCTTTTGGCCGATTGATTCGCTGGTACTTACCCTCCCGACCGGTCGCTGGTTGCTCATCGGACCGATGGTGATAGTGGCCACTGAACGTAAGATTAGGACCGACCTCCCATGCCTGAGGCCATTCTGGCCTCCTCGAGAGGTAGCCCGATGATTATCGAAATGCGTAGCTGGGCCCGAATAGGGCCGCCAGGCGTAAGCCCTCGCACAACCGTTCCACTGTCGGTGCTTCAGAGCTCCATCAACAGTCTTCACTTGGCCAACCAGTCGCGGAAGGAGCAGCTCAAGCAATTATCGGCACAGGCCGTCGAGCCCGATCCTACTGAACCGACAAGTCCCGACGACCTTGGTGTTCCAGGAAGGACGGATGCAGATGAAGATGAAGATGTCGATGTGGGTGAAGTCGATGACCAAGCCGGTGCAGGCGACCCTTTGAACCGCTGATACGAAACCCCTGGCGGCCCTTCGGCCAGGTCTTTGCCGTTCCTCTCTTGGCTGGCAACGAAACTTATCCAGCGCCGCGAAGATGCAATGGTCTATGCCTGTACGGCGGTGGTGCGATGCCAATAGCGGCAATCATCTGGCCCCTAATGGGGCATCCGAGGAAAAAATATGTCCTTCTTCCTGAGCGGTATCGGCAACCTGCAGGTCCTGTTGGACAATTGTCTGCAACGCGAGCACGACTATTTCAGTCAGCCTGCAGGACACCGTCGCTGCCCTGATCCGTTCGTTTTCGTGCGCGCCGCAATCATCTACCGCAAGCGGCAGGACACAGGTGGCGAAAGGGCAATCTGCGAGCGATGGGATCTCATCCTTCAGGATTTTGAGCGTCAGGCGCAGACGGTAGAAACGGCCAGAGGTGATGACGCTCTGGGTCTGCAACTGCGTAACCGCAAGCAGCGACTTGAGCGACGCGATGCGAGGCAGTTGCGATTAATGCTGGAGCAACGTGAGCCTGTCTGAGCGTTTGGTTCAGATTGATAAATCCGAGCGGGTAAAATCATTATCGCGACAGACTAGATCCTTGCAAAGATCTTAGTCTCTAGTGTTGAGCAACTCATACTGCCGGAAGCGGATCACCTCCTCCCCCAGCCAATCATTGACCTGAGCCAGCCGCGCCTGCAGCGGCTCCAGTTCGTTGGCGGCGCACACTTCCGCTGCCTCCTTAATCGAGCCAAATCCACCCGCGTTCTGAGGCACGGTGCCCATCAGCTGCGGAGGGATTCGCAGGCCAGCGAGCATGTCATCGCGCGTGATGCCCTTGATCGAGTTGAACTCGTCCTTCGCCGCCACCTCGCTGACCGGGATCAACTGGATGCCGTCCTTCTTGCCGTTGGGCGCGTAGACGAAGAGGTTGCGGAAGTTGCCCGGGCCCTTGGCCGAGCGCAATGCGGTGCGCAGGGAGTCGATGTCTTCCTCCTTCTGCGCCGCGTCGGTCATGTAAAAGATGAAGCCGGTGTGGTTGCCGTTGTATTAGTACGCGCGGCGGAACAGCGTAGCCGACTCGCTCTGCAGTGCCGGCTGCATAGCGGCGGCGGACTGCGTGAGCGATGTCCCGTACAAGATTGGCAGTGATCAAAACGAACTTGTGCATACCACGTCGAAGGATGCCAACCACGACTTTAGGCCTACCGTCGAAGCCTGGGCTTTCCTGATAGACTCAGCCTTGAACTTCCGCATGCTGCGGACCCGGACCGCGACGCCCATTCCGCCTTCTTTTGGCTACGAACCGCCAGCGGTCTCCTTCCGATTCAACTCATGCTCCTTGCGCTTGCGACCTTTGCAGCTACCGCTTTACCGAAGCGACTGCAAGGTAGTGAACAGGCTCCACACAGACGTACCGAGATGCTTGCCGAAACCGCCTCAAACCCAGCAACCACGCGCCCTGAGCCTTCCCGCCGCTTTTCCGTGGCGCCCATGATGGACTGGACGGATCGTCACTGCCGCTATTTCCATCGCCTGCTGTCCCAGCACGCCCTGCTCTATACCGAGATGGTCACCACCGGCGCCCTGCTGCATGGCGACGCCCAGAGATTCCTGCGTCATGACGAAACCGAGCATCCCCTGGCGCTGCAGCTGGGGGGCAGCGTGCCGGCCGAGCTGGCGGCCGCGGCGCGGCTGGGTGAGCAGGCGGGGTATGACGAGATCAATCTGAATGTCGGCTGCCCCAGCGACCGGGTGCAGAACAACATGATCGGCGCCTGCCTGATGGCCTATCCCGAGCGGGTGGCCGACAGCGTCAAGGCGATGCGCGATGCCGTGGCCATTCCGGTGACGGTCAAGCACCGCATCGGCATCTCCGGGCGGGACAGCTACGACGCCCTGCGGGATTTCGTCGGCCAGGTCGCCGAGGCCGGTTGCCGCAGCTTCACCGTGCATGCGCGCATCGCCATCCTCGAAGGGCTGTCGCCCAAGCAGAATCGCGAGATCCCGCCGCTGCGCTACGACGTGGCTGCGCAGCTGGTACAGGATTTTCCGGATCTCGAGTTCATCCTGAATGGCGGCATCAAGACCCTGGACACCTGCCGCGAGCAGCTGGAGGTGTTCGACGGGGTGATGCTGGGTCGCGAGGCCTATCAGAATCCCTACCTGCTGGCCGAGGTGGACGCGGCGCTCTACGGCTGCGACCGTCCGCAACAGACCCGCCACGACGTCATGCTGCAGTTGCGGCCCTATGTCGAGGCGCACCTGCAACAGGGTGGTCTCATTCACCATGTCACTCGCCATATCCTGGGCCTGGCGCAGGGGTTCCCCGGCGCGCGGCGCTTCCGTCAACTGCTGTCCACCGATCTGCATCGCAGCCCTGAACCGCTGCGCCTGTATGACGAGGCCACTGAACTTCTCAGGGGCCACTGAGTCACGTCTCCACGATGTCCATTCGCTAACCGAAGGAAAGACCTGCCATGAGCAAGCTGGAACAACTCAAGCAATACACCACGGTCGTCGCCGATACCGGCGATCTGGACGCCATCGCCCGCCTCAAGCCCTACGACGCCACCACCAACCCCTCGCTGCTGCTCAAGGCCGCTGCCCTGCCCCGCTACGAAGAACACCTGCAGGCCGCCTTCAGCGGCGCCAATGGTGACATCGGCCTGGCCTGCGATCGCTTCGCCGTCGCCGTCGGTGGCGAGATCCTCAAGCTGATCCCTGGTCGCATCTCCACCGAGGTGGACGCGCGCCTGTCCTTCGACACCAGCGCCACCCTGGATCGCGCCCACCGCCTGATCGAGCTGTACGAGAAGGCCGGCATCGGCAAGGATCGCGTGCTGATCAAGATCGCCTCCACCTGGGAAGGCATCCGCGCCGCCGAGCAACTGGAGAAGGAAGGCATCCAGACCAACCTGACCCTGCTGTTCTCCTTCGCCCAGGCCGCCGCGTGCGCCGACGCCGGCGTGTTCCTGATCTCGCCCTTCGTCGGTCGCATCTACGACTGGTACAAGAAGGCCGAAGGCCGTGACTACGAAGGCGCCGAAGATCCGGGCGTGAAGTCCGTGACCCGCATCTACCAGTACTACAAGGCCAATGGCTACGACACCGTGGTGATGGGTGCCAGCTTCCGCAACCTGAACCAGATCGAGCAGTTGGCCGGCTGCGACCGCCTGACCATCAGCCCCGAGTTGCTGCAGCAGCTGTCGGAAGCCCAGGGCGACCTGCCGCGCGTGCTGACCGCCGACAGCAAGGGCGGTGAGCCCAAGCAGCAGCTGAACGAGGCGGCCTTCCGCTGGGCGCACAACGAAGACGCCATGGCCACCGAAAAGCTTGCCGAAGGCATTCGCCAGTTCGCGCGCGATCAGGAAAAGCTGGAAGTGCTGCTGCCCGGCAAGCGCTAAGAGCTGACGCGGTCAGTGCCTTTCGAGGGCACTGACCAGATCGCGAAAGGCATTGCGGTTGGATTCATTGAGGCCCATCAACACTCGATGGGCTTCAAGCACGCGACTGCGCACCTCGGCTTCGGACTGGTCCTGCGGTGGCAGGTCGGTCAGGCAATCCGGGCAAGGCAATACGGTCTCGACGATATTGAACACCTGATCGAAACCCATGGAATCCAGCAGGCGCAGGATGTCCGGGTTGTTGGTGGTCAGCATGGGCAGCAGCCCGATGCGCTGCCGCGACAGGATCGACAGCTTGGCCAAGAGGCCCAGGGTGGTGCTGTCGATGCTCTGCGTCTCGGTCAGATCGATGACGATGGACGAGAAATTCAGCGACGAGAAGATGTGCTCGATGGTCGCGTCCAGCGCCGAGCAGAGGGTCAGACGCACCTCGCCGGTAAACTTCAGGACGAAGGTGCCATCCTGCTCGGCAAATTGGATTTTTCCGGTGCTCATGCCAGGTTCCTGCTCAACACCAGCAAAGCGATATCGTCGGGCATCTCGGTGACGGATGCCAGATCCAGGGCTTCGCTCAGGCCTGCCAGTGTACCGCCAGCGCGGCGGACGTAGTCGGGCAAGCTGTGTTCTTTCTCTTTCAAATTGTCTCCCGGCAGCAGGTCGAAGATGCCATCCGAAAAGAGGGTCAGGCTGAAACGCTCGGGCAGATCCATCTGGTGGTCATTGTAGGTCGCCTCCTGGAACAGGCCGACCGGCAGCCCCTTGCCGACCAGGAACCGCGTTTCTTCCGGGGTATGCAGGACCGGCAAGGGCAGATGGCCACCGATGCTGTACGCCAGGGTACCCGTGGTTTCGTCGATGACGCCACCCAGCATGGTCACGTGCTTGCCCAATTTGCAATCCAGTAGACCCCTGTTGATGTGGCCGAGCACATCCGAGGGCTTGAATTCGGGCAGGGTGCCGTTGCGCTTGGACTCGTAGAGCAGGCGCGTGGTCATGAACTTGAGCAGCACGGTCACGAAGGCCGACGAGGCGCCATGGCCGGAGACGTCGGCCAGATAGAAGGCGACGCGGTGCTCGTCGATGCGAAAGTAGTCGACGAAATCGCCGGACAGGTACAGCGACGGGATGATCTCGTGGGCGAAGTTCAGCCCCTCGGTTTCCCAGGGCGTCACCGGCAGCATGTTCATCTGCACGTGGCGTCCGGCGTTCTGGTCTTCCTGCAACAGGCTCAGGCTGGCCTGCAGCTCGCGATTGGTGTTTTCCAGCTTGACCCGGTAGCGATCGTTTTCCAGGCGCAGGCGGGCACGATCCAGGGCGCGGTTGACCGAGTGCTCGAGCACCATCAGGTCTTCCAGCGGCTTGATCAGGTAATCGGCGGCGCCCAAGCGCAGGGCTTCCACGACGTCGCTCATGACGCCGGCGCCGGACAGCACCAGCACCGGCGTATCGATGGACAGCTCGCTGATGCGGCGCAGCAGCGTCAGCCCATCGACCTGCGGCATGCGCAGGTCGCAGATGATGAGGTCGGGCTGTTCGCGCTCGAACATTTCCAGGCCCTGCTGGCCATTGCTGGCCTGCAGAACATTGAAGCCACTGTCTTCGAGATAGTCGGCGAGACTGAGGCGAACCACCTCGTCATCGTCAATGATCAAGAGCGTGGCAGGCGAATTAGACATAGAGGATCCAGGCATGCACCCGAACGGCAAACCGGCGGACAGGATCCGACACGGGCCACGGTGATTACGACACGGCGGAGACACTACTCCCATCCACCGGGGCGTTCAAGCTTGCCAACCGGATGGAATTTCTTTACAGGGTGCCTTTATGGAGTTTATACCTCCAACAAACCGCCTTCCATCCTCCCAAGCAGTAGGATTGCCATGAGTACCATCGACCGTTCTTACAGTGAAAAGCGCGATTTCATTCGCATGCACGTCGACTCCCAGGCCGTATTGAAGGTCGGCGACGCCTCCTTCGAGGCGCGCTGCGTCGATCTGTCCAGCACCGGTTTCCAGATCGAGGCCGCCACCCGCCTGCAGGTCGGCGACAAGGTAACCGTGCTCATCCCCTCCAGCCATGCCGAACTCCCCGGCCTGGAAGCGGACGCCGAGGTCCTGCGGGTCCAGGCCACCGATTCGGGCAAGCAGCTGCTGGGCCTGTCGGTGCTGGAAATGCGCTAGGCGCTTTGGCTACAAAAAAGGCAGCCCTTGGGCTGCCTTTTTCATTGGGGCCGGGACTAGAAGTCGTCGACCACCTGGCCATCCTTGACCTTGAACTCACGGGTCTGCAGGTAGGCGTTGCGAATGAACACGTACTTGTCGCCGGTGATCAGGCGCTCGGCCTGCAGCAAACCGGCGCGGGTGTCGACGGTGCTGAGGGCGAAGGCACTGTTGCGTACGGCGACATCATCCACATAGGGATAGGCGCTGGTGTAGCTGTCCGGGATGCGACCGAGGCCGTCACGCACGCTGCTGGGGCCGAAGAACGGCAGGACCAGGTAGGGACCGCTGCTCGCACCCCACTTGCCCAGGGTTTGGCCGAAATCTTCGTCGTTGCGCTGCAGGCCGGCCTTGGTGGCCACGTCGACCAGGCCGAGGCCACCCAGGGTGGTGTTCATCAGCAGGCGCGCGGTATCGACCCCGGCGTGCTCGACCTTGCCTTGCAGCAGATCGTTGGCCAGGTTGCGCACATCCCCCAGGTTGTTGAAGAAGTTGCTCACGCCGGTCTGCACGAAGCCGGGCGTGAAGCGCTGATAGCCTTGGGCGACCGGCTTGAGGGCATAGGTGTCCAGGGTATCGTTGAACACGAAGATCTTGCGGTTGAAGCCTTCCCAGGGATCGGGATTCTCGGCTTCGGCCGCCATCGCCTGACCGGCAAACGTCAGGGCCGTTGCAAGGAGCGCTCCCCAGACCCTGGAACCACGTCGCTCGACCGTCATCGCTTCTCTCCTCGTTGAACTCAGACGCCTGAAAGGCGCCGATTATAGTCATAGCTTTGCCAGTTTGGCTTAGGGCCAGGCGCAGTCACTCGATCTTTGACCCAACGTTGCGGTCAAAGAGTCCGGACACAGGAGAAACGCCATGACCACCTCTCATCTGCAGGAACAACTCGACCACCTCCGCTACCAGCTGGACCAGGACCCACCCGCCTCGCCGGAGGACCGGGAGGAACTGGAACTGCTGATCCGGGACATCGAATTCCAGCTGGCCAACGAAGATGCCACCCATACCCGGGATGGCAGTCTGGTGGAAGGCGTCAATCTGGCCGTGGAGCGCTTCGAGGTCAGTCACCCAACCATGGCCGGCACGCTCCGCTCGATCATGAACAGCCTGAGCAGCATGGGCATCTGATCACTGCCGAACGTAACGCTCCGCGGCGGGCTGGATGGCGTCACTGCTTCGGTAGGGATTGATGTCCAGCCCGCCACGCCGCACATAGCGGGCGAACACGGTCAGCTTCGCCGGCTTGAGCAGCCGCCACAGATCCAGATAGATGCGCTCGACGCACTGCTCGTGGAAATCCGCATGCTGGCGGAAGGCGACCAGGTAGCGCAGCAGACTCGCCGCCTCCAGTGCCAACCCCTCTTCGTAATCGATCACCACGGTGCCCCAGTCCGGCTGACCGGTGACCGGGCAATTAGACTTGAGCAGGTGGCTGTAAAACCTCTGACTATCCCGGGCTCCACCCACGCTCAGCAGATCCGCCTGCGGGTGGGCGTAGCGATCCAGGCTGATATCCAGCTCATCGACGCACTGGCCATCGGGGCGTTGCACACCGCGCGCCGCCCAGTCGTCCAGCGACACCAGGCTGACACCCACGGCACCGCCCGCAGCGGCGCTCAGGTCCCTGACCAGCACGGCTTCGACGTCGGCCAGGGTGGCGAACGCCGACTGGTTCAGGGAATTGAGGTAGAGCTTGAAGGACTTGGACTCGATGATGTTCGGCGAATCGGCGGGAATGGCGAATTCGCCGATGGCCACCACCGGCTTGCCGGACGGCAGCAGCCAGGACAGCTCGTAGCAGGTCCAGATGTCCACGCCGCGAAACGGCAGGCCCTGCCCGTCCAGCCCCAGCTCCGCCCACTTGGGCGCCCGCGGGATCGGATACAGCAGCTCCGGGGCATACTGGCTGACGTACTCGGTGCTTTTGCCCAGGGGCGATTGTTCTACGCTATGCATGACGCTCAGACACTCAATGACGCATGCCGCGCCCGCTCACGAGCAGACGGATGCTGACCAGATAAAGCACGACCACGGCGACCAGCATGAAGGCGATCGCCACCCCGATGCGGATGTCGGACACCCCGAGGATGCCGTAGCGGAAGGCGTTGACCATGTGCAGGATCGGATTGACCAGGGACACCTTCTGCCAGAAGGCCGGCAGCAGGTCGATGGAATAGAAGACCCCGCCCAGGTAGGTCAGGGGCGTCAGGACGAAGGTCGGCACGATGGAGATGTCGTCGAAGTTGCGCGCGTAAACGGCGTTGATGAAGCCGCCCAGGGCGAAGATCGCCGCGGTGAGGATGATCACCAGCAGCATGATGCCCAGGTGGTGCACCTGCATGTGGGTAAAGAACAGCGATAGCACGCTGACGATGGCCGCCACGGCCAGGCCACGCAGAATGCCGCCCATGGCATAGCCGATGAGGATGACGTGGGGCGACACCGGCGAGACCAGCAGTTCTTCCACCGAGCGCTGGAACTTGCTGCTGAAGAAGCTGGAGACCACGTTGCTGTAGGCGTTGGTGATCACCGACATCATGATCAGGCCCGGCACGATGTACTGCATGTAGGTGAAGCCACCCATGCCGCCGATTCGATTGCCGATCAGGTTACCGAAGATCACGAAGTACAGGACCATGGTGATCGCCGGCGGCAGCAGTGTCTGCGCCCAGATGCGGGTGAAGCGGCGCACTTCGCGATGGACGATGGTCCGCAGCGCCACCAGGTTGGCTTGGAATTCGGTACTCATCGGGCGACCTTGGCTAGATTCTTTTCCACCAGGGAGACAAACAGCTCCTCCAGGCGATTGGCTTTGTTTCTCAGGCTCTGCACCTGGATGCCGGCGGCGTCCAGCTGGCGGAACAGGGCATTGACCCCGCTGGCCTTGTCGATGGACACCTCGAAGGAGTGATCGCCCAGCAGCCGGGTCGGATAGCCTTCCAGTTGCGGCGCCGCCGTCAGCGGCTGGACCACGTCGACGATGAAGGTCTCGACATTGAGCTTCTGCAGCAGCTTGCGCATGCTGGTGTGCTCGACCAGCTCGCCATGGTCGATGATGGCGATGTTGCGGCAGAGCTGTTCGGCCTCTTCGAGGTAGTGGGTGGTGAGGATGATGCTGGTCCCCTGCCCGTTCAGCTCGGTGAGGAAATTCCACATGGAGCGGCGCAGCTCGATGTCCACGCCGGCGGTGGGTTCGTCGAGGATCAGCAGGCGCGGCTTGTGGATCAGGGCGCGAGCGATCATCAGGCGCCGCTTCATGCCACCGGAGAGCATGCGCGAGGGGGTGTCGCGCTTGTCCCACAGGCCGAGCTGGGTCAGGTACTCCTCGGCCCGCTCGCCGGCGATCCGCGCCGGGATGCCGTAGTAGCCGGCCTGGGTCACCAGGATGTCGAAGGCCTTCTCGAACTGGTTGAAGTTGAATTCCTGGGGCACCACGCCGAGACAGCGCTTGAGGCCCGCCGGATCCTTGTCCAGGTCATTGCCGAACACCGAGACCTCGCCGCCGGACTTGTTGACCAGGGTCGAGAGGATGCCGATGGTGGTCGACTTGCCCGCTCCGTTCGGACCGAGCAGCGCGAAGAAATCACCTTCGACCACGTCGAGGTCGATGCCCTTGAGCGCGGTGAAGCCGTTGTTGTAGGTCTTGGTCAGACCACGAATGGAGAGAGCTAGACTCATGTGCCTCCCGGCAAGAACTGATTCGCAAAGAAAAGTGCTACTTCCTATAACCCCGGCAGAGGGCAAAGGTTCGATCCTAGTCGAACCAGACAACGTCGGACAGTGCCCCTATACTGCGCAGCCGCTTTTTCAGGAGACACCCATGGCCACTTCCTATCTCGCCCACCACGTTGCCCTCCTCGCCCAGCTGCGTGCGGTCCTGGCCGACGTCGGCGCGGCCGAGCAGGTGCCCTCGGAGAACCACGCGCTGTTCCTCGACCGCTTCGACGAACTAGTCGCCGGCCTGCCGCAGGCGCCCGAAGAGTACGCCTATCTCGGCCAGGACCTGCTCAGCCAGATCTTCAGCCGCTATCCGCAGATCGCTCATCGGGTGCCGCGCGACCTGCTGTGGTTCTTTGGCGGCGATTGCCTGCACTTCATGCCGGACGAAGAGCTGGCGCTCTACCAGCGACTGGACGAGCGTCGCCACGAAGCGGAATCCCGCGGCGAGGCCTTCGACTGGGCGCAGGAACAGCGCCTGATGGCCCTGCCGGACGACGCCGCGCGCCACTGAAACGCCGAAGGGCTATCGAATCGGTCGATAGCCCTTCGTACCCGCAACACGCGCTATCTCTAGTAGTAGGCGTTTTCGCGGTTGGTGTGGTCGGTGACGTCGCGCACGGCGGTGAGCTCGGGGATCCGCTCCAGCAGGGTGCGCTCGACGCCATCCTTGAGGGTCAGATCGACCTGGCCACAGCCCTGGCAGCCGCCGCCGAAGCGCAGGACCGCGACATTGTCGTCGACGATGTCCACCAGGCTGACCATGCCACCGTGGCTGGCGAGCCCCGGATTGATCTCGGTCTGCAGGTAGTAGTCGACGCGCTCGTTGAGCGGGCTGTCCTCGTTGACCATGGGCACCTTGGCGTTGGGCGCCTTGATGGTCAGCTGGCCGCCCATGCGGTCGGTGGCGTAGTCCACCAGGGCGTCTTCCAGGAAGGGCTGGCTGATGGCGTCGATATAGGCAGTAAAGCTCTTCAGCCCGATGGGCTGGTCATCGGGCTTCTCTTCGCCGGGCTTGCAGTAGGCGATGCAGGTCTCGGCGTACTGGGTGCCGGGCTGGGTAATGAAGATCCGGATACCGATCCCGGGGGTGTTCTGCTTTTCCAACAGGTCGGCCAGGTAATCCTGAGCCGCGTCGGTAATGGTGATGGCGCTCATGGTCACTCCTCAACAGGTGTGACAAGTTTACGCCACCCCACCCCTCGACGAAAGCCCTAGTGAAACAGTCGGATAATCGTCTCAGTCGAGGCGGTGCACGAAACTGGTCACCCGGTTGCGCCCGTTGTGCTTGGACTCGTACAGGGCCTTGTCCGCCTGCTGGATCATCTGCTCGTGGTTGCCCAGGGGCACCGACAGATCGGTGATGCCGACACTGATGGTGAAGGCGATGGGCGTCCCCAGCACGTCGAGCCGCATGGCCTCGACCGCCTCGCGCAGGCGCTCGGCGAGCAACCGGGCGCCTTCCACCGCCGTGTCCAGCAGCACCACGCCGAATTCCTCGCCGCCGTAGCGTCCGGCGATGTCGGCATTGCGCACATGGGTCTTGATCACCCCGGCCAGCGCCTTGATCGCCTGATCGCCGACGGCATGACCATAGGTGTCGTTGATGCGCTTGAAGTGATCGATGTCGAGCATCATCAGCGCCAGGCGACCGCCATAGCGCTGGTGGCGGGCGAATTCCTCGGTGAGGCGCTCTTCCCAGTAACCACGGTTGGCCAGACCGGTCAGGCGATCGGTCCGCGACAGTTCCTGCAGCTTGTCGTTGGAGAGTTCCAATTGCCGCTTGTTGATGGCGACATCGGTGACGTCGTAGATCACCACGCAGATGTGGGCGATGGCACCGGTGGAATCCCGCAGCGGCAGCAGGGTGACGTTCTGGTACATGAAGGCTTCCACGCCGGTGATCGGCTGGTAGCTCTTGAAGTGCACCAGGTAGGGCCGCTGTTCCCAGATGGAAAAGGCCCGGGTACCCAGCAGCACCACGCTCTCGGCCTTGGCGCGAAACCAGGCCTCGTCGATTTCGGCAAAGACGGCGAACAGCGACTGTTGGCTGACCTCGCTGAGGATCCGTCCGGAATGGTTTTCCATGAAGCTGTTCCAGACCTCGATGCGGTAGTCGAGGTCCAGCACCACCACGCCGACATCGATGTTCTGCACGATGTCCAGCAGCCAGTGGAGTTCGTTGATATCGATCTGTGCCGCCATGCTCAACTCATCAGGTAGCCGATCTTGCGGGTGATGCGCTTCACCGAATCCTCGGTGAACAGCAGCAGCAGATCGAAGTGGACGTTATGGCCTTCCAGGCTGTAGCTGAGTTCGACCGCCAGGGTCTTCTTCCAGCGGGTCTTGTTGACGACGATGAGTTCGTCGATGGACGCATGGTGGCCGAGGATGGTCGGATGACCCTGAGAAAAGCGGATGTCGAACTGCTCGGCGATGCCGGCCAGGCAGGCGCCGATGATGATGCTCGACAGATCCAGCAGCATCTCGATGTCACCGGACTCCCCTGCCTCGCGCCAGCGCACCAGCTTGGCCATGTCATCGAATTCGGAGTCGTGGAAGATCAGCAGCGCTTCGCCGGCGATACCCTCGCCGATATAGCCCTGGCAGACCGCACTGAGGCGATCCTCGCGCTGGGCGTCCACCAGCGTCATGTGCAGCTCGCTGACTTCCAGGATATTGACGTTGGGAATCGGCAGCTGGACGAAGACATCCAGCGCCTTGGCCAGCAGCGCGCCGGCGCGGCCCATGGAAACGTTGACCACCTCGCGGAAGGCGTCGCGGAAGCTCACCTCCAGCTCGGGACGCGCGACCGGCTCCGGCAGTGCCGCAGGGCTGGGGGTATAGAGCCCATGGCGCTCGAGTACCGCGGCCAGTTCGGCGGGATCGGCCGGCTTGCGCAGAAAGTCCAGGGCGCCCAGTTCGCGCACCCGGGCCACCGCCTGGTCCTGGACGTCGCCGGAGACGACGATCACCTTGACCGCCAGGCCTTCGTTGCGGATGGCCGCCAGGGTGCCGTAGCCGTCCAGAATCGGCATGGTCAGGTCCAGCAGCATCACCTGACCCAGCCCCTGGCGCAGCGCCGTGAGGGCTTCCTCGCCGTTGGTGGCCTGGGTGATGGATACCGCCCAGCCTTCGGGCAGGGAGCGAACCAGCTGCTTGCGCGCCATGTTCGAGTCGTCGCATATCACCAGAGGAATCACGGCCACCTTCCATGACACTGTTTTGACGCACAGTAAACGTCGGTCAATTGCCAGTAAAGCAGCACTTGAAGGCCTTGCCCACCAGACGCGCCAGATCGTCAGACGTTTTCGCCATGAAAGACTCGCCGACCCTGCATGAGCGCTGTTCATCATGGACCGTCGCCAATGCCGGGGCAGGCGCCGGCTTTTGCTATGCTGCCACCCTTTGTCCAGCGTCTCTTCATCTCTGTGGAATGCCCATGACCGATCGCAGCTCTCGCCTCGCCGCCCTCCGCCACGCCCTCGCGCAGCGCATCCTCATCCTCGACGGCGGCATGGGCACCATGATCCAGAGCTATCGGCTGGAAGAAGCGGACTACCGTGGCGAGCGTTTCGCCGACTGGCCGAGCGACGTCAAGGGCAACAACGACCTGCTGCTGCTGACCCAGCCGAAGATCATCGCCGAGATCGAAAAGGCCTACCTGGATGCCGGCGCCGACATCCTGGAAACCAACACCTTCAATGCCACGCGCGTCTCCCAGGCCGACTACGGCATGGAGGCCATCACCTATGAGCTGAATCTGGCCGGCGCCCGAGTCGCCCGCGAGGTGGCCGACGCCAAGACCCTGGAGACCCCGGATCGCCCGCGTTTCGTCGCCGGGGTGCTCGGCCCGACCAGTCGGACCTGCTCCATCTCTCCGGACGTCAACAACCCCGGCTATCGCAATGTCACCTTCGACGAGCTGGTGGAGAACTACACCGAGGCCACCCGCGGCCTGATCGAAGGCGGCGCCGACCTCATCCTGATCGAAACCATCTTCGACACCCTCAACGCCAAGGCGGCCATCTTCGCGGTCCAGGGCGTGTTCGAGGAGGTCGGCGTCGAGCTGCCGATCATGATCTCCGGCACCATCACCGACGCCTCCGGCCGTACCCTGTCGGGCCAGACCACCGAAGCCTTCTGGAACTCGGTGCGGCACGCCCAGCCGATTTCCGTCGGCCTCAACTGCGCCCTGGGGGCCAAGGAGCTGCGGCCCTACGTCGAGGAATTGGCGACCAAGGCCGACACCTTCGTCTCCGCCCACCCCAACGCCGGCCTGCCCAATGCCTTCGGCGAGTACGACGAAAGCCCCGCGCAGATGGCGGCGGTGGTCGAGGAATTCGCCGCCAGCGGCCTGCTCAACATCGTCGGTGGCTGCTGTGGTACCACCCCGGCGCATATCCAGGCCATCGCCGAGGCGGTCGCCAAGCATCCGCCGCGCCAGCTGCCCGAGATTCCCAAGGCCTGCCGCCTCTCCGGCCTGGAGCCCTTCACCATCAGCCGCGAGTCGCTGTTCGTCAACGTCGGCGAGCGTACCAACATCACCGGCTCGGCCAAGTTCGCCCGGCTGATCCGCGAAGAAAACTACGCCGAGGCCTTGGAAGTGGCCCAGCAGCAGGTGGAAGCCGGCGCCCAGGTCATCGATATCAACATGGACGAGGGCATGTTGGATTCGAAGGCGGCCATGGTCACCTTCCTCAACCTGATCGCCTCCGAGCCGGATATTTCCCGGGTACCGATCATGATCGACTCCTCCAAGTGGGAGGTGATCGAGGCCGGTCTCAAGTGCATCCAGGGCAAGGGCATCGTCAATTCCATCTCCATGAAGGAAGGCGTCGAGGCCTTCATCCATCACGCCAAACTGTGCAAGAGATACGGCGCGGCGGTGGTGGTCATGGCCTTCGACGAAGACGGCCAGGCCGACACCGAGGCGCGCAAGAACGAGATCTGCGCGCGCTCCTACGACATCCTGGTCAACCAGGTCGGCTTCCCGCCGGAAGACATCATTTTCGACCCCAACATCTTTGCCGTGGCGACCGGGATCGAGGAGCACAACAACTACGCGGTCGACTTCATCAACGCCTGCGCCTTCATCCGCGACAACCTGCCCTATGCCCTGACCTCGGGCGGCGTGTCCAACGTCTCCTTCTCCTTCCGTGGCAACAACCCGGTGCGCGAGGCCATCCACTCGGTCTTCCTCTACCACGCCATCCAGAACGGCCTGACCATGGGCATCGTCAACGCTGGTCAGCTGGAGATCTATGACGAGAT
Source organism: Pseudomonas sp. GM_Psu_1 (assembly GCF_026544185.1). NCBI lineage: Bacteria > Pseudomonadati > Pseudomonadota > Gammaproteobacteria > Pseudomonadales > Pseudomonadaceae > Pseudomonas > Pseudomonas sp. GM_Psu_1. The sequence goes on from NZ_JALNUX010000005.1 coordinate 263,251, forward strand.
CCCGGCCGCCCTGCGCGAGCGGGTCGAAGACGTGGTGCTCAACCGTACCCCGGCCGGCACCGATGCCCTGCTGGCCATCGCCGACGACTACAAGGGCGGCGGCGCGGTCAAGGAGGCCGAGACCGAGGAATGGCGTGGCCTGCCGGTGGACAAGCGCCTGGAGCATGCGCTGGTCAAGGGCATCACCACCTATATCGTCGAGGACACCGAGGAATGCCGGCAGCAGTGCGCGCGGCCCATCGAGGTCATCGAAGGCCCGCTGATGAGCGGCATGAACGTGGTCGGCGACCTGTTCGGCTCGGGCAAGATGTTCCTGCCCCAGGTGGTCAAGTCCGCCCGGGTAATGAAGCAGGCGGTGGCGCACCTGATTCCCTTCATCGAAGCGGAAAAGGGCGACAAGCCCGAAGCCAAGGGCAAGATCCTCATGGCCACGGTCAAGGGCGACGTCCACGACATCGGCAAGAACATCGTCGGCGTGGTGCTGGGCTGCAACGGCTATGACATCGTCGACCTGGGCGTCATGGTCCCGGCGGAAAAGATCCTGCAGACCGCCATCGCCGAGAAGTGCGACATCATCGGCCTGTCCGGCCTGATCACCCCTTCGCTGGACGAGATGGTCCATGTCGCCAAGGAAATGCAGCGCCAGGGCTTCACCCTGCCCTTGATGATCGGCGGCGCCACCACCTCCAAGGCCCATACCGCGGTCAAGATCGAGCCGCAGTACAAGAACGACGCCGTGGTCTATGTGACCGATGCCTCGCGCGCCGTGGGCGTAGCTACTCAGTTGCTCTCCAAGGAACTCAAGGCCGGCTTCGTCGAGCGCACCCGCGCCGACTACGTCGAGGTCCGTGAGCGCACCGCCAATCGCAGCGCCCGCACCGAACGCCTGTCCTATGCGAAGGCGGTGGCCAACAAGCCGGCCTTCAACTGGCTCGGCTACCAGGCGCCCACGCCCAGCTTCACCGGCACCCGGGTACTGGAAGACATCGACCTGGCAGTCCTGGCCGAGTACATCGACTGGACGCCCTTCTTCATCTCCTGGGACCTGGCCGGCAAATATCCGCGCATCCTCACCGACGAAGTGGTGGGGGAAGCGGCCACCGCGCTGTTCCACGACGCCCAGGCCATGCTCAGGAAGCTGATCGACGAGAAGCTGATCAAGGCCCGCGCCGTATTCGGCTTCTGGCCGGCCAACCAGGTGCGCGACGACGACCTGGAGGTCTATGGCGAGGACGGCCAGCCGCTGGCCACCCTGCACCACCTGCGCCAGCAGACCATCAAGCCCGAGGGCAAGCCCAATCTGTCCCTGGCCGACTTCGTCGCGCCCAAGGAAACGGGCGTGACCGACTACATGGGCGGCTTCATCGTCACCGCCGGCATCGGCGCCGAGGAGCTGGCCAAGGACTACGAACGCAAGGGCGACGACTACAACTCCATCATGGTCAAGGCCCTGGCCGACCGCCTCGCCGAGGCCTGCGCCGAGTGGCTGCACGCGCAGGTGCGCAAGGAGTACTGGGGCTATGCCGCGGACGAGACCCTGGACAACGAGGCGCTGATCCGCGAGCAGTACAAGGGCATCCGCCCCGCTCCCGGCTACCCGGCCTGCCCCGACCATACCGAGAAGGCCACCCTCTTCAAGCTGCTGGACCCCGAGGCCCGCTTCAACGAGGCCGGTCGCAGCGGCGTCTTTCTCACCGAGCACTACGCCATGTTCCCCGCCGCCGCCGTCAGTGGCTGGTACTTCGCCCATCCCGAGGCCCAGTACTTCGCCGTGGGCAAGATCGACCGGGATCAGGTGGACAGCTACACCGAGCGCAAGGGCCAGGAGCTGGCGGTGACGGAGCGCTGGCTGGCGCCGAATCTGGGGTACGACAACTGACCCAAAGGGTCGATCAACCAAGGTCGTCGCTATGGCCTTGGTTGACCCTGTCGCAATACCCGGTTATCCCGGATCAAAGATCTCGCCATGTCTGACATTGCGTATTTCACTCTCGTTACAGTCTTTTCCCTGGCCGTAAGCTATGTCTTCTATCGCGAACATCGTCGCGGACAGCGCGGCAATCAGGACATCATCAATCAGGCATATGAAGCGACGCTCGCATCACACGCGATTGATAAAGCTCAAGTTCTTATGGACCAGACAACCCTAGGGTCGAGGTTGAACAGCAAAAAGCCTTTCGAGGTATATCGGATCCTGTCCTCACCTCCAACTCAGTGGTACCTCTATACGCACATGGAGGATTCGGATCCCGTACTGATGGCCATATCCGAAGCGCGAGCCAGGGCAGCCATTAACGGATTTGGAACTGCGAAATAGGCTATTCAGGTCCCATCTGACGCCTTCTAACGTCTTCGCTAGACGCCTCAGGTAACAAAAACGCGGCCCTTTTCCTGGGCGTCCCTACTAGGGTGTAGGGACTTCCATCGACGAGGACCGCGTGCCCATGAAAGGCCTTACCCTAGCCGCCGGCAGTCTCCTGCTCGGTCTCGCCACCCTGAATGCCAGTGCCGCGCCCCAGGCGCTGAGTGAAGCTCAGTGGCCCTTCACCGCCACCCCACGGGCCACCCTTGACGCACCCTGGGCCATCGCCTTCCTGCCGGACGGCACCGCCCTGGTCACCGAGAAAGGCGGCGTCCTCAAGCACCTGAACGTGCAGACCGGCAAGGCCCAGGATATCAGCGGGGTACCCAAGGTGGTCGCCGCCGGCCAGGGCGGGCTGGGCGATGTCATCCTGCATCCGCAATACGCCAGCAACGGGCTGATCTACCTCAGCTATGCCGAGGCCGGCGAAGACGGCACCCAGGGCGCGGCGGTCGCCCGGGCCAAGCTGACCCTGAAGCAGGACGGCAGTGGTTCGCTGGGCGATCTCAAGGTGATCTGGCGGCAGACGCCCAAGGTCACCGGCAACGGTCACTATGGCCATCGCATGAGATTCGGCCCGGACGGCAAGCTGTGGATCACCTCGGGGGAACGGCAGAAATTCACCCCGGCCCAGGACATGACTGGCAACCTGGGCAAGCTCATCCGCCTCAACGACGATGGCAGCACGCCGGCCGACAACCCCTTCGCCCAGCAAGGCGGCGTCGCGGCCCAAGTCTGGTCGCTGGGCCATCGCAATCCACTGGGTATCGCCTTTGACGCCCAAGGCCGGCTTTGGGAACAGGAAATGGGCCCCCAGGGTGGCGACGAACTGAATCTGATCCAGCGTGGCGGCAACTACGGCTATCCCGAGGTATCCAATGGCGACCACTATGGCGGCAAGCCGATTCCGGATCATGACACCCGCCCGGAATTCATCCCGCCGAAAATCACCTGGACGCCGGTGATCTCGCCGGCTGGCCTGATGATCTACGCAGGCGACCGCTTCCCCGCCTGGAAGGGCAATGCCTTCATCGGCGGGCTGTCGTCCAAGGCGCTGGTGCGGATCGAACTCAAGGGCGAAGAGGCGCGCGAGGTCGAGCGCTATGCCATGGGCACGCGCATCCGCGACGTCGAGGAAGGCCCCAACGGCAGCCTCTGGGTGCTGGAAGACGGTGCCAAGGCGCGACTGCTCGAATTGCAGCCGAAGTAGCGGCAGGAGTCACCCAGGGACGGGTGACCGCCGGCTCAGCGCAGCTCGGAAGGCGAGCGGCGAACGATCTTGATCGAGTGCTTGATCTCGGGCTTGCGGGTCACGCTGATCGGCCGTTTGGTGACGGTGTCCAGGGTGATGTTCCAGAAGCCAGTGCTCGGTACCGTGATGCGCGCCGGAAAGGTGTCGAAGGCGCCACCGTGATAGGTGTGGCGGCCGCCATTCTTGAAGCTGCGGAAATTGGCATCGTTCATCAGGCGGATGTTGCACACCCCCGAACTCTGGATGACGACCAGGTCGCCCTCGTTGAGATGCTCGCGCTGGTGGATGAACTTCATGACGGGTCCTCGTCTTGCAAAGGACTAGGATAGCATCCCTGCCCTGTCCTATTATCGCCGCCCGCCCTCGACCTGCCCTTTTCCCATGCGTATCTCCGATGTCGTCCAGTTGCTCGCCGATGCCGGCGCCAAGCCCAAGCACAGCGCCCGCATCCTGCGCGCCTGGTGTCAGGGGCTGCCCCTGGACACCGGCACCCGGCGCCAGCAGGCGGAAAATTTCCTGCCCCTGGAGGTGCGCCACGCCATTCCGGCGCTGACCGCGCGACTGGAAAGCCTGGCCCGGGTGACCTCGGAGCACCCGGGCGCCGACGGTTCGGCGCGGATGCTGGTGACCCTCGGCGATGGCCAGGCGGTGGAAAGCGTGCTGTTGCCCCGTGATGGACTCTGCGTGTCGTCCCAGGTCGGCTGCGCGGTGGGCTGCGTGTTCTGCATGACCGGCAAGAGCGGCCTCCTGCGTCAGGTGGGCAGCGCCGAGATCGTCGCCCAGGTGGCCCTGGCGCGACGCATCAGGCCGGTCAAGAAGGTGGTCTTCATGGGCATGGGCGAGCCGGCGCACAACCTGGACAACGTGCTGGAAGCCATCGACCTGCTGGGCACGGCCGGTGGCATCGGCCATCGCAACCTGGTGTTTTCCACCGTCGGCGATCCGCGGGTATTCGAGCGACTGCCGCAGCAGGCGGTCAGGCCGGCGCTGGCGCTGTCGCTGCACAGCACCCATGCCGAGCGAAGGGCCCGCCTGCTGCCCAAGGCGCCCCGGTACGAACCCGGCGAGCTGATCGAGCAGGGGGAAGCCTATGCCCGGCTGATCGGCTATCCGATCCAGTACCAGTGGACGCTGCTGGCCGGCATCAACGACAGCCAGGACGAGATGGACGAACTGCTGCGGCTGATGAAGGGCAAGTACGGCGTGCTCAACCTGATTCCCTACAACAGCCTGGAAGTGGACGACTACCAGCGGCCCACTGGCGAGCGCATCGTGCAGATCGTGCGCTACCTGCACAGCCGCGGTCTGCTGACCAAGGTGCGCAATTCCGCGGGCCAGGATGTCGATGGCGGTTGTGGCCAGTTGCGGGCCCGGGCCGAGGTGCTGCGCCCGGTGCGCGTCAGCGTCTGACCGATCGTCCTGCGACTGGCCCCGCCCATCAGATCTGGCGGAACGCCAGGCCGGGCGGCCTCTCAGAGTGCACTCGCACCATTCAGAGGGAAGCTTCTTCCATGCAGGATCGCATCAAACGCCACGACCCCTTCATCGCTGGTCTGAAGGAACGCCTGCCCGAAGAGCTGCGCGAATCCTTTACCGAGGAGCAGCTGGAAGCCCTCAAGCTGGCCTTCGGCACCCGCAGCTGGGGCAAGCACAGCGTCGATCTGCGCGGCACCGTCAAGTTCTGGCACCGCCGTTACTACTTCGTCTTCCTCGCCGGTCGCAACTACCGTCAACTCTCCCGCCTGGAGCAGGAATTGTCCCTGCTCGGCAAAGCCACCGTGCTGGCGGTGATCCTGCTGGCCTGCGGCCTGGTGGGTCTGCTGCTGCTCTATCTGCTCAAGTCGGCGCTGGGCATCGACATCTTTCCCGACTACTCCTTCGGAGTTTGGACCTGGTTCAAGGGTCTATTCGACTAGCACGGATGCTTGACCCTGGCAGGGAGGCTTGCCGCTCGGGAGACCTCCTATGCCCCACCTGAATCGCCGCCGGACCCTCGGCCTGCTGGCTGCCAGTGCCGCCCTGCCCCTGCTGGGCGGCTATCCGCTCAATGCCCTCGCAGCGGGCGACGAATACCTCGCTCTGGTCGAGAAGGAAGCCCCCGGCCTCGGCTTCTATCGCCTGGCCGATGGCAAGCGCATCGGCAGTCTGGAATTGCCCGAGCAACCCCATGAAATCGTCGCGGACCGCCAGGGTCGCTATGCCTACGTCGGCCAGTACGGGGTCAAGAGCTGGCAGGCGCCCGGCGAAGGCGGCCATCAGGTCAGCGTAATCGATCTCGCCGAGCGCCGGCTGGTGAGAGCCATCGACCTGTCGCCCTATCACCGCCTGCACGGCATGCGCCTGGATGACCAGGGCCGCCTCTATGTGCTGAGCGAGACCGACTCGCTGCTCATCCGCTTCGATCGCCCCGCCACCGCCGAATATCCCAGCCAGATCGTCCCGGTTGGTGGCACCCGCAGCCACTACTTCGTCCTGACCCGTGACGGACGCCGCGCCTACGTTGCCGACACCCTGAGCGGTCTGGTGATCCTGGTCGATGCGCACAATCCTGCCGTGCTGCCGGTGAAGAGGTACCTCGGCCAGGCGCCGGAGGGCTGCTGCCTGAGTCCGGACGAGCGCACCTTCTATGTGCTGGATCGCTTCGCCGGCATCCTACATGCGCTGGATGCCCGCGACCTGACGCCGATCCGCCAGGTCAAGCTGCGCGGCGAAGCGGTACGGGTAGCCGCCCTGCCCGATGGCCGCCTGCTGGTCTCCAACCTGTCGGACAAGAGCCTCTCGCTGCTGCGGCCCGATACCCTCGCTGAAGTCGCCTATCTGCCCATGGGCAGCGCCGTGCCCGGACTCAACCTCGATCCCCGCGGCGAGCGGCTCTTCGCGGCCCTGGAGGACAACCAGCTGGCGGTGGTCGATCTGCGCAACTGGCGCGAGATCCACCGCTTCTCTACCGGCAAGGCGCCGGATACCGCCGTGGTCTTTCGCGCCTGAGGCTCTGCAATACGGGGATCCGCTGCCAACCAGTCAGCGGATCCGCGAGGCACGAGAATCATCCGCATTTAACAATCCGAATCATTGTGATACAAATCACCGACCTCCGGGCGCCTCTGCGCCCCTTCGCTTCTGTCGGTGATAGCTTTCATGCTCGTTCCCTTTCTGATCATGCTCCGCGAAGGCATCGAAGCGGCGCTCATCGTTGGCATCATCGCCAGCTACCTGCAACGCACCGGTCGCGGCCACTGGATGCCAGCGGTCTGGATCGGCGTCATGCTGGCCGCCGCCCTGTCGCTGTTCGTCGGCGCCGGCCTGCAACTGGCCAGCGCCGAATTCCCGCAGCGTCAGCAGGAGCTGTTCGAAGCGGTGGTCGGTCTGGCGGCCACCGCCATCCTCACCTCCATGGTGTTCTGGATGCGCAAGGCGGCGCGCTCGATCAAGACCGAACTGCACGACTCCCTGGAAAACGCCCTGTCCGCCTCGCGCAACCAGGTCTATGCCCTGATCGGCATGGTCTTCCTGGCGGTCGCTCGCGAAGGCCTGGAAACCGTGTTCTTCCTGCTGGCGATCTTCCAGCAGAGCGCCGGCCCCGGCGCGCCCCTGGGTGCCCTGCTGGGGCTGATCATCGCCATCGCCGTGGGCTATGGCCTCTATACCGGCGGCGTACGACTGAACCTGGGCAAGTTCTTCCGCTTCACCGGCCTGTTCATCCTCTTCGTCGCAGCCGGCCTGTTCACCAACTCGGTCAAGGCGCTGCATGAAGCCGGCCTGTGGAATTCGCTGCAGCAGGTGGTCTTCGACTGGAGCCACGCGCTGCCCGCCGACGGCCCGGTCGGTACGGTGCTGGCCGGGATGTTCGGCTACCAGGACACTCCGACCGTCAGCACGCTGGGCGCCTATCTGCTGTTCCTGGCCGTCACCCTGCCGCTGTTCTTCCGCACCCCGGCGCCGCCCCAGCGTCCTGCCGTGACCACCCCTGCCTCGCTGGAGCGCCCGTCGTGAATCACGCCAACCCCCATCCGCCGAAGCAGGGCTCCCTGGCGCTGCGCCTGGCCGTGATCGGCTCGGCCACCCTGCTGATCGCAGCCGCCGCGGCCTTCTACTATGCCTCGCGCGCCGCAGGCGAGCGTCACGCCACCGTGGCCGACGGCGAAATCAAGGTCGACATCCTCGCCAATCGCTGCGAACCCAACGCCCTGCAGGTACCCGCCGGGCCGGCGCGCTTTCGTATCGTCAACCGCTCGGACCGGGCGGTGGAATGGGAGATTCTCGACGGAGTCCTGGTGGTCGAGGAGCGCGAGAACATCGCCCCCGGCCTCAGCCAGGTCATCAATGCCACCCTGGCCCCCGGCGACTACGCCATCACCTGCGGTCTGCTGAGCAATCCGCGCGGCACGCTGAAGGTGCTGCCGACCGCCGCCTCGGAAGCCGCCAGCAAGGCCGGTCCGACCCTGACCCAGTTCGTCGGTCCGCTGTCGGAATACCGCGTCTACCTGAATCAGCAGAGCCGCTTGCTGCTGCAGGGTCTCGCCACCCTGCAGCAGGCGCTGACCGCGGGCGATCTAGAGCAGGCACGCGCCGCCTATGCGGCCGCCCGCCTGCCCTACCAGCGCCTGGCGGCGACCGCGCAGCGCTTCGCCGAACTGGACAATCGCCTCAATGCCCGCGCCGACTACTACGAAAAGCGCGAACAGGATCCGGCCTTTGGTGGCTTCCATCGCCTCGAACAGGGCCTCTTCGCTGGCAACAGCACCCAGGGCCTGACAGCGGTCGCCACTCGCCTCGAGCAGGACGCCGCCGCCCTGCGCGACGCCCTGCTCGGCCAGTCGCTGCCGCCCGAACAACTCAGTGGCAATGCCGCGCGCCTGCTGCACAACCTGGCCGGCACCCGGATCTCGGGTGAGGAAGAGCGCTACAGCCAGCTCGTGCTGCCCGGCTTCGCCGCCAATCTGGATGGCACGCGCAAGGTGATCGAGTTGCTGCGCCCCCTGCTCGGCAAGGGTCATCCCGAGCTGCAGCACCGCCTGGATACCCAGGCCGACGCCTTCGCTACGGCCCTGGGCGATGTCCAGCGTCCCTACTCCACCCTTTCCCCCGACGACCGCCAGCGCATCGCCGCCGCGGCCCAGGCACTGGCCGACTCCCTCGACCAGATCGCCCCGGCCCTGGGCCTGGCCGCGACCAAGACCACGCCATGAAGAAGTCCGCTCCCGATCAGCCCAACATCGAACGTCGCCGCCTGCTGGGTGGCCTCGGCGCCGCCAGCGTGGCCCTGGCCGGTGCCGGGCTCTGCCCGATGCACGCCCGGGCGGCCAGCACCGCCGAGGTGACCCGTGCCCCCGGCAGCGCCAATACCCATCAGCGCCAGGCGTTCCTTGGCCTGCACCAGAGCGGCATCGTCACCCCACGGCCGGCGGCCGGAATGATCGTGGCCTTCGATGTGCTGGCCAGCGATCGCGAGGACCTGGAACGCCTGCTGCGGACCCTCGACGAGCGCATCCGCTTTCTCATGCAGGGCGGCCCGGTGCCCGAGGTCGACCCCAAATTGCCACCGCTGGATTCCGGCATCCTCGGTCCTGTGGTGACGCCGGACAACCTGACCATCACCGTCTCGGTGGGCGAATCGCTCTTCGATGACCGCTTCGGCCTCACCGCGGTCAAGCCGCGGCAGCTGCAGCGCATGACCGGCTTTCCCAACGACGCCCTGGAAGCGGACTGCTGCCACGGCGATCTCTGCCTGCAATTCTGTGCCAACACCCCGGACACCAACATCCACGCCCTGCGCGACATCGTGAAGAATCTGCCCGACCTGCTGGCGATCCGCTGGAAGCAGGAAGGCAGCGTGCCGGTGCAGGATCCGCCACCCGGTCAGCCCGCCGAGAGCGCGCGCAACTTCCTGGGCTTTCGCGATGGCTCGGCCAACCCCGACTCCACCGACCAGCAGGCGATGGACCGGATCGTCTGGGTCCAGCCCGGCAGCGGCGAGCCGGCCTGGGCGGCCCAGGGCAGCTATCAGGCGGTGCGCATCATCCGCAATTTCGTCGAGCGCTGGGATCGCACCCCGCTGCAGGAACAGGAAGCCATCTTCGGGCGGCGCAAGGCCAGTGGCGCGCCCATGGCCGGCGGTCACGAGACCGATGTGCCGGACTATGCCAGCGATCCCAAGGGCAAGGTCACGCCGCTGGACGCCCATATCCGCCTGGCCAATCCCCGCACCGCGGAGAGCCAGCGCAACCTGATCCTGCGCCGCCCCTTCAACTACTCCAACGGTGTGCGCAAGAACGGCCAGCTCGACATGGGCCTGCTGTTCATCGCCTACCAGGCCGACCTGGAACAGGGCTTCATCGCCGTGCAGAAGCGGCTGGATGGTGAGCCCCTGGAGGAATACATCAAGCCCATCGGCGGCGGTTACTTCTTCGTCCTGCCGGGGATCACCGATGCCAAGGACTACCTCGGCCGCAGCCTGCTGGCCGCCGCATCGCTTTAATACCTCGACAGGAGAAGTCGAATGAAACGCTCGTTCCTCGCCATTGCCCTCGGTCTGGCCCTCGCCACGCCGGCCTTCGCGGCCAACTCGCCGCTGGATCTGGTCGGCCCCATCTCCGACTACAAGATCTATGTCACCGACAACCTGGCCAAGCTCACCGAGCAGACCCAGGCCTTCACCGCGGCGGTCAAGCGCGGCGACCTGGCCACCGCGCGCAAGCTCTATGCGCCGACGCGGGTCTCCTACGAGCAGGTGGAGCCCATCGCCGAGCTGTTCAGCGACCTGGACGCCGCCATTGACTCCCGCGAAGACGACCATGAGCAGGGCGTGAAATCCGAGGACTTTACCGGCTTCCACCGCCTGGAATACGCACTCTTCACCCAGAACACCACCGAGGGCCAGGGTCCCGTCGCCGACAAGCTGCTGGCCGACGTCAAGGACCTGCAGGCCCGCGTCGACGGCCTGACCTTCCCGCCGGAAAAGGTGGTGGGTGGCGCTGCGGCGCTGATGGAGGAAGTGGCGGCGACCAAGGTGTCGGGCGAGGAAGAGCGCTACAGCCACACCGATCTCTACGACTTCCAGGCCAACGTCGATGGCGCCAAGAAGATCGTCGACCTGTTCCGCCCGCAGATCGAGAAGCAGGACCAGGCCTTCGTCGCCAAGGTCGACAAGAACTTCGCCACGGTCGACAAGATCCTGGCCAAGTACAAGACCAAGGACGGCGGCTTCGAGACCTACGACAAGGTCAGCGAGCGTGACCGCAAGGCCCTGGTCGGTCCGGTCAACACCCTGGCCGAAGACCTTTCCACCCTGCGCGGCAAGCTGGGCCTCAACTGAGGCCCGCGGTGGGCGGTGTCCGGCGCCGCCCACCCACTCTCCGCTTATCGCCGGAATAGATTTATATATAAAGAAACATCGCTTTTAAGCATATAGACCTGCTGCTATCGTGCACGGCCTAGAAAAGTCGCCAGAGCGCCCCCGGGGTGCCCAAGACTTCGATCACGCGCAGCCGTGCGCGCCGCCTGACAGCAGGATGACCATGTACGTTTACGATCAGTACGATCAACGGATCGTCGAAGAACGTGTCGCCCAGTTTCGCGACCAGACCCGCCGCTTCCTGGCCGGAGAGCTGGGTGGCGAAGAATACCGCCCGCTGCGCCTGCAGAACGGCCTCTACATCCAGCGCTATGCGCCCATGCTGCGGGTCGCCGTGCCCTATGGCCTGCTGAACACCACCCAGGTGCGCAAGCTGGCGCAGATCGCCCGTGACTACGACAAGGGCTACGCCCACATCAGCACCCGGCAGAACTTCCAGTTCAACTGGCCGGAGCTGGAAGACGTCCCCGAGATCCTCGCCGAGCTGGCCACCGTGCAGATGCACGCCATCCAGACCAGCGGCAACTGCATCCGCAACACCACCACCGACCAGTTCGCCGGCGTCGCCCACGACGAGCTGATCGATCCGCGCCCCTGGTGCGAGATCATCCGCCAGTGGTCGACCTTCCACCCCGAATTCGCCTTCCTGCCGCGCAAGTTCAAGATCGCCGTCAACGGCGCCGCGCTGGATCGTGCCGCCATCGAGGTGCACGACATCGGCCTGGAAGCGGTGCGCAACGAGGCCGGCGAGCTGGGCTTCCGCGTGCTGGTCGGCGGCGGCCAGGGCCGTACCCCCCACACCGGCGAATTCATCCGCGAATTCCTGCCCTGGCAGCATCTGCTCAGCTACCTGGAAGCCACCCTGCGGGTCTACAACCGCTACGGTCGCCGCGACAACAAGTTCAAGGCGCGCATCAAGATCCTGGTCAAGGCCCTGGGCGCCGAGGCCTTCGCCGAAAAGGTCGAGGCCGAATGGGCCCACCTCAAGGACGGTCCCATCACCCTGACCGACGCCGAGGTCGCGCGGGTCTCCGCCTTCTTCGTCGATCCGGCCTATGCCGAGCTGCAGGACCAGGACGAGGCCCTCGCCCGCCTGGACGCCGAGCACCCCGGCTTCGCCCGCTGGCGCCAGCGCAACACCTTCCGCCACAAGCGTCCGGGCTATGTCGCCGTGACCCTGTCGCTCAAGCCCACCGGCGTGGCCCCCGGCGACGTCACCGATCGCCAGCTGGACGCCATGGCCGACCTGGCCGATCGCTACAGCTTCGGCGAGCTGCGCACCTCCCACCAGCAGAACGTCATCTTCGCCGACGTGCGCCAGGACCAGTTGCTGGAGCTCTGGCACGCGCTGCGCGAGCATGGCTTCGCCACCCCCAACATCGGCCTGCTGACCGACATGATCTGCTGCCCGGGCGGTGATTTCTGCTCCCTGGCCAACGCCAAGTCGATCCCCATCGCCGAATCCATCCAGCGCCGCTTCGACGACCTGGACTATCTGTTCGACATTGGCGAGCTGGACCTCAACATCTCCGGCTGCATGAACGCCTGCGGCCACCACCACGTCGGCCACATCGGCATCCTCGGCGTGGACAAGAAGGGCGAGGAGTTCTACCAGGTGTCCCTGGGCGGCGACGCCGGCCGCGACGCCACCCTGGCCAAGATCCTCGGCCCCTCCTTCGCCCAGGATCAGATGCCCGAGGTGATCGGCAAGCTGATCAACGTCTACGTCGAGCAACGCACCGAAGACGAGCGCTTCATCGACACCTACCGCCGTATCGGTATCGACCCCTTCAAGGAGCGCGTCTATGCAAAGAATCATTAAGGGCGACCAGCTGGTCACCGACAACTGGCACCTGCTGCCCAAGGACGTCGCCTTCGCAGACGTTCCCAACAGCGACGACGTGATCATCCCGGCCGCCCTGTGGCTGGAGCACGGCCATGCCCTCACCTGCCGCGACGGCAAACTGGGCATCTGGCTGGACAGCGACGAAGAGCCGGAAAGCATCGCCGGCGACCTTGAGCATTTCGACCTGATCGCCATCAACTTCCCGGCCTTCGTCGACGGTCGCGGCTACTCCTACGCCCGGCTGCTGCGCGAGCGCTTCGGCTGGACTGGCGAGTTGCGCGCCATCGGCGATGTGCTGCAGGACCAGCTGTTCTTTCTCAAGCGCTGCGGCTTCGACGCCTATGTGGTCCGCGCCGACCGCGATCCGGAAGCGGCCCTGGCCGGTCTGCGCGACTTCAGCGTGACCTACCAGAGCGCCGTCGACCAACCGGAGCCGCTGTTCCGCCGTCGCCAGGCCTGATCGCTGGCTTGGACGCAAAAAGAAACCCGCCATGGCGGGTTTCTTTTTGCCTGGCCTTCGCTCAACCGAGATCGACCACCACCCGGCCCACCATCTTGCCGGCGAGGATCTGGCTGATGGTATCGGGCAGTTCCTCCAGGCCGACCTCGCGGGTCAGGCTGTCCAGGTCGTCCAGCTTCCACTGCACCGAGAGCTTGTCCCAGAGCGCGGCCTTGGCCATCAGCGGCAATTCGACGGAATCCACGCCTAGCAGATTCACCCCGCGCAGGATGAAGGGAAAGACCCCGGCTTCGAACTTGGTGCCCGCCGTCATGCCGCAGCAGGCCACGCTGCCGCCGTATTCCAGCGACTTGATGACGTTGAAGAGGATGTCGCCGCCGACGGTATCCACCGCGCCGGCCCACTGCTGATCCAGGAGCGGCTTGCCGACGCCATCGGCCAGGGTCGCACGGTCGAGGATCTGCCGGGCGCCCAGGCGATGCAGCCACTCCGCGCGCTCCAGCTTGGCGGTGGACGCCGCCACGTGATAGCCGAGCCGCGCCAGCAGCTTGACCGCCAGACTGCCCACGCCGCCACTGGCGCCGGTGACCAGCACGGTGCCAGCCTCCGGGGTCAGGCCCATCTGTTCCAGTTTCTCGACGCACAGCGCCGCGGTGAGACCCGCGGTACCCAGCACCATGGCCTCGCGCAGGCCGAGATTGTCCGGGCGCCGGATCACCCAGGCGGCCGGCACCCGGATGTACTGGCCGAAGCCGCCGGGGGTGTTCATGCCGAGGTCATAGCCGGTGACGAGGACTTCGTCGCCCACGGCGAATTCGCCCGCGCTGGACTGCTCCACCACGCCCGCCGCGTCGATCCCCGGGGTATGGGGATAGCGCCGGGTCACGCCGCGGTTGCCGATGGCCGAGAGCGCGTCCTTGTAGTTGAGCGAGGAGTAGCGCACCCGGATCAGCACCTCGCCCGCGGGCAGGTCGTCCAGGCTGCGTGTCACCACTTCTTGCCGAAAAGCACCATGGGCCCCTTCGGTTACCCAGAGCGCCTGAAAATTGCTCATCGCAGAACCTCCGTTGGAGTCTTGTTATGGGGCCGCCCGTCCTATGGACCTCAGCGCCAGCGGGTCGACTCGCCCAGACGCTCCCACCAGGTGGTCACCAGACGATCGACACCGAGGCTCGCCGCCATGCCCAGGCGTTCGGGCAGGGATTTCTTCTCGACGAAGCGCAGCGAAAAGACTTCGACCACCTGGGCCCGTTCGGCCAGGTATTCGTCGCTGGTACGCAGTTCGTCCACCAGTTGCTTGCCCAGCGCGGCCTGGCCCAGCCAGACCTCACCGGTGGCGACCTCGTCGATGTTGAGCTGCGGCCGGTAGTGGGAGACGAAGTTCTTGAACAGGACGTGGGTGGTGTCGAGGTCGTGCTGGAATTTCTCCTTGCCCTTCTCGTCGTTCTCGCCGAATACGGTGACGGTGCGCTTGTACTCGCCCGCAGTGAAGACCTCGAAGTCCACGTCGTGCTTCTTCAGCAGGCGATGGACGTTGGGCAACTGGGCGACCACGCCAATGGAACCGAGGATGGCGAAGGGCGCGCAGAGGATGCGATCGCCGATGCAGGCCATCATGTAGCCGCCGCTGGCCGCCACCTTGTCGACACAGATGGTCAGGGGGATCCCGGCCTGGCGGATACGCGCCAGCTGCGAGGCGGCCAGGCCATAGCTGTGCACCAGGCCACCGCCGCTTTCCAGCCGTACCACCACCTCGTCCTTGGGCGTCGCCAGGGTCAGGACCGCGGTGATCTCGTTGCGCAGGTGTTCGTTGGCCGTGGCCTTGATGTCGCCATGGAAGTCGAGCACATAGACCCGCGATTTGCCGGTCTCGCTCTTGCGCTTGGTCTTCTCGGCCTTGGTCTCGCGTTTGCGCAGGGCCTTGAAGGCCTCCTTGCCCAGCACGCTCTGCTGCAACCTCAGCCGCAGATCGCGATAGAAGTCGTTGAGCTTCTGTACCTGCAGCTGGCCGGCCGAGCTGCGCCGGTTGCGGCCGCGAACGGCGGCGGTGAACAGCAGCACGGCGATGATGGCGACCACCACGGTGACGGTTTTGGCCAGGAAACTGGCATAGTCGGCAAGAAACTCCACGGACTCTCCTAGGATGGCGGCAGCAGTGCCCTGCCCAGCATACCGAGTCGCCCGACCGATAGAAACTCGGCGACTCCCGGGCGGTCTTTCTGCACAGGCCGGCCGTGGGCCGTGATCCGGCCGGGCATGCGCCCGCGCCTTTCAAACAAGCGTATGAATATCCGTTGACAGGCCTCCTGTCGCCCCCTACCCTCGGTCGAGTGCCCTGCCCCTCCGCCTGGAGTGGGCCTCATCGAAAAAGACCACAAGGACCCTCGCCATGAGCGCAGCCGAAGCCATCGCCACCCTGAAGAGCAAGTTCGACCCCTCCGCCGCGGCCGGCCTGGACCTCACCTATCAATTCGACGTCGAGGGTGGTGACAACTACTACGTGGTCGTCAAGGACGGCACCTGCGACGTCCAGCAGGGCGACGCCGCCGACCCGGATTGCACCCTGATCATGGACCAGGCCACCCTGGCCGGCATCGTCAGCGGCGAGACCGACGGCATGCAGGCCTTCATGTCCGGCAAGCTGCGCGTCGAAGGCAACATGATGCTGAGCATGAAGCTGGGCGAACTCTTCCCCAACTAAGCGCCAGTCGTGAAAAAGGCGGGCCATCGCCCGGCTTTTTTGTGCCCGCCGTCAGGGCCGCTGGGGCGTGACGTTGCCCTCCCGTGCAGTAGCGTGGAAAACGGCGCAGCCTGTTCCACTGGGGACTTCGCGGCAAAGCGCCCCCTGACCCCAGCCCTCTCCCGCAGGGAGAGGGGGCTATCCGCGCAGGCGTTCAGCTCCATCTGCTCCGGAACATCCGCGATCGGCCGTCGTGCCTCGACCGTTAGCGTGCCCGCAGCCTCGGCAATCTAGAATCTGCGCGGCTTTTTTGTGCCCCGGATCAGGGCCGCCGTGGCGGTGCGGGCGGCGTGAGATTGCCATCCCAGCCACCGCCGAGCGCGGCGATCAGCTGGACGCTGGTGCTGAGGCGACTGCCGAGCAGGGTCAGGTTGGTGCGCTCGTTGCTCAGGGCGGTGGTCTGCAGGGTGACCACGTCGAGATAGCCGATCAGGCCGGCCCGGTACTGGTTCTCGGCCAGTTGCAGGGCGCGGCGCGCGGCATCCAGGGCCTCCTGGCGCACGCCGGCTTCGTCGCCGTAGGTGCGCAGCTGCACCAGATAGTCTTCCACCTCGCGGAAGCCCGCGAGCACGGTCTGGCGATAACCGGCGACGCTGGCGTCGTAGCTGGCCTCGGCGGACTCCACCTGGGCGCGTCTCAGGCCGCCATCGAACAGCGACAGAGCAAAGGACGGCCCGATCGACCAGAAGCGATTCGGCGTGCTGATCAGGTTGCCCCACTGGCTGGCGCTGTAGCCACCGCTGGCACTCAGGGTCAGGTCGGGATAATAGGCGGCTTCGGCGACGCCGATGGCGGCATTGGCGGCCATGACCTGGCGCTCGGCCTGGGCGATGTCCGGACGACGTTCGAGCAGCGTCGAGGGCACGGCGCTCGGCAGCGGCGGCAACTCGGGAATCGTTTTGACCGCGGCCAGCTGGAAATTGGCCGGGACCTCGCCGACCAGCACCGCGATAGCGTTTTCCAGCTGGGCACGCTGATACCTGAGGTCGATGGCGTCGGCCTGGGTGCTCTTCAGCTGGGTGGTGGCCTGGGCCACATCCGCCGGGGTGACGATGCCGGCGCGGTACTGATTCTGGGTCAGGCGCAGCGATCGCTCGTAGGCGGCCACGGTGGCGTCGAGCAGTCGCTGCTGGGCGTCCAGTACGCGCAGTTGCAGGTAATTGGTCGCCAGTTGCGTCTGCAGGCTCAGGCGGGTGGCCGCGAGCTCCGCGGCGCTGGCCTGGGCAGAGGCCCGATCCGCCTCCACCTGGCGCCGGACGCGGCCCCAGAGATCCAGCTCCCAACTCACCCCCAGACTGGCGTCGTAGGCGTTGCTGATGGTGCTGGAGCCACCGCTGCTGACGGTGCTGCTGGTGCCATTGGAGTTGCGGATGACGGTGTTGCTGCCCGAACCACCCCCGCGCCCGGAGCGGGTGGCGCCCAGGCTGCTGGAGAGGGTCGGGAACAGCGACGCCCGCGCCTGGCTGACCAGGGCCAGGGATTGCCGATAGGTCGCCTCGGCCTGGGCCAGGCTCTGGTTGCGCTGGTTGAGCTGGACCATCAGACGGTCGAGGATCGGATCGTCATAGCGCCGCCACCAGTCGCCACGGATCTCCAGGTCCTTGGGCGCCGCCGCCTGCCAGCCTTCGGCGTGGCGATAGGCGACCGGCACCGTGGTGGTCGGCCGCTGGTAGTCCGGGCCCAGGGTACAGCCGGCCAGCAGCAGAGCCAGGGTCAGCGTCGGCAGGCGCAGGGTTGGGGTCATAGCGGCGTATCCAGGGCAGCGTCGGTACGGATGCCGCGCCAGCGATTGACGCGGCGGCGCAGGCGTTCGAAATAGAGATAGACCACCGGGGTGGTGTAGAGCGTGAGAATCTGGCTCAGCACCAGCCCGCCGACGATCACCAGGCCCAGCGGCTGGCGCATTTCGGCGCCTTCGGTATCGCCGATCAGCAGCGGTACGGCGCCGAGGATGGCGGCCATGGTGGTCATGAGGATGGGCCTCAGGCGCAGCAGGCAGGCCTGGCGGATGCCTTCCTCGGGCGTCAGGCCCTGCTGGCGTTCCAGCTGCAGCGCCAGGTCCACCATCATGATGGCGTTCTTTTTCACCACCCCGATCAGCAGGAACAGCCCGAGCATGGAGATCAGGCTGAACTGGCCACCGGTGAGCTGGATGGCCAGCAAGGCCCCTACCCCGGCCGACGGCAGCGTCGAGAGGATGGTCAGGGGGTGGACATAGCTTTCGTAGAGCACGCCGAGCACGATGTAGACCAGCACCAGGGCGCCGAGGATCATCAGCGGCTGCCCCGATACGGTGCTGGCGAAGATGTTGGCGGAGCCGCCCAGGCGCCCCTGCACATCGCTGGGCAGGCCGATGGCGGCCACGGCGCGCTGCACCGCCCGGGTCGCCTGTTCCAGGCTGACATCCGGCGCCAGGTCGAAGTTGATGCTTTCCGAGGCGAACTGGCCGTCGTGGGTGACGCGGTCCTCGGCGAGGCTGTTGGTGTAGTAGGCGAAGGCCGACAGCGGCACCTGGGCGCCGCTGGCGGTGATGACCCGCACCTGCTCGAGGACGGTCGGGTCCTGGGCATAGCGCGGATTGATCTCCATCACCACCTTGTACTGGTTGAGCGGCTCGTAGATGGTCGAGATCTGCCGCTGGGCGAAGGAGTTGTTGAGTACCGCGGCCACGGTCTCCATGTCCACGCCGAGGCGCTTGGCCTTCTCGCGGTCGATCTGCAGGGTGATCTGCTGGGTGCTGCCTTCGCGACCGTCCACCGCGGTCAGCTCCGGCAGCGCCTTGAGCGCGGCCAGCACCTTGGGCTGCCAGGTTTCCAGCAGCCCGACGTCGCCGGAAAGCAGGTTGTACTCATAGGACGAGGTGCTCTGCTGGCGACCGCCGAATCTCAGGTCCTGGTCCGCCATGAGGAACAGCTGGGCACCTGGCACCTTGGGCGCATTGGCGCGGATACGCTCGATGACCTTCTGGGCATCCAGCTGGCGCTCGGCGATGGGCTTGAGGCGAATCAGCATCACCGCGTTGTTCACCCCGCTGCCGGAGCCGGAGCTGCCGACGAAGCCGGAGGCGCTGGCCACCGCCGGATCGGCCAGCAGCGACTTGCGCAGGATCTCGATCTTCGGCTGCATCACCTGGAACGAAAGGGCGTTGTCGCCGCGGATGAAGCCGATCAGCTGGCCGGTGTCCTGCTGCGGCATGAAGGTCTTGGGCACCACCACATAGAGCGCCACGTTGAGCGCTATGGTGGCCAACAGACTGAGCAGGGTAAGGCGCCGATGGCGCAGCGCCCAGCCGAGGCTGCGGTCGTAACCCGCCACCAGGCGACGCTGGGCGCGCTCGCTGAAGCGCTGCAGGCGGCTTTCGGTGGCCGGATCATGAGGCCTCAGCCAGCGTGCGCAGAGCATAGGCGTCAGCGTCAGGGACACCACCAGCGACACCAGGATGGCCGCCGCCAGGGTCAGGGAGAATTCGCGGAACAGCTTCTCGACGATACCGCCGATGAACAGGATGGCGACGAAGACCGCCACCAGGGAGACGTTCATCGACAGCAGGGTGAAGCCGACCTCGCGGGTACCCTGGTAGGCCGCCTTGAGCGGCGCCATGCCGTTGTCGATGTGGCGGGCGATATTCTCCAGCACCACGATGGCATCGTCCACCACCAGCCCTGCCGCCAGGATCAAGGCCATCAGCGACAGGGTGTTGAGCGAAAAGCCCAGGATGTACATGACGGCGAATGTACCCACCAGCGAGATGGGTACCGCCAGGGCCGGGATCACCGCGCTGCGCAGCCGACCGAGGAACAGCCAGACCACGCCGATCACCAGGAAGACGGCGATGATCAGGGTCAGCTCGGCCTCGTGCAGGGTCGCCTTGATCACCCCGGATCTGTCCATGGCCACTTCCAGACGCGCGCTGGCCGGGACGATGGCTTCCAGCGCCGGCAGGCGCGCCTTGAGCGCGGCGATGGTCTCGATGATGTTGGCGTTGGCCTGGCGATTGACCACCAGCAGCACGGCGCTCTGGTCGTTGTAGAAGCCGGCGTTGTAGCGGTCTTCCACGGCGTCGCTGACCTTGGCGACATCGCGCAGGCGCAAGGCCGCGCCATCCTGGTAGCGGATGATCAGGGGCGCGTAGTCGGCCGCCTTGAACAGCTGGTCGTTGGCCTGGATCTGCCAGTTGTGCTCGTCATTGGCCACCGCGCCCTTGGGCCGGCGCTGGTTGGCGCTGTTGATGGCGGTGCGGACGTCGTCCAGCGCCAGGCCATAGTGCTCCAGCTGCCGCGGCTCCAACTCGACGCGCACCGCTGGCAGGGAGCTGCCGCCGATCTGCACCTCGCCCACGCCGTTGACCTGGGACAGGCTCTGCGCCAGCACCGTGGACGCCAGGTCGTACAGCTCGCCCTTGCTCAGCGTCTTGGAAGTCAGGGAGAACACCATGATGGGTGCCTGGGACGGATTGACCTTGCGATAGCGCGGCATCTGGCGCATGCCGCTGGGCAAGAGGTTGCGCGCGGCGTTGATGGCCGCCTGCACCTCGCGGGCGGCGGTATTGACGTCCTTGTCCAGGTCGAACTGGATGATGATCTGGGTCGAGCCCTGGCTGCTGCGGCTGGTCATGGAGCTGATGCCGGCGATGGTGCCCAGGGAACGCTCCAGCGGTGTGGCGACGCTGGAGGCCATCACCTGGGGACTGGCGCCGGACAGGGTCGCCGAGACCGTGATGGTGGGAAAGTCCATCTGCGGCAGGGGCGCCACCGGCAACAGCCGGAAGGCGATGGCGCCGAGCAGCAGCAGCGCCAAACTCAGCAGCAGGGTCGCGACCGGCCGGGCGATGAAGGGCGCCGAAAGATTCACCTCAGACCGTCCTGCGCCGACCCAGGCGCTCGCCCAGGCTGTCGAAGGCCAGGTAGATCACCGGGGTGGTGAACAGCGTCAGCACCTGGCTGACCAGCAGGCCGCCGACCATCACCAGGCCCAGCGGCTGGCGCAACTCGGCGCCGGCGCCGGTGGCCAGCATCAGCGGTACCGCGCCGAACAGCGCGGCCAGGGTGGTCATGAGGATCGGCCGGAATCTCAGCAAGGCGGCCTGGTAGATGGCCTCTTCCGGCTTCAGCCCCTGGTGCCGTTCGGCGTCGAGGGCGAAGTCGATCATCATGATGGCGTTCTTCTTGACGATGCCGATCAGCAGGATGATGCCGATCACCGCGATCAGGCCGAGGTCGTTGCCGGTGAGCAGCAAGGCCAGCAGCGCGCCGATGGCCGCCGAGGGCAGCGTCGAGAGGATGGTCAGGGGATGGATGAAGCTCTCGTAGAGCACCCCCAGGACGATGTACATCACCACCACCGCCGCCAGGATCAGCAGCAGGGTACTGGACAGCGAGGCCTGGAAGGCTGCCGCCGCGCCCTGGTAGTGGGTGTTGATGCCCACCGGCAGGCCGATCTCCTGCTTGGCCGCATCGATGGCCGCCACGGCGGCGCCGAGGGAAACGCCGTTGGCCAGGTTGAACGACAGGGTCACCGCCGGGAATTGGCTCAGGTGGTTGATCACCAGCCGGGTCGGCCGCTGCTCCATCTTCACCAGGCTGGACAGCCGCACCGGCGCGCGACTGGTGTCCGTGGTGGTTTCGCTGGTGGTGGCCGTTCCGGTGCCGCTGCTGCCGCTGGACGAGGTACCACTGCCCGCCTTCACCCAGACCTGGCTGAGGGCATCAGGCCCGAGGCTGTCGGCGGCGGCGCTGGCCAGCACCACCCGATACTGGTTGGCCTGGGTGTAGATGGTCGAGATCTGCCGCTGACCGAGGGCGTCGTAGAGGGCGTCGGTGATGGCCGAGACCTGGACACCGAGGCGCGCCGCGGCGTCTCGGTCGATGGTCAGGTACAGCTGCAGGCCCTTGTTCTGCAGGTCGCTGGTGACATCCGTGACTTCCGGGCGTTGCTGCAGGGCCTGGGTCAGGCGCGGCACCCAGGTGTCGAGCAGATTGGCATCGGGCGAGTCCAGGCTGAGCTGGTACTGGGTCCGGCTGACCCGGTCTTCGACGCTGAGGTCCTGCACCGGCTGCATGTAGAGGGTGATGCCCACCACCTTGGCGACCTCGGGACGCAGGCGGTCGATCACTTCCTGGGCCGTCACGTCGCGCTCGCTCTGCGGCTTGAGGTTGATCTGCATGCGGCCGCTGTTGAGGGTGACGTTGTCGCCGTCGACGCCGATGTAGGACGACAGGCTCGCCACCGCCGGGTCCTGCAGCACCACCTCGGCCAGCGCCTGCTGGCGCTCGCTCATGCCGCGGAAGGAGATGGACTGGGGCGCCTCGGTGATGCCCTGGATGGAGCCGGTGTCCTGGGCCGGAAAGAAGCCCTTGGGCACCAGCAGGTAGAGCGCCGCGGTGAGCACGAAGGTCGCGACCGCCAGCAGCAGCATCAGCGCCCGGTTGGCCAGCGACCAGCGCAGCGCGCGACCGTAGCCGGCGATCAGCCGCTCCAGCCAGACCAGTCGATGTTCCGCGGCCTCCTCGCGCTTGAGCAGCCGGGCGCACATCATCGGCGTGAGTGTCAGGGAGATCACCAGGGATATGAGGATGGCCACCGCCAGGGTGATGGCGAATTCGCGGAACAGCCGGCCGACCACGTCCTGCATGAACAGTAGCGGGATGAGCACCGCGATCAGCGAGACGGTCAGGGACACCAGGGTGAAGCCGATCTGGCGGGCGCCCTTGAGCGCCGCTTCCAGGGGCGTGGCGCCCTCTTCCAGATGCCGGGAGATGTTCTCCAGCATGACGATGGCATCGTCGACGACGAACCCGGTGGCGATGGTCAGGGCCATCAGCGACAGGTTGTTCAGCGAGAAGCCGGCCAGGTACATGGCGCCAAAGGTGCCGATCAGCGACAGCGGCACCGTGACCGAGGGGATCAGGGTGGCGCTGAAGCGGCGCAGGAAGACGAAGGTGACCATGACCACCAGCCCCACCGCCAGCAGCATCTCGTGCTGGACGTCGGTGACCGCCGCGCGGATGGTCTCGGTACGGTCGCTGAGCACGGCGATGTCGAGACCGGCCGGCAGGCTTTCCCTGAGGCTGGGCAAGAGCGCCTGGATGCGGTCGACGGTCTGGATGACGTTGGCGCCGGGCTGGCGCTGGACATTGACCAGAATGGCGCCACTGCGATTGGCCCAGGCGGCCAGGCGATCGTTTTCCGCACCCTGGGCGATGGTGGCGACGTCACCCAGGCGCAGGGCGCCGTTGTCGGCGTAGTTGATGATCAGGTCGCCGTAGGCCTTGGGGTCGCGCAACTGGTCGTTGGCGTCCAGGGTGGCGACCCGGGTGGGACCGTCGAAGCTGCCCTTCGGCTGGTTGGTGTTTTCGCTGGTGACCAGGCTGCGCACGTCGGCCAGGGTCAGGTTGTGGGCGGCGAGCTTGTCCGGATCGACCTGGATGCGCACGGCCGGGCGCTGGCCACCGGCCAGGCTGACCATCCCCACCCCGCTCACCTGGGCCAGCTTCTGCGCCATGCGGGTATCGACCAGGTCGTAGAGCGTGGGCAGCGGCAAGGTCCTGGAGCTGATCGCCAGGGTGACGATGGGCGTATCGGCCGGATTGACCTTGTTGTACACCGGCGGCGCCGGCAGGTCGTTGGGCAGCAGGTTGTTGGCCGCGTTGATCGCCGCCTGGACCTCCTGCTCGGCGACCGACAGGTCCAACTCGAGATTGAATCTGAGGGTAATGACCGAAGCCCCGCCGGAGCTGGTGGAGGCCATCTGCGACAGGCCGGGCATCTGCCCGAACTGGCGCTCCAGCGGTGCGGTGACGGCGCTGGTCATGACGTCGGGACTGGCGCCCGGATAGAGGGTGAGCACGCGGATGGTGGGATAGTCCACCTGCGGCAGGGCCGCGACCGGCAGCAGGCGATAGGCCAGCAGACCGGCGATGAGCAGCGCCACCATCAACAGGGTGGTGGCGACCGGGCGCAGGATGAAGGGGCGCGAGATATCCATCGCGGCCGGTCAGCCCTGGGTCTTGCCGGGCTTGCGTACCGCCGGCTTGGCCGGTTCGCTGGGCGCCGCCGAGGCCCCGGTGACCACCTCCACCTCGTTGCCCTCGCGCAGGCGATCGGTGCCTTCGGTCACCACCCGGTCACCGGCGGCCAGGCCCTCGGTGACCACGGTCAGGCTGCCGTCATCCGGCCCCAGCTTGAGGCTGCGCACCTGGATCTTGTTGTCGGCCCCGACCACGTAGGCGAAGGTGCCATTGGAGCCGAACTGGATGGAGGCCGAAGGCACCACCAGCGCCTGCTCCAACACCTGTTCACGCACGCGCACGGTCACGAACTGGTTGGGGAACAGCGCCTCGTCGCCGTTGGCGAAACGGGCGCGGAACTTGAGGGTGCCGGTGGCGGTGTCGATCTGGTTGTCGAAGCTCTGCAGGGTGCCGTCGGCGACCTTGCGCGAACCGCCGCGATCCCAGGCTTCGACCGGCAGGGTCTGGCCGGCGCGGGCACGCCTGAGCAATTCGCCCAGCTGGCTTTCCGGCAGGGTGAAGACCACCGAGATCGGCTGGGTCTGGGTGATGACGGCCACCACGGTGCTGTCGTTGGCGGACAGCAGGTTGCCGCCGTCCAGCTGGCGCAGGCCGACGCGCCCGGCGATGGGCGCCTTGATCTGGGTGAAGGCCAGATTCAGCTTGGCATCGGCCACCGCCGCCTGGCTGTTCTTGAGGGTGCCACGGTACTGGTTGACCAGGGCTTCCTGGGTATCCAGGGTCTGCCTGGCGATGCTGTCTTCGCGGAACAGCCCCTGGTAGCGCTTCAGGTCCAGCTCGGCGTTGCGCAGCTGCGCCTGGTTCTGCTGCAGGGTGCCTTCGGCCTGTTGCAGGGCCACCTCATAGGGGCGTGGATCTATGCTGGCCAGCAGCTCGCCGGCCTTGACCTTCTGGCCTTCCTCGAAGGCCACCCGCACCAGTTCGCCGGCGACGCGGGTGCGCACATTGACGGTGTTGAGCGCCGTCACGGTGCCGATGGACTTGCGCACGATGGGAAAGCTGCGCTGCTCCACCGCCACCACCCGTACCGGCGTGGGGCCGGTCATGCCGAAAGGCGAACGCGCGCCCTTGCCGCCAGCGGCCTCGTTCTTCTGGCCATGCTGGTGATACCAATACCAGCCGCCCGCAGCCACCAGCACCACGAGGACGAGCAGCCACACCAGTCGGCGACGGGAGGAAGAGCGAGGCGAAGAGTCGGACATCGGAAGATACGTACACGCTGGGAAAGGCGGAAGATAAGCAGTAGCGAGACGGCTAACCAGCCCCTTTACCGCGATTTTACCTAAAGCAAAACGGGCAGACACAAAAGGCGCCTGCCCGTTTCGAAACGCCCACCGCGCAGAGCGGTGGGCTGGCGGCGATCAGCCGAGAACGGCGAGTGCGGCGGCGTAGTCCGGCTCCTGGCCGATCTCGGGGACCAGCTCGCTGTGCAGCACCTTGTCCTGCTCGTCCAGCACCACCACGGCGCGGGCGGCCAGGCCTTGCAGCGGACCGCTGGCCAGGGCGACGCCGTAGTTCTGCAGGAATTCGGCACCGCGCAGGGTGGAGAGGTTCACCACCTTTTCCAGGCCTTCGGCGCCGCAGAAGCGCTTCTGGGCGAACGGCAGGTCGGCGGAAATGCACAGCACCACGGTGTTATCCAGCTTGTCGACTTCGCTGTTGAACTTGCGCACCGAGGTGGCGCAGGTCGGGGTATCGACGCTGGGGAAGATGTTGAGCACCTTGCGCTTGCCGGCGAGGCTGGCCAGGGTAATGTCCTGCAGATCGCCGTTGACCAGGCTGAACGCCGGGGCCTGCTGGCCGACCTGCGGCAGGTTGCCCTGCACCTCGACCGGGTTGCCACGCAAATTGACGGTTGCCATGAACTGCTCCTTTCTCATGAGACGGGACAGGGAGTAAACACGTTTTCCGCACCCGATCAAAGCGTTACGCGTCCTTGCGTCAAAAATCGCGGCGATAGAAGAAATCCAGGGAGTTGGCCAGACCGCTGGCGATCTCCAGATAGAGCCGGCGGGTGAGCTGGTAACGCAGGGCGACGGTGTTGGCCGAATCGAACACCCCTACCCCATAACGCACCGACAGCCTGTCGGTGAGATTGCCCGAGGCGACCACGCTGGTCTTGTCCCCCGAACCGGCGGTATCCAGCTGGAAGTTCTGGATACCCAATCGCTGCGCCAGGGCGCCGGCGGTGCCGGAGCTGCCGGCCAGGCCGAGGGCCAGTGCCGCCTGACCGAGCACGTTGTTGTCCCCTTCGCTGCCGCTGGAAAGCGGGCGTCCCAGCACCAGGTAGGCCAGCGCCTGCTCCTGGCTCATGCTCGGTTCGGAGAACACCTCGATGCGCGGCTGCTGGGCGAAACCCGAAAGCCGCAGGCCGGCGGTGACGTTCTGCTCCTGCACCACCCGCACGGCTTCCACATCGATATAGGGCTGGGCGATGGGCCCCTGGAAGAACAGCCGTGCGCGTCTCATGGTGAGGCGCTGACCATAGGCGTTGTAGCGACCGTTGCGCAGGTTCAGCTCGCCGCGGGTGTCGAGGTTGTCGCCGATGTGCACCTTGCCGACGATTTCGGCGGACAGGCCGAAGGCATCGAAGGTGAGCTTGTCGGACCCGACCAGCACGTCGACGTCCATGGCGATCTGCATCGCCGGCTGCTTGGCCGGAGCCTCCTGGCCGACGATGACGGCATCGTCCGACACCTTGACCGTGGATGGCGGCAGCTGCTGCACCTGGATGCGCCCGCGCGGCACCCGCACCTCGCCGGCCAGGGCCAGGCGGCCGTCCTTCATCAGGATCTTGAGATCGGGCGCCACTTCCAGCTGCGCATAGGGCTCGACATTGACCGGCAGCTTGTCGCCGGTGACCGCCACATTGACGTCCAGGCCGTTGGCCCAGCCGACGCTGCCCCGGATTTGGCCGCGCCCCTGGGTGCCGCTGCGCCAGCCGCCGTCGAGCAGCGCGGTGTCGCCCTGGATGCGGGCGGTCAAGCCGAGGTCCTGCAGGCGCGTCGGCACGCTGCCGCCGCCGATGTCGCCCCCGCTAAGCTGGATCTGGCCGTTGACCCTCGGTTGCAGCAGGGTGCCACCCAGCTCGCCGGCACCGTTGATCTTGCCTTCGAGGTGTTCGATGCCTTCGACGAAGGCCTTGCCGAGGGCCAGATTCAGGCCCTGCAACTGGAAGCGACCGGCCAGCGCCTGGTTCGGATCGCGGGGATCCAGCCGCGCCTGGATATCCAGCCGGCCAAGGTCGGCACTGGTCAGGCGCACCTGGGTGTCCACCTGCTGCGGCTTCAGGGCGCTGGTGACGTCCAGGCTGTCGTAGCTGAAGGTCTGCCACTGGCCAGCGGCGTCGCGCAGCTTGAGGCTGCCACGACCAGCCTGGAGCCGGATTTCGCCATCGGGTCCGGCCTTGGGCAGGCGCAGGTCGACGTCGCCATCGAGGGTGCCCTGCCACGCCAGTTCCGGGGGCAGCAGCGGTTGCAGACTGGCGAGCGGGAAGGCGCGCAGGTGCCAGGCGAGACGGGTGTCGGGCAGCAGTTGCTGATCGTCGCCACAGAGGCTGGCCGCGCCGGACCGCCAGCAGTGCCGGCCCAGTTCCAGACGCCCGTTGGCCAGGCGCTCGATGCGCGCGGGGCTTTGCAGGGTCCAGTTCTGGCCACTGGCGGCAACCGAGCCGCGGGCCAGTTGGCCTTTCCAGTCACCGTTGTCGGCCAGGGTACCGCCGGCCGTGAGCGCCAGGTTGAGCTGTGGCCCCTTGAGCGACAGCTCGGCCTGCTGCTGGCGGCGATCGCCCTGCCCCTGCAGGCGCAGGACGCCGAAATCGCGCCCGGCCGCCTGCAGACCCTGGGCAGTCAGCTCCAGGTTGCCGCGCTGACGGTCATCCAGGGTGGCCGCCAGCGTCAGGCTGCTCATGCGGTTGTCGGCATAGGCGAGCTGGCGCCCGTCGAGGCGCAGCTGGCCAGCCGGCGCCTTGAGGGTTCCGGCCAGATCCAGGAGGCCCTGGGCGCTGCCGGACAGATCGGGCCAGAGCTGGCCGAGGCGCCGCAGATCCAGTTGCAGCTGCCCCTGCAGCCGTTGATCGAGGGCGCCCTGCCCCTGCATGCGGTTGTCACCCAGGCGGATGTCCAGCTGCGAAACCTGCCACTGCTCGCCAGCCCCCTTGGCCTTGGCGGCCAACACGGCCGGCTGGTTGCGCAGCCGACCCTTGAGGTCCAGATCGGCGTCCAGCTGCAGGCGGCCATCCTTGAAGGCACCGGAACTGCGCAGCGGACCGGCCAGGCTGCCGGGCAGCTGGGCGACCCAGAAGGCCGGATCAAGGCGGCTCAGATCCAGGGCCACCTGCCAGCTCACGCCCTCGGCGAAGCCCAGGTTGACCTTGCCCTGCGCCCGCCCCTGGCCGGCCTGGAGATCCAGTGAGGGCAGATTGAGCTGGGTGGTATCGCCGCTGAAGGGGGTGGCCAGGGTGAAGGCGCCGGCCGGTCCGGTCGCCGCAGCCTTGAGATTGCCCAGGTAGGCACCATCCCTATAGGCCACCTCGCCCTGCAGACGCTGCAGACTTACCGGGGGCTCCGCCATGGGATACAGCCGGCGCCAGGGAAAGTCGCGCCAATCCAGTGTGGCGTCGGCGGCGAGCCCCTGCTGCCAGTCGATCTGGCCGGCCAGCGCCACACGCTGCTCGGGCGCGGCCTGGAGGCGCAAGGCCGAGATCCGCGCGCCCTTGGCATCGACGCGACCCTCCAGATTCAGGTCCACCGGACCGCCCTCGCCCGGCAGTTTCGCCTGGCCGACCAGGGCGTAGCCCGCAGCCAGATCGCCTCGCGCGGTCAGCTTGAGGTCGTTCAGCCGCAGGGTATCGGGCAGGCTGGCGGCCGCCTTGAAGCCATCGGCCACCAGTTGCAGATCGGCCGGGACGTTGTCCACCAGCGGCTGCACCGTGCCGGTCAGGCGGCCGGGCAGATAGCCGCTGCTGTCGGCCTCCAGCTGCAAGGTCTTCTGCAATTCGCCGTTCAGCTTGAGCGCCAGCGACCAGGGCGCGGCCTCCGGCGCCGGCAGGCCGAGGGTACCCTGCAACTGCAGCGGCCAGGCGCCGCTGGGCTGCAACCGGCCGTGGGTATCCAGGGTGATGCCGTGCGCCATGCCGGCCAGGCGCTCGATGGCTATCCCGTCAGCCTGCCAGCGGGCCTGGAGCTCCAGGTCGCGGGCTTGTTCGGCGTCGTTGTAGCGGATCTCGCCGATCCGTACCTCACCCAGCTGCACCCCCAGCGGCAAGCCGAGGCTGGGCAACTGGATGGGCCCGCTCTTCTCCGGCGCCGGCTCCGGACTGGGCGCCTGCTCGATGGCGACGCGCGAGGCGACCAGGGTATCGATGCACAGCTGCAGCCTGAGCAGGCAGGCGGGTCGCCAGGCAAATTCGGGCGCCTCGACCGTCACCCGAGTGGCGCCCCCTTCCCAGACCAGCTGCCGAGCCTGCCAATGGTCACCCAGGCGCCCCTGGAAGTCAGTCAGGGTCAGACCCGGCACCCGTTCCAGCACCAGCCGGCTGACGCCGGCGTTGCCCAGCACCAGGGCGAGAAGGAGGATCAGTGCGCCCAGCAGGGCCGCCAGTACGCCGAGGATGACACCGCCTACCGACTTCACAGCTCAGGTCCTATGGAAAAGTGCAGGCGAATACCGCCGGGTTCGTCGAGACCGTGCGCCAGGTCGACGCGGATCGGGCCGACCGGCGAGACCCAACGCACGCCCACGCCGACGCTGGTCTTGAGCTCGTAGTTGTTGAGGTCGTTGAAGGCGCTGCCCTGGTCGATGAAGGTGGCCAGCCGCCACTTGTCGCGCAGGGGATACTGGTATTCGACCCCGCCGGCGACCAGGTAGCGACCGCCCACGTAGTCGCCTTCGTCGTTTTCCGGCGACAGGGTCTGGTAGTCGTAGCCGCGAACGCTCTGGTCACCGCCGGCGAAGAAGCGCAGCGATGGCGGGACCTTGTTGTAGCCATTGGTGAAGTTGCCGCCCAGCAGCAGGCGTCCGAGGAAGCGGTGCCCGTCGCCCACCGTGATCAGGCCACGGGCCAGCGCCGTGGTGTGGATCATGTTGGCATCCGAGAGCAACCCCTCCTTCGCCGCCGAGACGCCGAATTGCAGGCGATAGCCGCGATTGGGGTCGATGCGGTTGTCGCTGCGCAGCAGGGAGAAATCCACCCCAGGCATCACCAGGTTGGAGGTGCCCTCATCGTCGCCCAGGCGATAGCTTTCGTTGCGCCACTTGAGCGAGAGCACCCGCTCCCAGCCGTTGGGAAACTTGCGATGCCACTCGGGACCCACGGTCAGCAACTGGCTGAGGGAGTCGTCGTTGGCGATCTGCTCGTACTGGTAGCCGCCGGCGAAGCGGAACTTGTCGTTGATCGGGTCCTGCCCGGGAATGTCGTACCAGGTGGCGATGCTCTGGCGTGGCGCCGACAGCTCGGCCTCGGCGCCCAGACTATGGCCCTGGGGATTGAGCCAGTGATTTTCCCAGGTGAATCTCAGCCGCGGACCGACATCGGTGGAGTAGCCGGGGCCGAAACCGAAGGTGCGCGGCTTGCGCGTGCGCAGAGTAACCGTCACCGGCACCTCGGCGGCGCCTTCCTGCTTGGGATAGGTATCAAGCCGCGCCCCATCGAAGAAGCCGCTGGCCAACAGATTGCTCTGGAAATCGGCGATCAGCTCGGAATCGTAGGGCGTCCCCTGGGCGAAGGGCACCATGCGCTGAAGCAGATCGGGATCGAAGGGCGCATCCCCTTCGAAGGACACCTTGCCGAGGACGAAACGCGGCCCGCTGTCGAACACCAGGGCGATGTCGGCGAATCCGGTAGCGGGATCGATCCGCAGCTGGTGCTGGGTAAAGGTGCCGCGAAAGAAACCATACCGTTGCGCCTGATTCTGGATCAGGCTCTTGGCGTCTTCGTAGAGGCCCTGGTTCAGCGGCTGGCCCGCCTTGAGTCCGGCCGGTATCGGCTGGCGAAAGGCGCGCAACTCGCGCGCCGGCCCTTCGATACGGATATCCACGTTGCGCAGCCTGACCGGCTCGCCGGGGCGTACCTCGACCACCAGCCGTGGCGTCTCCCCCGGCTCGACGCGGGTCTCGATCTGCGCATGGTAGTAGCCGAGTGCCTGGGCTGCCTGCTCGGCCTGCCGCTCCGTCGCCGGGCGTAGGCGTTGCAACCCGGCGACATCGCGCCCTTCGACGGAGCCGATATAGGCCTGGATGTTGTCTCGCAAGGCGTTATTGGCAGGCTGGACGCGAACGCTGACTTCGGCGGGTGCCGCCCAGGCCACGCCGTGCAGACAACAAATTCCAATCAGGGCGCGGCGTAGAGCGTTCGGCTTATTCATACAGGGATGCTAACGGGCGTTGCGCTGTGAGACAAACGGGAGTGGCCAGGGTTCGCCCGCCTGCCGCTTCGGCGACAGGCTTTCTGCTAGGCTAGGGCCATCCACCTTTAGAGAGGGCGTCATGAAGGTAGTTTGCTTCAATATCAATGGCTTGCGCGCAAGACCTCATCAACTTTCTGCCATCATCGAACGCTATGAGCCGGATGTGATCGGACTGCAGGAAACCAAGGTCTCGGATGACCAGTTTCCCCGGGCCGAGGTCGAGGCCCTGGGTTATCACGTGCACTACCATGGCCAGAAGGGTCATTACGGCGTGGCCCTGCTGTCGCGCCTGGCGCCCCTGGAGTTGCACAAGGGCTTTCCCGGCGATGGCGAGGAGTCCCAGAAGAGATTCATTTATGGCGTCTTCGCCGACCGCCAGGGTCAGCCGCTGGTGGTCATGAACGGCTATTTTCCCCAAGGCGAGAACATCGCCCATCCCACAAAATTCCCTGGCAAGAGGAAGTTCTACGCGGATCTTCAGAATCTACTTGAAGAGCGTTTCTCGCCGGACACGCCCTTGCTGCTGATGGGCGACTTCAATATCTCGGCCCAGGATCGCGATATCGGCATCGGCACCGCCAATGCCAAGCGCTGGCTGCGTACCGGCGCCTGCAGCTTCCAGCCAGAAGAACGCGAATGGATGCAGCGGCTGCTGGGCTGGGGCCTGATCGACAGCTATCGCCAGCTGCATCCCGAAGTCGACGATCGCTTCAGCTGGTTCCCCTATCGCAGCCGCGGTTTCGAGGACGAACCCAAGCGCGGCCTGCGCATCGACACCATCCTCGCTTCGCGGGCCTTGCGCGAGCGCATCGTCTCCGCCGGCGTGGACTACGAGATCCGCGGCATGGAGAAACCCTCCGACCATGCGCCGATCTGGCTGGAATTGGCGTGAGCGGCTGTCACATCGACGTCATGCGGCATGCCTAAGGTGTCGGCCTCGCCTTTAGGCTCGAGGCCGACCCATGAATTGCTCCGCCCCGGTATTCCGCCGCGCCTTTCTGCGGCGAGCGGTGCTCGCGACCCTGCTTCCACTGCTGCCCTCACCCCTGTTGGCCAGCGAATCCACGACCATCCTCCTGCGCCTGCAGGGCTCCAACACCATCAATGCCCGGCTCGGGCCACGTCTGGTCGCGGCCCTGCTCGCCGAACGCGGCTATCGGGATCCACAGGTGGTGCCCACCGCCGTCATGGACGAATGGCAACTGATGGCCCGAGCCCCGCAGGGCAATACCGTGGCCGTGCAGATCGCGGCCCATGGCTCCAGTACCGGCTTTACCGCCCTGGCCGCGGGCGCGACCGATCTCGCCGCGGCCTCGCGCCCCATTACCGATAGCGAAGTGAGTGCCCTGGCCAATCTGGGTGATCTGCGCAGCAAGGAGGCGGAATACGTCATCGGCCTGGATGGTCTGGCGATCATCGTGCATCCCGGTAATCCGCTGCGGCAACTCGATCTGCAGCAGCTGGCGCAGGCCTTCTCCGGCGACGTTGGCGACTGGCAGCAACTGGGCGGCACGCCCGGCCCGATCCGGATCTATGCGCGGGATGACCGCTCGGGTACCTACGACACCTTTCGCGAGCTGGTCCTGAATCCGGCCGGCAAACGCCTGAGCGTCGCCGCCCGGCGCTTCGAGTCAAACGAAGAATTGGCGCAGCGGGTGGCCGACGACCCCGCCGGCATAGGCTTCACCAGCCTGGCGGCGGCTGCCGGGTCGCCAAAGCTCGCCCTGCGCGACGGTGAAGGCCGCGCCATCGCGCCTAGCGAAGCCAGCATCGCCACCGAAGACTATCCGCTCGCCCGCCGCCTCTTCCTCTATGCACCGCCGACTCAGCGTTCGGACTGGACGCGGAGCCTGCTGGAATTCAGCCAGACCCCGTCGGGCCAGGCGGTGGTGCAGCAAAGCGGCTTCGTCGCCCAGCGCATCGAGCCTCTGACCATAGGCGACACCCGAGGCATGCCGCCGGCCTACAGCGAGCTGGCGCGCCGGGCGCAGCGCCTCACGGTCAACTTCCGCTTCACCGCCGGCAGCGCGCGTCTGGACAACAAGGCGCTGCGCGATGTCGAGCGGCTGGCCGCCTTCATGCGCCAGCCCGAGAACGCCAACCGGCAGCTGATCCTGGTGGGCTTCAACGACGCCACCGAAGATCCGGCACGGGCATCTCTGCTGGCGCGTCTGCGGGCCACCGCGGTGGCCACGGCGCTGCGCCATCAGCAGGCCTTCGCCAGCGAAGTGCTCTCCCTGGGCGACCAGTTGCCGGTTGCCGGACTGTCAGCCAATGGCCGGATCAAGAACCGGCGTGTCGAGGCCTGGATCCATTAGCGATCGCCTGGCTGATTCTTTGGCGGGAAACGGTAGGAAGCAACGGACGGCGTCATCGCCTTCGTGGGCAGTGGGCAGTTGCCGAGTCACCTGGATACGGATGCCGACTGCGTTTCGAGCGCTACTCTGTACTTAAAGTGATTTCTCACGAAGTACCTAGACTCAACACTAAAATAATCTCCCAAGCTCATGTTTTTGAATGACTTTTAAAAAATAAAAGACTTCAATTGGACGCGCTCACCGGGATGCAGGCGCCACTCCTTCCAATCCCTGTACGGATGCGCCCGGCTTGATCCCGCGCGCCGCAAACCAGCCGGACTGGGCCTCCAGCGCATAGCGCGCCGGCGCGCTCGAGCAGTGCCGAGTATCGGTCAGCGGCTGCATCTCGACCGTGTTGAGGATCCTGCCGCTGGCATCGATGAAGGCGGCCGCCAGGGCACTGGGTGTATCGCGCATCCACAGGCAGCGCTCGTCATCCCCGAGGAAGACGAACAGCATGCCCTCGCGGGCAGCCAGTGGCGGTCGCCCCATCAGTCCCTGCGCCCGTTGTGCCGGTGTCGCCGCCACCTCGACGGTCAGGCGCTGCCCACCGATGCGCAGTTCGATCCGCTCCGCCGCCCAGCCGGGCAAGGCCACCCAGGCGGCCAACAGCAGCAGACCACCCCAGCCAGTGCCTGGCGCCCGCTTCGCTCCCTCTCGAGCGTGGACAAAAAATGTCATCGCATGTGACCTTTACCGGACGAAAGCAATCTATCCCACATTGTCAGACAACCTCTCGAGTCCGATGTCGACCGCCAGCCTACCGCCCGCACCCTCACCCGCTCTGGCCACCCGCATCACCCTGGGTACGGTGCTCTTCACCTTTATCGCCTACCTTACCATCGGCATTCCCCTGGCCGTGCTGCCGGGCTATGTACACGACCAGCTGGGTTTCAACTCCATCATCGCTGGCCTGGTGATCAGCAGTCAGTACCTGGCGACGCTGTTCTCGCGCTCCCATGCCGGGCGCATCATCGACACGGTCGGCGCCAAGCCGTCGGTGCTTTACGGCATGCTTGGCTGCGGGCTCAGCGGCGTGCTGATGCTGGCGTCGGTGCTCTTGCAGGCCTGGCCCTGGGTCAGCCTCGTCGCCCTGCTGCTCGGCCGACTGGTGCTGGGCTGCGCCGAAAGCCTTTCGGGGACCGGCGCCATCTCCTGGGCGATCGGTCGGGTCGGTCCGACCAACACCGCCAAGGTGATCTCCTGGAACGGCGTCGCCAGCTATGGCGCCCTGGCCATAGGCGCGCCGCTGGGTGTAGTGCTGGTGGATACCCTGGGGTTGTGGATCATGGGCGTCAGCATCATCGGCCTGGCGGCCCTGGGCTACCGCATCGCCAAGCCCCGTCCACCCATCGTCCCGGTCCGCGGCGAGCGCCTGCCCTTCACCACGGTGCTGGGCCGGGTCCTGCCCTTCGGGCTCGGCCTGGCGCTGGGCGGCATCGGCTTTGGCACCCTGGCGACCTTCATCACCCTCTATTACGCCAGTCAGGGCTGGAGCGGCGCGGCCCTGTGCCTGACCGTGTTCGGTTCCTTCTTTATCGGGGTGCGCCTGGTCTGCGCCAACGCCATCAATCGCCACGGTGGCTTTCGCGTCGCCATCGTCAGCCTGGCGGTGGAAGCCGTCGGCCTGGCCGTCCTTTGGCTGGCCCCCAGCGTGACCACTGCCCTGGTAGGGGCAGCGCTCACCGGCATCGGTTTCTCGCTGGTGTTCCCGGCGCTGGCCGTGGAGGCGGTGCAGCGGGTGCCGTCCTCCAACCGGGGCGCCGCCCTGGCCGGCTATTCGGTGTTCATCGACCTCTCCCTGGCGGTGACCGGTCCGCTGATCGGGGCCGTGGCCACCCATTTCGGCTATGCCGCGAGCTTTCTCTGCGCCGCGCTGGCCGCGCTGGCAGGCCTGGCGCTCAGCGTTCGCCTCCTCTGCCGTTTCGACGAGTCCTCTCGAGAACAGCCATGACCACGACCGCCCCAGCCGCCAGCTCCCTCGCCGTCACGCTGCGTATCGTTTCCATCGTCGTCTTCAGCTTTCTGCTGTTCCTGGCGATCGGCCTGCCGCTGGCGATCCTGCCGGGCTACGTGCACGACGATCTCGGCTACGGCTCGGTCATCGCGGGACTGGCGATCAGCATCCAGTACCTCGCCACCCTCTTCACCCGCCCCCTGGCCGGCAAGCTGGCCGACAGCATCGGCGCCAAGCGCGGGGTGATCTACGGCCTTTTCGGTTGCGTCGCCTGTGGCGTGCTCACCCTGCTGGCCACCTCGCTGCAAAGCGTGCCTGGCCTCAGCCTGGGCCTACTGATCGTCGGCAGGATCATTCTCGGCATGTCCCAGGCCATGATAGGCACTGGCTGCCTGAGCTGGGGCATGGGCAGCGTCGGCATGCAGCACGTCAGCAAGGTAATCTCCTGGAATGGCATCGCCGCCTATGGCGCCCTGGCCCTGGGCGCCCCCCTGGGCGTGGCCATGGTCGCGGGTCTGGGCCTGTGGAGCCTGGGCGTGGCTATCGCGCTGCTTGGCGCCCTGGGTCTGGCCCTGGCCTGGAACAAGGAGCCGGCACCGGTGATTCCCGGTGAGCGACTGCCCTTTCACAAGGTGTTCTGGCGCATCAGCCCCTTTGGCCTCTGCCTGCTGCTGAGCTCCATCGGCTTTGGCGCCATCGCCACCTTCGTCACGCTCTACTACGCGAGCAACGGCTGGCCCAATGCCGCCTTTTGCCTGACCGCCTTTGGCGCCGCCTTCATCTGCGCGCGACTGCTGTTCGCCGGCACCATCAACAAGCTGGGTGGCTTTCGGGTCGCCCTGGCCTGTTTCACCGTCGAGACCCTGGGTCTGCTGCTGCTCTGGCTGGCGGTCACGCCGCAGATGGCACTGATCGGCGCGGCCATGGCCGGGTTCGGGCTGTCGCTGGTCTATCCGGCCCTGGGGGTGGAAGCCATCGTCAAGGTTCCCCCGACCAACCGTAGCGCTGCCCTGGGCGCCTATTCGCTATGCCTGGATCTGGCCCTGGGCATCACCGGTCCACTGGCCGGCGCTATCGCCAATGGCTTCGGCTTCAGCACCATTTTCCTCTTCGCCGGCCTTATGGCCCTGGCTGGCCTGGGGCTCAGCGCCCTGCTCTATCACCGGGCGCTGCGCGAACGCCCTGACCTTACGCCGGCCTGACCGCAGGTGAAATCGGATGCGCGCCTACAGCGGACCGGGATCCGGAATCGGCGCTGGCGGCTTGGCCGGCTCGGTCAGGTTCTCGACCACTTCGTCGGGGATCTCGGTATCGATCTCCTCGTCAGCCATGTCGGAATCGTTCAGCGGTGCCTGATCGCTACCCAGCCAGAGGGCGAGCGGGGACGTGGTATCGGGCGCGGGAGAAAGAGAAAGGATCATGCCGTGGCTCCTGTGCCGGTCGGTCTCAGAGGTTAGTAGGTCGGCGGCGCCAGATGTTTCATCCTGACGCTTACCGCACGTCGCCCGACTGCCAAGCGGCGTCGACCCCTTGCCAGAGCCTTCGCGCGAGTCAGCTGCCTGGACGTAGCGGCTCATCCCTAAAAAAGCTGAGTGCTGATCCGGGCCATTGGCCAGCAGCCTGGCCAAGGCTGACTAGAATTCAGGTATTTCTCCACTCCGGACTGCCTGCCTATGGATACGCTGACCCGCTCCGCCAGCACCCCGAATCTGCTCGCCGTCGTGGCCGAGGACGAACTGCTGCTCCAGGCACTGGTCCGCGAGGTCCTCAAGCAGGAAGGCTTCCATGTCGAGACCTTCGGCACTGCCGATGCCGCCCTGCAGTTTCTCGAGCTGCACTGGCAGCAGGTCAATGTGGTGGTGTCGAACGTGCGGATGCCGGGCGTGATCGACGGCGTCCAGTTGGCGAAGATCGTCAGTGAACGCTGGCCCGCGGTGCCCTTCGTACTGATGTCCGGCTACGCCGGCCTGAGAAACGACATTCCGTCCGGGGTGCCCTTTCTGCACAAGCCGTGGACACTGGATCAGCTGACCGAAGCGATCTGGAAAGTGGTACCCCGGCCTGGCACCCCCGACCCGACCGCCCGCTAGTCCAGCGACACCCGGCCGCCGCCCGCCCCGTACAAAGGAACTCGCAGCTATGACACAATAGGCGGCATGTCGGGCGCCGCCCGCCTTTACCGCAGCCCAGCCAGGCCGCCGCGCATCGTCGCGACCCCTCGACCCTGCCCGCTGGAGCTCTGCCCATCCGATCGAAACGCCCCGCCCAAGCCGCCCGCCGGCTCGGGTCGCAGGCGAGCTCCGGTCTGAAACCCTTACAGGTACCCCCCTTGATCTCCACCGCTAACATCACCATGCAGTAAAGTATGGGGGTGCTTGGAGGTGAAGGGTCAGTATCCATGCGGGTTTCATCCCCATCTACCTTCAGATTTTCCCGCCTAATTGCATCGGTTGGCCCCAAAATTGGCCCCGACCGGTGCCCTCATACGGTGTTCTGCCGACCCCCAATCCCCTATCTTTTTCCTTGCAGCCAACTGACCTGGCTGCGCAGCCGATCGGCGTCCATCTTCTCGTCGACGGCAATCGCCCTGGCCGCGGCCAGCTCCTGGCGAAGGTGCTCGTTCTCCTTCTGGGTGACGTTCACCACCAGCAGCAGCTCGTGATACTTCACGTCAATCTCTCCCAGCGACGGCGCCGGGGCCCCATCACCTCCCCCTGCCATCCACTTCTGCACGCTGAGCTGCTTGAACCCCCGGACGATGCGAAGCTCAGTCCACAGCTGATCCCGTTCGGCCAGCACCGTCAGCAGGTTCTGGCGTAGGCGAGCCATGATGCCGCGCATGATCGTGAGCTCCTCGACGTAGAGGTCGCGCTGATTCCTGATCATCTCCAGGCAGTCCGGGTCGAAGTCGTCACCCCCGAAGCTGCCGAACTCGTCGACTTGTTCCATGGCATAGCCCAATACTGGTTTTAAATACAGTATTAATGCTGAATCGTGCCAGCAAGCCAGCGCCCGACGAGCGGTCCAAGTAACTCCGATAATCCTTAGCGGGCAAACTGGAATCGTGTGAGTATTGCAGCCATCACAAGCGAGACGTAGCAGAAATCAGGGAAGCTCCATGGATATTGGCGATGGCGAATATGAGGTTCGCATGCAGCTGCTGAGCCAGCTGAACATGACGATGGTCATGGACCAGGCGCGGATAGATCCAGAATTTCTCGACAAGCTGATATCGAGTCTCGAAGCGCGACCTGCCGAACTTCTCGCTGAAGACGAACGGTCGCTGCTCGAATGGGCTTCAGCCAAGCGCAACCTTCGAAGGTAGATTCGTGACCGACCTGCAACTGCGTATCACAGCAATCTGCCTCTCCATAGCTCTTGTAACGTGCGCGGGTGCTTTAGTAGCCATAATTGGCGGAGCTTGGTAAGGGCGACCATATAGCTAGGCTGGATCGTCCACACTCAAGATTCGCTCCATGGCCGTCTAGTCGTTCTTTCGTCCTATAGGCCTCTGGGCGCCGCCGCGAACAGTTCCCGCTCGTGGCCGACCTTTCGCCCATGCTCCGTCAGCAGCGCTTCCTCCCCCAGTGAGTGATTGCTCGCGGATAGCAGGGCAAGGGCATATCGAAAATTTCTGCACTTCCATGGCATCCCTCTGGTCCGAACCGCTTCAACCGAAGCGGCTCAATCTGAGCGACAGCAGCCGGGGGAGCCTATGCGATCGAATAATGATGTCAATGTGCTAGCAAATCTGACCTGCGGGGCGGCAATAGTCTTGCTATTGTCATGTCTCGCCGCGACAATCTGCGCCAATAGTAGGCAACCACCGCCTCGCTTCCACACTGAAAGGGATCATTCAGTTGCGCCATCAATTGACCAAAGCGGTGACGTTGTTCGATCGCAAGGATCGGCGCCAGCAAACTAGCGAAGCACCTGCTGAAAGGCCATGCCATCAAAGCCCCCCATCCACTGACAGCTATCCGCTGATGTTTACATTGAGCGCGATGTGCATTGGGTTGAGCGCCGTATTCGTCATGGCTGTAGTCATCACCTAGGCGCCAAATTAATTGGTCACTGACAGCTGGCTACTGCGGCCGCCAGCTCCCGCTCGTAGCCGATCCGCTGGCGGCGCTCCGCCAGCAACGCCCTCACCTTCACCTCCAGGCTGTCTTCCTTGCGCAGCCCCTCCGCCGCCCAGGCCGGCATCGGCGGCGCCTTCACCCGGCACGGCACCTGGACTGGAACCTCTACGCGCACCACGCGCGGCTCAGGCTCGGCAATGGGCTGGCCGACGCACCCCGCCAGCGCGATCGCCATTCCCACGATGATCCACCTCATAGACCCAACTCCTTGTCGATGATGGCCGCGGCGGCTGCCGCCGGGTCGCCCCCGGTGCGCTCCTGTTGCAGGCGGTTGGCTGCCTGGTAGTCCTCGCCGGCGGCCTTGGCGGCTTGCTGCTGGAACGGCTCGGCGTCCTTGGCGCGCTTCTCAGCAGCCAGGCGCAGATCTGCCAGGGCCTGATTCTGCTGGCCCATCTGCCCTTCCAGCGTGCTGCTGGTGGTGCGGCAAGACGCCAGGGTGCTGGCCGAGGCCGTCACCTGGTCCTGCAGCTTCTCGACGACGGGTCGGTAGTGGTCGGCGGTGAGCCAGTAGGCGGCGCCGGCACCTGCCAGCGCGCCCAGGCCGAGCAACACGACAACAGCGACCGCGATCACGGCCGCCCTGTACTGCTCGAGCACGACCATCACTGCACCGCGGCCAGGGCCTGGGCATAGATTGCCTCCCAGGTCTGGGGGTGCGGCTTGCCCGGGCGCCAGACGCGGGCGTAGAGGTCCCAGGCTTCCTGCACCTGGCCCAGGGCCGGCAGCGGCTTGGGGTCGGTCCACAGCAGCAGGCGGGCGAAGGCCGCGGCCAGGACGTCGTCGCGCTCCAAGGCCTCATAGACCGCCGGGGCGGTGGGTTCCACGTCACGAGCAGCGCAGACCTCCAGCGCGTGCGGCCGGCTGGCTGAATGGGTCAGCACGCCGCGGACGCCGCCGGCCTGCTCGAACTGCCACAGCCCCCGGGCCGGGCCTCCGATCTGGCGACGGAACTGGAGGCGAGATTCCTGCAGGCCTATGCCCAGCAGCATGACGGTGGCGCGCTTCCCAGCCATCTTGGCAGGCAGCAGAGCGAAGGCCGGAGCGATGGCGCCGGTTTGGGTAGTGTCGAGGGCCATGGCTTTCTCCAGGCGAAAAAATACCCGCGCTTGGCGGGCTGGTTGTCCTCATGGTCTTGAGGATTACAGCGGCCAGGACGGCTATCCAGGCGCGATTCCTCGCGCTCGTGAGGATCAGTTAGCGGGATCGGCCTTGATGGCAGCGGCGCTGACCTTCACCTCTGCTGTGAAACTCTTCAGCAGCTGGGCGGTGCGAACGGTCTGGCTCGGGTTGTTCGCCAGCAGGTTGTGGGCGAAGGCCTCGGCCTCTTCCTCGGTACCGAACTCGAAAGACGGATCGGGGTTGTAGAACGGTGCGAGCACGACATAGCGCATGACGAGATCCTCAGGCGGTCGGGTTGGATTGGCTCAGGCCAATGACAGTGGCCAACTGCTGCTGGAGCAGCTGCACCTGGGAGCGGAGGGAGCTGGTGGTTTCCTTCTCGGCTTGCAGTGCTGTCGCGGCATCGGCGCCGGCGCGCTGGACGGTTTCCAGCTGCTGCTGAAGCTCGCGCACCTGCTCGGGCAGGCCGGCGCCCTGCTGCACTTTCAGAGCCAGCTCGTCGCGCTCGGTGGTCAGGGTGGACACCTGGGCCTGCAGAGTCTCGGCCTGGGTGAGCGCAGCGGCGGCGGCCTCACCTATCACGTCGGCCAGCTTCAGGCCGTTCTGACCCTCGGCCATCGCCAGCGGCAGCGCCTCGCCAATGGTGGCGCTGATGATCGCCTTGTCGCGCAGGATCTCGGTGATCTGGAGGTGGTGGGCGCCGATGGTGCCGTCGGCGTTGTGGCGGATGAGGGTTTCGTAGGGGCGAGTGCGTTCGGACAAGGACATGATCAGGATACCGTGGTGGTGGTGTTGATGATTTTCCAGTTGGTGCCGTCGCTGCGGCAGCGCTTGGCGCCGCCGGCGGCATCGGTCACGTCGATCTCGTAGCCGGTAAAGGCCGAGGCGCTGGGCAGGCTCGCCAGGGTGTACTGGCCGACGCGGACCGGGCCGCCGCAGGTGACGGCGCCGGTGAACACCGGAGTGTCGGAGAAGGCGAATTCGCGCCAGGGCTGCCAGGTGCTGTCGTGCTTGACCCTGACGAAGGTCCGGCCGCGACCACCCTGACCGGTGCCAGAGCCAAACACCTCGGTTGCAGTCTGGCGCAGCCGAGCCCCAGTACCTCCGATGCCATCGGTCTGGACCTCGTAGGCAACCTGGGTCGACCCGGTCGCACCGTTCGCCGGCCAGTTGAGAGAGGTGCCAGCGGAAGCGCTGCCCTCGACGCGACAGAAGCCACCTATCACTGCGTCGTTGAGATTCAGGGTGCTGCCGCCTACAGCCGCGCTGCTGGCCAGGCCAGCCGCCGCCAGAGCTGTGATGGTGGCGGTCTCCGCCCAGGCGCTCCAACCGCTGGCGTTCAGAACACGGGTGAAGCGACGGTTGCTATTGAAGTGCGTCCAGGTCTGCGTCGTCCGATTGGCTACGTCACCAACACCATCGACCTGAAGGTAGCCTGGATCGGCAATCGGAGCGTTGGCAGCGGCGGCCGCAGTGAACACGCGCAGGCCGGCGATCTGAAACGAGTTCAAGTCAGCGCTGTTGGCAGCTGCTGTAGTTACGCCAATGCCGAATGCGCCGACCTCCATGACCTGGCCGGCAGCGGTACCCACCAGACGGCTGGCCGCGTTGGTTGTGTCGGTGAAGTTGGAGTTGAGCTTCCCGAAAGCGGCACGCGCGGTGTCGCCCTGGCTGCCATCGCTGGCCGAGCCGAAGTTGACTGTTTGAACGGTCA
This sequence comes from Pseudomonas sp. GM_Psu_1, assembly GCF_026544185.1. Taxonomy (NCBI): domain Bacteria; kingdom Pseudomonadati; phylum Pseudomonadota; class Gammaproteobacteria; order Pseudomonadales; family Pseudomonadaceae; genus Pseudomonas; species Pseudomonas sp. GM_Psu_1. The sequence continues at coordinate 305,987 of NZ_JALNUX010000005.1, forward strand.
TGTTTTCTCCAGGTATGAAAAAGCCCGCACGCGGCGGGCTTGATAGTGCCGATCTGGTCGGTCAGAAGTTGGTCACGTCTATGACGGTCATCGCCGTGGAGTAGGAAGGCGCCCCGCCCTGCTGAACCGATGAGGATGCGGAATAGACGCCCACCTCATCGAAATAAAGTACATGGGGGCTAGTGAACTGGGTCATATACATCCCCACGTAATTCTGAAACTGGCCTGGGAAGTCTTGATAACTGTCATAGTTCGCAGCACCACAGCCGTAGATCAAAGCATATGTCCGACCATTAGTGTATGTTTTGCCGGTCTTCAGTAGATCAATGAAGCTTCCGACGAAAAAATCCACTAGCCTCATATATTTGAAGTTTGCGTCAAACACCAACTGAGAGTCTTCGTTGAAGACCTGAAACCCCCAGTTAGATCCAGTCGAAGGCGGCGGGCCGAACTCGTAGATTGTGACTTGGTTATTTCCGCTTCCCGAGTCAAGCGCTACCTTCCAGACGAAGGTGCCGTTCTGTTCCTGAACGATAAAGGGGCAAATCTTCCCTGACGAATAGAAAGCCAGCACAGACTCCTTGCTGGAAGCCACGTAGCTGACCCACCGGCAGGTATAGGTGGCAAGAGGCACGCCTGCACTGTTGGCGTCGGTACCTGTAAGCGTTGTTTTTCGAAGCAAAGCTAGATTGCGATATTTCTCGTCGATCTGGATATAGCCAGCATCGTTGAAGCACTGAAAACCTGCGCCCATATCAATAGAGTCCGTAGAGTATGAAGGCATCCGTGGTGTTGTTTTGGTTCTTGCCGGAATAACTCCATGACAGCGTCCGGCCAGATATTGACACGTCTGGCAGGATTGTATAGCCGCTAGCCCCTCTACTCAGATACATGAAAAAAGGTCGGCCTTGATCAAAGTCTGCCGTCAGTGACCCATTCACGTTTCTAGAAAGCTGCGCAGTTCCAAGGATGCGTGTTATCGAGTCGTTGGTGTCCAGCACGACAGTGCCGTTCTCATCGAATACCTGAATGCCTTCCGGCATATCACCACCTCCCAACCCTTACTCGCAGCTTGTTATTTACGTAGCAGCGAAACGCCGCGCGATCGATCTGGATTTCAGAGAGACCAGCCTCCTCGCTCCGGATGTAGATAGCGCCCGAGGCGAAATCCGTGTTCATGATCGGTAGGCCTGCCTGGGTCAAGTTCTGAGAGAACAGGTTCTGCCCGATGATGCCTTCGCGGATGTAAGCCTTGTCGATGAACGCGGTGTTCATGAAGGTCTGCCCATTCACCACCGAGAAGAACGCCTTGCCCTTCCCGTCGATACCTGGGCCCAGCACCATGAACCGATCTGCAGCAACCGCTACCGTGGATTGCAGGCCAGCATTTCCTCCGTTGGGCTCGATGCCGACCCCAATGCCGGCGAAGTAGTACAGCCCGTCCTGGGTGACACCCAACTTCACCGCCCAATTCGCACTGACCTTGTTGTCGGTCGCCACCTGCGCCTGGCTGATCTGCTGCACGCTGGCATTGGTGCTGCCCAGCGAGGTCTGTACGGTATCGACCCGCTTCCCAAGCGCACTGTCAGCATCCACCCGGGCCGTCTGCTCCGCCTGCACCAGCGCTGAGGCGTTGTTCGCCGTGGCCTGGACGGTGTCGATGCGGTTGGCCAGGGCCGAATCGGCGTTGCTCCGCGCGGTCTGCTCGGCCTGGATCAGCGCCTTGTTGTCGCCCGTGGCGGCCTGCACCGTGTCGATCCGCTGCCCCAGGGCGCCATCGGCGTTGGCCCGGGCGGTCTGCTCGGCGGTGATGGCCGCTGCGCTGCCCGCCGCCGTGGCGGTGACGGTGTCGATTCGCTTGCCCAGGGCGTTGTCCGCCTCGGCGCGGGCAAACTGCTCGCTGTAGACACCTGCCAGCACCGTGGGCGATCCGGCATACCAGTCGTTGGCGCCGGCCAGCGGCGGGTTCACTTGGGCATAGATGCCGCTCACCCGGGTGGTGACCGCCGAAAGCCCGGCCTCGGTGTTGTCCGCACGCCCTGTGAGAGCATCTACCGATGACGACAACGCCGCGTTGCCCGTCTTCGGATCGGTCACCCGAGCCGTCAGTGTGCTGATGTCCTGCGCCAGGGCCTGGTCGGCTGAGGCGCGGGCGGTCTGCTCGGCGCTCAGCGCGGCGTAACTTGCCCCTGGCGAAGCGCGGCCGATGGCCACCCAGTCCAGTTCGTAGAAGTCCGAAGCGCCCTGGCTGCCCAAGTCCAAGCGGATCTGGCCCACGGTACCGGTCCAGGAGAGGTTCAGGATGACGGTGGAGACGCCGTTGATGTCGAACGTCGGCGCCTCGATCGCCATCGAGTTGGCCCAGTTGTCGCCCCAGTACAGCCGGCCATTCCACGAAGGACTGCCGGTGCGGCGAATGCGGAAGCGGACCTGCCGGTAGGTGTCGGCGTTCACCGCTAGGCCAGCTGGGCTGTAGACGCTGGCCAGCGCCGCATTAGCCGGGCGCAGAAAGCCACCCGAGGCCGTGGGCGTGCCGTTGCCGGTCCAGCCGTCGACGCCATTGTCGAAGTACCAAATGGCGCCCGAGTCGAACTGCTCCCCTACCCCGGCCGAGACGAGGCTGATTTGCTGGGATAGCGCCTGCTCCGCGCTGAGGCGAATGCGGCGCTCCTGGTAGATCAAACCAGACGTCACCTGGTTGGGATCGGTGCCGGTGTATCCGCCACGCAACTGGGCGGACAGGGTGTCCCGCGCCAGAGCCTCAGCGGCATCCCCCGTTGCCCGGGCATACTGCTCGGACCAGACCCCTGCGTAGGTCGACGTCGATCCCGCCGCCCAGCTGCCGCCGGCCATCGGTGGATTCACCTGGGCATAGACGCCCTGGATGCGACTGGACATCTGCTCGTCAGCAGCTTGGCGGATGGTCGCCTCATTGATGATGGCCTGGCCGCGGGCAGATGCCTCCGCCGCCAGGTTGTCGGCGGCGACCTGGGCGACCTGCTGCAGGCCGGACTGGCGGGCCTGCTGCTCGGCAACGATGGCGGCAGCGCGGTCATTGCGCTCTTGGGCCAGATCCGACTCGATTACCGGAATCTTGTCGATCTCGTCGAGCAGTTCCTGGCCGAGCGCGCTCTTGACGAACTCCTCGGTGATCAGCTGGTTGTACTCTGAGGCGTCGGCGCTGGACATACCGGAAACCCAGTTGGTCCAGGGTCCCACGTTGCCGATTCGGTCGATCAGCCGGCCGCGGAAAAACAAGCGCGCGCCGGCCGCCAGCCCGTTCAGGGTGTAGGTGTTCGTCGGGAACGCGAACAGACCCATGCTCTGGGCGTTGTCGCCCTGGGCGGTGGTGGCCTGCTGGATCTCGGTGTAGGCGCTGTCCCCTGCCCCTTCGGCCGGGAATGCCCAGTCCAGGGTGATCTTCCAGGGGCCTGCGGTGGTTTTCAGGAGGGCGAGCGCCGGCGGCGCGCCGACCTTGCCGGTGAGCTGCGTCAGAGTCGACGTCTTCCAAACCGAGGCGATGTCTACGGCATTGACCGCGCGCACACGCGCCAGGTAGCCGCCGGCGTAAATGCTCGGCACGTCGACAGCCAGGCTGCCAGTGCGCTGGATGCGAACCCAGTTGCCGCTGTCCTTCCGCCACTCGACGTCGTAGGCCACCGCGCCGGGCACCGCCGTCCAGGAGATGGTCATGGTGGTGACGGTGATACCCTGGTTCACGGCGTGGTAGGCCGATAGCGCCACGCTGGCCGGGGCTTCGACGGTACCGGTAGGCAGGATGCTGATCGGCCGGCTTTCCAGCTTGGCGCCGGTATCGATGGCGGCGAACTTCGAGGGCTCGAACTGGAGCGCGGAGACTTCGAACTCACCATTGTCGGGTCCGCGCACCTTCATCACGCGATACAGCGGCACGGCCAGATCATCGGCGTCCAGGGTCCAGACCAGCTCAGCCTGCGGAGTTTCACTGTAGGCGGTGGTTACTGCGATCTGGCGGCCCGCCACCTGGCGGATGGTCCGCCCTTCGCAGGCGCCGCTGGGCAGGTTGATAATCAGGCGATCGCCTACCTTCGCCCGGGTATCGCGGTCCAGGGTGATGACGGTGCCGGACGCTGCGCTGATGCGCCCCCCAATCTCGGCTCCGGAGATCAGCTTGTCGGCCACCGGAATGACGTGACCCGGCAGCGGAATGCGGCCGTCCTTGCCGACGCGGAAGGTCACGGTGCGGTCCTGGCTGTTGGTCAGCAGGATCCACTTGCCGCGGCGCTGGGCCTCGGACTCGCGCGTGCAGCCGATCGCACTGATCTCGACCGGATTGTCGCCATAGCGGCGCTGCAGCTTGGCATCCGAGGCAGCGGCCACGTCGGTGTCGTAGTTGTTGGCCGGGTTGTCGAAGCTCACCAGGGCACGGGTGTAGCGGGTTCGCTCGCTCGACGAGCCATAGCTGAACTTGCCGTCGATGACATTGGCACGGGTGAAGGCGAAATCGAAGTCGGCAGAGCGCGGGATGTCCGCCTGCACGTTCAGTTGGCCCTGGGCCCAATAGGTCATGCCGCGGTAGATGGCGGAGATGTCGCGCAGCAGCTCCCACGCGCCGGCGCGGCTCTGCAGGTTCAGGTCGCAGAAGTAGCGCGGCTCCTGGCCGCCCTTCCCATCCGGCACGAGCTGGTCGCAGTACTGAGCGATCCGATAGAGCTCGTACTTGTCGACCATCCAGGGCTTGATGCGCTTGCCCAGGCCGAAACGGTCGTTCGTGGCGACGTCGAAGGTGATCCAGGCCGGGTTGTTGGTCCAGGCCGACTTGAAGCTGCCGTCCCAGACGCCCGAGTAGGTGCGGTTCACCGGATCGTAGGTGGTGGGCACCTGGACCTTGCGCGCGTCGCACTCCAAGGTCACCGCAGGTATGTTGCTGAACTGCTCAGCGCTGAACTCCACATAGAGCAGCGCCGTGTTGGGATAACGCAGCTTGGCGTCGATCACTTCGGTGATGCCCGCGATGGACATGGTGTCGGCGATGCGGTTGTTGTTCTGGTTGGCCGTGATACGGCGGACGCGGATCTGCCAGCCGCTGGTGGCCTTAGGCAGGTCGATCCGGCGCGAGCGCTCATATCGGGTCGTGGTCTTTCCGTCCACCGCCTCGAGCAGCACCTGCTGGTAGGCACCGCCGTCGGTGGCCACGTCCACGGCGTACTCGATCCGGTAACCGTTGATGTTGCCCTCGCTGTCCTGCTGCTGCAGGGCCGGCCAGGCAAAACGCAGGCGCACGGCGGAGAGCTGGGTGTTGCTGATCGAGCGGACCCAGGCCGCGGTGCTGCGCAGCTCCACATTGATGGTCGTCTCGTTCTCCACCGACGGCAGGCCGGGAATATAGGACTGCTCGACGGTGCCCGGGCGCCATTCCCAGGAGACACCGGTGAAATTGCTATTGCCTTGGGCATCGGCCAGCGGGGTGTTATCGAGGTAGATGGTCTGCGCAGTGGGCGCGCCAGCGAACTCCCCTTCGCCCACGGCGATGAGCATCTTGGCCCTGGCAATGCTGCGCAGGCTGTCGGCAGCCTCGGTCGGCTCCTTTGGCTTGCTGCTGCCGCCCTTGCGGCCGGTAAGTTCGGGAGGCAATGCGGCGGTCATGCGTTACTCCAGGGCATGAAAAAGCCCGCACTGGTCGGGCTCGGATGTTCAGGGGTAGATCAGGTGGCGTCTTCGGCGTAGATGCCGGCACTGATAATGGCGCCGCCCCAGCGCCGGCGGCCATAGCAGATCGGGACGGGGTTACCGCTGGCGGTGGTGTTTTTGGCGCTGCCGAAGGCGTAGCTGGGCTGGTTCTCAGGCGCAGCGCTAGTCTTAAGACCCTTGGCCTGGGGGCTGAGCATCTGAATAACACCGCCGGCTACGAGGCCAATACCCGCCGATACCATTGCGCTACCGATAGGTGCAGCAAGCCCCCCAGACAGCCCCGATACGAACAAGCCAGCGACGATCAAAACCGCCCCAACAACTGTCTGGAGCACACCTGCTCGCTTGCTACCGCGCAGCACCGGTACGATTCGAATCTCCTGGGTACCGCACAACTCGAACCGATCAGCTCCGACATTCTCGCGATTGCGGAAGACCGCATAGACCAAGCCGCGGCGTTCTAGGGCAACGATGGCTTCGCGGAAGCCGTCCAGAGTATTGCGCAGGGCACTGAAGGCCTCCTCAGCAGTTCCCCTATCCAGGAAATACCGATGAGTGCGGCCGAACAAACGCGCCAGCGGGCCAGATAGCTTGATGGTGGTGGCCGGGGTGTAGTGCGCTGCAGATGCCATGGTTTCTCCAGGTATGAAAAAGCCGCCCGGAGGCGGCTGATTACAAGCAATTTTGGGCGGCTGTTATCCACCCGCCGGTTCCGGGTATCCACTGGGCTGGCAAGCGCACAGCGACACGAGTTCCCTCGGGCGTTTGATCCGCGTTTGCCATGGCAACAACCCCGTTGTAGGTGGCAGATGCAACAATCCGAACACCTGTCTCGGTCTCGACTGAGGTTGTTCCAGGATTGAAGTCCTGCCACTTCGGTGCCAGGCACCGCGAATACTGGGCCGGCGATTTCTTGCTGACCCCGACAAATGCAGGTTCCTTTTCTGAAAGCCCAGAAGTTGTACACCCCGCCAGCACCAGCACCCCTAGGCCTACCGCGATCCAACGCATAGCCAAACTCCGCATTCTGAAAGTCTTAAATCTAGCACTCATCACGGCTTACTTGATGCGTGTCAGGCGCAGGCTGAGGTCCGAAGGAATCAAGATTCGATAGATCACGTCTGCACCTGGCTTGAGATTGGTCTCTTGGGAGGTAGCCACGTTCGGACATGCGCCGCCACCAGTCTCGAGCCTGAAGACGTGCTCGCCAGGATCCACGAAAACCGACATGCCCTCCCCCTGCCGCACCGAGAAGGCCTTCGTGCCGTCGACATAGATGTCATGGGTGCATGCTGACCCAAGGAAGCCGGAATCGCGAAGGAAGGACACCTCAGCTTGGTCGGAGCTCTTACGCTTCAGCAGCGCCTGGTCGTATTGACGACTGTCTGGAACGGCGCCAGCGGTGAGCTTCGTGACCGGATCAGTCGAGCACCCAGTCAGAACCAATAATCCGAGCACAACAGAAAATCTGCGCATTGCAACCTCCTTGTTGGAAAAGGCATCACTCTACCACCGGCGCTTCGCGGTGACGCAGGATCAGCCGGGCCCGCTCGTGCCAGTTGCCGCCGTAGACGATGACCTCAGACGGCCGCCCGTGCAGGTGGTGGAGTAGGAACGGGCCTGGGCCGAAGACCTGGGTCTGCTCACCCGGCAACGTGGGGTCGGTACCGAGGTAGATGCCTGCGTGATTGGGGTGAGCAGTGCGCCCGATCTGCAGCACGATCATGTCGCCGCGCTGCGGCCGGTCCACCGGGTAGAACCCTGCGGCCTCGTAGTGCTGCTCGTAGAGGCTGGCGTTCTCGGCCAGCTCCCACCAGCCATCGGTGCGGCTGTAGGCCGGAAACTCCAGCCCCCATTCCCGCCGGTACCAGTCGGCGCAGATAGCCCAGCAGTCCTGCACGCCGTGGACGAAAGCCCGGCCCAGCAGGGGCACGTCTGCTTCCGGCACCAGGGTTCGCAGATCGCCCTCCGGCCAGCTCAGGATGTACCAGGTGAGGCCAGAGGCGTTGCACATGGCGACATCCGCCGGCGAGGGCCTGCTGCTGGCGTCCGGATGGCTGTGCACCACCGCCAGGATCTCGCCCTGATCCTCGGCTGCTGCGTAGGCCTCCGGTGCGATACGGAACTCCTCGCCCGGATCGGCCGCAGTGTTCTCGCATGGCACATACCGCTGGCGGCGCCCGTCCTTGATGATGAGCCCACAGCACTCGCGCGGGTAGACCTCGGCAGCGTGCGCTTGCACGGCCGCCAGGATGTACTTCAGCATGATCAGCTCCTGGCGATCAGGGAGACGGCTGGGAAGCCGCCGTGGGGTAGTTCGTTGCCTTCGCCGAAGCGCGGCACGCAGCCGGTGCCCAGTGTGCCGTCGCAGACATCCCGCGCCGGGTCATCGGTCAGCTTGCCGTCCTCATCGCGATAGGGCCCGGTGTAACCGCAGTTCGGGCCACGGTAGCCGCCGGTCATGGCCCAGTGGCAGAAGGTGGTGCATTGCCGGCCCACGGCCTCGCCGGAGAGGTCGCCTGGCGAGGCCAGCTCCCAGGCCACCGCCTCGCCGTCCTCGTTGGTCTTCTGGTCCAGGTACCAGACCTCGACGACCTCCTGAGTGGGGTCAGCAGTCGGGTTCCCGGCAGGGAAGTTGCGTGCGTCCAGATACTCGACCAGCGTTTCTCGCATCACCAGGCGAAACTGCAGCAGGTCCTCGAAGGCCAGGCACAGGGCGGTGATCCGACCCGAGACGTTGCCCGCCGAGAACGTCGGCCGCGGCGCGGTGCCGTCGCTGGTCGCCTCGATACCCTCCAATTGCACGGGCCAGGCCGCGTATTCGACGCCCTTCCACCAGATCGACTTGGCCGGCAGCTGATCCGCGTTGGCGCCCGCTGCTGCAATCTCCTCAGCGGTGTGCGGGATGGCATGGCCGTGGAAATACAGCACGTCCGCACCGAAGTCGCTGCCGTCCAGCTCGAACAGCCGGATCTCGGCGCCTGGCTCGAGCTGCTGATACCGCGTTCGCAAACTCATGGGTGGAAGGCCTGCTCGAAGGTTGCCGTGAGGGTGTATATCGCGCCGCCGACTGGAGAGATGGACACCTCCTTGGCCCGGTAGAAGCCGACGCGCCCCAGCGGCGGCGTCCAGAGGAACGAGCGGTAGCCTGCATGTCGATCAAGGAAATCCCGGATCTCGATGATGGATTCGCGGCGCCCCTTGAAGGTCAGCGGCCATGACTGCGAGCGGTTGTTGGGGCCGTCGCCGACCACCTGGGCGTAGCCATCACCGAACTGGGATGTCCGTGTGCGGTGGTCGATCTGACCCTGTGTGCCGCTCAATGGGCGCCAAGTGAAGGTTTCAACGGCCATTCACGAGCCTCCAGATGGCGCCACCGGTGGCGAGCTGCTGCTGCACGACGCGGAGCGCGCCGTCGTTGATCATCTTCCCGAGCTGCTTGCCAGCGTCGCCCGCTCCGTTGGCGTCGGTCGTCGTGGTGGCGTTGCCATTCGCGTCGATGTGCACCTCTGTAGTGATCTGGATCGAAGGAGCTGCCATCGCTGCGCCAGCGCCCGGACTACCCAAAGGGGTGATGGAGCCGCCCTGCCCGCCCATCATCAGGTAACTCTTGCCACCCTGGCTCAGCAACTCCGGACCGCGCTCATTGACCTGATACAGCGAGCCCCCCGACACAGGGCCGCCAGTGGCTCGCTGTCCCGCTACCCAGGTGCTGAAGTCGGTACCGGTATACCCCGCCTGCGTGGCACCCGCTGATGAGCTGGCGCCTCCACCGAAGTAGGACGACGCCACCGAACCCGCGATGCTCAGTAGGCCCGAAAGCGCCTGGCTGCTGGCTGACCGCACTGCGATTCGCGCCATGTCGGCAAGGACAGACTGCGCGAACCCAGAGAACGACAGCTTGCCGGTGGTAGCGAAACTCACGACTGCGTCTTCCATCGAGCTGAAAGCGCTGGTGAACAACGTCTTCGTCTGCCCTGCGATATCACGCGCCGAGTCCCGGTAGTTGTCGAAGGCTGCGGTCATACCGCTGCGCCAATTCCCCTGGGCGCGGGTCATATCGTCGTAGTTGGCCACCACCGTGGCGCGGAGGTCGTTCTCCGTGGCCTTCAGAGCATCCAGCTTGCGCTGGTACTCCTCGATGCTCATCCCGCGCGAGCCGTCGCCGTACTGGTTGGCCAGCTCCAGCCGACTGCTGTTGATGCGGTCGGTGATGGCGTTCTGGCTGTCGTATAGCGAACGCTGGCGATCCCCCATGCCGAGCGTCGCGGCGGACCGCTGGCCCTGGTCGCGCAGCGTGCGAACCTGCTGCTGGAGGGCATCGGTATAGGTCCGGACCGACTCCTCCTGCTTCTTCAGCCGGCCCTGCTCGTTCAGCGCCAGGACCGAAAGCTCGCTGTCTGCATCCTTCTGCGCCTTGACCATGCTGGCGCGGGCATCGGCGATCTTCTGGTCGAGCTGGATCCGCTGCTCGGCGCTGGTGGTGCTGCGCGCCTTCGCCTGCTCCAGCGCATCGATCTCGCCCTGGTAGGCGGCGGTCACCTGCTCCTTCTCGGCGTTGATCAGCACCACGCGCTGGCGATAGTAGGCCTCCTGGGTAATCAGCCCGGCCTTCTGCTGGGCCTCCAGCTCCTTCTGGCTGTTGGCATAGCTGGAAACCAGTGCCTTCCTGGCGTTCTGCTCGTCGTTCAGGTCCGTCAGGTCGACGGCGCTGCGGCGCGTGCGGGTCCGGGTCTTCGGGTCCTTGTACTTGTCGTCGATGTTGGCCATGACCTTGTCGACGTTGGCCTTACTGACCAGGTCCGAGTCGGGGTCGGCCTTGCGGATCTTCTCGATCCAGGTCAGGTACTCCTTCTTCTCCTTGGTCCGCTTCTGCTCGTTGGTGAGGGTAGCGTCGGTGATCGCCTTGACCTTCGTCACCGCCTCGATGGCATCGGCGTTCTGTTTGCGCTGCTCTCCCTGCTCCTTGGAGCGCTGCTGCTCGGTCGCCAGCTGCGCCTTCAGGGCCTCCAGCTGCCGCTCGTAATCGGTGTTGTCGTAGCCGCCCAGCTTCGAGCGCTTGTCGATGAAGCTGGACAGCTTGTCGATCCGGGTCTGGAGAGTCTCCTCCCGGCCGATGCCGAGCATGGCGTCCCAGGCCCCCTTGGCAGCGGATGCCAGGGCGTTCCAGCCGCGCTGCAGCGAGCCCAGACTTTCCTGGACGCGGCTTGCCATCTGATCCTGAGCATCTGCCAGGGCGGTCTGGGCAAGCGCTGCGGCCTGCTCGCGCTCCCCCTGGGCTTCCAGGGCGGCGATCTGCTGGTAGACGGCAGCGGTCAGGTAGCCGTACTGCTCGTTGAGCTTGCGCGACGCCTCCACGGGCTCCTTGCCCAGGGAGACGTATTGCGCGACCACGTCCTCGATGGCGGTGCCAGTGGCCTTGGAGAACGACACGGCGGCGACGCCGATCTGCTCCATATTCTCGGCGGCGATCTTGCCGCTCTGCGCCATCAGAACCAGGGCCGCGGCCGCCTGGCCGGTCGTGCCGACCACGCTAGAGATGTTCTTCGCGGTCTCCGCCAGTTCGTCTGCTGTGGTGCCCGCCGCATTGCCGGAAAGGATCAGCGCCTTCTCGAATGCGGTGGCCTCTTCGCTGCCTTGGTAGTACGCCAGGGTGAGCACAGCGGCAGCAGCGGCGGCGACCGTAAACGGATTGACCAGGCCGAGCACGTAGCCGCCAAGGGCGCTCGCCGCTGGCCCAATGCCGCCGAACATGTCCTTCAGCTGGCCGCCCTGTTGCAGCAGCACGGTCAGCGGGGCCTGGCCGGCCTGAAGGCTGACCACGATGTCGGTGAACTGGGCTGGCACGTTGCGCAGTGCCGCGGCGGTCTGCTTGGCGGTGTTGCCGGTGCGGGTCAGCGCGTCGTCAAAGCGCGTCAGGCTTTCGCGGGACTGCTGGATCTTGCCTTGATAGTCACTGAAGGTTGCCGGATCAAGATTGCCTAGCTTCTTCTGCTTCGAAAGGCGATTCTCGAGATCATCCAGCCGGCCAAGGGCTTTGACTGTAGGGTCAATCTCGCCAAGCAGCTCGGAAAGCTCGTCACGCTGTTGACCCAGGGCATCGCGTGCCTTCTTGGCACTACCGGCCAGCTGTTCGGTAGCCTTCTGGGCCCGGCCACCCGCTGCGGTCAGCTTGTCCAGGTCGGCAGCGGCTCCAGAGGCATCCTCCGAGTCGATCCTGATCCCTAGTTCGGCGATGTTCATTCTGGTTTCTGCTCCGCCATTACTGCCAGCGCCTCGGCCTCCATGATCCGCAGGTCATGGAACACATCGTCGCGATCTTTCTTTCGGATACCGCACAGGCTCATCACCGCAGGGAGCGCGGCGTAGTCGAGGCCACTGGCCCCGCCCATGCCGGTGCGCCACTGGGTGGACATCGCCTCGAACACACTGAAGGCCTGCCAGTTGGGCTGCCAGACCTCCACGTCCTCATCGAACAGCGATGGAGCCAGGCCAAAGGCCGAGAGTGCTGCCTCAGGCGGCGCGCCACCGTATAGCGCGCGCGCCGCCTCTCTCAGTTTCCCGACTTGGCCGGCAGGTAAGCCTGGTGATAGGCCTTGAGGACCGCAGCAGGAGCACTGACCGACGTCAGCACCAGGGCGCGGATGTTCTCGTCGTTGAACTCGTCATCGAAGGCCCAGCCGGTGACGATCTGCTTGATCTGCTCGACCTGCATGTCGGTTTCGCGCTGCGTGGACTCCTGCACCGAGCCACCGGCAGACTCGATCAGCTCCTCCTCTTGCTTTCGCCACTGATCGAATACGCCGGCCAATTCCAGGCGGTCGAGATAGCGGAAGGTGAACGGCACAACCATGGTCTCGCCACCCACCCGGGGGATGGACACGTCAGCCTTGAACGTCGGCGCCTGCTGGATGGTGAATTTCTTCGCCATGATCTACCTCAGGCTGCCGCGGTGGAGTAGCGGGTCGGCTCGGCTTGCAGGGCCAGGGACACGGTACGGGTCAGGATCTGGCTGCGAGCCACGGTCGGCTGCTTGGAGTAGGAGATGAAGGCGCCGTAGAACAGCGTGTCGTTACCCGGCAGGTTCAGGCGGGCCGCTTCGACCTTCTGGTTCGCGTCGGCTGCCTTGAGCACCGGCACGCAGGCCTGGGCTTGATCGTCGGCTATGGTCAGGGTCATGCTGGCCGCGGACTTCTCGGTCGGGATCTGTCGGCCCTGGGTGTCCTCCAGGAAGACCACGTCGGTGTACTGCTGATCGCCGCCGCTGAATGCGACCTCGGTGATCTGCGGGATGACGACCCAGGTCAGGATCTTCTTCATCGACCCTACTCCACCGCCGGCCGGATAGGTGGTCAGGTTGGTGGTGTCCACGCCTTCCAGGGTCACAGCGGAGGCGTTGACGGCCTTCACGCGCACCACGCGACCATTCATCTGACCCCAGCCGGAGGTGAGCAGGACGATGTCGCCGCTGGTGATGGTGCCGGTACCGATGGTGGCCACGGCCTCGGAGGCGTTGCTCACGGCGGTCATGGATACGTCGGGACCGTAGGTGGCGGCCATTTGGAAGGTGGCGCCGTTGGGTAGCTTGTAGCCCATTGTCTTTTCCTCACGCAGAAATGAAGAAACCCGCACTTGGCGGGTTCCGGGTTTTGCCCAACGGGCGGATTAGTTGGTGTCGGCTCGGTAGCTGAACGTCGCCGGGATGGTGAATTCGGTGTCGTCCGGGATCTCCGGGCCCTGCTCTACCGGGCTCATCACGACGACAGTGAAGTCGTCCAGCGTGAGGCGGTCGTAGATCGGGAAGATATCGGCTAGCTCAGCGATGATATCTTCGGCCTGTCCTGGGCCCTGCCCTGCTGGCGTTACCACGCTAACCTGGAACAGGCCCTGGTAGCGCTTATGGTCGCCGGCCAAGGTGTCGCTACCGGTAGCGGATGGCAGCAGGAATGCCCGCAGGTACAGCTGCCCTGACTGCGGCGTAAAGGCAACGTTCTGGTAGGCGACGGGATAGCCCTTGTCAGCCGCCCACGCGGCTAAGCGCGACTCGAATAGTCGCCGGCAGCGCTGGTGGCTCATACCTGGTTGTTCCTGATGGCTTCGAGGACGATCTGCTGGAAGCGCTCCAGCGTGATCCTGACAAAGCCACCTGGGGCTTGGTCGGAATGGCCGTACTCAAGAGGTATTGCGTACGGTAGGTTGTTCACGATGTAGGCAGTGTCACCGGCCTTGAACTGAATCGCGCCATTGACCAGTTCAGCAGTGGCAGCTGACCCATTCTTGTCCAAGCGATCCAACTGACCCTGCTCGGGGGCGCCAATGCTGAACTGCCAGTTACCCCGGAAGCGGCCCGTGTCGACCGGCGACATACGGATGACGCCTGCGCCGATCTCGATCACGATCTCGCGCAAGCTGGAATCGATGGCCTCCTTCGCTTGCTCAGCAAATTCAGCCAAGCTCAGGGCGAAGGAACCTTCATTCATGGCCTGACCTGCAGCTCGTAGACCAGCGGCGTGCCGGCCGGGTTGGTTTCGGTGATGGCGATGACGGCCCAAGTCTCGCCGTTGGCGCTCACCTTAGTGGCCAGGCTTGGCACCCAGGGCATCCCTTTCGCTGCCACCTTGAGGCGCTTGTCTCCCCGCTGCAGCAGCGTGCTGTTCTCGAATTCCGCCGGCTTGTAGTCGGACATCACAGCCTGAGCGGTCTGAGTCTTCACGCTCGGTGGGTCAGTCTTGCCGGTGGCTGGGTTGTAGGCGCCGGGCTTCTCTTCGCGCAGTTGGACCGGCTGGCCGTACTGGCTGATGAGATCCAGGGCCATGGCGGCCATCTCGTCGTAGAACTGGCTCATGGCACATCCCCTGGCATGAAAAACCCGCCGAGGCGGGGTTTATTACTCACTAGCTCGTCAGCGTGACCGATTCAAATCCTCGATCTTTTAGCGCAGCTACCAGCTGTTCAACAGTTGCGTTCGCTAAGGTAACTGATGACAGATCAGGCTCATTGGTTTGCGCTTGCTCCTTCAAGCCAGCCCGCCAAACGCTATCCAAGTCAGTAACAGCAGCATTTTTGAAAAGCGCCACTTGCAGCTGCTTCCAACTCGCTTTTGAGGGCTTATTTAAGCCACGTTCATAGTTGCTAATCTGGCCCTCGCCGAAGCCTGCCTCTTTAGAAAGCTCTATCTGGCTGTATCCGTTTGCCTTCCGGGCAATAGCGAGTTTTTTAGGAAATTCAGGATCGGATGGCATCGGTAGCATATCGATTACTCCATGGTCAGGAGTCGACACCATACTACATCCGCACCGTATTGTGTGTGAATTTTCCCAATATTCGCACCTTCACTCTACGCCCTCAGTGCGAAAAGACCGCGTCTCAGCAGATAATCAGCGAACAGGGTCTTGCTGGGCTTGTCGGCCGAGACCGGCAGGACATAGCCGCTCTCGTTGGTGATCGTCGCGTACTCACGCTCAACAGCGCCCTCCACCCGCTCGCGGATGACCGCGCCCTTCTGGGCCTGGGGAGGATTCACGTCGTCGTTGTGGATCTCAGCCGCCAGAGCCATCTGGCCGTACTGGATCTCACGGGGAATCATGGTCTTTGAGCGAAGCTCACCTTCAATCCAGACCTCGCGGCGAGGCCAGGCCAGCGCCTGATCGGCATTGGCCCGGCTGCCCTTCCACTTCATGGCATTCATCGAGACGGCAGCGCGGCGCAGCAGGGCTTCCTGGGCTGCTTCGTCAGCAGGCAGGGTCACCCCGTACTTGCCGGCGTAGCTGGCCAGTTCTGCAGCCGTTGCGTAGCTCTCGGCATCTGCCTTGCCGGCGCCGTCTTCGATGATCAGTGCCATGTCTTACTCCTGGGTGCCGCCTTCGTTGCTCTGCTGGGGGTTCCACAGTGCCAGCAGATCGGCTTTGCTCGCGTTGGACGGGTAGGTTACGCCCTTAGCGTCCAGCTCGGCCTTCAGCTGATCCTTGGTGCGCGGATCGCTCGACTCGGCGGGCTTCTGGCTCTGGGCCAGCTGACCTTCCAGTTCGGAGATGCGCTTACGCAGCGCCTCGCTGTCTTCGCCACCGCCGTTGTTCAGCGCGCCCTTATCACGTGGCTCACTGCGAGCGTGCTCTACGCCACCGGTCTCACCCACAGTCTGCGGGCCGACTTGCAGCTTGCCGTCTTCGCCTTCGGCATAGCCCCAACGAGCCTTGTCGTTCGGGTTCAGGTAGGTATCGTCTTGCATGGTGTTTCTCCTGAAGAGAGCCGGCCCAGAACAGGCCGGCGAGCGACTTAGGCCGCGGTGGAGGTGATGAAGGCTATCGGCACCAGCTTACGGTTGAGCTGGCGGCTCCAGTTGGTAGCCAGTGCCAGGTCAGCCCAAGACGCCGAGGCCGGACGGGTCTCAGTGCCGTTGCCGGTGATGGTCGCCGAGGTGAACGAGTAGCCGAGGGGGTGAACCACGAAATTTCGGCGGGTCCACAGGGTCTCGGCGCCACCACCATTGCCGCGCTCAGGCTCACGAACGTACTCCAGGCCATCCTCGCCTTCCGGCTGCTGCTCGGCGTAACCGATGGCGCCCGGCTGGAAGATGATGGACAGGTACTTGTTCGGAGTACCGGCGATCACCGGCATACCCTCGTCCACGACCACGACCATGCCCATGAAGCGGCCATTCAGAGGAACCTGATCGCCGATCGGGGTGAAGTCGATCAAGTTCAGGATCTGCAGCTGGGTGTGCACTGCAGGGTGCATGGCGATAACGCCCAGGCTGTCGCCACCGTAGTCGCCCATGGTGGCCTTGGCGCGGATGATGGTTTCCGCACTGATCGGCCCACCAGCATCCACGACCATGTCGTTCTGGGTGTGGTTGGAGTCTGTGGCGCCGATGTTGTCGTTGTACAGGCCGATGGTGGTGGCGATCACGCGGCGTTGAGCCACGCGCTGCCAGTAGCTGATCAGGCGGCTGCCGACGTATTCCAGCGGGTCCTGCTTGGTGATGTTCTTCACCAGGTTCATCGCGTTCCAGCCTTCGTTCAGGTAGGCAGCGCGGGCCTGCATGCTGGAAGTGCGGACGCTCAGCGGAGTAGCGATGTCGGTGTAGACGTCGTTCGAGTAGTTCGATTCGATGGAGGCATCCAGGTCCACCCACCACGGAATAGTGAAGGTATTCGACGGGCTGGCCAGCAATGCGGCCATGTCGTTGTTCTGGGTGATGATGCCCGAGGTGAAGAAGGCGGTCTTCTCGACGCTGTTTACGGTGATGTAGTCGCGCAGTTCGTCGCGGAAGACGACATCGGAAAGAATGGTAGGCATTGCGGTTTTCCTTTAGCGAGAGGCCTCATGCGCAGCCTTCAGGCGGGCATGTTCGGCTGGATTGGTGCGGCGGAGCTCAACGCGTTCCATACCGCTGAGTTGGTCCCACGTTTTGGCAGCCCCGCCGCCCTTTGCCCCGCTGGCCCCGCCACCGGATGCTTTGCTTGCAGCCACCAACGGGGCCAGAGCCGGGTCGTTGGTGACTTCAGTCTTGAATTCTGCGAGGGTCGCGGCAGTCGGCCGGCCTTCGTTGTCGCGCACCACCACTGTCGGGACGCCATCGCGCATCTCCATGGACAGGCGGTGCTCGATCAGGCGCTGGAGGACGCCAGCGGAGCCCTGCACGGCTAGTTCGCCGGCAATGCGTGCTGCGGCTGCGCCCACGGTCAGCGAGTGGATCTGAGCCTGCAGCGCGGTCAGGGCCGACTCCTTCTCGGTCAGCGCCTTGGTGTGCTTCTCGTTCCAGCTGCGATCCAGGGCCTCAGTGTCGCCGGACTTGCGGGCGGCCTCTTCGGCTGCGATACGGGCCTCTTCCTCGGCCTGCTTACGCTTCTCGGCTTCGGTCTTCTTCTCAGCCAGCAGTTGCTCGACCTTGGCTTTCAGGCCTGAGGTGTCTTCCGGCTGGGGAAGCCCCTCGATGACGAGCACGTAGTTATCACCCTGCTGCTTGTAAAGCGCTTGCATGGCAGGGTCCAAAGCGTCGAAGGCGGCCTTGTCGATCAGGTATTTCATGTGTGTCTCCCAGAGACAGAGATGCAGGCCCTGCCTGCGGGCATAAAAAAACCCGCCGAAGCGGGCTGTAGATTTTTAAGATGGTCAGTCGGATAAGTCGGACTTCTCTGCGGCTCTTAGCGCTTCGCAAAATTCCGGCTCTAACGGAAACCGGAATTCATCCGTAGAGGTGAACACCACGACTGATAGGCTTTCGAGGCTATCCACTTGAAGGATATTTAGAGATTTCATAAGCAAGCTTTCCCTACCAAGAAGCCATCCGTAAAGCAGGTCTTCCTTGTACTCCAAACGCCTAGGCAAATCTGGTCCGTTTTTAACCTTAAAGGTTGCGTTGATCGATACAGACCCTCCATCCGGTCGGGAGATGAAAGCGCCTCTTATCGTTGTGGGGTAGTGCCCTAGAGAGACGAGCCTGATAGATATTCCTACGTCTGTCACTATCTGCTCAACAACGAGAGAGTCTTTGCGCAAACCTTCTTGCTGTCGCTCATTACGCAGAGTCAGGTGAAGGGTTACACCTATAGCCGCAAAGGCCCCTATCCCTGAAAACCAATCCCCTACGCTTCCCCAGTTAGGCACAAAAGCTACTGTAGATACGGGATTTAGGTTGATGCCTGCTGTGAGGCCTAATAGGCCTGAGAGCAAGCAAAGGCCAATCGTTACTGCAACCCACCACTTCATAAGACCGCTCCATGATCTGCAGTCTTGAATTTAGCATGTCAGATACCTGCTCGCTCAAACGCCAGTGGCTCCAGCGCTCGCATCTGATCGAGCGTCAGAGGCTTGAAGTTGCGATCAAGCTGGAGGGCGGAGAAGCGCTCAGCACTCAACCCGCCATCACGGAACAGCTTGGCCCGGTTCTTACCCAGTGCAGCGTCTTGGAAGCTCGCAGGCTGCGATTTCAGCCACTCGTAGTAGCTCAGCGAGGCATCTACCTGCTTTGCGCCATCAGCGCCCTTAGAAGCGCGTGTCGCGTCCTTGCCAAACAGGTCGGAGAAGCGGGTGATGGGAACGACGGTCGACCGGCAGTTGATGTGGATAGGCGGCCTGGGCCCCTCATCGACCTTGAACCGTTTCCCATCCAGAGACTTGCATGTCGGCGTCGTACGCGAATCCAGCGTGCTGACCCACTCGACCGCCTGAACGACATCGCTGTTCTCCTTCAGGGTTTCCATGCGGGCCTGGGTGGCAACGTGCTGGACTGCGGTCCGGACGATCGCGGAGGCATTCCGGTCAGTGGTAGCCAGGATGCCGTCCTTGTACTGCAGCGCCTTGGTGCCGCGGATGGCCTTCACGATCTCGCCATTGGTCTGGCCTTCGAAGAAGCCTTGGCGTATGGCGTTGACCACCCGGGTTCGCTCGGTCGATGCCCACCCCTGGATGAAGGTGTCCAGCAGCTTGCCGCCGTCAGCACCACGAACGCTCAGCGGGTTGGTCAGCACCGCAGCGCGGATCTGCGCCACGGCCGGTACCACAGCCTCGAACGTCGCCGGCCCAACCTGGCTTAGCGTAGAGGCCTCAAAGCTCGCCTCGTACTGAGCCAGGTCGATCAGGTCCAGATTCAGCTGATCGGTGTAGGCGGTGAAGATGCCGAGCAGTAGGCCGTCTACCGCCTCCAGCAGCTTCTCCAGGCGCGCCCGGGTGAAGTCAGTGATGTCGTCACCGCTCAGCCGCTCGCGAATGGCCTTGTCGATCTGCTTGAGGAACGGTGCGAACTTGGCTACCTCACCCGACTTCAGGCGCTCAAGGAACACCGCATGGCGAACCTCGGCGTCGTAGAGGATCGGGTTGACTGCCATCACTCATCTTCCAGGTCGGGGCCCGTATCGGCCGTCTGCAGCTCGTCGCGGATCTGCTCGTCGGTCTTCTCCGGGTCGATCACGCCGCGGTCGCGCAGGTATTGCCAGAAGTCAGCCTGGGGCAGCTGTCCACCCTGCACGGCGTTGAACAGGCCGGCCAGAATGGTTGCGTCCAGGGTGATCTGGGTGAAGTCCTGGTTGAGCTTGTAGATCGCTTCGCCGGTGGCGTTCTCGAATAGGCCGATCCATTGCAGGACCTGGCTGTAGGCCTCGGAAACATTGCTCACCAGAAGCGAGAGGACGCTGTGCTCGGCGGCGCTATCCGCGGATGACTGAGTAGCCGTCTTGGTCGCGGAGCCACGCTCGATCAGCCGGGCACCCAAAGCGACCATCTGGTCTTCCTTGGCATCCATGGCCTCTTTGGCGACCGTGTTGGCCTGGGCCTGCCATACCCCGCAGGTACCGCCTTGCGGCAGCAGCCAGGGCGCACGCGAACCCAGATACAGGCCGTTCTGCTCGAAGTGGTCACGCCACTGCTCATCGAGTCCGGCCATCCAGGGCTGAGGCTGGCCAACCAGGTAGGCCGCCTCCTCGTAGTCCGCACTGTTCCGGTAGTGGCCGATGTTGATCTCCGCCATGTCGTAAAGCGGCGAATCGTCGATGCTGGAGTCGTTGTTCTCGCTGCCGAGGAACTGGAACGGGATCACTCTCCAGGGGCGGCCAGAACCATCCAGCGGCGATAGCGCTTCAACTGCCATCCATCCGCCCTCATTCCGCCACAGCTCCTGCACGTACAGGCCGACCTCATCGAGCTTCAGGACGCGATACTGGTCCTTGGTCTCCATGCCGAAGCCGTCATCGGTATCGGTGTCGTAGGTCTCGTGCAGTACGACCAGGGAAAGCAGGTGCTGCCCACCCACCAATCGGGTGCGCCAGTTGATGACCGCCTCAGCGACGTAGCTGGTGACGGTGGCGCGGATACCCCTGGCTGCTCGGTCCGCCATGCTGACGGTGCCGGCTTCGACGCTGGGGTAGTCCACCAGCAGGCCATGGCGGCCAGTCTCGAGCAGATGACCGATCACGGACTGGGATTGCTGGTAGACGCTCACGCCCTGCCCGTCGATGTCGGTTGCCACGTAGTCCAGCGCAGCCGGCACATTGAGCGTAGGCCAGGTACGGAAGACTGCGCCCACCAGACTGTTCTTCGTACGGCCAGTGGCGTTGTAGAAGACTGCCCGGGCCAGGTAGGAGTCGAAGCGAGCCTTGTTCTGATCGGTCTTGTCCTGGGCGTTAGGGCGCGGCAGGTACTCATCACCACAGCTTTTGATGGCCTCGGAGCCCTTGCACACGTCACGGACGAGGCGCCAGCGGCTGCGCGCAGCGTCGTACTCGCGGCGGGTGTATTCGACTGTAGCCATCAGTGTGCAAACCCAAGTCGGAGTGAGGTCGCAGGCTTGCTGATCGGATACAGCATCGCCAGGGGGTAGCCCCCAGCGTCTGCCATGTGATCAAGGCCGCCTGACTTGTCGGGCATCCCGTTCTTGTCGAAGGGCTGCTGTTCGAGCGTTTCGGTGAAGTGAGGGCAACGGTGTGTGTTGACCTTGAGCCGGCGAATGCCATCACCGTTGAGGATCAGGGCATTCACGGCGTTGATGCGGTCCATGATGGCCGGGTTGCTCCCGTTCACCCTCACGGATAGGCCAGCCTGGCGCAGGATGCTCAGGTCGGACTCGCTGGCGTTCTTGCTGCTTGCGTTCTGGCCGCTGGCATCGGGGTAGACCTGCACGGCATGGCCGCGATTCTTGTAGCGCTCGCAGATGGCCTGGGCCATCCACGGCGTGTCTCGACCATCGACGATCTCATCCACTGCGATTGGGCAGCTGTCGCGGATGACGTAGACCACCGCGCTCATCTTGAGACGGTTGAAGTCCATGCCGATGTGTACGGGCTCACGATCACCAAGCACTGCATCCGTGTGATTCAGGATGCGGCTGAAGTCCTTGTAGACGCTGCCGCTGTGCAGGTTGGTGAAGCGGCCTTCGATGTAGGCGTCGATCAGGGCAGCCGGGTAGCTGTCGCGCAGCGTCTGCACGTAGTCATCAGGCAAGAACGGGTTGGTGTACGTCGCGGCCTGGATCATCTCGTAGCCAGGTTTAGGGTCACGGCCCCAGGTGTCGTACACGAACCGGAAGCCTTCAGGCGTCGTGTAGGCAGAGACCCGGTTGAAGGGCTCAGCTACTCCAGCCGGCTTCTGACGATTCCGGGCGATAATCTTGCGCCACACCGCCGCGGCCTGTTCCTTCTTGAGCGTGTCGATCTCGTCGATGTGAGCCCGGTAGGACTCATAGCCGACGATCCGCTCAGGGTTCTCCAGGGTGCGGAGTATGAAATCCCCACACTGGGCCGAGCTGGTGTAGATCGCCTTGTCCTGCTGGTGGAACTTGAACCGGATGCCCATATCGGTGAGCTTCTCGGTCAGCCGAGGCACCAGGATGGTCTTCACCAGCTCATAGGTCGGCTCATAGAGCGCGATCAGGGTGCTGGAAGACTCCAGGGCATCCCTTACTGCGCAGTTGGCCAGAGTCTCGGTCTTGCCGGTACCGAAGCCACCCACGAACGCGGGGTACTTCGACTGTAGCTGGAAGAAGCGCGCCTGAGGCTCAGTCATCTTGAGCCGTAGCGTCCGTCCTTCCACCTACCACCTCGATCTCAATACGGGCGACCGGAGCGTCTGCCGGCGGGTTGTTCTTCAGCAGCTCGGCGCGGGTGCGCTCCAGGCTCTCGATGCGGCCTGTCAGTCGGTCGATCAGGCTGGAGTAGTCGCGAACCTTGGTCGTGGTGACCGTACTGCCGTTCTCACCGGTCTCGACTTTCTCGCTGTCGATCTCAAGTGTATTGCCGCGCTCGTTCTCGGCCCTGAGTGCTCGCATGAGGCGAATGCGAGTAAGCCGTAGCTCATCGTCCACCTCGCCCAGTTTCACCTGATCCCACACATCCTTCTCATCGTCACTCAGGTAGGACGAGTAGATGCCGTGGGTTCGGGCGTTCTGATTCTTTGCCGGCGCACCAGTGCTCTTGCCGCCGTGCTTTCGGCAACGGCCATTTGGCATAGCAGGCGCTCTGCAAGGTTGGCCGCTGCGGGTTTTGGCTCCGCATTCGGCCATGCTGACCTCGCAGGGTTATATGGGGTTGTTTCACAGCTCGCCTAGCGAACGTAGGTCTCGAATACTTTGGTGGCGATGTAACAAAGGAAGCTGGTCATGAGGAACAGATTCCGATAGCGATACCGCCTGAAAGCTCGCATAGCCCAAGCTGCTGAGGCCAGGCTTACAACTCGCGCCCCTTCGGCGTCACCGCGTTCCAGATGCGCAAGGCTCCGAGAATTCAATTGGATGCAGAATACTGTCGCCTCAACTCGCTTGAACCCAATTAGGGCTGCTACAGCCAGCTGAATGAGCGAATACAGATACATCGACTCGATGTTGAAATCGATCTGGCCGAAAGGATTGGTCTGTGCCAGATAGGCACAGGCTGCCAGGGTAGCGCCTAAGACAAACCGGTCGAATTGCGCATTCTGCTCGCCGTACATTTGATGAAGGATGACGCTTCTGCTGTCCGTACTCATTACGGTCGCCATTGAGATTGGCGCCAGATTATAGCCAAGCGGTTTACGGATAGCCCTCCAACGGCTCTTTGTCCCCGCCCCACTGCTCTGGCAGCGCACAAGCGGAGACCTTGATGCGGTAGAGCTTTGCCGGCAGATCCATGGTTCCGATGTCGAAACCAGGCGCCGCGACGAAGATGGTCTGTAGCGTGTTGCGGCACTCCCAGGTGCGCGTGACGTACCCGGTGCCTGTCCCAACGAAGAACAGCAGGATGGCCGTCAGCAGCCAGGCGGCGCCTTTGCGTACGTGAGTCATGGATGGGTCCTTGCCGTAGAGCGGCGCTGTGTCAGCCTGCGCCGATCACGACCGTCCATCATGGCGCCCACACGACGATAGAAGTAGCTGCCACAGAAGATGGTCTGGGCCATCACCATGGCGCCGACGATGCTGTTGTTCACGACCTTCCAGGGCTCGAACGTCCAGAGCGCTACCAGAGTGATCAGGTAGAGCGCGGAAGCCGTGAGGATGAATGCGACCTCTGCCCGATCGTCCTGGCGGTACTGGCCACCGTGGTAGCTGAACCAGGCGCAGCGAGCCACGACCAGGCTGTAGATCAGCATGGCGACGAATGAGATAGGCAGCATCAGCTGGCTCCAGGAGGGTTGAGTCGCTCGGCCCATCCTTTGGCCTTGGATTCCAGGATCGTCAGGACCGGATAGGCCGCGAACCCGAGCACCATGATGTATCCGTATCGGAACTCGCTCGTCATAGGAATGAAGTAGCCACACACTCGCCCCACGAAGAAGGCGGTCAGGAACTTCGTGATGAACATTCCGGCCGAGAAGCGGTGTTGCGTGGTGAGCTTCGAGATGTAGGCGATGACGCCACCGAAACCACCAAGCAGGCCTGGCAGGCACCACAGCAAGACGGCCTCCAGTAATTGGTCCACTGGCTGAACCCTCTTGGTGCTGCCCTCTTCCAGGCGCGGTACTTATGAGTCCCTCTCCGGAGAAACCCTAGAATTAAACGCCCGCCGAAGCAGGCGGCCCCGGCGGGGACTTGGCCCTATAGAGGGCTAGCCGACTGTCATCACGACGTTGGCGTTTTGCGCTACCCTTCAGCTTTTGCAAAGAGGTAGCAAGACCATGAAAATTAGCGAGCTCATTGAGCAACTGAAGCAATTTCAACAGAAGCATGGCGACATCGAGGTAGCAGCGGCCTCAGAGCATGTAAAGGGTTCTCCGCGCCCCGTTTATGGCGTAAGCAACATGCATCTACAAGGCGACGAGCCTTACGCGTACATAGGTACCCACGTTAACTGGCCGAGCAAGACCGGAAATCCATCCGGCAAAGGACGTGACAACGCCTAGAGCGTCCAAACGAAAAAGCCCCGGCACATGGCCAGGGCTTCGAATTGGGTAAAGCTTCACATCTTGGGGAAATCTATATCTCACCCGTGCGGGAGTCAATACCTATTTGAATACGCCCCAGATACTCCTTGTTTAATGCATAGAGTGTGTACCTGTGATCATCGAAAAGCGGATTAACCATGGCAGGTAGGTCCAGCTTCTCTCTCAACCGATCTGCTGCCTCGATTGCTTTGTATCCAAAGAATCCCAGTAACTCATGCAGCTGCTTGACCCCCTCTTGCCTGAACCAAGCCTCATCCCACACATCACCCATATGCATCCTGGAAAGAAAGGTCTCAGTCTCTATCCATATGATGTCCGCGGCTACGTCCTTCGGAAGGTGTTTCAGCAGTAACCCATGCGGAAGAGGTGGCGGGTCAGGGAGTGCTAAATTTTGGGACTTAGCCGCCTTTTCTTCGTCAAACTGATGAAAAGCCTCGTTATTCCATTTTACTTGCAGTGCAATTCCAAGCGCATACTGCTCAAGTACACCGATGAGCTTTGCGGCCTCTACCGCAGCCAAGGTTTCCCCTTCGCGCTCCTCCTTTCTATGGTCCCGGTACCATTGAACCCCACTGGTAACGAGCGCAGATAGCACGCTACTTGTAAGCACCGCCCCCGTTAAAGCAAGCCATGTCCCTGGTGGAAGATCCATCAAGCCGCCTCCCTCATCTCGCCCAGGCACCGACCAACCGCGGACAGTGCTTCCTTATCGATATCGTTGCATACGACGAAGCAGGCATCCACAAAGGGCTGCCAGTCCCGGGCCCAGGCGCAGGATTCGAGCTTCACGCCCTTCTCTTCCAGCAGCCAGGCCCTGAAGAACTCCGGCTTCTCCAGCGGATCTGCACAGGCGCTCGCCCCGCCCTGATGCATGCGCCGGTACCGGTACAGCACACCCGCGGCGACATGCCGAGACTTCCCTGCCTTCTTGGCCGTCATGCGGGTCTCTTTGGTGAAGGCCTGGTAGGCCAGCATGAAGACGTAGGCTTCGACGGCCTCGCGGTGATCGTCGTCCTGGTAGTGCATGGGCGAGTACATGAATTCGCCAAAGGCACGGACGTGCCGCGGTAGAGTGGCTACGGACTTCTGGATCATGCCGGCCAGGGCCTGGTGCATGGCAACGTTGGTCCGATTGTCCATTTTGGTCCGCTGGATCGATCCGCCAATACCCATGCAGAACTCTTCAGCCATGGCGAGCATGCTGACGCGGGCGGTGTAGTAGCAGTCGTGGAAGGCTTGCCGTGCAGTGTCTAGGCGCATACTTCGTCCTCTTCGATCAGTCCAGTCGTCTTCAGCCACTCATATCCAAACCCCTCGGGGTCCGCTTTGATCTGGTCCGATCGCTCGAACGCTTCCTTGATCGTGGGCAGCACCTCCTTGCCGCCATTCCATTCCAGGGTCACATGGTTTGCTTCGACTCGAATCCATGGCGCTCTCATGCTGCCTCCCGGAGCTTTTCCAGCCGGCGGCACTTCTTCGAGAAGACGGCCTTCAGGCGCTTGAGGTAAGGGATCTCGTACCGGACGATCCGGCTATCGCATTGCAGGGCCTCTACCCGCTCGGCGCCAATACGCTCGATCAGCCGCGGCAGGTATTCAGCGATGTTCCCGCTCAGGTGGTTGTTGCAGATGGAACAAGCCTTGTGCATGTTCCAGAGGTTGAACCTGATGTGCGGGGCCGCGCCGACGCTGCGGAAGTGCGAGCAGTGCCATTGGCCAGGCCAGGTCGCTGGCTTGTCACAGCTCACGCAGCCCAGGTGGGCATCACGCAGCCGGACGTACCGATTCATGACTGCTTGGGCTTCCTTCAAGTACTCGGCCCGCGACTTGATCCGTTCCTTCGCTGCACGGATCTCCCGGCGCTCCACCTTCTCGATGGCCTTGCGCTGGCGGGAATCCTTAGCCTTGGCATGAGCCAGGGCGCAGACCGGCCCGCAGACCTTCTGCAGGCTGCGAACTGGGGTGAACTCGGTCTTGCAGACTGAGCAGGTCTTGGGGCGCGGGGTCTTGGCGGCCGTGAGGGTCATGGGTATGCGCTCCCCGGCTGGCCAGGCTCATTGCTTCCGGTGCAAGGCAGATCGTGATCTGCAGCATGTGGGCACCGCTTATTACCGCAGACAGGGCAAAGGATCATCCGCACCAAAGAGAGAGCTTTCCAGCTGGGCTCTTCAGTAAATTCTTCCTGCATTTTGGCGAGGGTGCAGCGCTGGCAATTACAGAAGATCATGCTGCGATCCCCCAGTGGTCAGCCGTGGTGAACCGGACATTGCGCTCAGCGGCGAACGCCTCCATCACTTCGAACATGTCGTTGAACCAGGCCTTGCTCTGCTTGCGGGTGGAGATGCCCAGGACCACGAAGCCGCCATCCAGGCCGGGTACTGCGCGCTGCTTCTGCACCGAGGCGCTGAAGATGTGCTTCCAATCCTCATCGCTGAGCTTCTGGCCGTACCACTCGACCTGGCGGGAGATGTCGCGGAGCATTGCCCACATGCGGCGGTTCTGGGCGTCGCTGCGGACCTCCTCGCGCATGGTCCAGGTCCAGCCGGCGGAGAGGTCCACACGCTGCAGCAGGGCGATTGCCCTGGCGCGATCGGATTCGGTGCGGAGGGCGAAGGATGGCTTGTTCATTGCGCATCCTCCCGGCCGGTCACGTCACCCAGCCAGTCGTAGGGATAGCGCGGCAGCCTGGTCTTGATCCGCCGCTGCACCCGGTCACTCGCTACAGCCGAGCCCCGACCACAGCGGGTCAGCAGTCGGTCGTAGCAGACGATGCCCATGGCCTTCGACATGAGGGCGCCGGAGCGCATAACCGGATCCCGGCTCTGCTTGAACGCATCCCAAGTGCTGTACCAGCTTTCCAGCACGAACAGACTCGCTTGGCGGAACACATAGTCGGCCCTGTTCATCAGCTTGCCTCCTGGTGCTGGGTCTCGGCATAACCCTGTTCTGCCGCGCTATAGCCGCACCACCAGTCACGGTGACGGATCGGATCCGCTTCATGGTGGAAGAGATTGGTATGGACGCCGGCCAGGTAGTCTTGGCAGCCCTGCTGCCAGGCGGATGCTTTAGCGGTTGCGGTGTCGATGGTCATGCTTCACCTCTCAGGCGCTGGATCTCTTCAGCCATACGCACCAGCTCTTGAGGCCAGTCAGGCACCATGCCGCGCAGTGCAGCCACTGCCTTTGCCCAATCGGCATCGTTGCCGCGGGACTGGATCTCTTTCTCGGCCGCAGCCTTGATCTCGGATACGCTGGCCATCACCAGTCCTCTCCTGCGTGGGTTTGTGCGAGTGCGCCGGCCGCCAGGGGCACGAAGCGCGATTTGTCACCCTGGAAGGCGGTAAAGACGGTGCCGATCTCGCCGTCGCGGTTCTTGCGGATGATGATTTCGCCGATGCCCTTGGCCTGGGTGTTCGGGAAGTACACCTCGTCGCGGTACACGAACATGACGATGTCGGCGTCTTGCTCGATGGCTCCGGACTCGCGCAGATCGCTGAGCACCGGGCGCTTGTCGGGGCGGGACTCACAGCCGCGGTTGAGCTGGCACAGCAGGATCACCGGGCAACCCATCTCGCGAGCCAGCAGCTTCACCTGGCGAGACATGGTGGTGACGTCATCCACCCTGCCCTTTCCGTCACCCTCGACTAGGCCGAGGTAGTCGATCGCGATGACACCGAGGTCGCCCATCTTGTGCTTCTGCCGGCGGGCAATAGCGCGGATGCGGGGCATGGTCATCACCGGAACGTCAGTCAAAGCGATAGGAGCGTCGCGGAGCTTGTAGGTGGCCATGCCCAGCTCGGTAGCTTCCTTGTGCGAGCAGGAGCCGTCCTTGAGGTTGGGCAGAGGGATACCGCCCACAGCAGCAATCAGGCGGTCGATCAGCTGGGTCTTGGTCATCTCCAGGCTGATCACCAGGGCCGGACGCTTCTGGTTGATGGCAACGTCTGCCACGACGTTCATGGCCAGGGTGGTCTTGCCCATGGCTGGCCGGCCGGCGATCACGATCATCTGCCCGGCTTTCATGCCCTGGGTGTACTTGTCCAAATCCTCGATACCGGACTTCAGGCCATCGATTACCTCACCCTTAATGGCCCGGTCGTGGCGATCCTGCAGGACTTCGATGTGGTCGCGCAGGATGTCGCCGATCATCTGGCACTCGCCCTCGGCACCAGAGACGTCCAGCCCCATCACCAGCGACTGGGTCTGCGCGATCTTGTCTTCCACGCTTCCGGACTGGCGGGCGATCTCGTCGATGTCCCGGGCAACCGATGCGATGTGACGAGCAATGGCGCGCTCGCGGATGATCTGGGCGTAAGCCTTAGCGTTTGCGGCGCTGGGTGTGTTGTGCTGGATCTCCGCCGCGTACACGAGGGTCTGCACGTCGTTGGCCAGCATGGCCTTGCGGTCGTTCAGGGTGATCACGTCGACCGGCTTGCCCTCGTCGCTCAGGGCGAGAATCAGGCGGTACAGATCGGCGTTCTCGGGATAGGCGAAGGCGTCAGCTGCCAGGTCCTCGCTGATTACGTCGATCAGGTGCGGCTGGATCAGCATGGCGCCGATGACGCCGTGCTCTGCTTCCAAGCTATGCAGCTCGATCATTGCTGAGCCTCCAGCTGACGGAAGACAGCACGCGAGCAGATGACCTCGAGGTGCGGGTTCACATTGGCGCCGCGGTACCAAACCTGATTCAGGCGGTTGGCCTTGTCGAACAGAGAGCGCCAGAAGCTGGAGTTCTTGTGGGCATCAGCCTCGTTCCAGCGCTCGCAGATCAGACCGCGCAGCACCTTGTCGCCGGCAACGCTGACCGGAGCCAGGTTCGGGCAGGTCTGGTGGTACAAGGCGATGATCTTGTCGACAGGGATATTCGACTCATCGACACCGCGGCATTCCTTGAACTTGCGTGCGATCCAGTTCACCAGGAAGCGGCGGTAGTCTTTTTTCGGGCGGTTGGCGGAGGCCCAGGCTGCTGCGCGAGCGATCTCAGCCTCGACGTCGATCGGTGCGTAGGTCTTGGCCCATTTGGTGATCAGGGAGTGATCGACCTGGAAGTCTTCGCCGTCGAAGGCGACCAGTTGCTTGGTAGGCTCTTCTTCCGATGCGTGTTCTGCCCCCTGGGGGGCAGTAATCTGTTCCGAAGGAACAGTTACTAGGGGTTCTTTCTTTGTATAAAGAAGGGAATGTGCATTTTTGGTCTCACTCGCAGCAGGAACGAGTGAGACCACATTGTCCGAGTGAGACGTTTTGGTCTCACTGAGACGGTCATTTGCAGGCTCGAAGAACTGCCACTCACCGACCGGAGAGATACCGATCTCGCCACGGCTACCACCGACACGGAAGATGACCCGGCGAGCCAGCAGATGGCTGATCGCCTTGGAGGCTACGTCACGGCGGATGTTGGTCAGCTTGGCCAGCTCGTCAGCAGTGATCCGGCGGGACTCTTGCTGGTAGCCAATGGTGTTGCGGGCGATTGCCATCAGAATGCGGAGCTCGCGGCCAGGCAGGTCAACTGCTGCCACTGCTTCCATCAGGCTGTTGTCCATTCGGGTGAACCCCCGGGACTTGTCTAGCTGAATGATGTTTGTCATGATTCGTCCTGTCTTACTGCTTTACCGAAGCCGCCCTGCCAGGCGGCTTTTTTGTACCTACTGATTGCCCCATCAGTTACGAATGAGGCCCTCGTCAGGTCTTGCGCCGGAACGGGGTAACCGTCCCTCTGTTGCTTGTTGGCTTGGTGCGCTTGCTGAGCAATCTCGTCATCAGCTCACCGGCTAGTACCGCTGGATCCTTCCCTTGTCGCTCTGCCTCTTCCCTGAGGAACTGAGCGAATCTCTCTTCAACGGGTATCTCGAGTTCTCTGGGCACAGGGCCTCCCTAGGGCCTTCAGGCCACGTTGGAATCGCCGTTATGCTCATCAAGGAGCTCGCTCAGGGCCTTCTCAAGCAGGTCGCGCGCGAATACGGCTTTCTGCGTACGGTGGAAACGCGCCAGACACGTCAGAAGCTCATCCGTGTCCTCGTTCAGTCGAACCTTGGTGATGTGATCCCGGATGTGCTTGGGGTCGGCGTACATGTTTCTACTGCTCCTGGTTAAGCGGCTACGGGGTTGGTTGATTCGTACAAGGCCTCGATGGCCTTACCTGTTTCGTAACGGACGGCAGCGCCTTTGCTGGCCCGATGGATCGTTGGCTGGGTAGTACCGATGTGCTTGGCGATCGCAGCTTGCGATAGCCCTCGGGCTGCTAATCCGGCCAGCATTTCCTGCACGGTCATGGCGTGCCCTCCAATGCGGTTTCGTATTGATTTGATGATACGCAAAGGTATTGATCAAGGCAATAGACTGCTCAGCGCAATACGTTTGTTTATTGGTGAGCGATGAGCATTGGTGACAGAGTGGCGGCCAAGATGGCCGAGCAAGGCTGGAGCGAGGGAGAGCTAAGCAGGCGCAGCAAGGTGCCTCAGCCGACTGTGCACCGGATCATTACGGGTGAGTCCAAGAGCCCCAGACAGTCGAACATCGACAGCATCGCGAAAGCTCTTGGAGTCTCGGTAGAGTTCCTATGGTACGGCGGAGAGGCGAAGGCGATGCCGCCGGCTGAGGTGAGATCGCCTATTGCCGACTACACAGCCGCGGCGTTGGTTGACGATCGTTTCATCTTCATTCCCCGTTTTGACATGTCAGCCTCTATGGGCCCGGGCATCGTCGTTCCGGAGCACCTGGAAGTCATCCAGCAGCTAGTAGTGGACCGTGAGTGGATCCGCGAGCAGCGGCTTCTTCACACCGGTATTCCGAACCTGGCGATCATCACCGGCTTCGGCGACAGCATGCTGGGCACTTTCAGCGACGGCGATCCGCTCATGGTCGACCGCGGCGTCAACTCGATGGACAAGGACGGGATCTACGTCTTCTCTGTTGATGGCGCAGCGCACATCAAGCGTCTTCAGCGGATCGGCGGGTCCAGGGTCAAGGTGATCTCGGACAACCCCACGTATGACCGCTGGGAAGCCGACCTGGCCGACATCATGATCCACGCGCGTGTGCTGATCGGGCTCAACGTCAGGAAGATGGAATGATGCAGCCCGTATGTCGGGAAAGCTCAAGGTAGCCACTTTTTTGACGATATTGACGTTTACGAATAGGTCGATAGAATCGCGCGACCTATGAAAATCATAGGTGCCATGTGACTAAACACGTTTTCCCTTTGTCCAAGGAAGAGCTGGAGAAAACCGTTCATGAGCGAGCGTTCGACTCGTCCAACATCGATTGGAAGGTGCATTGCCTTCAGCGTCTTGAAGAACGCGATGTGACTACCCAAGAAGCCCTTCGGTGCCTACGCCGCGGGCTGGTGGTCAGCGATATCGAGTACAGCGAGGAATACGGATCGTGGAAATTCAGGCTTCAAGAGCCCTACCCCAACGACATCATCTGTCTGGTAGCAGCAGTTTCCGTTGATCTAGCAAGCCGAGTAGTCACGGCTATCACGGTTTGGGAGGTTTAGAGATGTTTCAGTACAGTGCCTGTGGGCTTGAGAACGTGTTCCTGAAAAATGGCTACACGTTCAAGGAGACTGCTCATGGAAAGGTCGTCACTATCGATGATATGGACGGCCTGCATCTGGCAATCGCGCTTGATTTGCTAGCGCAGCAGAGCGTTCTATTGGGCAAGCAATTTCGGTTTCTACGTAACGAGCAGGGGCTTACGCAGGCAGAAATGGGGGCGCTACTAGGCGTGGACGCCCAAACCATCGCTGCCTGGGAGAAGAAGCGCGACGAACCTGTGCAGAAAGCTGTCGATATAGCGGCACGCGCCTACTTTATGGCCTATCTGCAGGCAAACCGCACCCCTACCTTCCCTACCATTAGCTCGTCTCCCGCTCACAAGGTTGAGTTTGTGAAGGACGGAGACGAATGGAAGCCTAGAGCTGCAGCGTGACGAAAGCCCGGCCTTGAGCCGGGCTTTTTGCATCTACCTCCCCTCCCCTAATCCGTACCCTCCGTCACTTTCAGGCGCCCTTCTCTCCTCAACCGCTAGAATTGGGGCTTTGATGACATGGAGGTAGCCCATTGGAAGCAGATGAGAAGATCTGTCCATTCTGCGCAGAGACGGTCAAAGCTGCCGCGGTGAAATGCAAGCACTGCGGATCCGACCTCACGGAGGGTGCAGCAGCGAAGAGCCCCCTGCTTGACCCGCCGAAAAAGAAAGGAAGTGGGTGTTTATGGATCGTCATCGTGGTTGCCCTGGCCGTGATCGCATTCTTGGGGTTCGGCATGTACGTGAATAGCACCCCTGAAGGGAAGCGACGTGCTGAAGCGCGCAACGCCTATGAGTATTGCCAGCAGCAGCTAGACCAGCACATAGGTTCTGCTGGGGAAAAAAGGATCATGCAGGGCGCTTGTAACCAGCTCAAAGACCGGATCGACAATCCTCCTCGGTGATTCCGCCAAGGATTAGCAATGGCCCGCCACGCGCGGGCTATTTTTTTCTGGATAGGAGCTCAGCTGGCGAGCTTTCGGCAGCCTAGCCAATATCTTTCGGCTGGACGCAGACGCGCTCAATCTGGCCGCCCGGCCTTTCTCTACCTCATCCTGGCTGTCGTAGCTTACGAGCAGCTTTAACCAGCGCTCGCAGATGGCCAGCTCCCCCGAATAATCTCGATGCTTTCGGCATAGGATCGCTGCGCGAAGGAAGCAGAAAGGCGCCGGCGCCTGGCGAAAACCAGATACCCGCCCCCAATACTCATTCTCTACTGCAGTGCAGGCTCAGAGCATCGCGTCCACGTCGCTGCTGTCCTCATCCCACAGATTCCCCATTTCGAAAGCCCGGCCGTATCGACCGCCCATCGTCGCATCAAAAATAATGCGTTTCCGTATTGAAACCATTAATACGCTTTCGTATTGTTCACCCATCGAACGCAGTAACACACCGCAGCGATTCGGAGGGCCTCAATCGGACCTCACTGCTCTTTACACAACCTGGGACCCCCGCGAGCCGATCCGCCTTCTGGTGTACAGCGCGGGCTACAAGTTTCGGCTCCCGAGCTGGTGCGGATCACCAGCCATGCAGGCCCATGCGCTGCATGCGAACTCAGCCAGTCACCGCGACCGAGCCAGTAGCTCCTAGCGGAAGTCGGGAGGGCCCGCGACAGGGAAGGCTGAGGGAGATAAACGTTTTCTTCGATGCGCTTCGATGAGGCGCATCAGGGAAAACAAACGAGGATGAGTAATGACTCTTAATCGATACGAGCATCAGCAGATCAAGAACCTGATTGATGGATACATGGTCGGCACAAGACCTCTAGAAACCCGAGAACAAGAGTTCGAGCGAGCCAAGACTGAGCTTCTTGGCCATCTTGAAAGGCAGATTGATCAAGTCAAGCAATTCGCCTACTCAGACATGGGCAAGAAAGTCAGCTAGCTGCCAAAAGCATCACTGGCTGGCCTTCCCACGAGGGCCAGACGGGATGCAGGAAGACGGAGTCGCGCCAGCTAGCAACCAACAGGGGCTGGCACTGCATCACCCAATTCAATCCAGGAGTGAGCAAATGGAAAGCTACAAGCGCTATCAGGAAGCTAAACGGGAATTGGCCGCGGCTCATTCCTGGCTGAGCAACAAGACCAAAATCGACTCGCAGAGCAACTCGCGCTACCAGCTGCGTGCAATAAAGGTCCACGGACAATACTGCGGTCAGTCTTACGCAGGGGCAAACAACTACCACGAATCACCCGAAGCTTTCGACGCCGCATTGGCCGCAGTCATTCGTGAAAACTTCGACTCCTTGAGCCATGCAGCTATCGGCTTATTGGAAAAGAAGCTGCGCGAAGCACTGATCGAATGCGAGAGCGATGTGGCTGCCCTTAGCGATGAGATAGCCACCGCCAAGCTATCTAGCTAGTCCCCCTTTTCGCCAGTACGCAGATCACCGCAATCCCCCAGCGGTGCGTGCTGGCGCTTTTATCCCCGCGAGGTCACGCCATGACGAGCATCCCACACGCCGTTGAGGTGTGTACCGAGCACTACAGCTTCAAGGATCGCAGCAGCTGCTTCAGGTGCCCGATCCAGAACGAATGCCACGCCCAGGTTGGTTCGAGCCAAGAGGCCCTGGATGTGTGGCGAGAGACGCTGGAAGCAGCAGCAACACAAGCCATCCCCGCGCTACGGCGCCCATCGAGACCCACACCATGAACGCATACGCAAATCACGCGGCGCTCGAAGGCGCCCAGCGGCAGTACGACAACGCCTGCCCGGAAGAGTCGGCCTGGATCTACACCGACGCTGGCGAAGAGTGGCTTCGCTCCTGCCACTTCAACCTGACCCACTTCATGGACGTGAAGATCGGGTCGATGACCGTCATCAAGCACGGCGACTTCGTCCTTAAGTTCAGTGAGCGCCGCGTCGAGGAAGACAGCGAGGACGACCAGTTCGCCCTGGACGTGGCCCTGATCAAGGGCGAGCGCTGCACCAAATACGAATCCCTACGGGACAAGGTCATCCACGAGATGTGCTTACCCCTGGCGCCGGTAGCCGAGATGGCCGACCGGGACCTGAAAGCCTGGCTGGAGAGCTGAGCATGATCACCACACCCTGCCCCGCCAACGAGATCCTGCAGCGCGAGTTCGACCGGTTGAGCCGGTCCCGCATGCCCGACTCCGACGCCCATGACCTGGTGGTCAAGGCTGAAGGATTCCGCGAGCTGCTACTGATCGACGCCGGCGACTTCGCCTACTGGGAGCGCAGCGCCAAGCTCGCAGCCCAGTTCCGCCGCCAATTCCTGCGGGCCGAGAGCCAGCACAAGTACACCGGGAGAGCAGCATGAGCATCAATAACGGCGGCCCAGCATTTCCGATTCCGGGTCTTCAACACGACGAAGACTTCAATGGCATGACCTTGCGCGACTACTTCGCAGCCAAGGCCATGCAGGCTTTCAACGCCAATCCAGACTTTACCAACGATAACGTACGGAAGATCGCTGAACTGGCATACCTTCAGGCTGATGAAATGCTGAAAGCTCGTGAGGTGCAATCATGAGCGCCCAAGTCTATCTCCACCCAGCCTGCGCCACCCCCAAGCACTTCAAGGTCATCCAGGCCCAGACCATGCGTATGGCTCGCATAGACGGCCATCGGATCGAGCTGGTGGAAGACTCTCGGTTCTGCCGGCGCCTGGCGGACAAAATCATCGAAAGGGAGATGCAGGCATGATCGTGGCCGGCAAACAAGTCAGTGACTCGGCAATCGCTGCCGTGAAGGAATACCTACAGACAAAGCAGTCATTCAATTACGGCCACGTTCAAAAGGTTCTAGCTGAGCACGGCGTTGATCCAAATGCCTGTGACCGCGCTGCGGATCGCTTGCTTCAGCAGGAAAGAAAGGTAGGTCGGCTGATCTACAAAGGCGGTTCCTGGCGCCCAGTGAGGCCAGAGCAAGCATGACCCCTATCCGCTGCGCCTTCACCATCCTGATCACCTACACCCTCTGCATCGCGGCCGTTCTGGCCTACGCATAACCCACCATCTTTCACCGGCTGCATTCGCGGCCAGGACACCTGCTGCCATGAAAAACATCTACTCCGCCTTCGTGAAAGCACAGATGGCCTTCGCCCCTGCGCTCAAGACCAGCAAGAACCCGCACTTCAAGAGCCAGTATGCGGACCTGGCGACCTGCGTCGAGGCGGTGATTGATGCGCTCAACAGCAACGGCATCGCCCTCCTTCAGCCGACGCACGAGGACAGCACCGGGGTGACGGTCGAGACGCTGTTTATCCACGAGTCTGGCGAGTCCCTGAGCGCCGGCAAGCTGCACGTCCCCGCCGCCAAGCAAGACCCCCAGGGCTACGGCTCTGCCCTCACCTACGCCCGCCGCTACTCGCTGATGGCGGCCTGCGGTATCGCGCCGGAGGATGACGACGGCAACGCAGCCAGCCGCCAGCGCCCGCAGCAGGTGCGCGTCATCACCCAGGCCCAGGCAGCGCGCCTGCAGGGAATCCTCAGCGCCTGCCCTGAGCAAGTCGTGCAGCGCTTCACCAGTGACTGGCCGGACACCAGCGTCATGCCCGCCGACCAGTACGACGCCATCGCCAGCAGCCTGCAGCGCGCCGCGCAGAAGTACCAGGCCAAGCTGAAGGAGCAAGAAGATGCAGCTGCTTGACCTGGAACAAGGATCTGAAGCCTGGCTCGCTGCCAGGCTGGGGATCATCACGGCGTCAGAGGTTGGCAGCCTGCTGGTCAATGGCAAGGGCGAGCGTGGGTTCGGTGCTGACGCCATCAGCTACATGGACCAACTGATCGGCGAGCGCATCACCGGCGTCTCTGCCGATGCCTTCGGCGGCAATCGTCACACCGAACGCGGCCACCTGATGGAGCCGGTAGCTCGGAAGCTGTACGCCGACACCGAGGAATGCCAGGTCGATCAGGTCGGGATCATCCTGAACCACGGCATCGGCTATTCCCCGGACGGCCTGGTAGGCGCCGACGGCCTGGTCGAGATCAAGACCAAGCTGCCCAAGATTCAGGTCGGCGTGATCCTCGCCGGCGAGATCCCCAAGGAACACATCGCCCAGTGCCAGGCCGGCCTCTGGGTATCCGAGCGTGAGTGGATCGACTTCATCAGCTACTGGCCGGGCATGCCGCTGTTCGTGAAGCGTGCGTACCGCGATGACGAGCTGATCGCCAAGATCCAGGCCCGCGTCCTCTCCTTCTACGAACTGCTGGATGAGCGCATGAACCGCGTTCTGGGAGTAGCCGCATGAACACCTGCGCCAACCTCTTCCACTCCGAATCCGAGCTTCGCGCTGCCCTGGGTAGCGCTGCGATCCTGGACCCGGTCAAGCACCCGCGCCGCTGGGAAATCGCCCAGGCGCGCAAGAAGGTCAATGAGAAGACCAAGAGCAACCGGGCCGCGCAGTACGAAGCCGCCCAGGCGCTCATGGATCCGCGGGCGCTGGCTATATCCCTCACCCACAGCGGCGGCGCCGCGACAAGGCCAAGTACATCGAGGCCAACAGGCACCTCACCCACCAGGAAATAGCTGACGCCACCGGCTGGACCATCGGGACCATTCGGAAGGTATGCGTCGAGTACGGCATCTACTGCGCCCGACCGCGCAAGGAACCCCGCCATGATCAGTGACTTCGCCCACGACATCCAGGCCCGGGCAGCCGAGCGCACCGAGCTGGACCTGCAGATCGCCGCCTACCTCGCCCAGGGCGGCCTGATCACCTGCCTGGATCCCGAGCCTGAACCAGAAGCGGTTCATGCGGAATGGATGAACAACAGCAGACGGGCAAAGCTGATGATCGCTCGTGAGAAGAGACGCAAGCCGGCTCACGGTGATCGCACGCAAGCAGCCTGATTTCCCTCCCCGCATGCCATCTGGCGTGCCGACAGAGTATTGACCCATGAACAACGAACGCATGATCGCGGTTTCGTCAGACCTAATCGAGCGCGCTATTTCGCTACTAGACCTGCTTCCCGAGTCCGGCACCATCATTGAGCTACGCGCCGCCCTCGCCACCCAGCCCGTCGTGCGCAAGTATGTGGCGCCAGTGTCGATAGCCACCTTCGAAAAGGCCATTACCGAAGAGGCATTGGCAGCTGGCTTCAACGAGCCAGACCTTAGCCGCCACGAGGTTGATGGCTGTGAGGTCTACGTCCAGCAGCATATTCAGGCCGCCTACTCGGGCTGGAAGCTGGCGCTTGAAGTGTCGCCGGCTCAGCAGGCAATTGACCTGCTTGTAGAAGCGCTGGTTGCTCCGAACGCGGCAGACCTACCTGGCCGTATCGACAGCTTCCTTGATTCCCTGCCCGCCGTGCGAGGTGCTGAGCATGAGTAACCAACTGCTGCCGTGCCCGTTCTGTGGTGGTGATAAGCCGACCCATGATGAAGGCGACGAGTCGGCCTGGGTCCAATGCACCAACCTTGAATGCGGCATGTGCGGCCCTATCACCAGTGGCCCTTCGCTCGCTGCTGCCGCCTGGAACCGCCGAGCCACCCAGCCCGCCGCTGGTGAGCCGGTGTATCAGTGGAATGCTGGTGCCGCGTGGATCGAATCCTCAGAGCGTGGCATCCGCATAGCTAAAGAGAACGGCCATCAGACCCGAGTTCTGTGGACCGCCCCGCCTGCCGCCGCGCATGGGGATGAGGTGGATCAGTTCTTCGAGCAGGTGAAGGCAGAGCTGCGGCGCGCCCGCGCCAAGTTTCCCGGCGACCGGATCATGACTTTAGCCCTGGCCGAGGAGTTCGGCGAGCTGTGCAAGGCCGTGCTGGACGAGAGCGCTGAGGCTGTCCGCGAAGAAGCCGTCCAGGTCGCCTGTATGGCTGCCCGCGTGGTTCTCGACGGAGACGGCTCAGTCGTAGATTGGCGCCGCGAGCGTGGCCTGGACCCGCTGCTGGCTGACGCCGCCATGCGCGCCCAGGGCGTCGGGGAGTCCGTATGACCATAGAAGAATGGCTGCGCAGGTTCTGCACTCGAGGGAGGGTATCCCATGCAGCGCGCTGCGCACGGATATACCTGAGGCGTGAGCCATGAAAGGCTCCATGTCCCGCTTCTCCTTCCAGCACTCCACATCCATCTGCGACATCTGCGGCAAACCTCGGAACCGGGGCCAGGGTCCGGCGCGGCATGACCGCTGCTCGAAGATCCGCCAGCAGATGAACGCACACCGTCACGCCAGCTGAGGTGACCTATGTCCATTCGGAAAGACCTTGAGCAGGCGCACGGCCTGCCCTTCTATAAGCTCATGGCTCGGTACGCAGCCCAGGGCATCTCGCGCAAAGACACGGCGCGCATCCTGGGCATCTCCTACCAGGCACTGCTGAAACTCCTGCAGCGTCACGGCGACCCCTTCGAGCCCCAGGACGCTGCGCTCCGATACTTTCGAGAGCATGGTGAAACACTGGCAGCGGCAGCGATCAGGCTGTCGAAGAGCCACACCCTGCACCAGGCAGCGCAGCTTCTTGGCACCAGCGGTACCTCCCTGCGCAAGGCCCTTGAGGATCGAGGGCTCCAGGCAACCTTCGTTCAGCGCTACGGCGCAGGCCGGCAGCGAGAACGCTCAGAGCGTTACCGCAGCTATGAGGTGAACGGTGTCCGCGGCTCACTTCGAGAGCTTACCGAGCGCTTCGCATCTGTACCGCTGAGCACCGTCCGGCACCGGGTCCACGACAGCCACTGGCCAGTCGAGAAGGCCGTGCTCTTGCCATACGTCGAGATCGACAACCGCGACACCAATCTGGAGCGCATTCAGGCCGGCGCCCGGAAGGCCTTTGCCCGCATCAGCGCCAATCGCCGCTCTCGCAAGTCCGCTTGATCCCCTACCTCTACCCCATTGAGCCTGCGCCCTGGCGCGGGATGAGGACTGTCATGTCTACGGAAAACGAAAGCTACGAATCTCGCGTCGCTACCACCTGCCAGTCGCTGGCGGCCCAGCTCAGCTACGACGAGTCGCCGCTAGAGGGCGAGCTGAAGCATGCGCTGAAGGAGGCGGCCCACGCTCTGGATAGTCACTCCGTCCGGCTTCGACGGGCTGGTGCTCACCTTGAGGTGATCAATGCTCGCGGCAAGGTACGTCAGCTGACCATTCGCGAGCGCCTGGCGCGGCGGCTGCTACGCGGCAATATGGAGATCCGGCCATGACCATCCTTGTACAGCAGCTGCGCGCGGAGATCGAG
The DNA here is from genome assembly GCF_026544185.1 of Pseudomonas sp. GM_Psu_1. Taxonomy (NCBI): domain Bacteria; kingdom Pseudomonadati; phylum Pseudomonadota; class Gammaproteobacteria; order Pseudomonadales; family Pseudomonadaceae; genus Pseudomonas; species Pseudomonas sp. GM_Psu_1. Next base: position 346,163 of record NZ_JALNUX010000005.1, read on the forward strand.
CGGCTTCAGGCGGAGAACACGGAGCTGCGGGCCCAGGCTGGACTGCAGGTCTTGCTGCCCGACCTAGACGATGCTTTAGAGCATCTGGAGATGCACGGCCTCCACAGTGACCAGGGCTATCGAAAGCTGAAGGATTGGTACCGGAAGGTATCAATCGCGTGCAAAGCCATCGACCAGGCGATGACCAAGGAGCAGCCATGAGCGCAGCCCTACAGCAAGACCACCTGCCGGCCCTCGACAAGGTCAGCGAAGAGCAAATGGCCATGATGCTGGGGACGACCGTGAAGTCCCTCCAGCATCGACGGTACCGCGGCCAGATCCCTGAGGGGGTCTGGATGAAGCGCGGCAAGGCTATCTATTACAGCATCAGGAGATATGAGGAATGGCTCGAAAGCCAATGGACATGCCCGCAGGCGTCGAGATCCACAGCGGCGCCGTCCGCATCCGGTTCACCTGGAACGGAACGCGGCACCGTGAAAACCTCACATTTCCCGCGACGCAAAAAGGGATCTCGGCTGCCGCCAAGCTTAGAGATCAGGTAGTCCAGCTGATCAAGCTGGGCCTGATGGATGACGCGAAGTATGCCGAGCTGTTCCCGGGCTCGGTCAACATCGCAGGGGGTGGGCAGACTTTCGGGCAATACGCCCAGCTATGGCTGGATAGTCGGGACATCACCGCTGGAACGCGGAACAACTACAAGGGCGCGCTGAACCTCTACTGGATGCCGAGGCTGGCGCTGACCCGGGTGGATCTGATCACCACGACGATGATCCGGCGCATCCTCACCGAGACCGAGTGGGCGTCGCCAGGCGTCAAGCGCAATGCCCTGGTCAGGCTTTCTACCATCCTCAAGGCCGCGGTGCACGATGGGGTAATCACCAAGAACCCGGCCGCGGTGCTGGAACTGCCGAAGCGCTCGCGCAAAGAGGTGGATCCCTTCACCCTGGACGAGGCGAACCAGATCATCGCTCAGCTCTACCGGCATGAGCACTGGCCCAGCCAGATCTATGCCGCCCTCTTCGAATTCTTGTTCTTCACCGGACTCCGAATCTCCGAGGCGCTGGCTCTGCGCTGGGATGCCATCGACCTACCGGCGCGCCAGATGCACGTCTGCCGGACCGTGGCCCAGGGTGAGGTGGTCGAGCGGACCAAGACCGGCGCCGGCCGCTTCGTGCTGCTGAACGATCGGGCGCTGCATGCCCTTGAGTTCGCCAGGCAGTACGCCGAGCGGCGCAAGGCAGGGGTAGGTAAGATCAAGCAGACGCCCTACGTCTTCCCGCCATCCAAGAACAACGAGCACATCAAGCAGACGTCAGACGTCCACCATCAGTGGAAGCCGGCGCTCAAGGCCCTGGGCATCCGCCATCGGCCGCCGTACAACTGCCGGCACACCTATGCCACAATATGCCTCATGTCGGGCATGAACCCCGCCTTCATCGCAGGCCAGCTAGGCCACAGCGTGCAGATGCTGCTATCGACCTATGCGCGCTGGATCTCCTCCCAATCCGACTGGAACGAAATCGCAAAGCTGCAGATTGGCCCCAAATTGGCCCCGGCAGAAATCGAACCAGCCTGAAACCCTTTGCAGGTAAGACCTTTGATCTCCACCGCTAACATCACCATGCAGTTTGGCGCCAAACCGCTGTTCGAGAACGTATCCGTCAAATTCGGCAACGGCCATCGCTACGGCCTGATCGGCGCCAACGGCTGCGGCAAGTCCACCTTCATGAAGATTCTCGGCGGTGACCTGGAACCCACTGGCGGCCAAGTGATGCTCGAGCCCAACGTGCGACTGGGCAAGCTGCGCCAGGACCAGTTCGCCTACGAAGATTGCACGGTCATCGATACCGTGATCATGGGCCACGCCGAGCTGGCCAAGGTCAAGGCCGAGCGCGACCGCATCTATTCCCTCCCGGAAATGAGCGAAGACGACGGCATGGCCGTGGCCGAGCTGGAGGTCCAGTTCGCCGAATACGACGGCTACACCGCCGAAGCCCGTGCCGGCGAACTGCTGCTGGGCCTGGGCATCCCCCAGGACCAGCACTTCGGCCCCATGAGCGCCGTCGCCCCCGGTTGGAAGCTGCGCGTACTGCTGGCCCAGGCGCTCTTCTCCGATCCGGAACTGCTGCTGCTCGACGAACCGACCAACCACCTGGACATCAACACCATCCGCTGGCTGGAAGGCATCCTGGTCGCCCGCAACAGCACCATGATCATCATTTCCCACGATCGCCACTTCCTGAACAGCGTCTGCACCCACATGGCCGACCTGGATTACGGCGAACTGCGCCTGTTCCCCGGCAACTACGACGAGTACATGACCGCGGCCACCCAGGCCCGCGAGCGCCTGCTGTCGGACAACGCCAAGAAGAAGGCCCAGATCGCCGAGCTGCAGCAGTTCGTCAGCCGCTTCTCGGCCAACGCCTCCAAGGCCAAGCAGGCCACCAGCCGGGCGCGTCAGATCGACAAGATCCAGCTGGACGAGGTCAAGCCGTCCAGCCGCGTCAGCCCCTTCATCCGCTTCGAGCAGTACAAGAAGCTGCACCGCCAGGCGGTGACCCTGGAAAACGTCACCCAGGGCTTCGACGGCACCCCGCTGTTCAAGCGTCTCGGCCTGCAGATCGAAGCCGGCGAGCGGGTCGCCATCATCGGCCCCAACGGGATCGGCAAGACTACCCTGCTGCGCACCCTGGTGGGCGAGATGGCGCCGCAGAGCGGCGAGGTGAAGTGGACCGACAGCGCGGACGTGGGCTACTTCGCCCAGGACCACGCCGAGGACTTCGCCGACGACGTCACCCTGTTCGACTGGATGGGTCAGTGGACCCAGGGCGGCGAACAGATGGTACGCGGCACCCTGGGTCGCATGCTGTTCTCCAGCGACGACATCCAGAAGTCGGTCAAGGTCATCTCCGGTGGCGAGCAGGGTCGCATGCTGTTCGGCAAGCTGATCCTGAAGAAGCCCAATGTGCTGGTGATGGATGAACCCACCAACCACCTGGACATGGAATCCATCGAGGCGCTGAACCTGGCGCTGGAAAACTATCCGGGCACCCTGATCTTCGTCAGCCACGACCGCGAATTCGTCTCTTCGCTGGCCACCCGCATCCTCGACATGAGCGAGGCCGGGGTGGTGGATTTCAGCGGCAGCTACGACGACTATCTGCGCAGCCAGGGTATCAGCGGCTGAGGCGAGGTTCGTGTAGTGGGTCGCGACACCCACTACACGAATAAAATAGAGGGTGCCCTAAGCAGTTACCCTAGGTATCATTTCGCACCGAAACGGGTACTCGACCAGGATCGCCGCGATCATCACCTATCGTTTGCGCCGGGAGACCAGGGGTCTCCTGCCACGTCTCGTAACACGTAGCGCCCCCTTCCGGCACGCTCGACGGGTTCCCTGTCGCATCCTGATCTCCCCGCCTGGTACCGGCCTCCGCCGGTCCGCCAGGACCCTTGCCCCCCATTCAACAAATCAGAACATTGCCGGACGGCCGCTGTCGCAACTGACTGCCATGCCCTACCGGTTGCTCACCCCTGCCCGGCCGTTCGCGGTCAGCCCGGGGTTGCCCAACTCGAGGGCGGGCTCCGACGCCCGCTCTCCCTCAGGTGTAAAGCGAGACACTGTCTCAGGAGTACGATGAATGCACAGTGGTAACGAAGAGTCGGATTTCGTTTTCGTCGGCGCGGGAATCATGAGTGCGACCCTGGCGGTCATGCTCAAGGAACTGGAGCCCACGAGCACCGTCGAGGTGCTCGAACTGCTCGACGTAGGCGCGGCGGAGAGTTCCAACCCCTGGAACAACGCCGGAACCGGCCATGCGGCCCTCTGCGAGCTGAACTACACGCCGGAAAAGGCGGACGGCAGCATCGACATCACCAAGGCCCTCAGCATCAACGGCATGTTCGAGGCCTCCAAGCAGTTCTGGTCCTACCTGGTCGAGGAAGGCCACTTCGGCTCGCCGCGCGCCTTCATCAGCCCGGTGCCGCACATGTCCTTCGTCCATGGCGCCAAGGACATGGCCTTCCTGCGCAAGCGCTACGAGGCCCTCAAGGACCACGCCTGCTTCGACGGCATGGAGTATTCCGAGGATCACGCCAAGCTGCGCGAGTGGATGCCCCTGGTGATGGAAGGCCGGCCGGCCACCGAAGCCGTGGCCGCGACCCATGTGGCCGGGGGTACCGACGTCAACTTCGGCGCCCTGACCATGAGCCTGCTCGGTCACCTGCAGACCCGTCCCGGCACCCAGGTCCGCTACAACCAGAAGGTGGTGGACCTGACCCGCGAGGCCGACCAGCGCTGGCGCCTGACCATCGAGGACAGTCGTTCCGGGGCCACCCGCACCCTGATCGCCAAGTTCGTCTTCCTCGGCGCCGGTGGCGCGGCCCTGCCGCTCCTGCAGAAGTCCGGCATCCCCGAGGGCGCCGGCTACGGTGGCTTCCCGGTGAGCGGCCAGTGGCTGCGCTGCGACGATCCGCACATCGTCGAACGGCACCAGGCCAAGGTCTACGGCCTGGCCGGCGTCAACTCGCCGCCGATGTCGGTCCCGCACCTGGACACCCGCGTGGTGGATGGCAAGAAGTCCCTGCTGTTCGGCCCCTTCGCCGGCTTCACCACCAAGTTCCTCAAGCGTGGCTCCTTCCTCGACCTGCCCAAGTCGATCAAGTCGGGCAACATTGGCCCCATGCTCGCCGTGGCGCGGGACAACATGCCGCTGACCCGCTACCTGGTCGGCCAGGTGCTGCAGTCCTTCGACCAGCGTGTCGAGGAACTGCGGGCCTTCTACCCGGCCGTGCGCAAGCAGGACTGGCGCCTGGAAGTGGCGGGCCAGCGGGTGCAGATCATCAAGAAGGACCCGCAGAAAGGCGGCGTGCTGCAATTCGGCACCGAGATCGTCGCCTCCGGCGACGGCACCATCGCCGCGCTGCTGGGCGCCTCCCCGGGTGCCTCCACCTCGGTGTCCATCATGCTGACCCTGGTCGAGCGCTGCTTCCCCAGCCGCTTCCAGAGCGAGGACTGGCAGGCCAAGCTGCGCAAGATGTTCCCGGCCTTCGGTCACAAGCTGGCGGAAGAGCCCGAACTGCTGCGCGAAGTGCGCGAGCGCACCACCCGCGTCCTGCAACTCGACCAGCCGGCCTGACCCCACCTGGATTGCCCACTGGCGGGCCATCCCTGCGCCTGACGTCCCCACCCCGGCAAACCGCCCCCTCTCCTCTTGGGAGAGGGTTGGGGTGAGGGGCTATCGCCTTCCGACGCCGGCCTAATCCCCCAGCGCCGCGCCCTCCCGCCGCGGATCGGCACCGCCCTGCCAACCCGAGCCCATTCGGCGTATCACCTGGATGCCGCTGGTCATCTCGTCTTCGCGTACCTGGTGCCCACGCTGCTCCAGTGCCTGGCGCAAGGCCGGGGTGGTCTCGCCGCGCTCCAGCTCGGTGGGGCCGTTACGGCTGCCGAAATTCGGCAGGCCCGCAGCCGCCTGGGGATCCAGCTGCCAGTCCAGCAAGCCGACCAGGGTCTTGACCACATAGCCGGCGATCTGCGAACCGCCCGGCGAGCCCAGGGCCGCCAGCAGCTCGCCACTCTGGCGGTCGAACACCAGGGTTGGCGACATGGTCGAGCGCGGTCGCTTGCCCGGCTCCACCCGGTTGGCCACCGGCAGGCCCTTCTCCCACGGCACGAAGGAAAAGTCCGTCAGCTGATTGTTGAGCATGAAGCCCTTCACCATCAGGTGGGAGCCGAAGTAGCTCTCCACCGTGGTGGTCATGGACAGGGCGCCACCCCAGGCATCCGCCGCCACCACCTGGGAGGTGGAGATGCGCAGTGGCGAGCGATCCGGTGCCCAGGCCAGGGTCGGGCCGGGTGGGACCCCCGGCGCGGCCTTGCCCAGGCTGCGCTCACCGACCTGCTGCGCACGACTGGCCAGATACCCGGGATCGAGCAGCCCCTTGACGTTGACCGGCACCAGCTCCGGATCCGCTACGTACTGGGCGCGATCGGCATAGGCCAGGCGCTCGGCCTCGGCGATCAGGTGCACGGCTTCGGGACGCGGCTCCTGGCCCGCCGGCAGCGCGGTCGGTACTGGCCGCAACGGCGCCAGGGCCCAGGCCGGATCACGGGCTTCCAGGGCCTGGAGAATGCCCAGGGTCTGGGCCACGGTGATGCCGCCGGCGGGCGGTGGCATGCCACAGACGCGCCAGCGCTGGTAGTCGGTGCACAGCGGCGTGCGCGTCCTGGCACGATAGCCGGCCAGGTCCTGAAGACTCAGGCTGCCGGGATTGGGGCTCTCCTGCACGGCGCTGGCGATGGCCTGGGCCAGGTCGCTGCGATAGAGCGCTCCGGCGCCCTCCCGGGCGATCAGCGCCAGGGTATCGGCCAATTCCGGGTTGCGCAGCCGGGTACCCACCGGCTTCACCTGTCCCTGGGCATCCAGATAGAGCGCGGCCATCCCGGGTGACTGCTTGAGGAAGGGGTCGTGAAGCAGCTGGTTATGCAGCCGCGGCGACAACGGGAAACCCTCCCGGGCCAGGCGGATGGCCGGCTCGAACAGCACCTGCCAGGCCAGCTTGCCGTGGTCGCGATGCGCCAGCTCCAGGGCCCGCAGCACCCCGGGCACCCCTACCGAACGACCGCCGATCCGTGCCTCTTCGAAGGCCATGGGGCTGCCATCCGGGTGCAGGAAGAGCCTTTCCGTGGCCCCGGCTGGCGCGGTCTCGCGACCGTCGTAGGCCTGGACCTTGCGACCGTCCCAGTAGAGCAGGAAGGCACCGCCGCCAATCCCGGAGGATTGCGGCTCGACCAGGGTCAGGACCGCCTGCATGGCGATGGCGGCGTCGATGGCCGAGCCGCCCTGGCGCAGGATCTCCCGGCCGGCCTCGGCGGCCAGGGGATTGGCCGCGGCCGCCATCTGCCGGGTGGCTGCGCTGGCCGTCAGCCCGGGGCGGTAACCGGAACCGGCCTCGGGAGCCGTGGGCAGTGAGGTCTCGCGACCCTGGCTACAGGCGGCCAGGGTCAGGGACAGGAAAAGGGGCGTAAAGATCGACAGAGGCATTCGCAATGGGGGGCTCCTGGGCAACGGGGGCTTTCGCCCGCCAAGCCTAGCCCATCACCTGCCCCACCGCCGCCTGTCTGACCTCAGAGCGGCAGGTGACGGTGCAGAAAGCCGCCGCAGAGCACATCCAGCCAGAGCAGCTGGTGCAGGGCGACGATGGCGAAGAACACCAGCCGAAAGCTCAGCTTGACGGTCTTGTGGCGAAAGCGCTGCTGGGCGATCAGGGCGCCCGGCCAGCCGCCGAGCAATTCGCCCAGGTGCAGCATGCGCTCCGGCACGCGCCAACCCTTGTCGCGGGCGCGCTGCTTGTCGTGCTTGTAGAGCAGGTAGGTGGCCACGCTGGCCACCAGATAGAGCGGCATCGGCCAGAGCACCCCGCGGCCGAAGGCCAGCGACAGCATGCCCACCAGGGGCAGGATGAAGACGGCGATCTGCAGCAGCGCCAGCATGTCCTGGCGGGCGATGGCGGCGCGCTGCTGATAGGGCGTCAGCGGCGCTGCCCGCTTGGCGGCCTTGGGGGAAGCATTCTGCCCAGACGCACGAGCCGGCTTGCGCCGGCTCTGCTGTTCCTTCTCGGGTTTCACCCGGCCGCCTTGGCCGCGTGCCAGTCGATCCAGCCGAATTGCCAGGTGGCCAGGATCAGCAGTCCGAAGACGATGCGGTACCAGCCGAAGACTTCGTAGCTGTGGTTGCCGATGAACTTCAGCAGGGCCTTGACCGCCAGCATGGCGAAGAGGAAGGAGGTGACGAAGCCGACTCCGAACACCAGGACGTCGCTGGCGGTGAACAGGTGACGGTACTTGTACACGGAGTAGACCGTCGCTCCGACCATGGTCGGCATGGCCAGGAAGAAGGAGAACTCGGTGGCCGCCTTGCGCGACAGGCCGAACAGCAGGCCGCCGATGATGGTGGAACCGGAACGCGAGGTGCCCGGGATCATCGCCAGGCACTGGGCGCAGCCGACCTTGAGGGCGTCATGCCAGCGCATGTCGTCCACCTCTTCCACGCGGATGCGATGGGTACGCTTTTCCGCCCAGATCATGATCACGCCACCGATCACCAGGGCGAAGGCCACGGTGATCGGGTTGAACAGGTATTCGTGGATCAGGTCACCCAGGATCACGCCCAGCACCGCGGCGGGCAGGAAGGCGATGATCAGGTTGCCGGTGAAACGCTGTGCATAGGACTTGCGCGGCAGATCGGTGACGATCTCGAAGACCTTGAAGCGGTATTCCCAGACCACGGCCAGGATGGCCGCCAGCTGGATGATGATATTGAAGGCGATGGCCCTTTCCCCACCGAAGCCGATCAGATCGGCAACGACGATCTGGTGGCCGGTACTGGAAATGGGCAGAAACTCGGTGATGCCCTCGACGATCCCCAGAATCAGCGCCTGCAAGGCACTCCATAGGTCCATGGTATTACTCCATCCAAGTGAAACATTTGCAGGTAGCCGGAGCTGCAGGCTCCGGCGGCAACGGGGTTCGAACCGTGACGCTCCGCAGGGCATGGCCCTTCGCGGTACCCAAGACAGCACGTGCTGAAGTCAGCGCCCGGCACCTTACCAGAGCGAGACCGGTTGAAGAGACCGATAGACGGCCATTAGGTGCCGTACAATGACGAATTCAATCTTTCCGGATGTGAAGCATGTCGTTTCTGGAGTCGCTCACCACCCTGCTGGGCATGTCGCCCGTGGAGCTGCTGGCCGCCGTTCTCGGGGTGATCGCCGTCTGGCTGACGGTGCGCCAGAACATCTGGGCCTGGCCCATCGGCCTGGTGATGGTGGTGCTCTACGCCTGGATCTTCCTGGACGTGAAGCTCTATTCGGACATGCTGTTGCAGTGCATCTATGCGGTGCTGCAACTCTATGGCTGGTGGCAATGGCTCAGGGGCGGCCAGCAGCACCAGGGCCGCGAGGTCACTTCGCTGGCGGCGAAACCCCTGCTGGCCGGTCTGGCCGTTGGCGCCCTGGGCAGCCTGGCCCTCGGCTATCTCATGGGCACCCATACCGATGCCGCCCTGCCCTGGCTGGACGCCGCGCTCACCGGTTTCAGTCTGGTCGCCCAGTTCTGGATGGCGCAGAAGCGCCTGCAGTGCTGGGTGCTGTGGTTCGTGCTGGACGTCATCTATGTGGGCCTCTTCTATTACAAGGGCCTCTACCCCACCGCGATCCTCTATGCGGTCTTTGTCGGCCTGGCGGCCTATGGCTGGCTCGACTGGCGTCGTGCCCTGGCGACCGCGCCATGAAGGTGGTGGTACTGACCGGCCCCGAATCGAGTGGCAAGTCCTGGCTGACGCAGGTGCTGAGCGAAAGGTTCGGCGGTATGCGGGTCGACGAGTACGTCCGCGAATACTGCGAGCGGCACGGTACCGACACCACCCTGGCGGATGTGGAGCTCATCGCCCGCGAGCAAGTGCATCGGGAAGACCAGGCGCGCGCCGCCGCGCCGCCCCTGCTGCTGCTGGACACCCACCTGCTGAGCAATCTGCTGTGGAGTCGGCTGCTGTTCGGCGCCGCGCCCGCCTGGCTGGAGCCGGCGCTGCTGGCCCGCCGCTACGATCTGCACCTGCTGCTCGACCCCCGCGACGTCGCCTGGCAGGACGACGGTCAGCGCTGCCAGCCGGAGCTGACCGAGCGGCTGGCGTTCTTCGCCCACTGTCGCGACTGGCTGCAGGCCCATGGCCAGCCGCTGCTGGAAATCACCGGCGACTGGCCCGAGCGGCAAACGGCCGCGCTGGCCGCGGTGAGCCGATTGCTGCACGAGGCCTGACCCGCCGGTAGAATGACGTCCTACACCGGAGAACGCCATGCACGACGACGATGCCTCTTTCGCCGACTTCACCCGTGGGATCCGTCCGCTCAAGCAGGATCGCGCCGACACCGGCAAACCGCGCGCCGACCTGGGCCAGGTCGCCCAGCGCCGTGCCGATGCGACCAGGACCACGACCGCTACCCGGGTCGATGGCCTGAGCGATGCCTTCGTCATCGATGTGGGCGCCGAGGACGAACTCTACTGGGGTCGCGACGGTGTCCAGGACACCCAGCTGCGCCGCCTCAAGGGCGGCCAGATCCCCTTCGAGGGCAGCCTGGACCTGCACGGCATGACCGTGGAGAAGGCCCGGGAAACCCTCTGGGACTTTCTCGCCGAGGCCACCCGCCTGGAAATCCGCTGCGTGCGCATCACCCATGGCAAGGCCGCGCGCCTGGACGGGCGCCGTCCGCTGATCAAGAGCCACGTCAACACCTGGCTGCGCCAGCATCCCCAGGTGCTGGGCTTCACCTCCTGCCTGCCCCGCCACGGCGGTACCGGCTCGCTTTATGTCTTGCTCAAGCGCACCATGCTCGAAGGTCGCGACGAGTGACTCCGCGACTCGGGTGACGTCTCATCCGAGCGCCAACCTCCTTATCGACAAACAGGAACCCAAATGTCTCTCGAACAGCACTACTCCTCGATCCTGACCGGACTCGGCGAAGACATCGGCCGGGAGGGGCTGGTGGACACGCCCAAGCGCGCGGCCAAGGCCATGCAGTACCTCTGCCGTGGCTACAACCAGACGCTGGAAGAGGTGGTGGGCGAGGCGCTCTTCACTTCCGACAACAGCGAGATGGTGCTGGTCAAGAACATCGAGCTGTACTCCCTGTGCGAGCACCACATGCTGCCCTTCATCGGCAAGGCCCACGTCGCCTACATGCCCAAGGGCAAGGTGCTCGGCCTGTCCAAGGTGGCGCGTATCGTCGACATGTTCGCCCGTCGGCTGCAGATCCAGGAAAACATGACCCGGCAGATCGCCGAGGCCATCGAACAGGTCACCGGTGCCGCCGGGGTCGCAGTGGTCATCGAGGCACAGCACATGTGCATGATGATGCGCGGCGTGGAAAAGCAGAATTCCTCCATGGTCACCTCGGTGATGCTCGGCCAGTTTCGCGCCAGCGATGCCACCCGCGCCGAATTCCTCAGCCTGATCAATCGCTGAGTCGGCTGCGACGTCCGCCGCCCTGGAGGGTCGAAGTCTCGAACCTCCAGGAGACCTGCCCGCCATGCCGGATGTCCACAGCCTCACCCTGCTCAGGGCCCAGCCCGAACGCTCCCAGGCGCTGGGCGCCCATCTCCTCGATCTCGCCGCCGTGGCGGTGACCGACGCAGGCTGCCTGGACTACCGGGTATTCCAGGGCAGCGAGGATGGCGACCTCTGGGTGATCCAGACCCGCTGGGCCTCGGTCGCCGCCCAGGACGACCACTTCAACCAGCCCCATACCCTCGCCTTCCTCGACGAGTTGCCCAAGCTGGCGGACGAGGTGGACCTGTATCCGCTGGAGCCGAAAGGGCCGACGGCTGAGCTTTGACGAGAGGCTGCCAAGGTTGCGCTAAATCGCGGGTTGTCTTGAGACGGCTCCGTCGTCGAAGCCCAACGAGATAGGCGCCGCGGAGGCAACATCCGTTGAGCTTCGCTGCTCTCAACCCAACCTACGACTTGAGTGATCTGCTACGGCCAAGGTGATCTGCCGATGCGACCCGTCCTGCAAAGGCACCACCGTCGTAGGGTGGACAACGGCGCAGCCTTGTCCGCGAACAGGCACCTCGGGAGGTGCCGGCAGAACGCTGAGGTCAGGTTCGACGCTGTTATCGCGGCCATGGGCCGCTCCTACAGGTATCCGGTGCGCCTGTAGGAGCGGCCCATGGCCGCGATCGAGGGGCCACTCAATACTCGGACAGCGCAAAGCTCGTCAGGGCGAAGGTGGGGATGCCGGCGGCTTCCAGGCGCTTGGAGCCGCCCAGTTCGGGCAGGTCGACGATGGCGGCGGCCTCGTGGACCTCGGCGCCCAGGCGGCGGATCAGGTTGCCGGCGGCGACCAGGGTGCCGCCCGTGGCGATGAGGTCGTCGACCAGCAGCACCGAATCGCCGGCGCCGACGCTGTCCTTGTGCACCTCGATCACGGAGTCGCCGTATTCGGTGCTGTAGACCTCGGTCAGCAACTCGGCCGGCAGCTTGCCCTGCTTGCGGAACAGCACCAGCGGCTTGCCCAGTTCATAGGCCAGGATCGGGCCGATGAGGAATCCGCGGGCATCCAGCGCCCCGACATGGGTGAAGGACGCCGAACGATAGCGCTCCAGCAACTCCGCCATGACGGCGCGCAGGCCTTCGGGCGACTGGAACAGCGGCGTGATGTCCCGAAAGATCACCCCCGGCTTGGGAAAATCGGGCACGGCGCGGATGAGGGATTTCAGGGCGGATTCGGAAAAGGACATGGCAGAGACTCTCGGGCGCCGGGCGCCTGGTTGAACACGATTGCACAGTATACCGGGGGCTACAGGGCCGGGGCCAACCTGCCGTCCCCTGGCGCTGAATCGATTCATGTAGTGACTTCCGTTGACAGCTACCAACGAAGCGGACATTCTCGCTTTCGCGCAAACGTTTGCGCGACCACAAGAACCATAAGAATTCGGAGATTCCCCTATGCTGGCCTTTCGCCCTGCCCGCCTGCTGGCGGCTATCGCTCTCACCTCCGCTTCGCTGATCCTGCCGCTCGCCGCCAGTCACGCCACGGCCGCCGAAAAGCCCAAGGTCGCGCTGGTCATGAAGTCCCTGGCCAACGAATTCTTCCTGACCATGGAAGACGGCGCCAAGACCTACCAGAAAGACCATTCCGCCGATTTCGACCTGATCTCCAACGGGATCAAGGACGAGACCGACACCTCCAGCCAGATCCGTATCGTCGAGCAGATGATCGTGTCCAAGGTCGACGCCCTGGTCATCGCGCCGGCCGACTCCAAGGCCCTGGTTCCGGTACTGAAGAAGGCCAGCGACGCCGGCATCAAGGTGGTCAACATCGACAATCGCCTGGATCCCGAGGTGCTCAAGTCCAAGTCCCTGGACATCCCCTTCGTCGGTCCCGACAACCGCAAGGGCGCGCGCCTGGTGGGCGAGTACCTGGCCAAGCAGCTCAAGCAGGGTGACCAGGTCGGCATCATCGAGGGCGTCTCCACCACCACCAACGCCCAGCAGCGCACCGCAGGCTTCAAGGACGCCATGGAAGCGGCCGGCATGAAGATCGTCGGCGTGCAATCCGGCAACTGGGAAATCGACAAGGGCAACGCCGTCGCCGCGGCCATGCTCAACGAATACCCTGACCTGAAGGCCCTGCTGGCCGGCAACGACAGCATGGCGCTGGGCGCCGTCTCCGCCGTGCGCGCGGCCGGCAAGAAAGGCCAGGTGCAGATCGTCGGCTACGACAACATCAAGGCCATCCACCCGATGCTCAAGGACGGTCGCGTCCTCGCCACCGCCGACCAGTTCGCCGCCAAGCAGGCCGTGTTCGGGATCGAAGCCGCGCTCAAGCTGGTCAAGGGCGAGCCCACCGGTGCCAAGGACGGCGTGATCGAGACCCCGGTCGAACTCGTCACCCAGCCCTGATCCGAGGAGAGCCCCCATGTCGTCCGAGGTCATCCTCAGCGCCCGTGGCATCGGCAAGACCTATGCACAGCCGGTACTCGGCGGCGTGGACCTGGAATTGCGCGCCGGCCAGGTGCTGGCGCTCACTGGAGAAAACGGCGCCGGCAAGAGCACCCTGTCCAAGATCCTCTGTGGCCTGGTGCAACCCACCACCGGCGAGCTGAGCTTTCTCGGCCGACCCTACGCTCCGGGCAGCCGCCGCGAGGCGGAAGCCCAGGGGGTGCGGATGGTCATGCAGGAGCTCAATCTGCTGCCCACCCTCACCGTGGCGGAAAATCTCTTTCTCGACCGCCTGCCCCGGCGGCTGGGCTGGATCGACCGCCGCCAGCTGCGCGAACAGGCGCGGCTGGCCATGGCCCAGGTCGGCCTGGAGTCCATCGATCCGGATACCCCCATCGCCGAACTGGGCGTGGGTCACCAGCAGATGGTGGAAATCGCCCGCAACCTGATTGGCGATTGCCGGGTGCTGATCCTCGACGAGCCCACCGCCATGCTCACGTCGCGCGAGGTGGAGCTGCTGTTCGAGCAGATCGAGCGGCTGCGTGCCCGGGGCGTGGCCCTGGTCTACATCTCCCATCGCCTGGAAGAACTCAAGCGCATCGCCCAGCAACTGGTGGTGCTGCGCGATGGCCGCCTCGTGGCCGATGCGCCCATGGCGGAGTACGCCACCGACCAGATCGTCAGCCTCATGGTCGGCCGCGATCTCGGCGAGCATCTGGACATGGGCGAGCGCCGGTTCGGGCCGCCGCTGCTGGAGGTCAAGGGCCTGTCGCGCGCCGACAAGGTCCAGGACGTCTCCTTCAGCGTCCGCGCCGGGGAGATCTATGGCATCTCCGGACTGATTGGCGCCGGACGGACCGAACTGCTGCGGCTGATCTTCGGTGCCGATCGCGCCGACTCCGGCGTGGTGCACCTGGCCGGCAAGCCGGTCGACCTGGCCTCGCCGGCCAAGGTGGTTCGCCAGGGCATCGCCCTGATCACCGAGGACCGCAAGGGCGAAGGCCTGCTGCTCAGCCAGCCCATCAGCGCCAACCTGGCCCTGGGCAACATGGCCAAGGTCGCTCAGCAGGGCCTGGTCAGCGGCGCCCGTGAAGCCGCCCTGGCCGAGCGTCATATCAAGGGCATGCGCATCCGCTGCAACGACGGCAGCCAACCCGTGGGCGAACTTTCCGGGGGCAACCAGCAGAAGGTGGTCATCGGCCGCTGGCTCGAACGCGACTGCCAGGTGCTGCTGTTCGACGAACCCACGCGCGGCATCGACGTCGGCGCCAAGTTCGAGATCTATGGCCTGCTGGCCGAACTCACCCGCCAGGGCAAGGCCCTGGTCGTGGTCTCCAGCGATCTGCGCGAGCTGATGCTGATCTGCGATCGCATCGGCGTGATCTCCGCCGGCCGCCTGGAAGCCACCTTCGAACGCCATGACTGGGATCAGGAGCGGCTGCTGGCCGCCGCCTTCGCCGGCTATCGCTCCCGCGAAGCCCTGCTGGAAGAACCTGTCCCGCCGCAACCCCTTTCTCAGGAAGCCATTCGATGAGCAGTCTTCCCGTCACCTCCTCCCGGCGCGCCTTCGGCCTGGGCCTGGGCACCTACGTCGGCCTGGCCGCCGCCCTGCTGGCCATGATCGTGCTGTTCTCCCTGATGAGCAGTCACTTTCTCTCCTATGCCACCTTCACCACCCTCGCCAACCAGATCCCCGATCTGATGGTGCTGGCGACCGGGATGACCTTCATCCTGATCATCGGCGGCATCGACCTCTCGGTGGGTTCGGTAGTGGCCCTGGCCGCCGCCGTGGTCAGCGTCGCCACCCTGGAATGGGGCTGGGGCATCCTGCCCGCCGCGGCCCTGGGCATGCTCTGCGCCGCCCTGACCGGCACCCTCACCGGCAGCGTGACCGTGGCCTGGCGCATCCCTTCCTTCATCGTCTCCCTGGGCGTGCTGGAAATGGCCCGCGGCGCGGCCTACCAGTTGACCGATTCGCGCACCGCCTACATCGGTGATGCCTATGCCTGGCTGTCGACGCCCTTCGCCTTCGGCATCTCGCCCTCCTTCGTCATCGCGCTGCTGGTGATCGTGGTCGCCCAGTTGCTGCTGACCCGCTCGGTGCTCGGGCGCTACCTGATCGCCATCGGCACCAACGAGGAAGCGGTGCGCCTGGCCGGGATCAATCCCAAGCCCTACAAGGTCATCGTCTTCGCCCTCATGGGCCTGCTGGCGGGCCTCGCCGCGCTGTTCCAGATCTCCCGCCTGGAAGCCGCCGATCCCAATGCCGGCGTCGGCCTGGAGCTGCAGGTGATCGCCGCCGTGGTGATCGGCGGGACCAGCCTCATGGGCGGTCGCGGCTCGGTCATCAGCACCTTCTTCGGCGTACTGATCATCTCGGTGCTGGCCGCGGGCCTGGCCCAGATCGGCGCCAGCGAGCCGACCAAGCGCATCATCACCGGCGCGGTCATCGTGGTCGCCGTGATCCTCGACACCTACCGCAGCCAGCGCGCCAAGAGCAAGGGCTGATGGCGACCATCAAGGATGTCGCCGCCCGCGCCGGCATCTCCTACACCACCGTCTCCCATGTGGTGAACAACAGCCGCCCGGTCAGCCCGGGCGTGCGGGAAAAGGTCGAGGCGGCCATCGCCGAACTGGGCTACGTGCCCAGCGGCGTGGCGCGCTCCCTGCGCAGTCGCGCCACCGGCACCTTCGGCGTGCTGGTGCCCAATGCGGTCAACCCCTACTTCGCCGAGCTGGCGCGAGGGATCGAGGACCACTGCGAACGCCAGGGCTACAGCGTCATCCTCTGCAATTCCGATGACGACGCCGACAAGCAGCTGCGCTATCTGCGGGTGCTGAAGGAGCGCCGGATCGACGGCCTGGTGGTCGCCACCGTGGATGGCGATCCGCGCTTCGCCCGCGCCCTCGCCGGCCTGCGCATCCCGCTGGTGCTGGCCGACCGGCCGCTGGATGGCGTCCAGGCCGCGCATATCCGCATCGATCACCACCAGGGTGGCCTGCTCGCCACCCGCCACCTGCTGCAACTCGGTCATCGGCGCATCGCCTGCATCGGCGGCCCGGCCGACTCTCCCGTCGCCAGCGAGCGCATCACCGGCTACCAGCAGGCCCTGGCGGAGGCCGGTATCGCCCCTGGCGCCATCCAGCGCTGCTCCTTCACCGCCGCCGCCGGTCATGCCGCAGCCCGCGAATTGCTGGCCCGGGCGGAGCGCCCCACCGCGATCTTCGCCGGAAACGACACCATCGCCCTGGGCGTGCTGCGCGCCGCCGCCGAACGGGGCCTGAGCGTCCCCGGCCAGCTGTCCGTAGTGGGCTTCGACGACATCGAACTCAGCCGCTATCTCTACCCGGCCCTGACCACCATCGGCCAGTCGATCCGTGACCTCGGCGAACGCGCCGCCCAGCTGCTGCTGGCGCGCCGCGAGACGGTCGGCAGCCCTTCCACCCACGACATCGCCGTACCCCGGCTGGTGCTGCGCGAATCCACCGCGGCGCCCTCTGCTCTGGAGACCTCCCATGCACCCTGACGTCGTCGTCATCGGCAGCCTGAACATGGACCTGGTGGTGCGCACCCCGCGCCTGCCCAAGGGCGGCGAGACCCTCGCCGGCCATACCTTCACCACCGCACCCGGCGGCAAGGGCGCCAACCAGGCCGTGGCGGCCGCGCGCCTGGGCGCCCGGGTCGCCATGATCGGCTGCGTCGGCGCCGATCCCTATGGCGACTTCCTCACCCGCAGCCTGCTCCAGGAGGGCATCGACTGCCAGGGCGTCTCGGTGGCGGCCGAGGTGCCCACCGGCATCGCCTCCATCCTGGTGGACGACCAGGGCCAGAACGCCATCGTCATCGTCGCCGGTGGCAACGGCGAACTGTCCGCCGCCCATCTGCAGGCCCAGGAATCCGTGCTGGACCAGGCCAAGCTGGTGATCGCCCAGCTGGAGGTCCCGCTGGCTACCGTGGGCGCCGCCCTCGCCCGCGCCCATGCGCTGGGCAAGACGGTGATCCTCAATCCGGCGCCGGCCACCGGACCGCTGCCGGCCGAGTGGTACGCCCATATCGACTACCTGGTGCCCAACGAAAGCGAGGCCAGCCTGCTGACCGGCCTGCCGGTGGACACGCTGGAGCAGGCCGAAGCCGCTGCGCGCCAACTGGTCGCCGCTGGCGCCCGGCAGGTGCTGCTGACCCTGGGCGGCCAGGGCCTGCTGCAGGTCTCCGCCGACGGCTGCCAGCACCACCCGGCCACGCCGGTCAAGGCGGTGGACACCACGGCCGCCGGAGACACCTTCCTGGGTGGCTTCGCCGCCGGCCTGGCGGAGGGTCTGAGCGTCTCGGCGGCCATCGCCCTCGGCCAGCAGGCCGCCGCCATCGCCGTCACCCGTCCGGGCGCCCAGCCCTCCATCCCCAGCCGCCAGGAGCTCGCCCGGTGAAGAAGACCGCTCTGCTCAACATCGCCCTGTCCCAGGCCGTCGCCAGTCTCGGCCACGGCGACCTGGTGGTCATCGGTGACGCCGGCATGCCGGTGCCGCCGGGCACGCCTCTGGTCGATCTGGCCGTGACCCCGGGCGTCCCGGATTTCCTCAGTGTGCTGCAGGCGCTGCTCAGCGAGATGCAGGTGGAAAGTCACCTGCTCGCCGAGGAAACCCTCGAGGTCCAGCCCCCGGCACTGGCCGAACTGGAGCGCCTGAACGCCGACGGCGCCCTGGGCAGCCGCCGCCTGGTTTCCCATGACGAGATGAAGACGCTGTGTCGCCAGGCGCGGGTGCAGATCCGTACCGGCGAGTGCCAGCCCTACACCAACCTGATCCTGGTGGCCGGCGTCACCTTCTAGCCGGCGGCCCTGCCCAGCAGCTGCCGGGTCGCCTGCAGGTCCAGCGGCCGGGCGAACAGATAGCCCTGGGCATGGCGGGCGCCCATGTCCTTGAGCAGTTGCAGTGCCTGGGCGTCCTCGACGCCCTCGGCGACCACATCCAGGCCCAGCGACTCGGCCATGCGCACGATGGCGCGGACGATGGCGACACTGCGCGTGCTGTCGCCCAGACGCAGCACAAAGGACTTGTCGATCTTGAGGCCGCGAAAGCGGTATTCGTGGACATAGCCCAGCGACGAGAAGCCCGCGCCAAAATCGTCCAGCACCACCGAGACCCCGTGGCGATCCAGGGCCTCCATGGCCGCCTTGGCACGCTCGGGCTCGGCGACCAGGGCCCCTTCGGTCAATTCCAGGCAGATCCGTGACGGCGCCACCCCGTACGCGGCGAGGATGCTCAGCACCTCGTCGGCGAATTCCGGCTGCACGATGCTGTAGCTGGAGCAATTGACGTGCACCACCGGCCAGTGGGCCTGGGCGGGCTCGGCCAGGGTGGCGGCGATGCGCGTCAGCATGTAGGTATCCAGCCGCCCGATCAGGCGCAGGCCTTCCAGCTCGGGGAGAAAGGCCCCCGGCGCCAGCACGCTGCCATCGGGCTGTCGCCAGCGGATCAGCGCCTCCAGCGCCGCCACGCGACCGGTGCCGACCTCGATGATCGGCTGGAAGAAGGGCTCCAGTTCGTTGCCGTTCTTCAGCGCCTTGCGCAGCGCGCCTTCGCGCACCACCTGGTCGGACACCACCTGGCGCAGTTCCTGGTTGAACACCGCGAAGTTGTCGCGGCCGCCCTGCTTGACCCGGTACATGGCCGTGTCGGCATCGCGCAGCAGGTCATCCGGCTGGTGATGCAGACTGGGATCGGCCACCACGATGCCGATGCTGCAGGAGGCGAACAGACTGTGGTCGTCGATCACCAGTGGGCGATCGAAGGCGTCGATGATGCGCTGGGCGATGGCCACCGGCGAATCCAGGCCGCCACCGGGCACCAGGATGGCGAATTCGTCGCCCCCCAGCCGCGCCAGCAGGTCGGTCTCCCGCAGGCAGCCAGACAGCCGCTCCCCCGCCGCCACCAGCAGCAGATCGCCGAAGGGATGGCCGAACTGGTCGTTGATGCGCTTGAACCTGTCCAGGTCGAGAAACATCACCGCCAGGCCGGCGCCGTCGCGCTCCAGCGCCGTCCAGAGTTCGCCCAGGCGCTGCTGCAAGAAGCTGCGATTGGGCAGCCGGGTCAGGGCATCGTGATTGTTCTCGTACAGCAGTCGGGCATTGGCCGCATCCAGGGCCCGGGTGCGCTCCTGCACCCTGACCTCCAGGGCCTGGCGCGACTGCTGGATGGCTTCCGCAGCGCTGCGCCGGGACAAGGCGGTATCGATGTGGCGCGAGACGAAGGTCAGCAGCTCCTGGTCGCGCTGGCTGTAACGGACGTCTTCGCGATAGCTCTGCACCGCCAGTACGCCGCGGACCTGCTTGCCGTCATAGAGCGGGATGCCCAGCCAGGAACAGGCTTCCGGGGTGCCCTCGACCGGGGTGATCTCGCCGCGCTCGATGAGCAGGCGGGCCTTGTGCCGATCGATGATGCAGGGTCGCCGTTGGCGGATGGTGTATTCGGTATAGCCGCGGCTGCCGCGCCGAGCGACAGGGGCCGCGGTACGGCGCTCATCGGCGAAATAGGGAAAGCTCACCTCGCCCGAGGCGTCGTCGTAGAGGGCGATGTAGAAGTTGTGGGCATAGAGCAACTCGCCGACGACGCGGTGCAGCCCCCCCAGCAATTCCGGCATGTCGGTGCTGGCGCTGGACAGCTCGGCGATGCGGAACAGCGCCGCCTGCAACTGCTCGGCGCGTTCGCGCTCGGCGATCTGCTCGCGCAGCCGGGCATTGACCTCCGACAGCTCCTGGGTGCGCTGGCCCACGGTGGCCTCCAGCGATTCGCGCCGGAGGATGCGATCCAGGGCCATGGCCACGTCACGGGCGATGACCTGGAACAGCGCCTGGTCCTCGGGTCCGTAGCGGCGCTCGCGATCATAGACCTGCAGGCTGAGTACCCCGAAGGTCCGGTCGGCGCCATCCTTGAGCGGGATGCCCATCCAGAACTCGGGGACCGAGCCCTGGCAATAGTAGGGCCCTGACACCTGCGCCGCTTCAATGGCTTCCTTGGGCAGCAGCAGCGGTGTCCCGTGCATGAGCACATAGGCGGTCAGGCAGGGCCGCTCGCGATCCAGCAGCTCGAAGGAGCCGGGCTCGGGGGGACTCTCGTCGCGCTGGTCGAAATAATAGGGATAGTGGATCTGGTCCGAATCGGCATCCTGCAGCGCCAGGAAAAAATTTTCGGCATCGATCAGCGAGACCAGCAGTTCGTGCGTGCGCTGCATGAACAGCTGGCGATCCAGGGTCGAACTGGCCAGGTAAGTGATGTCGTAGAGCACCTGCTGGATGGCCTGGGCCCGCTGCAACTGCAGGCGCTGCAGTACGAAGCCGAATCTCAGGGCCAGGGCGGCGAAATCGGTATGGCCATCGGGACGGGCGAGCAACCAGCCCAGCGGGGTCGGGCCACTGCCGGTGGGATAGCAGCGGAGCGAGGTCTGGGCGGACAGTAGCGCCAGTTCCTCGTCGTCGAGCAATTCCGGCCAGCCACCGGCGTCATTTCCGGTGGCCATGCAAGACCAGTGGCCACGGCGCTGGTACCAGGCCCAGTCAGCGCCCGCAGCCGACGCCCGCAGTTGCGCGATGATCTCGTCCGGCTCCAGCCCCGGCACATTCGGATCCGGCCAGCGTGCCTCCGGCGGCCTGACCGGGCCTACGCCTGGCAGCTGTTCCTCAGCCCCTTTCATGCTGACTCCTTCCCATGCATTCGCCGGATCCTGACACAGATGTCCCTGGCTTCGGCAAGTACGGAATGAACGGTTTGCTCGAGGGGGTGAACGGCAAAGAGATGACTAAAGACGCTATTTGGCTAATACAAGAGTTGTACAGCCGACAGGCGCCTGTCCAACAACTCGGCGTTCCAGACAATCCTCTGCCGCTGGGCTTGTAAAACAAAAAGCCCACGGCTTCCCCATCGATCCGAAAGGCCACCATGAGCCGAATCTCTGGCTAGGCCAGGGCCACTAATAAGCAGACAGAACGCAATCTGGCGGGGCGCTGCAGCCCGTTGTCGCCACTCTCCACGAGCAGGAGTTTTCCATGACCGCTTCCAAGCAAGACAACCTCATCGACTGGCTGCGCGATGCCCATGCCATGGAGGAACAGGCCGAGAAGATGCTCTCCGCCCAGGCCGCGCGCCTGGAGCACTATCCGCAGTTGCGCCAGCGTATCGAGCAGCACATCCGCGAGACCCAGGAACAGCGGCAGGTGATCGAAGGTTGCCTGAGCCGTCACGGCAGCAGCCCCTCGACCCTCAAGGACATGGGCGGCAAGTTGATGGCGCTGGGCCAGGCCATCGGCGGCGCACCCATGAGCGATGAGGTCATCAAGGGGGCCATCGCCGGCTATGTCTTCGAGAACATCGAAATCGCCACCTACACCACGCTGATCGCGGCGGCTGCCGAGATCGGCGACAGCGAAACGCAGCAGGCCTGCGAACGCATCCTCGAACAGGAGAAGGCCATGGCGGCCTGGCTGCTGGAAGACCTGCCCGCCACCACCCGCGCCTTCCTGGAACGCTCCGCCGATCCCGATCTGACCGCGAAGCGCTGAAACGCCCGAGTTATACCGTGACTAGCCCCTGGAGGTTACATGTTCGTCCATAACAAGCGACTGCAATACACCGTGCGCGTGTCCGAACCCAATCCCGGTCTCGCCAACCTGATGCTGGAGCAATTCGGCGGTCCCCAAGGCGAACTCGCCGCCGCCATGCGCTACTTCACCCAGGCGATAGCCGAACTCGACCCGGGCCGCAAGGACATGCTGTTCGACATCGCCACCGAAGAACTCAGCCACCTGGAAATCATCGGTTCGATGATCGCCATGCTGAACAAGGGCGCAAAGGGCGACCTGGCGGAAAAGACCCAGGAAGAAGCGGACATGTACCGCTCCCTGACCGGTGCCGGCAATGACTCCCACCTCACCCAGATCCTCTACGGTGGCGGCCCGCAACTGATCAACTCGGGCGGGGTGCCCTGGACCGCGGCCTACATCGACACCGTCGGCGAGCCGACCATCGACCTGCGATCCAACATCGCCGCCGAGGCCCGGGCCAAGATCGTCTACGAGCGCCTGATCAACGTCACCGACGATGCCGGCATCAAGGACACCCTGAGCTTTCTGATGACCCGCGAGATCGCGCACCAGAAGTCTTTCGAGAACGCGCTGCACTCCATCCAGCCCAACTTCCCCCAGGGCAAGATGCCACCGCGGCCGGAATTCGCCAGCGTCTACTACAACATGTCGCAAGGCGAAGGCGATATGCGCGGTCCCTGGAACCAGGGTCAGGACTGGGAGTTCGTGGAGCAGCCCAGCCCCGCCGTGGACGGCGGCGACGGCCTGGCCAGCGTCAAGCTGCCGCCGATGCAGGCCAAGGCGGTCGAACAGCTCGCGACCCGCACCATGTCGGATCCGAATGCTGCACCGGTAACGGGTGCCGATCTGGGCGCCGGCCTGGCCAAGCAACTCGACAAGAACCGTCTGGAAGAGTGATGTCTAGGCGACGGCGCCCATCGGGCGTCGTCGCCCTCCCCTCGGCCCGATGACCTTTCGTCGGCCCGCTTGCGCGCGCTGCGCTTCCGCACGAACCTGGCCAATTGCCATCGGTCCTACTGCCGTCATCGTAGTAGGGAAAGCCCTGATGGAAGATTATCTCCTGGCGTTCGCCATGGTCGCCCTGACCGCCCTGTTCATAGGTCTCACTACCGTCGGTCTGGTGGAATTCACCTGATGGCGCTTTGCCGCCTTTCGCGCTGAACATTTGCCCGGCGGTGCAGTCTGCCGCTGTGCATTGATGCCATCACGTTGTATGACGTAGCCAGGGACGCCACCATGAAACGCCACGCTTACGCCTTAGCCCTCGTTGCAGCCGCTGTCTGCAGCGCACCCGTTTTCGCCATGGACCAGGATGCCCTGCAGTTCGAGCAGGCCAGCATGGTCGCCTTCAAGAGCTGCGCGAACAAGGCGGTGATCGCCGGAACCCGCATCGGCGATACGGCTCGCTTCTCCGATACCGACAGCTGTGTCGTCCAGGCACTGTCGCAGATCGAGCCGGCCTATCAGAAGGCCCTCACCTCCCTGCAGAACAACGGCACCGCCCGCCGCTGCCTGCAGACCTACTACAGCAACTGGCTGACGCTGATGAAATCCCTGCCGGAGCTGCAGTCCAAGCCGCCGTCCTCCGTGCTGCTGACCGCCAACGGTGGCGAGCGCCGCCTCAACCAGTACTGGCAGTTCGTGGTCAGCGCTCGCTGATCACGTCCGAGCGTCCCGCGGGGAGCCCTGGCTCCCCGCTCGCGTTTCAGCCGATGGCGATATGCCCCGGCTGCGCCGCTACCCGCGCCAGCCAGGCCTGGATGGCCGGATAGTCGTCCAGGCTGAAGCCGCCTTCGTGGGCGACGTGGGTGTAGGCATAGAGCGCGATATCGGCGATCGAGTAGTCCTCGCCGACCAGGAAGGACGTGCGCTGCAACTGCTGCTCCATCACCCGCAAGGCCTTGTAGCCGCGCACCAGGCAGACCTCGTACTCCTCCCGGCGCTCCGCCGGCAGCCCCTGGTAGAGCTGGATGAAACGCGCCACCGCCACATAGGGTTCGTGACTGTACTGCTCGAAGAATTGCCACTGCAGCACCTGGGTCCGCAGCCGCGGCTCGCTGGGCAGGAAGCGCGTGCCGTCGGCGAGGAAATTGAGGATGGCATTGGATTCCCACAGGCAGGTGCCGTCTTCCAGCTCCAGCACCGGAATCTTGCCGTTGGGATTCTTCGCCAGGAAGGCTTCGCTCTGCGTCTCGCCAGCGAGGATATCGACCTCGTGCCAGCGATACTCCAGGCCGAGCAGGTGCAGCATCAGCACCACCTTGTAGCAGTTGCCGGAACGACGATCGCCATAGACCTGATACATCTCACAGCTCCTTGTCATGGGGGGTGGCTTCCCGGATCACGCTGGCCAGGCGCGCAAGGCCCGTATCCAGCCGTTCGGGCAGCACATGGCTGAAATTGAGCCGCAGCAGACCGCGGTGACGATCCGGTTCGGCGAAGAATGGCTCGCCCGGCATGAAGGCGACGTCCTGCGCCAGGGCGGCATCCAGCATCGTACGGGTATCCAGGGGCGTTTTCAGCCGTAACCAGAAGAACAGTCCACCCTGGGGAATCTGCCAGTCGGCGATGTCGCTGAAATGTCGCGTCAGCGCCCGCGCGAAGCCATCGCGACGCTCACGGTAGAAGGTCCTTACCTCCTCCAGGTGCCGGGCATAACGCTCACTGCCCAGCCATTGCAGCACCTGCCACTGGCTCATGCGGCAGGTGTGCAGATCGGCCGCCTGCTTGAGCGCCCGCAGGGGCTTGAGCAGTTCAGGCGAGGCGATCAGGTAGCCCACGCGCAGGCCGGGCAGCAGCGTCTTGGACAGGCTGCCGGTGTGGATCCAGGCACTGCGCCGGAGTTGGCCGCACAGCGGCCGCGCCGGCGCGCCGTCATAGCTGAGTTCGCGATAGGGCTCGTCCTCGACCAAGGTCACGCCATACTCGTCCAGCAGGGCTGCCACCGCCGCACGGTTGGCTGCGGAATAGCGCACCCCGGAAGGATTCTGGAAGGTCGGGATCAGATAGGCGAAGGCCGGGCGTTGCTCTTCCAGGCGCAGGCGCAAGGCCTCCAGATCCAGGCCCTCCGGCGTCAGACTGACCTCCAGGCACTCGGCGCCAAAGAACTGGAAGCTCTGCAGCGCCGCAAGGTAGGTCGGGCCCTCCACCAGCACCGGGGTGCCGACGTCGAGATAGAGCTTGGCGATCAGATCCAGGGCCTGCTGCGAACCCGTGGTCACCAGCACCTGGTCCGCCGTGCAGTCCAGGCCATAGGCGCGGGCCTGGGCGGCGATGGCCTCGCGCAGCGCCGGCTCGCCCTCGCTCATGCCGTACTGACCCAGGCCGGCCGGCATCGTGCTCCAGTCCACCGCTGGCAGGCAGCGCTCGGCCGGCAGTCCTCCGGCGAAGGACATCACCTCCGGGCGCTGCGCCGCTGCCAGGATGTCGCGGATCAGGCTGCTCTTGAGTCGGGTCACCCGTTCGGAAAATGCCATCTGCCCTCCTGTGGCCCGTGGCCTGGTAATGAGTCAAACTACTTGACCGACCCTAATCCACTCCGGAAAGACAAGTCAATATGCTTGACCTAAATCAGACCTCCCAGCAGCGCCTGGTCATGGAGACCTTCTTCTTCGGTTACCAGGCGTTCACCGCCAAGGCCGACGATATGCTGGCGCGGCGCGGCCTGAGCCGGGTCCACCAGCGCATCCTGTTCTTCATCGCGCGCGAGCCGGGCCTGAGCAACAAGGCGCTGCTGGAGGTGCTCAACGTCAGCAAGCAGGCGTTGAACATTCCGCTGCGGCAGTTGCTGGAGATGCAACTGGTGGCCATGGAGACGGATGCCGCGGACAAGCGCAAGCGACGGCTATCCCTGACCCGGGGTGGCGCCGCCCTGGAGCAGACCCTGAGACGCGAGCAGATGCGCCTGGTGCAGGCGGCGCTGGCTTCGGCGGGAGCGGACGCGGCCGAGGGCTGGCTGGCGTTCAATCAGGCCCTGGCCGGCCGCCAGGAGAGCGAAACCGAAAGCCAGGACAGTTTGACCCCTTCGGTCGACTCCTGAAAACTGTACCGCTGGTTCGCGGCCTTGGTGTACGGATACCGGCCCGAGCGGCCTGGCTAAGCTGGCGCAAAGCCCAGGGATGCCCCTCATGACCGTCGAACTGCTCTCCGCCTTCATGCTCTTCGCCTTCGTCTCCTCCGCCACGCCCGGCCCCAACAACATGATGCTGCTGGCGTCGGGAGTGAATTTCGGCTTTCGGCGGACCCTGCCGCACATGTTCGGCATCAGCCTGGGCCACATGCTGCTGGTCATCTGCACCGGCCTCGGCCTGGGTCAGCTGTTCGTGCTCTATCCGCCGCTGCAGATCGCCCTGCGGGTCATTGGCGGCGCCTACCTGCTGTATCTGGCCTGGAAGCTGGCCACCGCTTCTGCCCCCACACCGCGGGAGTCGGGCAGCGGCAAACCCTTCGGCTTCTTCCAGGCGGCGGCCTTCCAGTGGGTGAACCCCAAGGCCTGGGTGATGGCCATCGGCGCGGTCACCGCCTATATTCCGGCCGAGAACTTCACCGCCAACCTGTTGCTGGTCGCCCTGCTCTTCGCCCTGATCAACCTGCCCAGCGTCAGCCTCTGGACGCTGTTCGGCATGGGCCTGCGCCGTCTGCTCAGCAGCCCGGCACGGCTGCGGCTGTTCAACTGGAGCATGGCCCTGCTGCTGGTGCTGTCCCTCTATCCCATCCTGTTCGGCCATCACTGAGGTTTTTCGATGCACGCGGCTCCGCAACGCCTTTCCCCGCTGGCCGATACCTCGCCCGCCGCCGTGGTCGCCGGCTTCGTCGCCATGCTGGTGGGCTACACCAGTTCCCTGGTGCTGATGTTCCAGGCCGGCCAGAATGCCGGCCTGAGCAGCGGACAGATCTCCTCCTGGATCTGGGCACTGTCCATCGGCATGGCGCTGACCACCATCGGCCTGTCGCTGAAGTACCGCACCCCCATCGTCATCGCCTGGTCGACCCCGGGCGCCGCGCTGCTGGTCACCAGCCTGCCATCGGTGCCCTACAGCGACGCCATCGGCGCCTTTGTCCTCTGCGCCGTGCTGCTCGCCCTCTGCGGTCTCACCGGCAGCGTCGACCGCCTGCTGCGCCGGGTCCCGCCGGCGCTGGCCGCCGCCCTGCTGGCCGGCATCCTCTTTCGCATCGGCATCGAGATCTGCTCCGCGGCCCAGCACCAGACCGCGCTGGTGCTGGGCATGGCCCTGGCCTATCTGGTGGCCAAGCGGCTGTGGCCGCGCTATTGCGTGCTGGTCGCCCTGGTGGCTGGCCTGTTGCTGGCCGCCGGGCTGGGCCTGCTGGACTTCCACGGCCTGCGCCTGGAGTTGGCGGTGCCGGTGTGGACCAGCCCGACCTTTTCCCTGGCCGCCACCATCGGCATCGCCATCCCGCTGTTCGTGGTGGCCATGGCGTCGCAGAACATGCCCGGTATCGCCGTACTGCGCACCGATGGCTACGCGGTCCCGGCCTCCCCGCTGATCGCCACCACCGGCCTCGCCTCGCTGCTGCTGGCACCCTTCGGCTCCCATGGCATCAACCTGGCGGCCATCAGCGCGGCGATCTGCACCGGTCCCCAGGCCCATGAGGACGCCAGCAAGCGCTATACCGCGGCGGTCTGGTGCGGACTCTTCTATGGCATCGCCGGGCTGTTCGGCGCCACCCTGGCAGCGCTGTTCGCCTCGCTGCCCGGCGAACTGGTGATCTCGGTAGCCGCCCTGGCGCTGCTCGGCTCCATCATGAACGGCCTGCACGGCGCCCTCGCCGACCCCGGCCAGCGCGAACCGGCACTCATCACCTTTCTGGTCACCGCCTCGGGCCTGACCCTGGCCGGCATCGGCTCGGCCTTCTGGGGCCTGGTCGCCGGTATTTTGGCCAGTTTGCTACTGACCGCACGCCGCCGTTAGAACCCGCGCCCCTCCTGACGGGTCGGAACTGGATCCTTCCCGTCAGGAGAACACCATGTCCCGTACCAATCGCCAATTCCTGCTCGCCAAACGCCCATCCGGCGAACCCACCGCCGACACCTTCGAGCGCGTCGAGCAGCCGATCGGCGAACCCGGCGCCGGTCAGGTGCTTATCAAGAATCTGTACCTTTCCCTCGACCCGGCCATGCGCGGCTGGATGAACGAGGGCAAGTCCTATATCAAGCCCATCGGCATCGGCGAGGTCATTCGCGCCCTGGGCGTCGGCGAGGTGGTGGCGTCCAACCACCCGGACTTCAAGGTGGGCGATACCGTCAATGGCATGCTCGGCATCCAGGACTATTACCTGGGCGAGCCCCAGGGCTTCTACAAGGTGGACCCCAGCAAGGCCAGCCTGCCCCAGTACCTTTCCGTGCTCGGCATGACCGGCCTGACCGCCTACTTCGGCCTGCTGGAGGTCGGCGAGCCCAAGGCCGGCCAGACCATCGTGGTCTCCGGCGCCGCCGGCGCGGTGGGCAGCATGGTCGGCCAGATCGGCAAGCTCAAGGCCTGCCATGTGGTGGGCATCGCCGGTGGCGCGGAGAAATGCCGCTATCTGATCGAGGAGCTCGGCTTCGACGCCGCCATCGACTACAAGGCCGAACCGGACCTCGCGGCCGCCCTGCAGCGCGAGTGCCCCAACGGCATCGACGTCTATTTCGACAACGTCGGCGGTCCGACCCTCGACGCGGTGCTGGCGCAGATCAATTTCCGCGCACGGGTGGTGCTCTGCGGCGCCATCAGTCAGTACAACAGCGACAAAGTGCAGGGCCCGCAGAACTATCTGGCGCTGCTCAGCAACCGCGCGCGCATGGAAGGGTTCATCGTGCTCGACCACGCGGCTCGCTATGCCGAGGCGCAGAAGCAGTTGGCGATCTGGCTGGCCGACGGCCAGCTCAAATCCCGCGAGCATGTGGTGGAAGGCCTGGACACCTTCCCCGAGACCCTGATGAAGCTGTTCTCCGGCGAGAACTTCGGCAAGCTGGTACTCAAGGTATAGGCCCCGCGTCGGAAAGTCGTCACGAGCGGGTCGCAAAAGCGACTCGCCTGGCCTTCAGGCGTCAACTTACAGACGGCCAATCGCCACCATACGCCTAAGTCATTGATTTTACTGCCACTGCGAGACTGGCACGCTTCTCGCTGTAGAGGGACTATCCGCCAAGGAGAACAGGCATGGTCCCGCCCTCGTCCAACACCATCAATCTCGATCGCGCTCGCCAGCAGCGCAACTCCAACCTGGCCGCCCCCGCCCGCGACAGCGATCCGGCGGTGCTGGGCGCGCTGCGTCAGCGCCTGCTCAGCGTCCTGCAGACCTCGCTGGAGCTCGAACGGGTCCTGCAACTCTTCCGGCAGGAGGTTGATACCCTGGTGGACCTGCCCGGCCTCAGCTACCGCAATGCCGCGGAAGACGTGGCCATCGGCCTGGGCGAAGAACAGGGTCATCAGGTGCACTATCACCTGAGCCAGGGGGACCTGCGCCTGGGTGACCTGACCTTCTACCGCCAGGAGCGCTTCCAGGAGAGCGAACTCGGGGCGCTGGAATACCTGCTCGGCAGCCTGCTGTTTCCCCTGCGCAATGCCCTGCTGTTTCGCGAAGCCCAGAACAACGCCCTGCGCGATGCCCTGACCGGTGTCGGCAATCGCAGCGCCCTGGATCGCGCCCTGGTGCGGGAAATGGAACTGGCCCGCCGGACCCAGCAGCCGCTGTCGCTGCTGATGCTGGACCTGGACCACTTCAAGCGCATCAATGACAGGTTCGGCCATAGCGTCGGCGACGACGTGCTGCGCCAGACCGCCCGCACCCTCGGCAACAACCTGAGAAGCATGGACATGGTCTTTCGCTTTGGCGGCGAGGAATTCTGCGTACTGCTGTCTGCCACCGGCCACGACGCGGCGCATATCGTGGCGGAACGCCTGAGAGCGGCGGTGGAGGCCCAGTCGGAGACCGCCGGGGCCATCCCCCTGCCGGTCACCCTGAGCCTGGGTCTGGCGACCCTGCGCGACGTCGAGTCTCCGCGCTGCCTGCTGCTGCGCGCGGATCGCGCCCTCTATCAGGCCAAGGCCGAAGGCCGCAATCGATTCTGCAGCCTGGCCTAGCGGTCGCCTGGGGCCAGGCGACCTCTCTGCTTAGCGGCGACCGCCCTTGCCGGTACCGCCGCCGCTCGGACCACGACGCGGGGCAATGCCCGGTGAGGTACGGCCCTTGCTGACTGGCTTGCGGCCCATTTCGCTGGGACGCTCGGCCACGGCCGACCCCTGGGGCTTGCCGGTCTTGCCCGTCTTGTTGAGCTTGTTGCGCGAACCCCGACCGGCATCGATCGGCCGCGCGGTCTTGCGCTGCTGACGCTCGAGCTTTTCCTTAGTCTTGCCGCCCATGGACGGCAGCGCCACCGGCGGCAGGCCGACTTCGCCCGCGAGGATGTCGATCTCCCCCTGGGTCATCTCGCGCCAGCGCCCGACCGGCAGATCGCTGGTCATGAACACCGGACCGAAACGTACGCGCTTCAACCGACTCACCACCAGGCCCTGGGATTCCCATAGCCTGCGGACTTCGCGGTTGCGGCCTTCCATCACCACGCAATGGAACCAGTGGTTGAAGCCATCGCCCTCCGGCGCCTGCTGGACGTCGGTGAAGCGCGCCGGGCCGTCTTCGAGGATCACCCCGTTCTTCAGGCGCAGCAGCATCTCTTCGGTCACCTCGCCCCGTACCCGTACCGCGTACTCGCGGTCCATCTGGTAGGACGGGTGCATCAGCCGGTTGGCCAGTTCGCCATCGGTGGTGAACAGCAGCAGGCCGGTGGTGTTGATGTCCAGGCGACCGACATTGATCCAGCGGCCCTGCTTGGGCTTGGGCAGGCGGTCGAAGACGGTGGGTCGGCCTTCGGGATCGTCACGGGTGCAGATCTCGCCTTCGGGCTTGTTGTAGATCAGCACGCGGCGTACCACTTCCTCGACCTGGTCGCGCTTGAGCAGGCGACCGTCCACCGCGATGGCGTCCTTGGGCATGACGCGCAGGCCCAGGGGCGCGACCACGCCGTTGACCTTGATGCGGCCTTCGCCGATCCAGGCCTCGACGTCGCGACGCGAGCCGACGCCCAGGCGCGACAGCACCTTCTGCAGCTTTTCGCCAGCCGGCGCGGGTGCGCTTTCTTCGAGGATTTCGTTTGGGGGATTCTTGTCGAGGGTCATCAGGCACCTCCCGGTGTAGTGGACGACAAAGGCGCCGCGGAACGGGCGCCAGGAAATAGACAGGGGCGCATGATAGCGCCCCTGCTCGCGCCAGCCTAGCGAGTGTGGCGTCTCAGAAGTTGACTGCACAATTTTGGCGGCGCTTTTTCGGCTATGGCGGCGCTGCCACTCCTCGCCATAGCCCTGC
Organism: Pseudomonas sp. GM_Psu_1; assembly: GCF_026544185.1. Classification (NCBI taxonomy): domain Bacteria; kingdom Pseudomonadati; phylum Pseudomonadota; class Gammaproteobacteria; order Pseudomonadales; family Pseudomonadaceae; genus Pseudomonas; species Pseudomonas sp. GM_Psu_1. The sequence continues at coordinate 377,619 of NZ_JALNUX010000005.1, forward strand.
TATGACTCGTACCGGCGCCTAGCCATAGCCAAAAAATCACTCGCCAATTCTTGCGCGAACTTCAGAGACACCGCACTAGCCTGGCGGGTGACGGATGGCCGCAGTGTCAGTCCAGTGTGGCCAGGGCGTCGCGGCACAGCTGCTCGACGCGGGTCCAGTCCTTGGCCTTCACCACGTCGCCGGGCAGCATCCAGCTGCCGCCGACGCACAGCAGGTTGGGCTGCTGGAAGTAGTTCTTCACATTGCCCGGGTTGACGCCGCCGGTGGGGCAGAACTTGAGTTCGGCGAAGGGACCGGCAAAGGCCTTGAGCGCATCCACGCCGCCATAGACGTTGGCAGGAAACAGCTTGAAGCGGCGATAACCCAGGCGGTAGGCCTGCATGATCTCCGAGGGCGTGGCGATGCCGGGCAGCAGCGGGATGGGCGCCGATACCCCGGCCTGGAGGATCTCCTCGGTGGTGCCCGGGGTGACGATGAACTGGGCGCCGGCCTCGACCGCGGCGTCGAACATCCGCACGTCCAGCACGGTGCCCACACCGACATCCAGCTCGGGACGTTCCTGGCGCAGCAGCCGCACCGCGTCCAGCCCGTGGGCCGATCTCAGGGTGATTTCCAGGGCGGTCAGTCCCCCCGCAGCCATGGCGTCGGCGAACGGCAGCACGTCAGCGGGATCGTTGATCACGATCACCGGCAGGATCCGCGCGCGGGCGCACAGGGCATCTAGGGTCGCGATCTTGTTCTGCATGTCCAAAACTCAACTCCTCGTCAGGGGCACCAAAAGACGACCAGGGGTTCGCGCAGGAACGCCTTGATCGGAGTGGCCAGCTCGTCGCCCTCGGCCAGAGCGGTTTCCAGCACCTGTCGCTTGCCTGCGCCCTGGATGGCGAGGATCTGTTGCCGCGCGCGGCTCAGGTAGGCACGGCTCAGAGTGATGCGGGTCTGGGGCGCGGACGGTGCCACGCCGGGAAAGCTGAGGCGCTCGCTGGCCGGGTCCAGGGCCTCTTCCAGGCCGGGACTGCCGGGGAACAGCGAGGCGGTATGGGCGTCGTCACCCATGCCCAGCACCAGCACATCGGGCGTCGCCAGGGCGTCGCGCAGCCGGGCTTCGGTCAGGGCCATGCCCTCTTCCGTGGAGCTGGCCGGGCTGTAGAGGTCGACGAAGCCGGCCGCGGCGGCAGGCCCCTGGAACAGGTGCTTGCGCAGCAGGCCGGCATTGCTGTCCGGATGGTCACCGGGTACCCAGCGCTCGTCCGCCAGGGTCACCAGCACCTTGGACCAGTCCAGCTCGGCCTGGGCCAGGCGCTCCAGAAAGGGCACCGGACTGCGGCCGCCGGAGACGATCAGCAGCGCTTCGCCGCGGGCCGCCAGGGCCTCGCGCAGCGCGGTGGTGACGGTCTCGGCCAGCGCCGCCGCGTGGGCGTCGCGGTCAGGCAGTTCGCGCAGGGTCACGCCCTGCCCCAGATCAGACGTCGCCATACCAGGATCTCCCGTCTCGTGCGATCAGTGCGATGGAGGTCAGCGGACCCCAGCTGCCGGCGGCATAGGACTTGGGCGAGTCGCCCATCTTCGACCAGCCATCCATCAACTGGTCGCACCATTTCCAGGCCGCTTCGATCTCGTCCTTGCGGACGAACAGCGACTGGTTGCCCTGCATGACTTCCAGCAGCAGTCGCTCATAGGCATCCGGCGTGCGCAGGTGCTTGAAGGTCTCGGAGAAGTTGAGCTGCAGCGGACCGCTGCGCAGCTGCATGCCCTTGCGCAGGCCCTGATCCTTGCTCATCACCTGCAGCGAGATACCCTCGTCCGGCTGGATGCGGATGATCAGGCGGTTGCTGATCAGGCTGCGCTGCTCAGGAGCGAAGATGTAGTGCGGTGGTTCCTTGAAATGGATGACGATCTGCGAAAGCTTCTGCGGCATGCGCTTGCCGGTGCGCAGGTAGAAAGGCACGCCGGACCAGCGCCAGTTGCGGATGTCCGCCCGGATGGCGACAAAGGTCTCGGTGCGGCTCTCGGTGTTGGAATTGGGCTCTTCCAGATAGCCCGGCACCGGCTTGCCGTCGCTGTAGCCGGAGGTGTACTGACCCAGGACCACCCGGCTGGCGAGCTGGTCGGCGGTGATGGGCTCCAGCGCCTTGAGCACCTTGACCTTCTCGTCGCGGATGCTGTCGGCGGAAAGATCCGCCGGTGGATCCATGGCGGTCAGGCAGAGCAGTTGCAGCAGGTGGTTCTGCACCATGTCGCGCAGCTGGCCGGCCTGGTCGAAGTAGCCCCAGCGACCCTCGATGCCGACCTTCTCGGCCACGGTGATCTCTACGTGGGAGATGTAGTTCTGGTTCCACTGGGTCTCGAACAGGCTGTTGGCGAAACGCAGGGCGATGAGGTTCTGGACGGTTTCCTTGCCCAGGTAGTGGTCGATGCGATAGACGCGGTCTTCGGGAAAGAAGCGCGCCACCGCATCGTTGACCACCTTGGAGGATTCCAGGTCGTAGCCGATGGGCTTTTCCATCACCACCCGGGTGCGCTCGCACAGGCCGACGGCGGCGAGGTTCTCGCAGATGGCGCTGTAGACCAGCGCCGGGGTGGCGAAATAGGCGATCAGCGGCGACGTCTCACCCACATCCTCGGCAAGTCCCGTATAGTCTTCGCGATTGCGGAAATCGATGGCGCGATAGCCGAGACGACCACGCATCCGGGTCCATACCGCTTCGTCCCAATCGGCCTTAGGCACATAGTGGCGCAGGCGCTCCTCGATGTGCTCCAGCTGCTTGACCCCATCGCCTTGGTCACGCGCCAGCGCCATGATGCGGGTATCCTCGTGCAGCAGACCTTCACGATCCAGCTGATACAGGGCAGGGAAAAGTTTGCGCAGGGCCAGGTCGCCCAATGCGCCGAAGATTGCCAGGGTACAGGGTAGAACTCGGACGCCAGCCATAAATATTCGTTCTTTTACTTAAAGTTTGAGATATTCCAGCACCATCATAGGGGAGCCGGGGCGATTCGCGTAGTCTTTATATTAAAAAATACGGCGCAGGGGTAAGCCCGGCCCACACCTTTTATAGCCTTAGGATAGAGGCACAACAACCACTAGGAGTTCTCATGGATCGTGCCAGCACCCTGCTGCAAACCATCCAGACCCGTATCGGCGAACTCAACCGCGCAGAACGCAAGGTCGCCGAGGTCATTCTGCAGAATCCCCGGCAGGCCACCCGCTACACCATCGCCGCCCTGGCCCAGGCGGCCCAGGTCAGCGAGCCCACCGTCAACCGCTTCTGCCGTTCCCTGGGCGTGAGCGGCTATCCGGAAATGAAGATCCAGCTGGCGCAAAGCATCGCCAGTGGCGCGGTCTATGTCAGCCAGGCGGTGGAAGCCAACGACGAACCCGAGGCCTACGCGGAAAAGATCTTCAGCAGCACCATCGCCTCGCTGGACAGCGCCCGCCAGCGCCTGGACGCCCGCACCGTGGATCGCGCGGTCGATCTGATGATCCAGGCGCGGCAGATCCACTTCTTCGGCCTGGGTGCCTCGGCGCCCGTGGCCCTCGACGCCCAGCACAAGTTCTTTCGCTTCAACATGGCGGTGTCGGCGCATTCGGACGTGCTGATGCAGCGGATGCTCGCCTCCATCGCCAGGACCGGCGATCTCTTCGTGATCATCTCCTACACCGGCCGCACCCGCGAACTGGTGGACGTGGCCAAGCTGGCCCGCGACAACGGCGCCTCGGTGCTCGGCCTCACCGCCAGCAACACCCCGCTGGCCAAGGTCTGCACCCACAGCCTGGACATTCCGCTGCCGGAAGACACCGACATCTACATGCCCATGACCTCGCGGATCATCCAGCTCACCGTGCTGGACATCCTGGCTACCGGGGTCACGCTCAAGCGCGGCGTGGACTTCCAGCCGCACCTGCGCAAGGTAAAGGAAAGTCTGGTCGCGACCCGCTATCCCTCGGAGCCCGACCAAGGCTGACGCGCCCTGCCCGTTCGTGTGCTCCAGTCCCCTGGAGCACGTCGCTCATCAAATATCGTCGCGGTGGCTGAACAGGTCCCAGGTCGACATGAACAGCGCGGCGATCAGCGGGCCGATGACGAAGCCGTTGAGGCCGAACAGCGACATGCCGCCGATGGTGGAGATCAGCACCACGTAGTCGGGCATCTTGGTGTCCTTGCCGACCAGGATGGGGCGCAGCAGGTTGTCCACCAGGCCGATCACCACCACGGCGAAGACGATCAGGATCACGCCCTTGATCACCGCGCCGGTGGCCAGGAAGTAGATGGCCACCGGCACCCAGATCAGCGCCGAGCCGACCGCGGGCAGCAGCGAGAGGAAGGCCATCAGGGTGCCCCAGAGCACCGCGCCCTGCACACCCAGCACGCCGAGGATGAAGCCGCCCAGGGCGCCCTGCACCACGGCCACGATGATGTTGCCCTTGACCGTGGCGCGCACCACGGCGGTGAACTTGGCCATCAGGCTGCGCTTGTGCATGTCGCTCAGCGGAATGGCCTTGCGGATCAGCGCCACCAGCTGGGAACCGTCGCGCAGCAGGAAGAACAGCAGATAGAGCATCACGCCGAAGCCGATCAGGAACTGGAAGGTGCCCTGCCCGAAGCTGAAGGCCTGGGTGGCGACCCACTGGCTGCCCTGCATGGCACCGGCGGAGAGCTTCTGGCGGATGCCGTCCAGGTCACCGGCGCCAAAGCGCTGCAGGACGCTGCGTACCGAATCCGGCAAGGCGCCCCAGATCTGCTGGTAGTACTGGCCGAAGTTGAGCTGACCGCTACTGATCTGCTGATAGAGCAGCGAGCCTTCCTGGACCAGGGAAATGGCGATGAACACCACCGGCAGGATGACGATGAGCAGGATCACGAACAGGGTGCAGAGCGCCCCGAGGTTGCGCCTGTTGTTGAAGCGGCGGACGAACCAGCGCTGCAGCGGGGCGAACAGGATGGCGAGGATGGCGCCCCAGAACACCGCCCCCAGGAACGGGGTGAGGATCCAGACGAAGGCCAGTGAGACCACCACCAGCAGGATCAGGAACGTCTTGTTTTCCAGCCGAGCACTTTTCATTGGCTTTCGCGATTCCAAACAAGGATGACAGGCCTTGCCTTAGAGCCTCGGAAGCCGTGGGGTTCCCGTGAGCACCCCCAACTCGACCTGAAGAGGCGCGCCGGAGAACCCGACGCGCCGGCGATCATACACGGAACTGGCGAACCAATCCGTCCAGCCGCTCGCCCAGACCGACCATGCCGGCAGTACTCTGGGCACCCTGTTGAGCCCCCTGGGCCATGCTGTCCACGGCACCGGCGATGGTATGGACGCTGCGATTGATCTCCTCCGCCACCGCTGTCTGCTCTTCCGCCGCACTGGCGATCTGGGTGTTCATGGCATTGATGGTGGCGATCAATTCGCTGATGGCAGCCAGGGCTGTCCCCGCCTGCTCGGCCTGGGCCGTAGTGGCCTCGCCCATGCCTCCCGAGCGCTCCATGGCACCCACCGCACGGCCAGTGGCCTGCTGCAGACGATCGATCATGCCCTGGATTTCCTGGGTGCTCTGCTGCGTCCGGCTGGCCAGCGCGCGTACTTCGTCGGCGACCACGGCGAAACCGCGCCCGGCTTCACCGGCCCGGGCCGCTTCGATGGCGGCGTTGAGTGCCAACAGATTGGTCTGTTCGGCGATGGCGCGGATCACGTCCAGTACGCCGACGATGGCGCCGACGTCCTGCTTGAGGCCATCGAGGGAGACGCTGCTCTGGCGTACCTCCTCGACCAGCTCGTGGATGCGCGCCACGCTGGTGGCCACGGTCTCCCGGGCCAGCCGGCCCTTCTCCTCGGTCTGGCGGGTGGCTTCGGAGGCCCGCAGGGCGCTGCTCGCCACCTCCTGTGCCGCGGCGGACATCTGGTTGATGGCGGTCGCCACCTGATCGGTTTCGCTGCGCTGACGCTGCATGTCGCGATCGGTGCGCTGGGCCTGCTGGGCCACATCGTCAAGCAGACCGGTGAACTGGTGGGTGATGTCGACGACCTGGGCGATGGTGCCCTGGATGCGATCGACGAAGCGATTGAAGGCAGCGGCGAGTTCACCGATCTCGTCACGCCCGTTGACCGGCAGGCGGCGGGTCAGATCACCCTCGCCGGCGGCGATGTCATCGAGGTTCTCGCGAATCTGCGCCAGGGGCCTGAGGGTCCGGGCGGCAAAAAGTTGCGCGGCGATACCTATCACCACCAGCAGCACGCCGGAGGTACCGAAGATCAGCCAGAGCTGGTCCTGGGTACGCTTGGCGACCTGGTCGGCCACGGCGGCGACCTCGGCCTCCACGCCATCCAGGTTCACCGCGGAACCGATCACCAGATCCCACTTGGGCAGGTAGTCGGTATAGGCGAGCTTGGGCACCAGCACGTCCTTGTTGCCCGGCAGCGAAGAGCTGTAGCGACTGAAATGCGAGCCATCCTTGCCGACCCGGACCAGTTCCTGGTTGAGGTAGACGCCGCTGGGATCGCGATTGTCCTTGAAGCTCTTGCCGATCCCGGCCGGGTCGTTGCCCTTGAACAGGCGGACCACGTTGGAATCGTAGCCGAAGATATAGCCATCCTTGCCGTAGCTGATGGCGGACAGCAGGCGGATGGCCTCCTGGCGCGCCTCGGTATCACCCGCGGCGGCCTTGTCGTACAGCGGCTTGACCACGGTCATGGCCGCTTCCACGGTGTTCTGCAGGCCGTTGCGACTCTGCACCATCAGCCGCTCGCGGGCATCGGCGACGTCCTTGAGCGCCTGCTCGTGCAAGACCCAGTAAGACAGACCACCCAGCACGAGCGTGAACAGGCAGACGGGCAGGACCGCCAGTAAGGTGACTTTAAGTTTGAGGCTCACGAGGTTCTCCTTGATCGCAAGAGCTGATGCCGTTATCGGCATCGCGCTGCAGAACTTGACCGAGAAGTCACCTCGTAGACGCTGTGCGCACCGGCGCCGGAAGGCGGATGACCACCGCCAGCCCACCCAGCCGGGAAGTCTCAAGGGCGAGGGTTCCACCGCAACCTTCGACGATGTCCTTGGCGATCCCCAGCCCCAGGCCATGACCGGCCACCGCCTCGTCCAGCCGAGAACCCCGCTCGAGGATGGCCTCGCGCTGCGCCTCCGGCACGCCGGGGCCGTCGTCCTCGATCCGGATCAGATAACCCTCTTCCCGCTGCGCCACCTCCAGCCGAACCTGCCGATCCGCCCACTTGCCGGCGTTGTCCAGCAGGGTACCGAACAGCTCCAGCAGGTCTTCCCGGTCCCAGGGCAGGCGCAGTCCTTCGGGCAGATGGCAGTCGAACCGCAGGTGCTCGCCATGCAGGCGATTGAGCAGTAGGCAGAGCTCGCGCAGTTCGGCGGCATCCAGATGAGCGCCTGGCAGGGCCTCGCCGGCCAGCCGGGCGCGGCGCAACTCCCGCTCCAGCCGCTGGCGGATACGCGCCAGTTGCTCGCGCAAGACCTCGCGCTGCTCGGGCAGTGCCTGGAGCTCGGGACGCTCGGCCAGGCTGGTGAGCACCGCCAGCGGCGTCTTGAGCGCATGCCCCAGGTTGCCGATGCCATGCCGCGCGCGCTTCAGGCCGTCCTCGGTATGGCGCAGCAAGGCGTTCATCTCCTCCACCAGCGGCGCAAGCTCGATGGGCACGCCGGCGTCCAGCGTCGAACGGCGCCCCTGATGCAGCTGGGCGATCTGCTCGCGCACCTGGTCCAGCGGGCGCAGTGCCCGGCGCACGATCAGCCGTTGCAGCAGCAGAACCAGTAGCAGGGTCGCCAGCCCCAGCAGGGCACCGAACGCGAGGATGCGCGTCAGGTTGGTCAACAGCGGGTTGTAGTCGTCGGCCACCACGACCCGTACCGTCTGGCCATAGCGCTGGTAGTCAGCGCGGTAGGTGAGCAATCGCTGGCCGCTGGGGCCGTCCGCCAGGGTCTCGCTCAGGCCACTCCTGGGCGGCGCTTCCAGTTGCGCGTCCCACAGGGAGCGCGAGCGCCAGCGGATATCCAGCGCCGGGATCTCGATGAGGAAATAGCGACCGGACAGCGGGCGGGTGTAGAGGCTGCCCAGGCGGCCCTCGTCCAGTTGCAGGCCATGGGGCCCACGTACCAGGGCGGCGAGCAGATTTTCCGTCTCGCCGCGCAGCCCGGTCTCCAGATAGCGGCGCAAGGCATGGTCCACCAGCCAGGCGCCCCCGAGGACCAGCACCAGGCCCGCCACCAGCAGAATGGCCACCAGCCCGCCCCTGAGGCGGGCCTGGATGGACCTCAATCGACACCGCCCAGGCGATAGCCCTGGCCGCGCCGCGTCTCGATGACTTCGCGCCCCAGCTTGCGCCGCAGGTGATTGACGTGAACCTCGATGACATTGGAGTCGCGCTCGCTCTCGCCGTCGTAGAGGTGGTCGTTCAGGCGCGTCTTGGAGAGGATCTGCCCGGGATGCAGCAGGAAACAGCGCAGCAGACGGAATTCCGCGGCGCTCAGGGAGATAGTTTCGCTGCCACGCACCACGCACTGGCGCGCCTCGTCCAGCGCGAGTCCGGCGGCCTGCAGGAGCGGCTGGTTGGCCACGCCGCGAACCCGCCGCAGCAAGGCGGCGATGCGCAGGCCCAGCTCTTCGGGGTGAAAGGGTTTGGTGAGGTAGTCGTCGGCACCGGCCTTGAGACCGTCGATGCGCTCCGCCCAGCTGTCGCGGGCGGTCAAAATCAGGACCGGCGTCGCCAGCGCCTTTGCGCGCCACTCGCTGAGCACCTCGAGCCCTGGCCGCCCCGGCAGGCCGAGATCGAGCACGATGAGGTCATAGGGCTCCTGAGCACCCTGCCAGGCAGCGTCGCGGCCATCGGCGAGCCAGTCCACGGCATAGCCCTGGCGGGCAAGGAACGCCGAAATTTCGTCGGCCAGGGCGACATCGTCTTCCACCAGCAACAGGCGCATCTAGTCGTCCACCTCGTCCTTCATGATGGCGCCATCCATCGCGCCGATTTCCAGTTCGCGGACGACATCGCCGACGAGGATCTCGATCTCGTAGCGATACTGACCGTCTTCTTCTTCCAGTTCGGCTTCCAGCAGCCGAGCCTGGGGATAGCGTTCGTTGACCCGCTGCAAGAGGGTCTCCAGCGGGCGGATAACCCCCTCCTTGCGCAGCTTGAGGGCCTCGTCCTGATCCAGGTCGCGGGCCTGGATCAGCGGCGAGACGCTGCCGAGCAGCAAGAGTCCGGCGAGGACAACGGTCAGTCGTCGCGCTGATCTTTCAGGACTTCGCCGGTGGTGGCGTCGAGTTCCAGATCCCATTTCACACCTTTGGGGTCACGCAGTTCCAGTTGATAGATGTAGCGACCGTATTCTTCTTCCAGTTCGGTCTCGTGGGTGGTCGAGCCCGGATGCTTGGCGATGGCGGCCTGGTTGAGCACCTCGAAGCTCTTGATCTTGCCGCTGTCACGCAGCTTGAGGGCTTCGTCGGGGCCGAGATCGCGGGCCTGGGCAACGCCCATACCGGTGAGCAGGAGGGTGGCGGTCGCGAGGGCGGTAAGCTTTTTCATGGTGATGCCTCTGGTTGCTGTCTGAACGGGTTCCAGAGTAGCCATCGGCCATTAATCGAAACTTAAACGCCGCTTAAGCCAAGCTTAATCGGATCGGACCGCGCCAGGGCGCTTCGGTGTCCAGGACCTCGCCCTTCTGCGTCACCCTCAGCCGCCCTGCGCGAGCCAGCTCCCGTGCCACCTCGCGCAGGGGCTCCATCAGTGGTCGCCAGTCCGCCGCAAGGTCGCGCGCAACTTCCGAAGGACAGAAGGTGGTCCCTGGGCGGCGCGCCCGTGCCTTGGCCAGCAAGGCTTCGCGCAACTGTGCGTCGGTCGGCTCGAGCGCTGTCATGAGAACCGGGTCCTGTTTCCTGGAGTCCACCGTTTCGACCAGGAAATCGTCGGTGCAGTCATGACCTCTCGCTCGAAACCCTCGAAAGTAATGCAACGCCTCGCCCAGACCGACCTGCCCATCCCCGCCGATGAGCGTGACGACACCGGTACCGCCCTCTGCACCCCCCTGCCGCCCGACCTCAACTACGTCGACGACAGCCAGCCGGGTCTGAGCCGGCGCAAGCTGCGTGGCAAATGGGCCTACTTCACTCCCGCTGGCGAGCGCATCCGCGACCAGGCGGAAGTCGAGCGGATCAACAAGCTGGCCATCCCGCCGGCCTATACCGACGTCTGGATCTGTCCGGACGCCAACGGTCATCTGCAGGCCACCGGACGCGACGCCCGCGGTCGCAAGCAGTATCGCTACCACCCGCGCTGGCGCGAGATCCGCGATACCGACAAGTACGAGCGGATGCTGGCCTTCGGGCAGGCCCTGCCCAAGCTGCGGCAGCGGGTGGAAGAGGATCTCGCCCGCCGCGGCCTCTGTCGGGAAAAGGTCATGGCCACGGTCATCAGCCTGCTCGACGCGACCCTGATCCGGGTCGGCAACGCCCAGTATGCCAAGAGCAACAAGTCCTATGGCCTTACCACGCTGCGCAACCGGCACGCCGAGGTGCATGGCAACACCATCGCCTTCCACTTCCGCGGCAAGAGCGGGGTGGAGCACGACATCAAGGTCAGCGATCCGCGGCTGGCGCGCACCGTGAAGAAGTGCCTGGAGCTGCCCGGCCAGCACCTTTTCCAGTATGTGGACGGTGATGGCGAACGCCATACCGTGACCTCGTCGGACGTCAACGCCTACCTGCACGAACTCACCGGCGCCGACTTCACCGCCAAGGACTATCGCACCTGGGCGGGCAGCGCCCTTGCCCTGGAAGCCTTGCGCGAATTGCGCTGCGAGACCCAGACCGATGCCAAGAAGGAACTGGTGGACATGGTCAAGGCGGTTTCCCGCACCCTGGGCAATACCCCGGCGGTCTGCCGCAAGTGCTACATCCATCCCGGGGTGCTGGATGCCTTCCTCGCCGGTGACCTCTGTACCCTGCCCAAACCGCGCAAGCGCAAGGGGCTGAAGGAGGAAGAGGTGCTGCTGCTCAACTTCCTGCAACGGCTGGAAGAGCGGATGGCGGAGACCCAGGCGGCCTGACAGGATCGCACCCTACCCTGCCTCTTGCATGGGGCAGGGAACATTCTGCGGCAAAACCCGACCCTGCTCGCCTGGCGTGATTCATCCCGCGCGCCCTGATGACGTCGCTGCATCTGTTATGTTATAACTTTTGCACGTTATCCAAGGCTCGATCATGGCATCCCCGCGCGCTTCCCTGCTGCTGCTCTCCGTACCCGCCCGCCTGCTGCTCGCCAGCATTCCCCTGGTCGCCCTGTGGCTGGCCGTGCTCTGGGCGGTCGCCCTGCCATGAGCGCGGCCATCGAACTCCAGGACCTGACCCTGGCCTATCAGCGACATCCGGCCATCCATCATCTCAGCGGCTGCTTCCGGACCGGCAGCCTCACCGCCATCGTCGGCCCCAACGGCGCCGGCAAGTCCACCCTGCTCAAGGCCATCGCCGGCACCCTGAGACCCGTCAGTGGCCGGGTCAACCGCGCGGTGCCGCAACGCCGTCTGGGCTACCTGCCCCAGGCCGCCGAGATCGACCGCAGCTTTCCCCTCAGCGTGCTGGAAACCGTGGTGCTGGGCGCCTGGCGCGGCCTGGGCCTCTGGCGCGGGGTAACCGCCGCCCACCGGGAGGAAGCGGCCAGAGCGCTGCAGGCGGTGGGTCTCGAAGGCCTGGAGGACCGCCTGGTCGGCGCCCTCTCGTCCGGGCAATTCCAGCGGGTACTGTTCGCCCGCCTGCTGTTGCAGGACGCTCCCGTGCTGCTGCTGGACGAGCCTTTCACCGCCATCGATGCGCGCACCACCGCGGACCTGCTGACCATCGTCCGCCGCTGGCATGGCCAGGGCCGCACGGTAATCGCCGTGCTGCACGACCTGGAGCAGGTTCGCCAGCACTTTCCCGAGACCCTGCTGCTGGCCCGGGAGGCCATCGCTTGGGGCGACACCGATCAGGTGCTGGTCAGCGAGCATCTGGCCCGCGCGCGCAATCTCGCCGAACGCTGGGACGCCAACGCGGCGGTCTGTGAACGCGCATGACTCTCTATCAATTCCTCGTCGAACCCTTCGTCGAATTCGGCTTCATGCGCCGCGCCCTGGTGGCCTGCCTGGCCCTGGCGCTGGGCGCCGGTCCGGTGGGTGTCCTGCTGATGCTCAGGCGCATGAGTCTGGTGGGCGATGCCATGAGTCATGCCGTGCTGCCAGGCGCAGCCCTGGGCTTCATGGTCGCCGGGCTGTCGCTGCCGGCCATGGGCATCGGCGGGATGCTCGCCGGCCTGCTGGTGGCCGGTCTCGCCGGCCTGGTCAGCCGCTTCACCAGCCAGCGCGAGGATGCCAGCTTCGCCAGCTTCTATCTGATGTCCCTGGCCGCCGGGGTACTGATCGTGTCACTGCACGGCTCCAGCGTGGACCTGCTGCACGTGCTGTTCGGCACCATCCTGGCCATCGACGCCACGGCGCTCTATCTGGTCGCCGGCATCGCCACCCTGTCGCTGCTGGTGCTTGCGGTGATCTACCGGCCGCTGGCGCTGGAGTGCTTCGATCCGGGCTTCCTGCGCGCCGTGGGTGGTCGCGGTTCGCTCTATCACCTGCTGTTTTTGCTGCTGGTGGTGCTCAACCTGGTCGCCGGCTTCCAGGCCTTGGGCACCCTGATGGCGGTGGGTCTGATGATGCTGCCGGCCACCGCGGCGCGCTTCTGGGCCAACAGCCTGCCCGGGCTGATGGCGGTAGCCAGCCTGATCGCCAGCCTCAGCGGCCTGATCGGCCTGGTGCTGTCCTACCACCTTGGCTGCGCCTCGGGTCCGGCCATCGTCCTCACTGCGGGTGGCTGCTACCTCCTGTCCCTGCTGTTCGGTCGCCTGGGTCTCTACCGGCGACTGCGCCCCCGCCCCCACCTCACCCACTGAAAGGAGTCACCATGAAATCCCTGTTCTCCCTGGGCGCTGCCCTCCTGCTCGCCGCTGCCGGCCAGGCCCAGGCCGCACCGGTCAAGGCCGTCGCCACCTTTAGCGTGATCGCCGACGTGGTCAAACAGGTCGGTGGCGATCAGGTGCAGGTCTCCTCCCTGGTCGGTCCCAATGGCGATCCCCATGCCTATGAACCGACGCCCACCGATGCCCAGGCGCTGAAGCAGGCCGATGTGGTGTTCATGAGCGGCCTGCACCTGGAAGGCTGGATGGACCGCCTGATCAAGGCCTCCGGCCAGGCGCGCCCGCCGGTGGTGCTCAGTGAGGGGATCAAGACCCGCGAGATGGCGGAAGACGAGGATGAACATGGCAACGCGGACCATGATCACGACCATGGCGGTATCGATCCCCATGTCTGGAACAACCCGCTGAACGTAGTCGTCTACACCCGCAACGTGGTGAAGGCGCTGTCCGCGGTGGATCCGGCGGACGCGGCCACCTTCAAGGCCAACGGCGATCGCTACATCGCCGAACTGGAAGCCCTGGATCGCTATGCCCGCGAGCAGATCGGCCAGGTACCCAAGGCCAAACGCAAGGTACTGACCTCCCATGATGCCTTCGGCTACTTCGCCGACGCCTATGGCGTGACCTTCATCTCGCCGCTGGGGCTATCGACCGAAGCCGAGGCGTCCGCCCAGGACGTCGCCAAGCTGATCCGCCAGATCAAGCAGGAGCATGTCGCCACCTACTTCTTCGAGAACTCCAACGATCCGCGCCTGGTACAGCAGATCGCCAAGGCCAGCGGCGCCCAGCCGGGTGGCGAGCTGTACGTCGAAGCCCTGTCTCCGGCGGACGGCCCGGCGCCCACCTATGCCGCCATGTTCCGCTACAACGTGGATACCCTGGTCAAGACGATGAAGGGCGGGCATTGAGGCTCTCTGGTAGGTTGGGTTGAGCGCAGCGAAGCCCAACAGAACGAGGCTCGAGTTCCCCGATGTCGGGCTTCGATGATGGGACCGCCTCAACCCGACCTACGCCGCACCGGTGGCTAGACCACCGGTACCTCCTCGAGGTGAAGGTATTCCGCGCCCAGGCGCCGAGCCAGTTCCCCTGCCCGTCCCAGGCGCAGTGGTCCCAATTCGATATCCAGCACCCGGATGGGACAGTCCGGTAGGGCCAACCCCTCCAGCTCACGCAGACGTCCATCGGTGACCAGCAGCAGCTGGCATTCCTCGCCGGGGTGTTGCCGCCGACGGCTCGTCAACCAGGCCTGAGCTTCCACCAGTCCCGCCAGCAAAGGCGTTCCGCCTCCCGCGCCCAGCTGCTCCAGCCATGCCTGAAGGGCCTGCCCGCTACGCTGGCCCTGGAAAGACCATTCGGGTCGCGCCCCCGCCGTCTGCAGGACCGCGACCCTGACCCGCTGGCGATAGGCCTGCTCGAACCAGTCGGCCAGCAGCCCCTTGGCCTGGGCCAGGGCACCGTGGCGGCGGGTGGACGCGGAGTGATCGAGGATCACCAGCCAAAGCTGGGCCGGACGCTGCCGGCGCGGTTGCCGCAGGAGATCACCCGCGCGACGGGGACGCCCGCGTAGCAGCGTCGGCACCCAGGCGACAGGGCCTTTCGTACCCGGCGAACGCGCGCCCTGGCGACCGCCTGCGGCCTTGCCCGTCCCGCTTCGGGCATCGCGATCCAGGGTGCTGGACGATCGGATGCCTAGGGCTTTTTTGCCCCACCCAATCGGCGTCTGGGACCCGTTGCAGTGGGCTCCGGCGCCAGGGCACCCCAGCTATCGCCCTCGCCCTGCGCGGTCTCGGCATCCCCCTGCTCCTGTTGATCGCCAGGCTCTCGCTCCGGAGTAGTGGGAGTCAAATCATCCTGTAGGGGTGGTATTAATGAGGGACCATCCGCCAGTTCGCGGCGCCGATGGCGCAAGGCGAATTCGGCCACGGCGGCGATATCGGCGTTTTCGATCGCCGTGGCGCCGCGCCAGGCCGCATGGGTGCGCGCCGCGCGTAGCCAGACCAGGTCGGCGCGCAGGCCATCGACACCGGCCTGGTGGCAGCCTGCAGTGATGGCCTCCAGGGCGGCATCGTCCAGGGGAATGTCGGCCAGCCGTGTACGGGCCACGGCGCAGCGCTGACGCAGTTCCGCCTGCGCCGCTTCCCACTGCGCAATGAAGGCTGGCGGATCGCTGTCGAAGGCCAGCCGCCGGCGCAGGATCTCCGCCCGTTCACGGGGGGCCGGCCGGCTGTCCAGCGCCAGGGCGAAGCCGAACCTGTCCAGCAACTGCGGACGCAACTCGCCCTCCTCCGGATTCATGGTGCCCACCAGCAAAAAGCGCGCGGCGTGCTCATGGGAGATGCCGTCGCGCTCCACCCGGTTGACCCCGCTGGCCGCCACATCCAGCAGCAGGTCGACCAGGTGATCCGGCAGCAGATTGACCTCGTCGACATAGAGCACGCCGCCATGGGCCGCCGCCAGTACGCCCGGCGCGAAGCGCGCCCGGCCTTCGCCCAGCGCCGCATCCAGATCCAGGGTGCCGACGATGCGCTCTTCGCTGGCGCCCAGAGGCAGGGTGACGAAGGGACCGCCGCCGAGCAGATCGGCCAGGCCCCGGGCCAGGGTCGACTTGGCCATGCCCCGGGGACCTTCGATCAGCACACCGCCGATACGGGGATCGATGGCATTCAGGCACAGCGCCAACTTGAGGCTGTCTGCGCCGACCACGGCGGCCAGGGGAAAGACGGGGGCGGTCATCTCAGGCTTCATCCATATCCATCAGCAGCTGTTCGAGGGCTTCGCGGTAGTCGCCCGGCTGTTGCCAGAGACCGCGCTGCTGGGCCTCCAGCAGGCGCTCGGTCATGTCGCGCAGGGCCTCGGGGTTATGGCGCTCGACGAAGTCACGGGTATCGGCGTCGAGCAGATAGGCATCGGCCAGTTGCCGGTACTGGTGATCCTCCACCAGTTCGGTAGTGGCGCCGAAGCCGAACAGGTAGTCCACGGTGGCGGCCATCTCGAAGGCCCCCTTGTAGCCATGGCGCTTCATGCCGGCGATCCACTTGGGATTGGCTGCCCGGGAGCGCACCACGCGGCCCAGCTCTTCCTTCAGGGTGCGGATCTTCGGCAGATCGGCCTGGGCATGGTCGCCGAAGTAGCTGGCGCGCCGTTGGCCGCTTAGGGTCTCAGCGGCGGCCAGCATGCCGCCCTGGAACTGGTAGTAGTCGTTGGAATCGAGCAGGTCGTGCTCGCGGTTGTCCTGGTTCTGCAGTACGGCCTGCAGCCGACCGAGGCGGCGGGAGAAGTCGTCACGGGCGGCGGTGCCCTCATCCTCGGCACCATAGGCATAGCCGCCCCAGTTGAGGTAGGCCGTGGCCAGTTCGCTGCGATCCTGCCACTGGCGTTCTTCCACCGCGCCCTGCACACCGGCGCCGTAGGCACTGGGCTGGGCGCCGAAGATGCGCCAGCCGGCCTGACGCCGGGCGAGGTCAGCAGCGGTACCGGCCGCTTCCAGGGCAGCGCGCTCGCGGCGAACCTGGGCGGCCAGGGGGTTGAGATCGTCCGGCTCGTCCAGAGCGGCCACCGCCTGGACCGCGGCATCGAACAGCCGTACCAGACCGCCGAAGGCATCGCGAAAGAAACCGGAGATGCGCAGGGTGACGTCCACCCGCGGACGATCCAGCAGCGACAGCGGCAGGATCTCGAAGTCTTCGACCCGGGCGCTGCCGGTCTGCCACACCGGGCGCACACCCAACAGCGCCATGGCCTGGGCGATGTCGTCGCCGCCGGTCCTCATGGTCGCCGTGCCCCAGACCGAAAGACCCAACTGGCGCAGGTGGTCGCCCTCCTCCTGCAGATGACGCTCCAGCAGCAGATTGGCCGACTGCCAACCGAGCCGCCAGGCGGTCATGCTCGGCAGGTTGCGCACGTCCACGGAAAAGAAGTTGCGCCCGGTGGGCAGGACATCCAGCCGCCCGCGACTGGGCGCGCCGCTGGGGCCGGCCGGCACGAAGCGCCCGTCCAGGGCCGCCAGGAGGCCGCCGATTTCAGCGGGGCCACAGCCGTCCAGTGCCGGCGCCACCTGGGTGACCAGGTGTTCCAGCACCGGACGGGTCGCCGGCAATTCGACCAGCGCCAACGGCAAGGGCTCGGCATCGACCATCGCGGCGACCAGCGCCAGGGCCAGCAATTCCAGGCGCTCCCGGGTATCACCCAGGGTGCGCCAGGGTTCGGCGGACAGCGCCGCCAGGCAAGCCGGGCGCGCCCCTTGCCAGGGCTCGCCCAGGTCGGCGGCCAGGGGATCGAACTCCAGCTGCAGATCCTTGGCCAGCGCCCGCAAGAGACTCGCATTGCCGCCCTGGGCATCGCCACGGGGGATGCGCAAGAGCGCCACCAGGGTATCGCGACGCAATTGCCCGGTCGGGGATTCACCGAACACATGCAGGCCATCGCGGATCTGGGACTCCTTGAGGTCGCACAGGTAGGCGTCCAGCTGCGGCAGCCAGCTGTCCGGATCGTCGGTGATCACCAGCCCCAGCTCGCGATCCAGGGCGGTCTCGCGCACCAGTTGCAGGATCTCGCCGCGCAACTCGGTGGCGCGCCGCAGATCCAGCAGGCTGGCGTCATAGTATTCGTCGGCCAGCCGCTCCAGATCGCGCAGCGGCCCGTAGCTCTCGGCTCGGGTCAGCGGCGGCATCAGGTGGTCGATGATCACCGCCTGGGTGCGCCGCTTGGCCTGGGCGCCCTCGCCCGGGTCGTTGACGATGAAGGGATAGACGTTGGGCAGCGGTCCGAGAATGGCGTCCGGCCAACACTCCGCCGACAGCCCGACGCCCTTGCCCGGCAGCCATTCCAGGTTGCCGTGCTTGCCCAGATGCACCACGGCCTGGGCGCCATATGCCTCGCGCAGCCAGAAATAGAAGGCCAGGTAGCCATGGGGCGGCACCAGCGCAGGATCGTGGTAGACCGCCGCCGGATCGACGTCATAGCCACGCGCCGGCTGGATGCCGACAAAGGTCAGGCCGAAGCGCACCCCGGCCACCATGAGCCGACCGCGACGGTGCATGGGATCGGTCTCGGGTCCGCCCCAGCGCTCGATCACCGCCTGCTGCAGGCTGAGCGGCAACCCGGCGAACAAAGCGTGGTAGTCCTGCAGCGCCAGGCTCTGCAACGCCGGGCGCAGATCGCGCAGGGCGCTGTCGTTGGTCACCCCACCGAGCAGACGCTCGATCAGGGCGGTGCCGCTGTCCGGCAGATTGGCGACCGGATAGCCGGCCGTCTGCAAGGCGCGCAGTACCCCGAGCGCTGCCGCCGGGGTATCCAGGCCCACGCCATTGCCGATGCGGCCGTCACGGGTCGGATAGTTGGCCAGGATCAGGGCGATGCGCTTGTCCGCCGCGGGACGCCGCGCCAGCTCGATCCAGTTGCGCGCCAGGCGGGCGACGAAGGCCATGCGCTCGCCATCGGCCTGGTAGTTGACCACGTCGCTCTGGCTGCGCTCGCAGCGCCAGGCCAGGCCCTTGAAGCTGATCGGCCGGGTAATGATGCGCCCGTCCAATTCCGGCAGGGCGATATGCATGGCCAGATCGCGGGCACCCAGACCCTGGGGATTCTCCAGCCAGCGCTCGCGATTGTCCTGGGCGCAGATGGCCTGGAGCACCGGCACCGGGCGACGGAACGGCGTGAGATTCGGCCGCTCCGGACTGGATTGGGCGAAGCCGGTGGTATTGAGGATCAGCGCGGCGTTGGTCTCGTCCAGCAGCCGCTCCACCTCCTCCAGACAGGCCGGCTCCTTGAGACTGGCCACGGCGATAGGCAACGGATTCAGCCCTTCGGCGGCCAGCTGTTGGCAGAAGACGTCGACGAAGGCGGTGTTGGCCGACTGCAGATGGGTGCGATAGAACAGCAGCGCCGCGGTCGGCCAATCCGGTCGCCAGTGCTGGCGCCAGCCGTCCAGACCCAGGCCTTCCGGCTGATAGACCGCCACCCGCGGCAATTCCCGTGGCGGCTGGTAGGTGTACGGGGCACCCAGGCATTCGGCCGCCAGGCAATGCAGGAAATCCCGGGCATTGCCCAGCCCTCCCTGGCGCAGATAGCGCCACAGCCGTTCGGCCAGCTCCGGGGCCACCGTACCCAGGGCCATCAGCTCCGGATCAGGCCGATCGCAGCCGGGTACCGCGATCAGGGTCAGCCCCCGCGCGGCCAACTCGGCCAGCCGTTCCATGCCATAACGCCAGTAACCCTGGCCGCCGTGCAGGGAGATGAACACCACCCGAGCCTGGCTCAGCACCTCCTCGACATAGAGGTCCACCGAGGCGTGGTTCTGCAACTGCATGGGATTGGCCAGGCGCAGACTCGGATAGTCTTCGTCCAGGCTACGGGTCGCCTCCGCCAGCAGCGCCAGGTGCGAATCGCCACTGCAGAGTACGACGATCTCACTGGGCGTCTGCGCCAGGTGGGCGATGCCGTCGTCGGGGACGAAGCCGCCCGGCTGGGTACGCAGCAGATGCATCTGGCGTCAGGCGACCGCGGCGCGCAACTGGGCGGTGATAGCCGCCTGGTCCAACTCCTGGCCGATCAGCACCAGCTGGGTGCTGCGAGTCTCATCGGTCTTCCAGGGGCGGTCGAAGTGCTTGTCGAAGCGGGTGCCGACCCCCTGGACCAGCAGTCGCAGCGGCTTGCCGGCGATGGCCGCGAAGCCCTTCACCCGCAGCACACCATGGGTCTTGACCACCTCGGCCAGGGCCGCCAGCAGGGTCGCCTCGGCCACCTCGGGCAGCTGGACGCCGAAGGAGTCGAATTCGTCGTGATCGTGGTCTTCATGACCTTCGAGGTCATGGTGGGTGGGACGGCTGTCGATATGGGCCTCGGATTCGGCCTGCAGCCCCAGCAGAACCGACAGCGGCAGCACGCCGCGACTGGCTTCCACCACCTTGACCGCCGGCGGCAACTCCTCGGTGACCTCGGCACGTACCCGCGCCAGGGCCTCGGCATCCAGGCCATCGGCCTTGTTGAGGATCACCAGATCGGCGCTGGCGAGCTGGTCTTCGAACAACTCGTGGAGCGGCGATTCATGGTCGAGGTTGGGGTCCTGGCGGCGCTGGACGTCCACCTGCTCGGGATGGGCGGCGAAGGTGCCGGCCGCCACCGCGGGGCTGTCGACCACGGTGATCACCGCATCCACCGTGCAGGCGTTGCGGATCTCCGGCCACTGGAAGGCCTGCACCAGGGGCTTGGGCAGGGCCAGGCCACTGGTCTCGATGAGGATATGGTCGATGTCGCCGCGGCGGGCCACCAGCTCCTTCATCACCGGGAAGAATTCTTCCTGCACGGTGCAGCACAGGCAGCCGTTGGCCAGTTCGAAGACGCGGCCCTGGGCCTCTTCCTCGGTACAGCCGATGCTGCACTGGCGCAGGATTTCACCGTCGATGCCCAGCTCGCCGAATTCGTTGACGATCACCGCGATGCGGCGGCCTTCGGCGTGGTCGAGCATGTGTCGCAGCAGGGTGGTCTTGCCGGAACCGAGGAAGCCGGTGACGATGGTGACGGGGGTCTTGGCCAGGGTTTTCATGGGCTGCCCTTAGAGAGAAAGCGAAAGAAGACGGGCAGGCATGCCAGGCGCTCGCGCCGCGGCGAGGCCCCAATGGCAGCCCGGATCACCCCGCCCGGTTGCGTGTTCGAAACGTGGCGAGGCAGGTCTCCTGGCTCGCGGCGCCCGGCTCCGGCCTTCCCGCGTGAGCAGTGGCCTGGTGGAGAGGCTAAAAACGCCGCTTACAGTTGCGGGGGCAGCCGCGGTGTCGCACCGCGTTCCCTTTCAAGCTCTTGCCGACAAGAGCACCTCGGAACGCGACAGGCTACGAGCGCCCCGCCGGGGTGTCAATCGGCCAGACTTGACCGGCGGACGAGGCGCGTGGTCTGCTCGCCGCTGCTTCAGGTGTCGCGACTCCGCCATGGGTCGCGGTGAAACGGGAAGCCGGTCCGAGTCCGGCACTGCCCCCGCAACGGTAGACGAGCGCAGGATCACAGAGCCACCCGGCCGGCAAGTCTGGGGAAGGCGATCCTGGTAGTTGCAGCCTGCAACCCTCGTGAGTCCGGAGACCGGCCTGCTGCTTTCAAGCAACCCGCGGTGGGCGGTCGTGCTGGACGGCGGCCGCCTGCGGCTCGCTGCCTCGGCGCGTCCCTGCCGCTTCGACTCCGAGGCCCTGCCATGACTGCCACCCGCTCGACCACCGCCCTGCCCCAGACCAGTACCCGCACCCAGCGTCTGACCGCCACCCTGCTCGCCTGCCTGCTCGGCCTGGGCCTGGTGCTTCTGGCCGGTTTCTCCCATGTCGAGGCGCTGCACAACGGCGCTCACGATACCCGCCATAGCGAAGGCTTCCCCTGCCACTAAAAGGAGTTCGCCATGTTCCAGCGTATTGCCTTCAGTGCCGGCGTGGCCGGCCTCCTTGCGGCCCTGTTGCTGAGTGCCCTGCAAAGCCTGTGGCTGACCCCGCTCATCCTCCAGGCGGAAACCTACGAGGTCCAGACCGAGGCGCCCGCCATGGCCGGACAGCATCATCATGGTGAAGAAGCAGCCTGGACGCCGGCGGATGGCTGGCCGCGAACCCTGTCGACCTTTGGCGGCAACCTGGTGGTGGCGGTAGGCTTCGGCCTGATCCTGGCGGGCCTGTTCAATCTAAGACGCCCGACCCGCCTGCACCAGGGCCTGCTGTGGGGCCTGGCCGGCTATGCCACCTTTTGCCTGGCGCCCAGCCTCGGCCTGCCGCCGGAGCTACCCGGCACGGCCGCGGCGGATCTCACCCTGCGTCAAGCCTGGTGGCTGGGCACTGCCGGTGCCACTGCCGCGGCGCTCGCGCTCCTGGCGTTCACTCGCCATCCCGGCTTCAAGATCGCCGCCCTCGGGCTGCTGCTCATTCCCCATCTGCTGGGTGCGCCCCAACCCGTCGCTCAGGCGAGCCTGGCACCGGAGGCCTTGCAACGGCACTTCCAGATCGCCGTGCTGGCCAGCAACCTGCCGTTCTGGCTGCTCCTGGGACTCGCCTGCAGCTGGCTGTTCCATCGCCAGGCGCCTCAGGCCTGATGGCGCTGGTCCTGGGCCTGGGTTGCCGCCGGGGCTGTTCGGTGGAGGAGCTGACCGCGCTGGCGCTGGCGGTGCTGCAGGAGGCCGGCTGCGACCCCAACGCCCTCACGGCGCTGGCGACGGTGGACCGCCGTGTGGAGGAAAACGCACTGCAACACCTGGCCCAGCGCTGGCAACTGCCCTTGCAGGGCTTCTCCGCCGAACGTCTGGCGCAACAGGAGGGCATCGCCGCGCCGAGTGCGGTCGCCTTGCAACACACCGGCAGTCCCAGCGTGGCTGAAGCCGCGGCCCTGGCCGCGGCCGGTGAAGGCGCCCGGTTGCGGGTCGGCAAGCGCAAGAGCGCGGCCGCGACGGCAGCGCTGGCTTACGCCTGAGCGACCTCTTCCGCGTCGGTGTCTCTGACCCGGGCGCGGACGTGGATGGGGCTGAAGGGCTCGTTCTGCACCAGCTCCACCAGGGATTCCTTGACCAGCTCGAGGATGGCCATGAAGGTCACCACCACCCCGAGCCGGCCTTCATCCAGGGTGAACAGCGCCACGAAGGGTACGAAGGCGCCATCCTTGAGGCGCTCCAGCACCTGACTCATGCGCTCGCGGGTGGACAGCACCTCGCGGGTCACCTGGTGACTCTCGAACAGGTCGGCGCGGCGCAGGACCTCGCCCATGGCCAGCAGCAACTCGCCCAGCTCCACCTCGGGCAGGAGCTTGCGCGCCCGCGCCTCGGGCGCCGGCAAGCTGGGCACCACGAAGTTGCGTCCCTCCCGCGGCAGGTCGTCGAGGTCCTCGGCGGCCTTCTTGAAGCGCTCGTATTCCTGCAGCCGGCGGATCAGTTCGGCGCGCGGATCTTCCTCTTCGGCCTCCAGGCCTTCGGCGCGCGGCAGCAGCATGCGCGACTTGATCTCCGCCAGCATGGCGGCCATCAGCAGGTATTCGGCGGCCAGCTCCAGTTGCACCGCCTTCATCAGCTCGACGTAGCTCATGTACTGCCGGGTGATCTCGGCGACAGGAATGTCGAGGATGTCGATGTTCTGCTTGCGGATCAGATAGAGCAGCAGGTCGAGAGGCCCCTCGAAGGCTTCGAGAAAGACCTCCAGCGCATCCGGCGGAATGTAGAGGTCCTGGGGCAGTTCGGTGAAGGCCTCGCCATAGACCAGCGCCAGGCGCAGCTGCTCGGGTTCGAGCAGCTGGGGGTCCAGGGCTTCGCTCATGCTTCGATCATGAAGGGCGTGGGATCACCGGCACCGACGCGGATCACTTCCGGCTCGTCGTCGGCCAGGCTGATCACGGTGGAGGGCTGCAGGCCACCCGGACCGCCCTCGATCACCAGGTCGACGAAATGCTCGAGACGCTCGCGGATCTCCCAGGCATCGCCCAGGGCCTCATCATCCCCCGGCAGGATCAGGCTCACGCTCATCAGCGGCTCGCCCAGCGCCTCCAGCAGCGCCAGGGTGATGGGATGCTGGGGCACCCGCACGCCGATGGTGCGCCGCTTGGGATGCAGCAGCATGCGCGGCACCTCGCGGGTGGCGTTGAGGATGAAGGTATAGGGTCCTGGTGTGTAGGCCTTGAGCAGGCGAAAGGCGCTGGTATCCACCTTGGCATAGATGCCCAGCTCGGACAGATCGCAGCACACCAGGGTGAAGTTGTGCTTGTCGTCGAGCTGGCGGATGCGGCGGATACGCTCCACCGCGCTCTTCTCACCGATACGGCAGCCCAGGGCATAGGACGAATCGGTGGGATAGGCGATGACACCGCCGGACTGGATGATTTCCACGGCCTGACGAATCAGCCGCGGCTGGGGATTCTGCGGATGAATCTCGATGAACTGGCTCATTGGGGTTCCCGATTCTGAGGGTACAGCGGTTGACTGAAGCGCGCCCAGAGGGGCGGCAGATCTTCGGGCAACGGGCGGTACATCCCCAGCTCCGACCAGTCGGCCGGCGCATGGAAATCGCTGCCCGCACTGACCATCAGACCGAATTCCCGCGCCAGAATTGCCAGGGTGCCGACCTGCTCCGCCGGCTGCACGCCATTGACCACCTCGATGGCGTGGCCACCGCCGGTGACGAATTCTCCGATCAGCTTGCGCAGCTTGGTGCGGGTGAAGCCATAGGCCAGCGGGTGGGCCAGACTGATCCATGCCTTGGCGCCCTTCAGGGTCGCCAGGGTCTCGGCCAGGGTCGGCCAGTGCTGCTTGACGTCGCCGAGCTTGCCGCCGCCCAGCCACTTGCGAAAGGCATCGCCGCGGTCTTCGACGAAGCCCGCCTGCACCAGGTATTCGGCGAAATGCGGCCGGGCCGGCGCATTGCGACTGTCGCCCAGGGCCAGCTGCACCGCCCGGGCGCCGTCCAGGGTGCCGGGCATGCCCTTGGCCGCCAGCCGCCGGTCGATTTCCCGGGCGCGTTCCCAGCGTCCCTCGTGCAGGGCTTCCAGCGCAGCGTTCAATTCGGGCGCCTCGGGGGCGAAGTTGTAGCCCAGCACATGCAGGGTCGCCCCACCCCAGGTACAGGACATCTCGATCCCGGGCAGCAGGCGCAGACCCAGGCCGTCCGCGGCTTCCAGGGCTTCGGCATAGCCATCCAGGGTGTCGTGATCGGTGATGGCCAGCAGTTGCACCCCGCGCTCGTGGGCGCGTCTGACCACCTCGGCGGGCGCGAAGGCGCCGTCCGACGCGGTGGTATGACAGTGCAGGTCGATACGCATGGCTTTCTCCTCCGGCTTCATCAGGTATTATGCCGCGATGCACTGCTATCGGCTGCGTTAATGAAACAATTCATCGATTTCATCCCCCTGCTCCTGTTCTTCCTGGTCTACAAGCTCGATCCGCGTCCGCTGGAGTTCGCCGGGCACGCCTTTACCCTGGGCGGCATCTTCAGCGCCACCGCGGTGCTGATCGTCGCTTCCCTGGTGGTCTACGGCGCGATCTTCGCGACCCAGCGCCGGCTGGAGAAGAGTCAGTGGCTGACGCTGATCGCCTGCCTGGTGTTTGGTGGCATGACCCTGGCCTTCCATAGCGAGACCTTCCTGAAGTGGAAGGCGCCGGTGGTGAACTGGCTGTTCGCCCTGGCCTTCCTGGGCAGCCATTTCATCGGCGAAAAGCCGCTGATCCAGCGCATGCTGGGCCACGCGGTGCGCCTGCCAGCCCCTATCTGGACGCGGCTGAACGTCGCCTGGATCGTCTTCTTCATCGTCTGCGGCTGCGCGAATCTCTACGTGGCCTTCACCTACGAAAGCTTCTGGGTCGACTTCAAGGTCTTTGGCAGTCTGGCGATGACCCTGGTGTTCATGCTCGGTCAGGGCCTCTATCTGGCGCGCCATCTGCAACCCATGGATGAACCGCGAGACTGATCTCATGAGTCAGATACTGCTGATCGATGACGACCAGGAACTGTGCGACCTGCTCGGTGCCTGGCTGAAACAGGAAGGCTTCGAGGTCACCGCCTGTCATGCCGGTAGCGACGCCCGCAACCAGTTGCGCGAGGCGACGCCGGACGTGGTGGTGCTGGACGTGATGCTGCCTGACGGCAGTGGCCTGGAATTGCTCAAGCAGCTGCGCAGCGATCATCCGCAACTGCCCGTACTCATGCTATCGGGACGGGGCGAACCCCTCGACCGGATCCTCGGCCTGGAGCTAGGTGCCGACGACTACCTGGCCAAACCCTGCGATCCGCGCGAACTCACCGCGCGCCTCCGAGCCATCCTCAGACGCAGTCATCCGGCCCAGCCCGCGGCCCGCCTGCAGCTGGGCGACCTGTCGCTGAGTCTGGCGCGCGGCGTCGCCAACATCGGCGAAACCGAGATCACCCTGACCCTCACCGAGAGCCGCATCCTCGAAGCCCTGCTGCGGCAACCGGGCGAACCCCTGGAAAAGCAGGCCCTGGCCCAGGCGGCCCTGGGCCGCAAGCTGACCCTCTACGATCGCAGCCTGGACATGCATGTCAGCAATCTGCGCCGCAAGCTCGGCAGCCATGCCGACGGTCGTCCGCGCATCCTGGCGCTGCGGGGCCGCGGCTACTACTACAGCGTCTAGCCCACCGCGCAGCCTTTACCCCCTCTTTACCCCCGCTGACCGCCACTGACTCCCCCGCTCCTAGACTGGGCTCATCCGGTGTTGCACCGGTCATCCCAAGGAGATTTCCCGATGCGCAAACTCATGCCCGCCGTGCTGTTCGCCGCCCTGCTGCCGACCCTGACCCTGGCCGCTACCCAGGACAGCACCGACATCACCCCGCCGCCCCACGGCAAGCTGATGGATGGCAGTCCGCGTGGCGATGGCCCCCTGCGCGGCCTCAAGCTGACCCCCGAGCAACGCGAGCAGGTCGGCAAGCTGATGGGCGAGGAGCGCCAGCAGCAGCGCGAGATCGTCAAGAGCTACCTCGACAAGCTGCCCGAGGATCAGCGCAAGGCCCTGCACGATCAGCTGGATGGCAGTCGCGACAAGACCCGTCAGTCCATTCGCGCCCTGCTCAAGCCCGATCAGCAGAAGCGCTTCGACGAAATGGAAAAGAAGCGTGAGGATCGCGCCAAGGAGTGGGCCGAGTTCCAGCAATGGAAGCAGGACCACAAGTCCTCCTGATCCCCGATCGCTGCGCCGATGGTCCTCGGCGCAGCGTCTGACCAAGAACCTGCCCAAAATCTCGCGAGCTAGAGACAAACAAGGCGAAAATGCCTGAGGAAGCGGAGTTTACGAGTGGTAAATGAGCATTCCGAAGGCATTTTCAACGCCGTTTGGCCGACGCGCAGCAGACTTTGAGCAGCTTCTAAGGCGACTGCATGGTTTTTCGTTCCCTCTTCTGGCGCATCTTCGCCACCTTCTGGCTGGCCATCCTGTCCGCGGTCGGCCTGACCATGCTGCTCGGCCACCTGGCCGACCAGGATTCCTGGATCCTCGCGCAGCATCCCGGCCTGCGCGACCTCCCCGAACAGTGGGTGCAACGTTATGAAAACGACGGTCCCGCCGCCGCCCAAGGCCTGCTCGAACAGCGCAAGGGCCGCTACGGCATCGATGTGCTGGTGCTGGGCGAGAACGGCTCGCCCCTGGTGCGCGGCACCCTGCCACCGCGCATCTTCGACCAGGATCTCGACCAGCCGCAGCGTCAGCAGCGCCCCGGTCCTGGCGCCCGCGACCCCAACCGGCCGCTGCCCTGGCGACGCCTGACCGACGAATACACCAGCCCGAGCGGCCAGACCTACCTGTTCATCTACCACCTGCCCACCCCCGAACTGGGCGCCTGGCGCCGCCAGAGCCTGTTCTGGCCGGTCGGCATGCTGGCCATCGCCACGGTGGTACTGACCCTGTTCAGCCTGCTGCTGACCCTCAGCCTGACCCGCCCGCTCAATCATCTCAGGCGTGCGGTCCATGATCTCGGGCAGACCGCCTATCAGCAGGACACCCTCGCCCGCCTCGCCCGCCGCAAGGACGAACTGGGCGTGCTGGCCGAAGACTTCAATCGCATGGGCGCCCATCTGCAGCGGCTGATCGACAGCCAGCGGCAGCTGCTGCGCGACGTGTCCCACGAGCTACGCTCCCCGCTGGCTCGCCTGCGCATCGCCCTGGCGCTGGCCGAACGCTCCGACCCCCATGACCTGGGCAACATGTGGCCGCGCCTGACCCTGGAATGCGATCGCCTGGAAACCCTGATCGGCGAGATTCTCGCCCTGGCCCGCCAGGAAGCGGATCCCGGTCCGCCCGAGCAGCTGGAATTGCACCCGCTGCTGGAAGGCCTGGTCGAGGATGCCCAACTTAGCGCCCCCCAGCAGCGGGTGGAACTGGACGTTCCCGCCGCCCTGCGGCTGGACGGCTGGCCCGATGTGTTGGAACGGGCCCTGGACAATCTGTTGCGCAATGCGCTGCGCTTCAACCCGCCCGCCTTGCCGATCGTCATCTCGGCGACCGCCGCCGCGGGCGAGGTGCGCATCCAGGTGCGTGACCATGGCCCCGGAGTCAAGGTCGACGACCTGCCCCGGCTGGGTGAGCCCTTCTTCCGCTCGGATCAGCAGCAGGCCACCGGCTATGGCCTGGGGCTGGCCATCGCCCGCCGCGCCATCCAGCGCCATGGTGGCGAGCTGCACCTGAGCAATCACCCGGACGGTGGTTTTCTCGCCACCGTCACCCTGCCGCTCAGACCGGTCCTGACCAATGGCTGACCTGGCCGCTCAGATCACGCGGCGCCGGGATCCGCGGCGCCATCTCCGGCGTGCCCAGGTAGATGTAGCCCACCAGTTGTTCGTCCTCGGCCAGTCCCAGCGCCTGCAGCACCCAGGGATCGTAGCTGAACTCACCGGAACGCCAGACCGCACCCAGGCCCAGGGCGAAGGCCGCGTTGACCAGGCCGTGGGCGACGCAGCCGGCGGTGATGATCTGCTCCTGGACCGGCACCTTGGGGTGTTCCTGGGGCGTGGCGACGACGGCGATCACCAGGGGGGCCCGCAGCGGCATGCGCCGCGCCTTGTCCAGGGCCGCCGCATCTGCGTCGGGCTCGCGCCGGCGCAGGGCATCGGCATAGAGCTCGCCGAGCGCCGTGCGGCCGGCGCCGCTCACCAGGATCAGCCGCCAGGGGCGCAGCAGCTTGTGGTCCGGCGCCCGGTCCGCGGCGCGCAGCAGGGTCTCGAGTTGCGCGGGCGTTGGGCCCGGTTCGGTCAGGCGACCGACCGAGGCGCGATTGCAAAGGGCTTCGAGGGCATCCATAGCGTCTCTCCTGTAAAGATGCCGCAGTGTACCCCAGGGACGACTGCCGAATTTGGCTGTCACAGCAGCGGAATGGCTGACATTCTTGGCCGCTACCGGGGCGGTCGGCTAAGATCGCGAATGCTAGAAAACCCGGCCGCTTTCATCGTCGCGAACGGAGTTATCCCGACCTCTCGCCTTTTTCGAAACGGACCCGACAGATGAAGTTTGCGCTCAACCGGTTCCTCGCTGCGTCCGGTGACAGCCTGGGCGTCTACTACGCCCGGGTATTCGCCTATCTGATCGCCGCCGCCAGCGTCACCGCCGGGTACTACACCCAGGCCGATGCGGTGGGCCTGTGGCTGATCCCCTATGCCCTGCTCTACCCCCATGTGGCCCAGACCCTGAGTCTCAAGCTCAGACGCGATCGCGGCGCCCAGACCGATATCATCCTCGCCGCCCTGGACGCCATCCATGTCGGCATGGCCGCGGTGGTGTTGCGCTTCCCGCTGATGCCCACCCTGATGCTGCTGTTCATGCTCGGCTATACCAGCATGCTGCGCGGTGGCCCGCGCCTGCTCGGCCTGTGCCTGCTGTTCGCCACCAGCGCCGCGGCGCTGGGCAGCGCCACCTTCTTCCAGGGTGTCGACCTCACCAGTCCGCTGCTGGTGGCGGTCACCAGCGTGGTGGGCACCATGCTGCACCTCTGGGGCACCGGCTACTTCCTGCATCGCCAGCGCAAGCGCCTCATCCAGATCAACGACGATCTCAAGCGCGAGCAGGAAAAGTCGGCGATCCTGGCGCACAACCTGGCCAAATACCTCTCGCCCCAGGTCTGGGAGTCCATCTTCACCGGCAAGCAACACATCGCCCTGGGCACCCAGCGCAAGAAG
This sequence comes from Pseudomonas sp. GM_Psu_1, assembly GCF_026544185.1. NCBI lineage: Bacteria > Pseudomonadati > Pseudomonadota > Gammaproteobacteria > Pseudomonadales > Pseudomonadaceae > Pseudomonas > Pseudomonas sp. GM_Psu_1. Next base: position 407,181 of record NZ_JALNUX010000005.1, read on the forward strand.
ATCACGGTGTTCTTCTCCGACATCAAGGGCTTCACCGAGCTGTCCGAAGAACTCGAGGCCGAAGCCCTCACCGACATGCTCAACAACTACCTCAACGAGATGTCGAAGATCGCCGTCAAATACGGTGGCACCATCGACAAGTTCGTCGGTGACTGCGTGATGGTGTTCTTTGGCGACGCCAACAGCCAGGGCGCCAAGAAGGACGCCGTGGCCGCGGTCTCCATGGCCATCGCCATGCGCAAGCACATGAAGGTCCTGCGCCAGCAGTGGCGCAGCCAGGGCATCAACAAGCCGCTGGAGATCCGCATGGGCCTGAACACCGGTTACTGCACGGTCGGCAACTTCGGCTCCAGCACGCGCATGGACTACACCATCATCGGTCGCGAAGTGAACCTGGCCAGCCGCCTGGAGAATGCCGCCGATGCCGGCGAGATCCTGATCAGCCACGAGACCTACTCGCTGGTCAAGGAAACCATCATGTGCCGCGACAAGAGCTGGATCACCGTCAAGGGCTTCAGCAAGCCGGTGCAGATCTATCAGGTGGTGGACTTCCGTCGCGACCTGGGCGCCTCTCCCAGCTATGTCGAGCACGAACTGCCGGGCTTCTCCATGTACCTGGATACCAACAACATCCAGAACTACGACAAGGAGCGGGTCATCCAGGCGCTGCAGCTGGCAGCGGAAAAGCTCAAGGACAAGGTAATTCTTTAAAGCGACCGCAGACCCTGCGGCCGCATCTGGACGTACCTCGGCGCCCTTGGCTGGGCGCAACCAGACCGCCAGCGCAGGCGGCATTCGGACTGCTGCTCGGTAGGATGCTGATATATCGCTGACAGCCACCAAGCACAGCCAAGCCTGCCCTCCCTTGGCAATACTCATTGCCGCCCACCAGATCGCATCTTGACTCGGCAAAGAGACGGCGGTCTGAGCTGAAGCGAACGTGCTGCTGCGGCCCCGCTGGAAAGGCCCAGGCCTTCGATACCCAGGCTGCCCTGCCCCTTCCGGGAGCATTCGACGCCGAAGACTTATCTGTGACTCCAGGACGAGCACCCCCAGTGATGAGGCATCTCCCTTTGTGCCGCTGGCGAACCGGCCTATCCCGATTTGCAGGAAAGGCACAGCCGGGCGGCGATCAGCCTTGACCAGCGTATCTTCGCGTCACAGGGTACCGATGCTGGCAAGGTACAGCCCAACCTCCTGGGCAACTTCCACAGTGGGCCTTCGATAGCGCCCCGTAGCCCCTCCCCGCAACGTGGAATCTCCCGAAGCGACTTTAATAAGCCATGAACATGCCAGCAGCATGATTTCCAAAGAAATACTATCAGCATATCAATTTTCGGCCTACTTATTATATGCATGCCAATACCTATCGCGCGGACCGGCGTATCTTCGTTATATGAACTAGCCTAACCAGGCCAAGCCGCCAACCACAGGTATTTCAGAAAAACGCAGCAGTAATCAGGAACATCCACTACAAATCACCACCCAAGCAAGAACTATCAATTAAGCAGAAGGCGCGTACACTCACCCGCACCCTTAGCACCGGCACCCGACCACCACATACGAATACCGTCATCTTATAATCCGACAATATATAACTTCCTAACCGCCTCTCTTGCCACCCACTATTTTTTCGCCAAACATATACTCTTCATTTACTGCCAAAGGCCATTTATCATGGAATTCCAAACAGAAGAGCCGTCATCCTTTTCCAACCTGGAAAGCCCCGTAGAAGTCTATACGGAGTGGGATCCCCTGGAGGAGGTCATAGTTGGCATAATGGATGACATCCGCGTACCTGAATGGGATACCGGTCTGAGAGCCATCATACCCAGAGAGTCGAGCGACTTTTTCCAGACATACTCTGGACAGCGATTTCCGGAAGAACTGGTCATCAAGGCCAGGCAGGAAGTCAATACGCTGGCCAGGATCCTGGAAGCCGAGGGCATAAGAGTAAAACGGCCAAACGAGTTCAATCACCATCAGCCCATAGTGACTCCCCATTTCACTACAGGTGGCACCTTCTACTCCGCCATGCCAAGGGACTGCCTTTTCGCAATCGGCAAAAAGATCATTGAAGTGCCCATGGCCTGGCGCAGCCGTTACTTCGAGACCTTCGCTTTTCGTGACATCCTGAACGATTACTTCAGCAGAGGTGCTGACTGGATCTCAGCCCCCAAGCCGATGCTGAAAGACAACATCTGGAAAAAGGATTATGACTTCGACCAGGAGATTCCATTCAACTCCATAATCACCGAGGTGGAACCGCTATTTGACGCGGCCGACTTCATGAAGATGGGCCGCGACATCATCGGCCAGCGTAGCCATGTAACGAATAACAAGGGCATCGAATGGCTGCGCAGAACCCTCGGATCGGATTATCGCATCCATATCTATGAGTTCGAAGAGCCAGGACCCATCCACATCGACACGACGATACTGCCGCTGGCGCCAGGCCGCGTACTCGTCAACAAGGGCTGGGTACCGCAAATTCCTGACATCTTCAAAGATTGGGAAATCCTGACTCCGCCGCCGTCCAACCTGCCCGACGACCATCCTCTTTACATCACTTCCAAGTGGATTCACATCAATGTGCTGATGCTGGACGAAAGAACGGTGGTCGTCGAGCAGGACGAGGAGGCTCTGATCAACGCCTTCCGCCAGTGGGGTTTCAAGACCATCCTCTGTCCCTTCAAGCACTTTCAGACCTTCGGTGGCTCCTTCCACTGTGCCACGCTGGATGTCAAACGGCGCGGAAGCCTGAAAAGTTATATCTGAAGACTTCCGGCGCCCATCTGGAAATAGTGGGGCGCTCTAGGCGCGCAGGGCCCGAGGCCCTGCGCGCACCAATAGCCGCAAGCATAACAGGATTTGGAAATGCAGCTCGAACATACGGTACTGATCGTTTCTTCCGACCTGGATGTCGCCTTGAACGTAGCGGCGCTCAAGGCGAAGTATGACCTGCAGACCTGGAGGTTCGTCTTCCTGCTGGAGGATTATCTGGGCGAGGCGCGAGAGGAATTGAAACGCCCGGAAAACTTTCTCGTCTCTGACTTCGCCATCGCCACCGAGGTAGAGGCAGCCCTTGATAAGATAGCTCGCCACTACAGCATTTCTACCGCGGTGGCTTTCGACGAATTTTCGCTCTACGTAGCCGCTTCAGCAAATGAGCGCTGGCAACTTCCAGGCATCACCCGAGAAGAGGCGCAAAGGTTTCGCGACAAGAAAAAAATGAAAGAGATCGCTCAGCGCGCAGGAATCAGGACCGCCAGAGAAATAACGCTCGATGAAATCAAGCTTGGGCAGGTGCAGTTTCCCATCATCGTCAAACCGCGCTCACTAGCGGGCGCTCAAGGCGTCCGGATCATTAACGAAGCAGACGAAATGTCGTCCATCGATATCGATTCGAACCCTGAATATCAGGATATGAGCAAACATCAGTATCTTATCGAAACCTATAATCCAGCCTGCATCTACCATATTGATTGTATCGTCCGTAAAGGAACACTGGCCTTCCTATCGGCCGGCGAATATCTAGGCAAACCCATGGATTTCCTGCAGGAAAAACCGGTCGGCGTGATAGCGGTTCCCGAGGAGATGATCGAGAATATCTGGCGCCATTTTACCGAAGCCGTGATAACCGCCTTCGATGCGCCTGACGGGGTCTATCACATAGAGGCCTTTGCTGGCGCAGAACTGCTGGAAATCGCCTATCGACCTGGCGGCGCGGCCATTGTCGAGATGATAGAGATGGTCTACGGGCTGGACCTGAAGCTAATCCATCTCGCGGCACAACTGGGCCTGGATCCTTCAGTCGATATCCAGCGGAGGGCCCAAGCCTTTGGCTATATGACCTTTCCTAAAAAGCACCTTTCCCTCACACCGCTTTACGTCACAGAGGTGGCCTTACCACCCCTGGAAAATCTGCCAACGCTTAGTACCCATTCGATACCCAAGGCCGGCGACGTCGCTTCGGGAGAATTCTACTGCTACAAGGACTCGCTGGGCTCATTCATCTTTTGCGGCGATCGCGATCTCGTGCTTCAGGACATCGACTACCTGAACAGGCATTACAGCGTCGCTGTTGACGCTGAACCGTAGATAGCGGCCTGGGACCGCTGCTCCCACAGATATCCGCCACGACCAAAGGCCCCGTTTATCATGAGAATTGACCAGCCCAACACCCTATTGATCATTTCCTCCGAACTGGATGTCGATGAGGTGGTCGCCAGACTCAGGGACACCTATGAGCTAGCGCGATGGACATTCGTCTACCTCCTGGAGGACCTGCTGGGCCAGGCTGGAGCGGAACTGGTGCGGAGCGACACCTTCCTGGTCCGGGACTTCGCCGTCCATGGCGAAATTGACAGCGTCCTTGATCGAATCGCCGACACCTACGCCATTACCGCAGTCCTTCCCAATGACGAATTCGCGGTGCACGTCGCGGCGTGGGCCAACGAACGCTGGGGCTTGCCAGGGCTTACGCTCGATATGGCTGTGCGCTTTCGCGACAAGAAGCGGATGAAACAGATCGCCCAGCTGTTCAACATACCCACCGCCAAGGAAGTTACCCTCGACGAGCTGAAAAGCGGCGCCGCGACCCTTCCGGTCATTCTGAAACCCCGATCGCTGGCGGGCGCCGTGGGGGTCAGGATCATCACCGATGCCCGCGAGCTCTCCGGCCTCCCCCGCGATACGGGTGACAGCTACCAGGACATGAGCGAACACCAGTACATCATCGAAACCTATAACAGCCAGCCTCTGTATCAACTCGATGCCATCGTTCTCGGCAAGCAACTGGCGTTCCTCAGTGCCGGTAAATACCTGGGGAAACCCATCGACTACCTTGCCGAGCAACCACTGGGGTATCTCTCAGTTCCCCAGGAGGATCTCGAGGCGCTCTGGCGTCCCTTCGTCGAACGGGTGATAGCTGCGTTCGATTGCCCTGACGGGGTCTATCACATCGAAGCCTTCGGCGACGCAGGCGCTGGTTTGGAACTGCTGGAAATCGCCTTCCGCCCGGGCGGCGGACATACGACCGAGATGATAGCGTTCGCTCATGGCCTGGACCTGCGCCTGCTTCACCTCGCCCTGCAACTCGGCCTCTGTGAATCCCTGCAGACCAGCCGCCGCTGCGAAGCCTGGGCCTATATGATGTTTCCGAAAAAGCACCTGTCCCGCGAAACGCTCCATGTCTCCCACCTGACGCTCGCAGCGATCGAAAGCCTTTCGACATTGAGCATGAAGACCCTACCGCGTCCGGGAGACATAGCGTCGGGCGCCTTTTTCTGCCACAAGGATGGCCTGGGTACTTTCGTATTCTGTGGGGAGCGGCGAAGAGTCGCCGAAGACGTCCAGTACGTTCTGGAACATTACCAGGTACATCTCGCTGTCAGAGGCAGCTAGCCCTTAGCAGCGCTCGCAATCCCACTCCTCCCACGGTTCTTGCCTGAGACCGTTCCCGTGGATTTCGCGGCCTACCAGTCCCTTCGCAAGGGGGAAAACGGCGACCCGTAGCGTATACGCGCGTGAGCACAGGTTGGTCGTACCAGACGTCCTGCGCAACAAAAAGGCCCCGACGCCTTACAGCGCCGGGGCCTCTTATCGCCAAGCAAAAGCCTGGGGATCAATCCTCGCGATAGCGACGCAGGCGCAGGGCCTTGCCGGCTACACGGGTGTCCTTGAGCTTGGTCAGCAGACGCTCCAGGCCTTCCTCGGGCAGCTCCACCAGGCTGAACGAGTCACGGATCTGGATGCGGCCGATGGCCTCGCGATCCATGCCACCTTCGTTGATGATGGCACCCAGCAGGTTCTTGGCGGCGACGCCATCACGGGCGCCCAGGGCGGTGCGGCAGCGCACGCGGCCTTCCGGCAACGGCTGCATCGGACGACGCTCGCCACGGTCCGGACGCTCACCACGCTCGGGACGATCGCCCCGTTCGCTGCGCTCGCCACGGGGACGCTCGCTACGGCCGGCGCCGGGGGTGAGCGGCTGCTCGCGACGGACCGACTCGATGTCCAGGGCGCGGCCGCTGGTCAGCTTGGCCAGCAGGGCCGCGGCCAGGGTCGAGGGATCGCACTGCAGACGCTCGCACAGCTCCTGACGCAGGGCGCCATGGGTGGTGTCGGCATCGGCCAGCAGCGAACCCACGCCATCGGCCAGGCGGGAGATACGGGCTTCCAGCACGGCTTCGGCGTCGGGCAGGCGGATCTCGCCGACGCGCTGACCGGTGACGCGCTCGATGACCTGCAGCATGCGGCGCTCGCGCGGGGTGACCAGCAGCAGCGCGCGACCTTCACGACCGGCACGGCCGGTACGACCGATACGGTGCACGTAGGATTCCGGATCGTAGGGCATGTCCACGTTCAGGACGTGGGTGATGCGCGCCACGTCCAGGCCGCGAGCGGCGACGTCGGTGGCGACCACGATGTCCAGCGAACCATCCTTCAGCGACTCGATGGTCTTCTCGCGCTGGGCCTGGGGCATATCGCCGTTCAGGGCGCTGACGCGATAGCCCTGGCGTTCCAGCAGCTCGGCCAGGTCCAGGGTCGCCTGCTTGGTGCGCACGAAGGCGATCAGGGCGTCGAAGTTCTCCACTTCCAGCAGGCGCAGCACCGAGGCCGGCTTCTGGTCGGCGTGGACCATCAGGTGCGCCTGCTCGATGCGGGCGACGGTCTGGGTCTTGGCCGCGATGCGGACGTGTTGCGGCTCCTTGAGGTGACGCTCGGCGATGGCGCGGATCGACGGCGGCAGAGTCGCCGAGAACAGCACGGTCTGGCGGGATTCCGGCATGGCTTCGAAGATGAATTCGAGGTCATCCATGAAGCCCAGCTTGAGCATCTCGTCGGCTTCGTCGAGCACCAGGTGCTGGACGGTGGCCAGCAGGTTGTCGTCGCGACGCAGGTGGTCGCACAGACGACCGGGGGTGGCGACCAGAACCTGGGCGCCCATGCGCAGGGACTTCAGCTGCGGGCCCATGGGCGCGCCGCCGTAGAGGGCCACGACCTTCACGCCGGGCATCTCGGTGGAATAGGTTTCGCAGGCGGTAGCCACCTGCAGGGCCAGTTCACGGGTGGGAACCAGCACCAGAATCTGGGGTTCGCGGCGGGACGGGTCGAGCTTGGAGAGCAGCGGCAGAGCGAAGGCTGCGGTCTTGCCGGTACCGGTCTGGGCCTGGCCGATCATGTCGTGGCCGGAGAGAATCACCGGGATGGACTGCGACTGGATGGGCGACGGCTCTTCGTAGCCGACGGCCTTGATGGCGGCGAGGATGGCGGGATTGAGATTGAGCGCAGCGAAACCGCTGGTGTCCTGGGTCATTGTCTTGCCTCGTGTGCTTCGCAAAGACCCCAAAGCCAAGAGCTGCGCTTATCCGAATGACCGAAGTCGCCCAGGCAGCCAAGGTGTGAGCTTTTTGCGAAATAGCGGATGAAAAAGGGGTGAAGCGTCTAGGATTGTTCGCCGTCGGGCGAACGCACGACCGGTGTGGCCATGGCGGCGGACCGGGAAGATGCAGTTCCTGAACGGAAGGTCAAAAAGACCGGGGCGAATGATACCCGAACCCTGGACATTTCTCCAGAGAACCTTGGTCTACTTTTGTGGTCAGGTTGCCGCACGCAGGTTGTCCAGATATGCCTCCACATCGAACCCTATCCGCGGGGTCAACTCCCGGGCGCGCTGCCGCGTGCCCGCCTCGTCCAGCTCCTGCTCCAGACTGGCCGGCACCAGCAGGATGACATTGCCCTCGACCACCGGGCACTCCCAGTAATGATGGCGGAACAGGCCGCGCAGCAGTGCGGCGCCCAGGGGCTTGCCATCGGTGGCGCTCCACTGGTTGATCATCAGCCAGCCGCCGGGGTTGAGCTTGGCCTGGCAGTTTTCCAGGAAGCGCCAGGCCAGGTGCGCACTGGAGGGGCCGACATCGGTATAGAGATCGACAAAGATCAGATCGGCAGGCGCCGCGCTTTCGAGCAGGTCCAGGGCATCGCCGATGCGGATGGCCAGGCGCGGGTCCTCGTCGAGGCCCAGATGCTGGCGTGCCAGGCGCGGTACCGCGGGGCGCAGCTCCAGGGCTTCCACCGCCTCCAGGGGCAGCCACTTGAGGCAGGCCTGGGTCAGGGTGCCGGCGCCCAGGCCGAGAAAGAGCGCTCGCCGCGGCTGCGGGTGGCAGAGCGCGCCCAGCAGCATGGCGCGGTTGTAGTCGTATTCCAGCCAGGCGGGGTCCGCGGTGAAGACGCAGCTCTGTTCCACCTCCTCGCCAAACTCCAGGAAACGATAGGGCCCCACCTCCACCACCCGGATCCGGCCATGGTCATCGACGACCTCTTCCAGCAACACTTCCGTCTCGACCATCACCACCCTCCTCTATAGCCGCCCATGGTAGCCGCGATGGGCACTGTCTATCGAGCGTTGCGCCCGTCATCGGTTAGTATGGAAGGCTTCGTCGCACCACTCAGAGAGAATCATGTCCGCGCCCTGGAGCCCCACCAGCTGGAGAAGCCTGCCCATCCAGCAGCAGCCCGAATACCCCGATCAAGCCCGTCTCGCCGAGGTCGAGCGCACCCTGGCCGGCTATCCGCCGCTGGTGTTTGCCGGCGAAGCCCGCGAATTGCGCCGGCAGTTCGCCGAGGTGACCCAGGGTCGGGCCTTCCTTTTGCAGGGCGGTGATTGCGCGGAAAGCTTCTTCGAATTCTCCGCCGGCAAGATTCGCGACACTTTCAAGGTGCTGCTGCAGATGGCGGTGGTCATGACCTTCGCCGCGGGCTGCCCGGTGGTCAAGGTTGGCCGCATGGCCGGCCAGTTCGCCAAGCCGCGCTCGTCCGGCGACGAGGTCCAGGACGGTGTCTCCCTGCCAGCCTACCGTGGCGACATCGTCAACGGCATCGACTTCACCGAAGGCAGCCGCATCCCCGACCCGCAGCGCCTGATCCAGGCCTACAACCAGTCCACCGCGACCCTCAATCTGCTGCGCGCCTTCGCCCAGGGCGGTTTCGCCGACCTGCACCAGGTGCATCGCTGGAATCTGGACTTCATCGCCAACTCGGCATTGGCCGACCGCTACCACCAGCTGGCGGACCGCATCGACGAGACCCTCGCCTTCATGCGCGCCTGCGGCCTGGACACCGCGCCCCAGGTCAAGGAAACCAACTTCTTCACCGCCCACGAGGCGCTGCTGCTCAACTACGAAGAAGCCTTCGTCCGCCGCGACAGCCTGACCGGTGACTGGTACGACTGCTCGGCGCACATGCTCTGGATCGGTGACCGCACCCGCCAGCCCGACGGTGCCCACGTCGAATTCCTGCGCGGCGTGAACAACCCCATCGGCGTCAAGGTCGGTCCTTCCACTACCAGCGAAGACCTGATCCGCCTGATCGACACCCTCAACCCCGAGAACGATCCGGGTCGCCTCAACCTCATCGTGCGGATGGGCGCGGGCAAGGTCGGCGATCACCTGCCGCGCCTGATCCAGACCGTCGAGCGCGAGGGTCGCCAGGTGCTGTGGAGCTCCGACCCCATGCACGGCAACACCATCAAGGCGTCCACCGGCTACAAGACCCGGGATTTCGCCAGCGTGCTGGGCGAGGTCAAGGAATTCTTCGGCGTGCACCAGGCCGAGGGCACCTACGCGGGCGGCATCCATATCGAGATGACCGGCCAGAACGTCACCGAATGCATCGGTGGCGCCCGCCCGGTCACCGAAGACGCCCTGTCCGATCGCTACCACACCCATTGCGACCCGCGCCTGAATGCCGACCAGTCCCTGGAACTGGCCTTCATGATCGCCGAGACGCTCAAGGGCATTCGCCGCTAAGGCAGAGAGGGCGCGGCGCGCCCTAGTGCCGCGCCACCGCCTCGCGCAAGACGTCCGCCGGCCCGTGCAACTGCAGGTCGGCGAGGCCGAGCCAGTCGGCCAGGGCGCGCAACCGCCCCGCCAGGGCATCCAACCCCTCGTCATCGAGCCCCGCCGCCTCCAGATGCACGGCATGCACCGCCAGCCGTGACTGCGCCCGCTCGGCGCGCAGATCCACCCGCGCCGCCAGCCGCTCCCGGTAGAGAAAGGGCAGCACATAGTAGCCATAGACCCGTTTGGCCGCCGGCGTGTATATCTCCAGTCGATAGCGAAAGCCGAACAGCTGCTCGGTGCGCTCACGCTCCCAAACCAGCGAATCGAAGGGCGACAGCAGCGCCGCGGCGCGCACGGGGCGCCCGGGATTGGGCGTCTCGGCGACATAGGCCGGCTTCGACCAGCCCTGCACCTGGAGGGGCTGCAGACTGCCCTCCTCCAGCAATTCGGCGAGGCCCTGGCGGGCTTCGGCCGGACTGAGACGAAAATAGTCACGCAGCTGGACCTCGCTAGCCACGCCCAGGGCACGGGCGCTGCGCAGCAGCAAGGCGCGGCGGGCGGCTCCGGGCGCAACGGCCGGCGCCGCAAGGATTTCCGCCGGCAGCACCCGCTCGGGCAGGTCATAGAGACGCTCGAAGCCGCGCCGCCCGGCCACCGTCACCTCACCGGCGGCGAACAGCCACTCCAGCGCCAGCTTGCCCGGACTCCAGTCCCACCAGGGACCGGCCTGCTCGACCCGCCGAGCCAGGCTGCCGGCGCCCAGGGCACCGCGCTGCACCACCGCCTCCAGGGTCTGGGCGACGACCTGCGGCTGTTCGACGGCGAAACGCGCCAGCTGCCGATAGATGCCGATGCCCTGGCGCGCCTGATCGCGCCGCCAGCGCAGCTCGGCCCAGACCTCGGCCGGCACCAGCGAAGCCTCGTGGGCCCAGCATTCATAGAGCTGGCGCTTGCGCCCCTGGCCCCAGGCCAGGGCATCGAAATCGGCGAAGGCATAGTGGCCGAGACGGCTGAACAGCGGCAGGTAATGGGAGCGCACCAGCGCATTGACCGAATCGATCTGCAGCACGTTCAGGCGTGCGGCCTGGCGATACAGGGCGGCGGGACCCGCGCCACCCTTGGGTTGATTACCGAAACCCTGGGCGCGCAAGGCCAGACGCCGGGCCTCGCGCAGGGAAAGGCTGTCCATCCGAGCTCCTGAAAGAGGAAGGGATCTTTCACCCTAGCAGGATCGGCGGCGGCGCTCCTCCGCGGGCTGCTGCCAGAACGGCTTGTCGGCCTCCTGCCAGGCATCGGCGCGACTCAGGCCGAGGTCGTGCAGCGCGTTTTCATCCAGCCGATAGAGCGCTCGGCGTTGGCGGGAAAGCTCTATCGCCCGCCGCAACCAGGCCCAGACCTGCCGCAGACGAGAGGTGACGCCCGCAACACCAGGGGAACGCCCGGACGAATCTCGGTGAGCTATGAGCTGAGCCATGGTGCATCTCCTTCTCCAGAGGGTATGGCTCAAGTCTGGAAGCCGGCTTAACATCAATCCAACGAATCTTTCTGATGCGATCCATTCACCGAGCTGATGCCATGAACTACCCCAGCATAGAGACCGATCTGCTGCGCACCTTTGTCGCCATCGCCGATCAGGGCGGCTTCACCCGCGCGGCCGAGGTGGTCAACCGCACCCAGTCGGCGGTGAGCATGCAGATGCGCAAGCTGGAAGAGGACGTGCTGCAGCGGCGACTGTTCGAGCGTGACGGCCGCCAGGTGCGTCTGACCGCGGAAGGCCAGGTCCTGCTGGGCTTCGCTCGGCGGATCCTCAAGCTGCATGGGGAGGTGATGACCACCCTGCGCGAGCCGCACATGGTGGGGACGGTGCGCATCGGCACCCCTGACGACTACGTCATGAGGTTCATTCCGGGCATCCTCGCGGGCTTCGCCAAGGCCTACCCGCTGGTGCAGGTGGATGTCCACTGCGAGCCCACCGCGGGTCTGCTGCAGCGCCAGGATCTGGATCTGACCATCGTCACCCGCGAACCGGGCAACGAGATCGGTCTGCCGTTGCGGCGGGAACGCTTCGTCTGGGCCGAGGCGCCTGGTTTCGACATCCACCAGCGCGATCCGCTGCCGCTGGCGATGTTCAATACCTCCTGCTTTCTCAGCGAATGGGCCCGGCGCGCCCTGGACAATCGCGACCGTGGCTATCGCCTGGCCTACAGCAGCCCCAGCCTTGCCGCGCTGCTGGGCATCGTCAAGGCAGGCCTGGCGGTCACCGCGCAGCTGGAGAGCCTGCTGCCGAGCGAGCTGCGCCGGCTGGGAGAAGCCGACGGCATGCCCGACCTGCCCTCCTGTTCCATCGAACTGCTGCGCAATCCACGCAGCGCCTCGCCGATCATCGACACCCTCGCCGAGCATATCGCCGAGGGCTTTCGGCAGTAGTCAGCGCAGCGCCAGCAGCACCGCGCAAAGCAGCAGAAAACCGCAGAACAGCAGGCGCAGCAGCCGTTCGGGCAGCTGGTGGGCCAGCTTCACGCCCCAGCTCACGCTGAGCAGGCCGCCGATGGCAAGGGGAATGCCGACGCTCCAATCCACTTCGCCATGCCAGGCATAGCTGGCCAGGGTGACGCCCGTGGTGGGCAAGGCCATGGCCAGGGACATGCCCTGGGCCGCGACCTGGGTCAGTCCCATCACGCCCGCCAGGATGGGCGTGGCGATCACCGCCCCGCCGACGCCGAACAGCCCGCCGACCAGTCCCGCCACCAGCCCCAGCACGCCAAGGCCGAGACGGCTCGGCGTGGTCAGCGGTGGCTGGCCACGGCGATAGAGCTGCCAGAGGTTGTAGAGCACAAGGAGCAGCAGGAAGCCGACGAAGCCGTGGCGCATCGAGCGGGCATCCAGCGACACCGCCAGTGCCGTGCCCACCAAAGCCGAGACCATGCCGGCAGCCGCGAGCAAGGCGGCGCGCTGCCAGTCGATGCGGTTGCGCTGATTGTACTTGTAGACCGACAGCAGCACGTTGGGCACCACCATCACCAGGGCGGTGCCCTGGGCCAGTTGCTGGTCGAGGCCGAACAGCAGCGCCAACACCGGAATGGCGATGAGGCCACCGCCGATGCCGAACAGCCCACCCACCACGCCCAGCACCGCCCCAAGGACGACATCGATCAACAAGGTAAACAGCGATTCCACGGCAATTCTATCCAGCGGCAAAGGGATTTGGAGAGACCGGCCAGACCGGCCCGCGACGAAAGCCCAGACAGCAAAAAGCCCGGCAAGCCGGGCTTTCTGATCGAGACGCCTGGTTTAGACCTTGGCGCGCGACTTGTACTCGTTGGTACGGGTGTCGATCTCGATGTGGTCACCGATATCGCAGAACTCGGAGACCTTCAGCTCGTAGCCGTTGTTCAGGCGAGCGGTCTTCATGACCTTGCCCGAGGTGTCGCCGCGAACGGCCGGCTCGGTGTAGGCGATCTGGCGCACGATGGTGGTGGGCAATTCGATGGAGATGACGCGGTCGTTGTAGAACACCGCTTCGCAGACGTCGGTCATGCCGTCTTCGATGAAGGCGATGGCTTCGCCCAGGTCGTCCTTCTCCACTTCGTACTGGTTGTAGTCGGCGTCGACGAAGACGTACAGGGGATCGGCGAAGTAGGAATAGGTTACTTCCTTGCGATCCAGAATCACCGGCTCGAGCTTGTCATCGGCGCGGAAGACGGTCTCGGTCGCGCTGCCGGAGAGCAGGCTCTTCAGCTTCATCTTGACCACTGCAGCGTTACGGCCGGACTTGTTGTATTCAGCTTTCTGGATGACCCAGGGAGCGTTGTCGATCATGGCCACTTGGCCGGCACGGAACTCTTGTGCGGTTTTCATGCGGTTATCCGTATGGATGGAAGAACGGGATTTCGAGGCGCCATATGATAGCCAATCTGTATGGAAATGCACCAGGCTGGCGGCAAGATCGCTGTGAGAAGCCATCCGATCGCTCCAGTCACGCGCCAGCAGACGCCAGTTTTCGACCTGTGCGTCCAGCGCCGACCAGGCCGCAGCCAGGTCGCCACGACCGTTCCAGGCCAGCCACAGGGCACTGACCGCGGCGCCCAGTTCAGGGGTGCCGGACGCCACATAGCGCGCCAGGAAGGCCTCGAGCTTGACGAAGTGGGCGTCCTCTTCCTGCGGATAGATGTGCCAGACGAAGGGATGCGCGGCCCATTGCGCGCGGACGAAGGAGTCCTCGCCGCGGATGGCATTGAAGTCGCAGCACCACAGCAGGCGGTCGTATTGCTGCTGGGAGACGAAGGGCAGCACCTGCACCCGCAGGGCGCCACGGCCGTGGCTGTCGCCGGCCTTGAGCCAGTCGACGCCCAGCCAGGCGGCGACGTTGGCCAGTACCCGCCCCTCCGGCACCAGCAGGCAGGTCGGCCGGTTAGCGGCGCTCAGGGCGTCGAGCCAGTCGATCAGCGCCGGATTCTCGTAGGCGAACAGCGAGAACAGGCGCTCGCCCGGCTGCCGGCGGACGCCCAACCCGGCGAGAAAGTCGTCCCGCGTCGCGGCCGCCTGCTGGACGCCGTCCCGCTGCTCGAGCAGGTCACGCTCGCGCAGCAGACCACCGACCTTGGCGGTAAAGCCGGGAAAGAAGAAGTACTTGTTCAGGCCGGTGGGCTGCAGCGACGGCAGAGCATGACAGCCTTCGATCCACTCCTCGGCGCTCAGGTATTCCAGATTGAGCCAGAGCGGTCGCTCGGCGCGCCCCGCCATGGCGGTGATGAAGCCTTCCGGCAACTGGCAGGCGAAGGCCTCGACCACCACGTCGCCCGGCTCGGCCGGCGTCCAGTCGGCACGCCAGAGGCGTACCTCGACCCCGCGATGCCATTGCTGCTCGGCCGTGCCATCGACCCCCGGCTGGATCCGCGCCAGGGGATAGAGGTCGTCGATCCAGAGGCGGACCTGCTGTCCATGCTCGGCGACCAGCTGATGGGCCAGACGCCAGGTGATACCCGCGTCCCCATAGTTGTCCACCACTGTGCAGAAGATGTCCCAGGCTGCCATGCCATACCTCTAAGTCATTGATATCGAATCGTGTTTCGCTTCAGCCAGCGGGTAATGCGCGGCGGATTCCAGTGAACCCAGTCACACCGCGACCCCAGGCGGGTCGGTAGTATCCGCGCTTTTTCGGACGGATTCTCCATGTCGTTGCGCCCTGCCCTGCTGTTCTGCCTGAGCCTGGCTTCCCTGAGCGCCCTGGCGACACCCCAGCCACCCCGCACCTTCAGCGAAGCCAAGGTGGTCGCGACCAAGGTCTATGCCAAGCAGGGCGTGGACTTCTATTGCGGCTGCCACTACAGCGGCAAGACCGTGGATCTGAAGAGCTGCGGCTATGTCCCGCGCAAGAGCGCCCAGCGCGCCAGCCGCATCGAGTGGGAGCACATCGTGCCGGCGTGGGTGATCGGTCACCAGCGCCAGTGCTGGCAGAAAGGCGGTCGCAAGAACTGCACGGCCAGCGATCCGGTGTACCAGAAGGCCGAAGCCGATCTCTTCAATCTGGTGCCGGTGGTCGGCGAGGTCAATGGCGATCGCAGCAACTTCGCCTTTGGCTGGCTGCCGCAAAAACCCAGCCAGTACGGCGCCTGCCAGATGGTGGTGGACTTCAAGGCCAAGACCGCCATGCCGCGTCCTGAGATCCGCGGCATGGTCGCCCGCACCTATTTCTACATGAGCGACCGCTACGGCCTGCGGCTGTCCAAGCAGGACAGCCAGCTCTACACCGCCTGGACCAAGCAGTACCCGCCCGAGGCCTGGGAGCGCCAGCGCAATCAGCGCCTGGCCTGCATCATGGGCCATGGCAATCCCTACGTGGGCCAGACCAAGGCCTGCAAGTAGCGCGACTCAGGCAGCGGTTGGAATACCGCTGTGGAATCTCAGCTCGCCATCGCTGGAGGTGATCAGTTCCACCTCCAGGGCGCGGACCTCGGCGATCTTGGCGTCGACGTCGTCGCGCTCGCCATAGAGATAGGCGAGCTTGAGATAGTCCTGGAAATGCCGGGCTTCGGAGGCCAGCAGGCCGCTATAGAACTTGCCCAGCTCCGCGTCCAGATGGGGCGCCACCGCGCCGAAGCGCTCGCAGGAGCGGCATTCGATGAAGGCACCGATCACCAGGCTGTCGGTCAGCTTCAGCGGCTCATGGTTGCGGCAGAGCTTGCGCAGGGCGCCGGCATAGCGCGCCGAGCTGACGTTGCGGTGCTCGATGCCGCGGCGCTTCATGATCTGCAGCACCTGTTCGAAGTGGCGCAACTCTTCGCGGGCGATGCGCGACATCTTCCAGGACAGTTCGGCGCGATTGGAATAGGTGAACAGGTAGTGAAAGGCGGCGCCGGCGGCTTTCTTCTCGTTGTTGGCGTGGTCCTGCAGCAGCGTCGGCAGATCCTGCAGCGCGGCCTCGACCCAGGCATCCGGCGTACGGCAACCGAGGAATTCGTTCATCTCGGGCAAGGACATCAGCGTAATCCCGTGCAAAAGCCGCGCATTATAGAGAAAGGCGCGCGCCTGGGCAGCGCCGCTCGCCTGCTGACGCTCAGACGCGGCTGTCGACCCCTTCGAGCAGGAAGCGCGGGGCGATGTAACGGTCGTAGTGGGCTTCGGAGAGCAGGAAGAATTCCCGGTCGATGGCGTCGCGCAACTCGGCCAGCGGGCGCTCGCGAAATTCCGGCAGGAGGCGCACCCCATAGGCGTCCAGCTGCTGGATATGGCGCGCACCCCGGGCCAGCAACTGATAGGCCCAGCAATACTCGGACTGATCCGGCCGGAAGCGGATGCTGCGCTGCTGCAACTGCTGGCGCAACAGCGCAGCATCGAAGACATCGACCTTGGCCGACACCACCTGCACCAGCAGCAGCTCCAGGCGCGCCCAGACGGCGCGACGCTCCTCTTCGCCGTAGAGATTCCAGTTCACCACCTCGTGGTGGAATCTCTTGCAACCACGGCAGACGTGGTCGCCGAACATCGTCGAGCACAGGCCGACGCAGGGCGTCTTGATGACAGGAGCGGGCATGGGCGGCAAGCCTTGGAGCAAAACGCCTAGTCTAGCCGGAAACGGCAACGACCGGCGCGGGTGGCCCGCGCCGGTCGTGCAGAACCTCAGGTCAAATCACACCGCGGCGACGCCGCGGCTCGGCAGCGGGCTGGCGCTGCGCCGGCTCAGGGCATAGAAGAACAGCCCGCCGAGGAAGCAGCCGGTGAACCAGGCGAAGTTGGCGATCGGCTTGAACCAGGGCACGAAGGTGAAGCACAACCCAATCAGGGCCGCGGCCACCAGCGCCTGGACCGCGACCCAGTTGACGCCACCGCTGTACCAGTAGGCGCCCTGCGGGGAATCGTCGAACAGGGCATCGACGTCGATGCGGCCCTTGCGCAGCAGGTAGTAGTCCACCAGCAGGATACCGAACAGCGGGCCGATGCAGGCGGCCAGGACATCCAGGGTGTAGTGGATCACCTCGGGGTTGTTGAACAGGTTCCAGGGGGTGATGAAGATCGAGGCCACGGCCGCGATCATGCCGCCGGCGCGCCAGCTGATCTTGCTCGGCGCCACGTTGGCGAAGTCGAAGGCCGGCGAGACGAAGTTGGCGACGATGTTGATACCGATGGTGGCGGTCACGAAGGTGAAAGCGCCCAGCAGCACCGCGGTGGTGTTGTCGATACGGGCCACGGTGGCGATGGGGTCGTGGATCATCTCGCCGAATACCGGCAGGGTGCCGGAGACGATCACCACGGTGACCAGGGAGAAGGCCAGGAAGTTGATCGGCAGGCCCCAGAAATTGCCGCGCCGGACATCCTGCATGGAGCGGCAGTAGCGACTGAAGTCACCGAAATTAAGCGTGGGCCCGGAGAAGTAGGACACCACCAGGGCGATGGCGACGATCACCTGGCCAAAGGCCGCCCAGCCGGTCAGCTGCTTTTCCGCCAGGGTGAAGCTGATGTTGCTCCAGCCGGCGCGCCAGACGATCCAGGCGGCGAGGAGGAACATCACCGCATAGACGGCAGGGCCGGCCCAGTCGATGAAGCGGCGGATGGACTCCATGCCCGCCCAGAAGACGCAGGCCTGGAGGAACCAGAGGGTGAGGAAGCCGCCCCAGCCCAGGTAGGAAAGGCCCAGGAAGCTGCTGTCGCCATAGACCGCCAGCGCGGGAAAGAAGCGCAGCACCACGATGACCAGGGCGCTGGAGGCCAGGTAGGTCTGGATGCCGTACCAGGCGACCGCGATCAGGCCACGGATCACCGCCGGAATGTTCGCGCCGAAGACGCCGAAGGCCAGCCGGCAGATGACCGGATAGGGAACGCCGGCCTGCTGGCTGGGCCGGGCGACCAGGTTGGCGACCACCTGCACGATGCAGATCCCCACCAGCAGCGCGATCAGTACCTGCCAACTGGCCAGCCCCAGGGCGAACAGGCTGGCGGCGAAGACATAGCCGCCAACGCTGTGCACGTCGCTCATCCAGAAGGCAAAGATGTTGTACCAGCTCCATTTCTGCTCGACCGGGCCGAGGTCTTCGTTGTACAGGCGTGGGCTGTAGCCCGGGGGAATCTGCTGGTTCATGAATCGCCTCCTCCGTGGTAGCGGGCACCTGCATACGGCACCCGCCTTGTTTTGTATACAATCCATCAGGCAGAGAACGTGCCAGCTACCGGAAAATGTCCTTAACCTCCTGGCTCGATAGAGAATTTTAGAGAAAAAAGGCTCTAACCCAGGCTTGCAAGCGTTACCGCATATGCACTTCTCTGGGGCGTTTGGTGGCAGACAGGCGCTACCTTGGCGCACGAGGCGGAACGCATTCGCCCATCGTCGTCGCCCGAGACTTTGTATACAATTCAGGCAAATCGCCGGAGTCAGCCCATGAGTGCAGTACCCTCGTCGCTCGCCGTTGCCGCCTCGCCCCGGGACGAACGGATCTACCAGGACATTCTCGAAGCCATCGTCGAGCATCGTCTGACCCCGGGCACCCGGCTGCCGGAAGACACCCTGGCGGAAACCTTCGGCATCAGCCGCACCGGCATTCGCAAGGTGCTGCAGCGGCTGGCCCTGGAGCGGCTGGTGACCCTGCGCGCCAATCGCGGCGCCCAGGTCGCCCAACCCAGCGCCAAGGAGGCCCAGGACATCCTCGCTGCGCGCCAACTGATCGAACCGGCGCTGATGCCGCTGGTGGCCGCCCGCGTCGACAGCGCCCAGCTCGCGCCCCTACGGCAACTGTGCCTCGAAGAGCACGAAGCGCAGCATGGCGGCCGCCACAGCCTGGCGATCCAGCTCTCCGCGCGCTTTCACGTCGAACTCGCCGCCCTGGCCGACAACCAGGTGCTGACCGAACAGGTGGCCCAACTGGCCAGTCGCTCTTCGCTGCTGATCGCCATCTATGGCTCGCGGCACAGCCTGGGCTGCGATTGCGGTCAGCACGAAGACCTGCTGGACCTGCTCGCCCGCGGCGACGGCACGGCCGCCAGCGAGTGGATGGCGCAGCACCTGCGCCTCATCCGCGAATCCCTCCGGATCGACCGGCCCACGGCCGCCGAGCCCGATTTCCGCAGCATCTTCAAACGCAGCTGAGGCTCCCATGCAGATTCAGGTCATCAATCCCAACACCAGCGCCAGCATGACCGCCAAGATCGGTCGCGCGGCCCAGGCCATCGCCCGACCGGGCACCACCATTCTCGCCAGCAATCCGGACGCCGGTCCGGTGTCCATCGAAAGTCACTACGACGAGGCCGTGGCCGCGGTAGGGGTGATCGAAGAGATGCGCAAGGGCGTCGAGGCAGGCTGCGCGGCCCACGTCATCGCCTGCTTTGGCGATCCGGGCCTGCTGGCCGCGCGGGAAATGGCCCAGGGGCCGGTACTGGGCATCGCCGAAGCCGGCTTTCACCTGGCCAGCCTGCTGGCCACCCGCTTCGCGGTGGTGACCACCCTCACCCGCACGCGCATCATCGCCGAGCACCTGCTGCAGCGTTACGGCTTCGCCGAGCTGTGCACCTCGGTGCGCTGCATCGACCTGCCGGTGCTGGCCCTGGAAGCCGCCGACGACAGCCTGATCGAACTGATCGCCGCCGAGGGCCGCCGCGCCCGTGACGAGGAAGGCGCCGGCGCCATCGTGCTCGGCTGTGGCGGCATGGCCGATCTGCGCGAGGCCCTGAGCGAAGCCATCGGCATTCCGGTGATCGAAGGCGTCAGCGCCGCGGTCAAGCTGGCCGAATCCCTGGTCGACCTGGGCCTGGGCACCAGCAAGCACGGTGACCTGGCCTACCCCATCGCCAAACCCTTCAGCGGGCGCTTCGCGCACCTGGGCCGGTAGCAGCCTGCGGCCAAGGTCTAATCAGCCGACGCAGCGATGCGACAACGCGGCGCTTAACTTCGCTCGAGGCTTGGCGTAGAATTAGGCAGCCTTATAGGCGCAATGTCCGATACGAAGCTGTTTTCAAAGCGTCACGAGCAAAGTATCCGGCGATCCGGCAGCGGCGGCCTCATCAACCGCCCTGCTGCAGATCAGCTTTTCAGCAGCCGGCGTAAAACTTTGAAAACAGCTTCCGGCGGAATGCGTCCGGCGCGACGGCGGTCCTGCCCGCAGCCTCCCCCGTCTTACCCTGCCGAATGCATTTCGGGGCGCCAGCCCCCGGACGCAATATTGGACCACTGATGAGGGTCAACCTGTGCTTGAAGCCTATCGTAAACACGTAGAAGAGCGTGCCGCCCAGGGCATCGTGCCCCAGCCGCTGAACGCCGAGCAAACGGCCGGTCTGGTCGAACTGCTGAAGAATCCCCCGGCCGGCGAAGAAGAATTCCTCGTCGACCTCATTACCAACCGCGTGCCGCCGGGCGTCGACGAAGCCGCCTACGTCAAGGCCGGTTTCCTCTCCGCCATCGCCAAGGGCGAAGCCCAGTCCCCGCTGATCTCCAAGCAGCGCGCCACCGAGCTGCTGGGCACCATGCAGGGCGGCTACAACATCGCCACCCTGGTCGAGCTGCTGGACGACGCCGAACTGGGCGCTGTGGCCGCCGAACAACTCAAGCACACCCTGCTGATGTTCGACGCCTTCCACGACGTGGCCGAGAAGGCCAAGGCGGGCAATGCCCACGCCAAGGCCGTCATGCAGTCCTGGGCCGAGGGCGAGTGGTACAAGAAGCGTCCGGAAATCGCCGAGAAGTACACCCTGACCGTGTTCAAGGTGCCGGGCGAAACCAACACCGACGACCTCTCTCCTGCGCCTGACGCCTGGTCGCGTCCGGACATCCCGCTGCACGCCCTGGCCATGCTGAAGATGGCTCGCGACGGCATCGTGCCCGAGCAGCAAGGCAGCATCGGTCCGCTGAAGCAGATCGAGGAAGTGCGTGCCAAGGGCTTCCCGGTCGCCTATGTCGGTGATGTGGTCGGTACCGGTTCGTCCCGTAAGTCCGCCACCAACTCGGTGCTGTGGTTCTTTGGCGACGACATCCCCTACGTGCCCAACAAGCGCGCCGGTGGTTTCTGCTTCGGCTCCAAGATCGCCCCGATCTTCTACAACACCATGGAAGACGCCGGCGCCCTGCCGATCGAATTCGACGTGTCGGAGCTGGAAATGGGCGACGTCATTGACGTCTATCCCAAGGCCGGCAAGGTCACCCGCCACGGCAGTGACGAGGTGCTCGCCACCTTCGAACTCAAGACCCCCGTGCTGCTGGACGAAGTCCGCGCCGGCGGCCGTATCCCGCTGATCGTCGGCCGCGGCCTGACCGAGAAGGCGCGTGCCGAACTGGGCATGGGTCCGACCGACCTGTTCAACAAGCCGGACCAGCCGGCCGAGAGCAGCAAGGGCTACACCCTGGCGCAGAAGATGGTCGGCAAGGCCTGCGGCGTCGAGGGCGTGCGCCCCGGCACCTACTGCGAACCGAAGATGACCACCGTCGGTTCCCAGGACACCACTGGCCCGATGACCCGCGACGAGCTGAAGGACCTGGCCTGCCTGGGCTTCTCGGCTGATCTGGTGATGCAGTCCTTCTGCCACACCGCGGCCTATCCCAAGCCCATCGACGTCAAGACCCACCACACCCTGCCGGATTTCATCCGCACCCGTGGCGGCGTCTCCCTGCGTCCGGGCGACGGCATCATCCACAGCTGGCTGAACCGCATGCTGCTGCCCGACACCGTCGGCACCGGTGGCGATTCCCACACCCGCTTCCCGATCGGCATCTCCTTCCCAGCCGGTTCCGGCCTGGTGGCCTTCGCCGCGGCCACCGGCGTCATGCCGCTGGACATGCCGGAGTCGGTCCTGGTGCGCTTCAAGGGCAAGATGCAGCCGGGGATCACCCTGCGTGATCTGGTGCATGCCATCCCCTACTACGCCATCCAGAAGGGCCTGCTGACCGTCGAGAAGAAGGGCAAGAAGAACATCTTCTCCGGCCGCATCCTCGAGATCGAAGGCCTGGAAGACCTGACCGTGGAGCAGGCGTTCGAGCTGTCCGATGCCTCCGCCGAGCGTTCCGCCGCCGGTTGCACCATCAAGCTGTCGCCCGAGTCCATCACCGAGTACCTGCAGTCCAACATCACCCTGCTGCGCTGGATGATCGAGGAAGGCTACGGTGACCCGCGCACCCTGGAGCGCCGCGCGCGCGCCATGGAAGCCTGGATCGCCAACCCGGAACTGCTCGCCGCCGATGCCGACGCCGAATACAGTGAAGTCATCGAGATCGACCTGTCCGAGGTCAACGAGCCGGTGCTGTGCGCCCCGAACGATCCGGACGACGCCCGCCTGTTGTCCCAGGTGGCCGGCGACAAGATCGACGAGGTGTTCATCGGTTCCTGCATGACCAACATCGGTCACTTCCGCGCCGCCGGCAAGCTGCTGGACAAGGTCAAGGGTTCGATCCCGACCCGCCTGTGGCTGTCGCCGCCGACCAAGATGGACCAGCACCAGCTGACCGAGGAAGGCTACTACGGCATCTACGGCAAGGCTGGCGCGCGTATGGAAATGCCGGGCTGCTCGCTGTGCATGGGCAACCAGGCCCGCGTTGCCGCCAACGCCACCGTGGTCTCCACCTCCACCCGCAACTTCCCCAACCGCCTGGGCGACGGCGCCAACGTCTACCTGGCGTCGGCGGAGCTGGCAGCGGTGGCCTCGATCCTGGGCAAGCTGCCCACCGTCGAGGAGTACATGCAATACGCGAAGAGCATCGACAGCATGGCCGCGGACGTCTACCGCTACCTGAGCTTCGATCAGATCGCCGAATTCCGTGAAAGCGCGGAAAAGGCCCGTATCGCCGCCGTCGAAGTCTGACGTAGCGTTCGGTACTGAAAAACCGCCCCTCGGGGCGGTTTTTTTATGGGGATTTCGCCGTAGGGTCGACAACGCGAAGCTTGTCCACGTAGCCGTCGGGAGAGGCCTTGATGGCTGTCGGTGGAAAAGGCTGCGCCGTTTTCCACGCTACGCGGGCAGCGGCATAGGCGCTGGTCTTAAGCGCCTGTTAACCCGGGTGCCGTTACCTTCGGCGCTCCAGCACGCCTCGGATACCTGCCATGAAACGTCTTGCGGTCATCATCCTGTCATTTTTCCTGCTCGCCCTCAGCCAGGCGAGTCTGGCGGCGGGTTGCATCAAGGGTGCCGTGGTCGGCGGGGTGGCCGGGCATGTCGCCGGTCACCATGCCATCGCCGGTGCGGTGGCCGGGTGCCTCATCGGCCATCACCTGGCGGCGAACGCCAAGGAAGAGTCGCCGCACACCCATGGCTGAACGGCCGCCAGCCACCCACTACCGATGCTGGGAGGTCATCCCGATGCCGCGTACTCTGCTCGCCCTGCTGGTGTCTCTGGGTCTCTGGAGTGCCGCTGCCCTGGCCGCGGAGCCGATCGCTACCCGCTCCCTGGCGGCGGCCTATGGCGGGCGCCTGAAGATCGGCGCCGCCATCGAACCCGATCAACTGGCAGGCCCCGACGGGGCGCTGCTGGCGCAGCAATTCGGCAGCCTGGTGGCCGAGAACGCCATGAAGCCCCTGCGCATCCATCCGCAGGAAGATCGCTATGTCTTCGGGCCGGCCGATGCCATCGTCGCCTTCGCCGAGCAGCACGGCTTGGCGGTGCGCGGCCATACCCTGCTCTGGGGCAGCCACACCCCGGACTGGTTCTGGCAGGGTGCCGATGGGCAGCCGGCCACCCGAGAGCAGGTGCTGCAGCGCCTGCGAGCGCATATCGCCACGGTGGTCGGCCACTACCGCGGGCGAGTCTATGCCTGGGACGTGGTCAACGAGGCCATAGACCCCAATCAGCGCAGTTGCCTGCGTGACGATCGCTGGCTGCAGGTGGTCGGTCCGGACTATCTGGCCGAGGCCTTTCGCGCCGCCCATGCCGCCGATCCCCAGGCGCGCCTGTTCATCAACGAATTCAACACCCACGAGCCCGCCAAGCGCGACTGCCTCGCGCGGGTGGTCAAGGGCCTGCTGGCCGAGGGCGTGCCGGTACAGGGCATCGGCCACCAGACCCATATCAGTATCTACTGGCCGTCCCTGGCGGCCATCGATCAGTCGCTCACCACCTTCGCCAAGCTGGGGCTGGAAAACCAGATCACCGAGTTGGACATGAGTCTCTATCAGCACCACGACTACCACCCCGTACTCGGTCTGCCGCAGCGGCTGGACCTTCAGGCCGAACGCTATCGCGACTTCATGGCCATGGTCCTGAGGCACCCCGAGGTGAGCGCCGTGACCTGGTGGGGCGTGGCCGACGACCACAGCTATCTGAACAACCCGCCCGGCGTACCGGGAGACGACCAGCCGCTGCTGTTCGACCGCCACCAACGGCCGAAACCAGCCTACTGGGCCGTCCTGCATCAGGCGCCCCACCCGTAGCCTGGCGGCTGGCAGGCTCTGGCATGCGGCTTGTCCACGGAAGATTTGCACAAGGCGGCGAACCCCCGGAGCGCCGCCAGGTCAATTGTTACAGGACATTACTTCGCACCCACGAGAGGTCGCCACCATGAAGCTCCTGCCTACCCTTGCCCTGTCTGCTCTCCTGCTCGGCGCCAGCCAAGTTACCTTCGCCGCCGGTTGCGTCAAGGGCGCCGTGGTCGGCGGCGCCGCGGGTCATGTCGCCGGTGGTCACGGCGTCGCCGGTGCCGCCGCGGGCTGTGCCATCGGTCACCACGAGGCCAACAAGAAGGCCAAGGAAGAACAGCAAGCCGCGCCCAAGCAATAGTCGCAAGGCCCCGCCAGCACTGGCGAGCGGGGCCGATTTAACGCTTTCTTTACGCCCCGCCACCGCTCCCCGCCTCGCTTCTTTACACCCCTCCTCCCGACAATTTCTCCACGCGGCAACGGCCGTCTCTGGAGAACTCGCGATGACCCCCTGGAATCTTCTGGCCCTGCTCCTGGCACTGGGTCTGTTCGTCTATCTGCTGGCGGCGCTGTTGCGCGCCGGCCGGTCCTAGGGAGGCGGCATGGACAGCCAAGCCGCGTTCCTGATCCTGGCCTTCTTGGCCCTGACCTTTCTTCCCGCGCCCTTCCTGGGGCGCTACTTCTACCGCGCGCTGGAAGGCGAGCGGACCTGGCTGACCTTTGTCGGCGGGCCCCTGGAGCGCCTGACCCTCAAGGTGGTGGGCACCGATGGCCGTGGCCAGGACTGGCGCACCTATGCCATTGCCCTGGTGCTGTTCAACCTGCTGGGGATCATCCTGCTGTTCGCCATCCTGCTGCTGCAGGGCGAACTGCCGCTCAATCCGCAGCACCTGCCCGGCCTGGAATGGACCCTGGCGCTGAACACCGCCATCAGCTTCGTCACCAACACCAACTGGCAGGCCTACAGCGGCGAAGCCTCGCTGAGCTACTTCAGCCAGATGGTCGGCCTGGGCGTGCAGAACTTCGTCAGCGCCGCGGTGGGCGTCGCCGTGCTGGCCGCCCTGGCCCGCGGCATCACCCGCCGCAGCGCCCAGGAGATCGGCAATTTCTGGGTCGATCTGTTTCGCGCCACCTTCTATGTGCTGCTGCCGCTGTGCGTGCCCCTGGCGCTGCTGCTGATCTGGCAGGGCGTGCCCCAGACCTTCGCCGCCTATGTCGATGCCACCACCCTGCAAGGCGCCAGCCAGACCCTGCCGCTGGGCCCGGCGGCCAGCCAGATCGCGATCAAGCAGCTGGGTACCAACGGCGGCGGCTTCTTTGGCGTCAACTCGGCGCACCCCTTCGAGAACCCCACGGCGCTGAGCGATCTACTGGAGCTGTCCGCCATCCTGATGATTCCGGCCGCTCTGGTGTTCAGCTTTGGCCACTACGTCAAGGATCGGCGGCAGAGCTGGGCGATCTTCGCCGCCATGTTCGGCCTGCTGGTGGTCGGAGGCGCCGTGGCCATCGGTGCCCAGAATCACGCCAACCCGGCGCTGGCCGGCCTGTCGATCACCCAGGGGGCGTCTCTAGAGGGTCTGGAAACCCGCTTCAGCGGTACCGCCTCGGCGCTCTGGGCGACGGTGACCACGGCGGCATCGAACGGCTCGGTGAACGCCATGCATGACAGCCTGGCACCCCTGACCGGCCTGATCGCCCTGTTCAACATGATGCTCGGCGAGGTGATCTTTGGCGGCGTCGGCGCCGGCCTCTACGGCATGTTGCTCAATGTGCTGATCGCCGTCTTCATCGCCGGCTTGATGGTGGGTCGTACCCCGGAATACCTGGGCAAGAAGCTGGAAGCCCCCGAGGTACGGCTGCTGGTGGCGACCCTGCTGGTCATGCCGCTGGGCGTACTGGTGCTGGGCGCCATCGCCGCCAGCGTTCCGGCCGGCGTGGCCGGGATCGGCGCGACGGGCCCCCATGGCTTCAGCCAGCTGCTCTATGCCTACACCTCGGCCACGGCCAACAACGGCTCGGCCTTTGGCGGCTTCAGCGCCAACACCCCCTTCCACAACCTGATGCTGAGCCTGGCCCTGCTGATCGGTCGCTTCGGCTACATCCTGCCGATCCTGGCCATCGCCGGCAGCCTGGCCGCCAAGCGACCCGTGCCGCTCGGCCCCAACAGCTTTCCCACCCACGGCCCGCTGTTCGTCACCCTGCTGGTGATCACCCTGCTGCTGGTGGGCGGCCTGACTTTCCTGCCGACGCTCGCCCTGGGGCCGATCGCCGACCATCTGCAACTGTTCGGAGTCCGCTGAAATGGATGCCCAGACCCACACCCTGCCCACTCCTACCCCTGGCACCCTGTGGCGCCAGGCGCTGCGGCAGGCCTTCGTCAAGCTCGACCCGCGCCAGCAGATCCGCTCGCCGGTGATGTTCGTGGTCGAGATCACCGCGCTGTTTTCCACCCTGCTGTGCCTGGCGCCGGACAATGGCGTGAGCACCGGGGTGGCGGTGCAGATCACCCTCTGGCTGTGGTTCACCCTGCTGTTCGCCAACTTCGCCGAAGCCCTCGCCGAGGGGCGTGGCAAGGCCCGCGCCGACAGCCTCAAGGGCATCGGCCAGAATCTCGCCGCCCGCCTGGAGGAAAACGGCGAGCACCGGATGGTGCCGGCCAGCTCGCTGCGCAAGGGCCAGATCGTGCGGGTGGAAGCCGGCGAACTGATCCCCGGTGACGGCGAGATCATCGAAGGCGTGGCCGCGGTCAACGAGGCGGCCATTACCGGGGAATCGGCACCGGTGATCCGCGAATCCGGTGGCGATCGCTCAGCGGTCACCGGCAACACCCGGGTGGTGTCGGACTGGATCCGGGTGCGCATCACCGCCAACCCCGGCGAGTCGACCCTGGACCGCATGATCGCCCTGGTGGAAGGCGCCAAGCGGCAGAAGACCCCCAACGAGGTCGCCCTGGACATCCTGCTGATCGGCCTGACGCTGATCTTCCTGCTGGTGGTGGTGACCCTGCAGCCTTTCGCTGCCCTGGCCGGTGGTGAGTTGCCGCTGCTGTTCCTGGTGGCGCTGCTGGTGACCTTGATCCCCACCACCATCGGCGGCCTGCTCTCGGCCATCGGTATCGCCGGGATGGATCGCCTGGTCCGACTGAACGTGATCGCCACCTCGGGGCGCGCCGTGGAAGCCGCCGGTGACGTCCATACCCTGCTGCTGGACAAGACCGGCACCATCACCTTCGGCAACCGCCGTTGCAGCGCCCTGTACGCTACCCCCGGCATCACGCCCAAGGGCTTGGCCGAGGGTGCGCTCTACGCCTCGCTGGCCGACGAGACCCCGGAAGGCCGCTCGATAGTGGAGTACCTGCGCAACCTGCACCCGCTGGAAGAGCCGCCGCGCGCCCAGGTTATCCCCATTCCCTTCAGCGCCGAGACGCGCCTGTCGGGCATCGACTGGCAGGGCCGCGAGTATCGCAAGGGTGCGGTGGACGCCGTGCTGATATTTCTCGGCCAGACCCGCGCCGACCTGCCGGAGGTATTGGCCCGGGAGATCGAGACCATCGCCAAGAGTGGCGGCACCCCGCTGCTGGTCTGCGGCGAAGGCCGGCTGCTGGGCGCCATCCACCTCAAGGACGTGGTCAAGCCGGGCATCCGCGAGCGCTTCGCCGAGCTGCGTACCCTGGGCATCCGCACCGTGATGGTGACCGGCGACAACCCCCTGACCGCCACCGCCATCGCCGCCGAGGCCGGGGTGGACGACGTCATCGCCGAAGCCACGCCGGAAAAGAAGCTGGAGCGCATCCGCAGCGAACAGGCCGAGGGCAAGCTGGTGGCCATGTGCGGTGACGGCGCCAACGACGCCCCGGCGCTGGCCCAGGCCGATGTCGGCATGGCGATGAACGACGGCACCCAGGCCGCCCGCGAGGCCGCCAACCTGGTGGACCTGGATTCCGACCCCACCAAGCTGCTCGACGTGGTGCAGGTGGGCAAGGAGTTGCTGGTGACCCGCGGCGCCCTGACCACCTTTTCGGTGGCCAACGACGTGGCCAAGTACTTCGCCATCCTGCCCGCGCTGTTCGCCGGCATCTATCCGCAGCTGAACGTGCTCAACGTAATGCACCTGGCCAGTCCGCAGAGCGCCATCCTGTCGGCCATCGTGTTCAACGCCCTGATCATCGTCGCGCTGATTCCCCTGGCGCTGCGCGGAGTGCGGGTCAAGGCCGCCAGCGCCGCCGCCCTGTTGCGCCGCAACCTGCTGATCTATGGGCTGGGCGGTATCGTCGTACCCTTCGTCGGCATCAAAGCTATCGACCTGGCGCTCGGCGCCCTGGGTCTGGTCTGAGGAGACCGCCATGCTCATGCAATTGCGTTCCGCCGTGCTGATGCTCCTGTTGCTCAGCGCCCTGACCGGGGGCGCCTACCCCCTGCTGGTGACGGTGCTCGGCCAGGTGCTGTTCGCCGACCAGGCCGGCGGCAGCCTGATCCAGCGCGCCGACGGCAGCGTGGTCGGCTCACGCCTGATCGCGCAGAAATTCAGCGGCCCCGAGTGGTTCCAGCCGCGCCCCTCGGCTGGCGACTACGCCACCGTCTCCAGCAGCGCCAGCAACCTGGCCCAGTCGGCACCGGCGCTGCGCGAGCGGATCGAGAAGGCGCTGCCCGAGGTCCAGGTGACCGGCCAGGGCCCGGTGCCCCAGGAGCTGGTGACCACCTCCGCCAGCGGCCTCGACCCGGACCTCACCCCGGCCGGCGCCCGCTATCAGATCGCCCGGGTCGCGGCCGCGCGCGGCCTGGCCCCGGAACGCCTGGATGCCCTGGTGAGCGAACAGACGCGCACCTCGCGCTTCGGTCCGGCAACGGTTAATGTCCTGCTCCTCAACCTGGCCCTGGCAGACCTGAGCAAATGACCGACAGCACCGGGCGCGCCGAAGCGCTGCTCGCCGAACACCGTGAAGGCCGTGGCCGTCTAAAGGTCTTCCTGGGGGCGGCGCCCGGCGTGGGCAAGACCTACGCCATGCTGCAGGCGGCCCAGACCGCGCTGCGCCAGGGCCGCCGGGTGCGCGCCGGGATCGTCGAAACCCATGGGCGCCGGGAGACCGCCGCCCTCCTCGCCGGCCTGCCGCAGCAACCGCTGCGGCGGGTCGAGCACCGCGGCCTCAAGCTCAGCGAACTGGATCTGGAAGGCCTGCTGGCCGATCCGCCGGAACTGGTGCTGGTCGACGAACTGGCCCACAGCAACGCCCCCGGTAGTCGCCATGCCAAGCGCTGGCAGGACGTCGAAGACCTGCTCGCCGCCGGCCTCAACGTCTACACCACGGTCAATGTCCAGCACCTGGAAAGCCTCAATGACGAGGTGCGCGACATCACCGGCGTCCAGGTGCGCGAGACCGTGCCGGACCAGGTACTGCTCGATGCCGATGACCTGGTGCTCATCGACCTGCCACCCCGGGAATTGCTGGAGCGCCTGCGCGAGGGCAAGGTCTATGTGCCCGAGCAGGCGCGCGCGGCCATCGATGCCTTTTTCAGCCAGACCAATCTCACCGCCCTGCGCGAGCTGGCCATGCGCACCGCCGCCGCCCAGGTGGATTCGGCGCTCGCCCTGAGATACCGCCAGCAGGGCCAGGCCGCCCCGCCGCTACTGGGTCGCCTGATCGTCGGCGCCGGCACCGCGCCTTCGGCGGAGCGCCTGGTGCGCCATGCCAGTCGCCTCGCCGACCAGCGCCACCTGCCCTGGACCCTGGTCCACGTCGACACCGGCCAGCCGCTGGACGACGCCGCCCGCGCCAACCTCCAGGCCAGCCAGCGCCTGGCCGAACGCCTGGGCGGCGAGGTGCTGACCCTGCGCGACAGCGATCCGGCCCGCGCCCTGGTCCGCCATGCCCGCGACCAGCGCGCCAGCGTGCTGCTGATCGGCCGCGGCCGGCCGCGCGGCTTCAGCTTGCGGCGCCGTCT